>JAUIGL010000020.1 GCA_030430165.1 bacterium | reverse complement strand
GGCGAGCCGCTCGACAAGGCCGGGGCGTACGGCATCCAGGGCGGTGCGGCGGACTTCGTCGCGCGCTTGCAGGGATCCTACGAGAACGTCGTCGGGCTGCCGGTCGAGGCGGTGCGGGCGATGTTGGAAAAGGCGGACCTCTACCCGCCGCGGCTGGGGTGACGGTGTCGGTTGCCGACAAGCTGGCGTCGGTGCGTGAGCGGATCGCCGCCGCCGCCGAGCGCGCCGGTCGCGACCCCGCCTCGATCCGGCTGATCGGGGCGGCCAAGACCAAGAGCGCCGACGAGGTGCGGCAGGCGATCGAAGCCGGACTGACCGACGTCGGTGAGAATTATGTTCAGGAAGGACTGGCGGTGATCGAGGCGCTCGGCGCCGAGGTCGCCGGGCGGGTCACCTGGCACCTGATTGGCCATCTCCAGCGCAACAAGGCGGCGCGCGCTGTGGCGGGGTTCGACGTGGTGCAGACCGTCGATCGCCTGGCGTTGGCCGAGACCCTGGCGCGTCACGCCGAGAAGGAAGGCAAGACGCTCGGCGTCATGGTCGAGGTGAACCTCGGCGGCGAGGCGAGCAAGAGCGGTGTCGCTCCGCAGGAGACTCCGGCGCTGGTCGAGTCGGCGCGAGCGCTGCCGGCGCTTCGGGTGGAGGGTGTGATGTCGATTCCACCGCGTGCCGGCGAGAGCGATACGCGGCGCCATTTCTCGCGTTTGCGCGAGCTCGCCAAACAGTGTCAGGTTCGCGAGCTGTCGATGGGAATGACCGACGACTTCGAGATCGCCGTCGAGGAAGGCGCGACGATGGTACGAGTCGGTCGAGCGATCTTTGGAGCGAGAAAGTAGGACGATCTAGCGGTTCGCGAACGTGCCCGCGCAAGCGGCCGGCGTTCGCAGGCCAGTCCGAGGAGTGAATGGGATGGGGGCACGAAGCGGCAAGGCGATCCAGCGCAAGCGCAAATCGGCGACCAGTGGCTTTGCCGTGGGTTTCGTAGGCGGCGGCAACATGGCGACGGCGCTGGCGCGCGGCATGATCGCCGCCGGGATCCACCAGCCGTCGGCGATCGTCGCTTCCGATGTCGACGCGAAGAAACGCTCGTCGCTGAAGCGACAGCTGGGAATCGCGACCACCGACGACAACCAGGCTCTGGTGCGCGACTCGCAGGTCATCGTGCTCGCGGTCAAGCCGCAGATCATGGATGTCGTTCTCGAAACCCTGCGCCCGGCGGTGTCGCCAAACAAGCTGTTCATCTCGATTGTGGCCGGTGTGTCGACCTCGCAGATCGAAGACCGGCTCGGCCCCGGTGCCCGGGTGGTGCGAGTGATGCCGAATACGCCGGCCCTGTTGGGCAAAGCGATGTCGGTCGTGGTGCGCGGCGCGGCCGCCAAACCCGCTGACGAGAAAGTCGCGCTGCGCTTGCTCGGCGCCGTCGGCGCGGCGCGGGCGGTTCGCGACGAGCGTTTGATCGACGCCGTGACCGGTCTCAGCGGCAGTGGTCCGGCTTACGTGTATCGTTTCGCCGAGGCACTGATCGAAGGCGGCGTCGACGTCGGCCTGAGCCGCGACATGGCACGTGATCTCGCCCTGCAGACGATCGCTGGCGCCGCGGCGATGCTCCAGGAGTCGGGCGAGACCCCGGCGCGCTTGCGCCAGGCGGTGACCTCGCCCGGCGGAACCACCCAGGCCGGTCTCGAGGAGTTGGCGCGCCGCGGCTTCGTCACCACGGTGGCCCGGGCGGTACGCCGCGCCACCGAGCGCTCACGCGAGCTGGGCGGAGGCAAGTAGGGCAAATCAGATGCCTCTCCCTGTGGGAGAGGTCGGCCGAAGGCCGGGTGAGGGCCCCTCGGATGACCGAGCATAGCGAGGCTCAATTTAGTTTCTGAGGTCCAACCTGCCCCGCCACCAACCCCGGCCGGTCCCTTGCGCGGCTCGGTCCGCGTGGTTAGCGTCTGTTCGACGACGATGTTCATTCTCGCGAATTTTCTGAGCGCCTTGGCGATGGTGGTCAGCCTGGTGCTGACCCTCTACATGTGGCTGATCATTGCCCGCGCGATTCTCTCGTGGGTCAGCCCCGACCCCTACAACCCGATCGTGCGCTTCCTCTACAGCGCGACCGAGCCGCTGCTCTACCGGGTGCGGCGCACCGTGCCGGCGATCGCCGGCGGCATCGACTTGTCGCCGATCATCGTCATCGCCGGGATCTATTTTCTCCAGGTCTTCCTGGTGCAGAGCCTCCAGGACATGGCGCTGGTGCTGCGCTGAGTGCGCCCTACCTGGAGGAAACGGCGGACGGCGCCCGCTTGCGGGTGCGGGTACAGCCGCGGGCGTCGCGCAACCGCATCGCCGGCGTGCACGGCGGGCGACTGAAGCTCCAGGTGACGGCTCCGCCGGTCGACGGCGCGGCGAACCGCGCCGTGGTCGAGCTGCTGGCCGAGGCTCTGGCGCTGCCGCGGCGCCTGGTCGAGGTCGTCTCCGGCGCCAGCTCGAGAGAAAAAACCGTTGCCGTTGCGGCGGATGCGGGCCAGTTGCGCGAGCGATTGCAGAGCTTGGTGGAGAGCTGAAGCGGTTTGTTGGCGACTTTCGGGGTCTATGTTGACACCCCGGGGGACCGTGGTTAGCCTCTCCCGGTCCGGAGGAGCCATGCCGATCTACGAGTACGAATGTTCCGGTTGCGGTGTTGTCGAGGTGACCCAGAGGATCACCGACGATCCCCTCACGCGTTGCCCTAAGTGCAAGCGTCGTAAGGTAAAAAAACTCATCTCGAACACCTCGTTCCAGCTCAAGGGGTCGGGGTGGTACGTCACCGACTACGGCGGCAAGAAGGGCGATTCCGGCGCCACGTCGAGCGAGCCTGCCAAATCCGAGTCGAAGAGCTCGGACGACAAGGGCTCCGACAGCAAGAAGACCAGCAGCAAGAAGAAGGACGGCGGCAAAGCCAAGGCCGCGTGAGCCGGCCTCGGCAAGCTGGCGGACCTGCTCCGGACGCGTGAGTCGGACGGTGGCACGTTCGTCGGCGGTTCTCGTCGGAGTCGATACCGGCGGCACTTTTACCGACTTCGTCGGTGTGTGGCCGGACGGCGATTGCAGGATCCACAAGCGGCCGTCCACCCCTGACGACCCCGCGCGCGCGGTTCTCGCCGGGCTCGAAGAGCTGCTCGGCGACGCCGACGCCGACATCACCTACGGCTCGACCGTCGCCACCAACGCGGTGCTCGAGCGCAAGGGAGCGGAGGTCGTGGTCTTGACCACCGCGGGCTTCGAGGATCTGCTCGAGATCGGTCGCCAGACCAGGCCCGATATCTACGCCCTGCAGCCGCGCAAGCCGCAGCCTCTGGTCGGCCGCGCCCGTCGCATCGGCGTCGACGAGCGCATGACTTTCGACGGCGCGGCGCTGTCTTCACTGACCGCGGCGGAGATCGACCGAGCGGTGCGGCGCGTCACCGCTTCGCGCGTCGGCTCGGTGGCGCTCTGCTTACTCCACTCCTACGCCAACCCGGATCACGAGCGCCGGCTTGCCGACGCGCTGCGCGCGCGCGGCGTGCACTGCTCGGTGTCGAGCGAGCTGGTCGCCGAGTACCGCGAGTACGAGCGCCTGTCGACGACGGTGATCAACGCCTACGTCGCGCCGGTGATGGAGCGCCACCTGGTGCGTCTCGGGGAGGGGGTCGGCAATCGGCGGCTGCGCGTGCTGCAGTCGAGCGGCGGCGCGACCTCGCGCGAGACGGCGAGCCACGAGGCGGTTCGGACGTTGCTGTCCGGTCCCGCCGGAGGCGTGGTCGGCGCCCTCGCCGCGGCGCGCCGCATCGGCGAGTCGAAGCTCATCACTCTCGACATGGGTGGAACCTCGACCGACGTCAGCCTGGTCGACGGCGCGGTGCGGCGGCACACCGAGTGGACCATCGGCGACCTGCCGGTGAAGGTGCCGGCGATCGACATCCACACCGTCGGCGCCGGCGGCGGCTCGCTGGCGACGATCGACGCCGGCGGCGCGCTCAAGGTCGGTCCGGAGAGCGCCGGCGCCGACCCGGGGCCGGCCTGTTACGGGCGCGGCGAGCTGCCGACCGTCACCGACGCCGACCTGGTGCTGGGGCGGCTGGTCGAGGATGCGTTTCTCGGCGGCGACATGCGCATCGATCGACAGCGCGCGGTGCGCGCCTTGTCGGGTCTGGCGCGGCGGCTGCGAGTCAGTGTCGAGGCGGCGGCCGAAGGGGTGGTGCGAGTCGTCAACGCCGGCATGGAGCGGGCGATGCGGACGATGTCGGTGGAGCGCGGTCTCGACCCGCGCGACTACGTGTTGGTGTGCTTCGGCGGCGCCGCCGGGATGCACGCCTGCGAGCTTGCCGATGCCCTCGGCATGCGCAAGGTGCTGGTGCCGACACATCCCGGCGTGCTTTCGGCGTGGGGCGCGATGCGGGCGCCGGTCGAGCGCGCCCACGTGCAGACGGTGCGCTTGGTCGACCCCAGCGATGCCGAGCTGGCGGCGGCCGCGGCGCCGTTGCGCGAGCGGGTGATCGCCGAGCTAGCCGCCGAGTGCCCTGGAGCGCGCTGCGAGATCGAGGTCAGCGTCGACCTGCGCTATCGCGGGCAGTCTTACGAAATCGAGGTCGCGCTCGGCGGTGGGCTGCGCCGTCGCTTCGATGAGGCGCATCGGCGCCTGTACGGCTACGCCGACCCGGAGCGGGCGATCGAAGCGGTCAACCTGCGCGTCGCCGGCGCCGTTGCGGCGCCAAAGCAGCGCGAGAAGAAGCAGCCGCGCCGTCGGCCGCGGCAGCGTCCGCCGCGGCAGCTGTGGTGGGCCGACGGCTGGCGCCGCGCGCGCCACGTCGAGCGGATGGAAATGCCGGCGGGGCGCAGTCTCGCCGGTCCGCTCATCATTACCGAGGTCAGCGCCACCACCGTGGTCGCTCCAGGGTGGCGGGCATCGGTTGCGCCGGGGGGCGACTTGATCCTCAGCCGCGGTCGCCAAGGGAAGCGCAATGGGCGGTAGAACCGGCAGGCGCGCGCCGACGATCGACCCGATCGCGCTCGAGGTGTTTCACCATCGTCTCAGCGCGATTGCCGAGGAGATGGGCCTCACTCTGTGCCGCAGCGCGTTCTCGCCCAATATCAAGGAGCGCCGCGACTATTCGTGCGCGATCTTCGATGCGCGCGGCACCATGGCGGCGCAAGCCGCGCACATTCCGGTTCACCTCGGCTCGGCGCCGCAGTCGGTGCTCGCGGTGTTGCGTCATCATCGCCTCGAGGCCGGCGACGTCGTGATTCTCAACGACCCGTTTGCCGGCGGCACCCACCTGCCGGACGTCACCGTGGTCGCGCCGGTCTTTCGCGGCGAGCGGCTGCTCGGCCACGTCGCCAACCGGGCGCACCACGCCGACATCGGCGGCTCGAGCCCGGGCTCGATGGCGTTGGCGCGCGAGATCTACCAGGAGGGGCTGCGGCTGCCGCCGGTGAAGATCGTTCGCCGCGGCGAAACGGACGACGATCTGCTGGCCGTCTTTCTCGCCAACACGCGCATCGCCGACGAGCGTCGCGGCGATCTGATGGCGCAGCTGGCGGCGCTGCGGGTCGGCGCGGCGCGCTTGCTCGAGCTCGTCGACGCCGACGGCGAAGCCGCGGTCGCGGCGGCGATGGCGGCGCTCCAGGATTACTCGGAGCGCCTGATGCGCGGCGCCCTCGCGGCACTTCCCGACGGTTCGTACGCGGCCGAAGATTGGCTCGACGGCGACGGACTCGGGCGCGAGTCGATTCGCATCCGCGTCGCGGTCGAGCTCGACGGCGGCCGGGCGCGGGTCGACTTCAGCGGTTCCGACGATCAGGTCGAGGGCGGCGTCAACGCCAACCTGGCGGTGACCCTGGCCGCCGTCTACTACGTGTTTCGCTGCCTGGCCCAGGCCGACATCCCCGCCAACGCCGGCATGATGCGCCCGATCGAGGTGCGCGCGCCGGAGGGCAGCATCGTCAACGCCGAGTTCCCGGCGGCGGTGGCCGGCGGCAACGTCGAAACCTCGCAGCGCATCGTCGACGTCCTGCTGCGGGCGCTCGCCGGCGCGGTGCCCGAGCGGGTGCCGGCGGCGAGCTGCGGCAGCATGAGCAACTTCGCTTTCGGCGGCTACGACGCCGCGCGCGGGCGCCACTTCTCCTACTACGAGACGATTGCCGGCGGCGCCGGCGCGAGTGCAGCGGCGGCCGGTGAGTCGGCGGTGCAGACGCACATGACCAACACCATGAACACGCCGGTCGAAGCGCTCGAGGCCGACCTGCCGGTGCGGGTGACCCGCTACGCGATCCGACGCAACTCGGGAGGCCGCGGCGAGCACGCGGGCGGCGACGGCATCGAGCGCGAGATCGAGCTCCTGGCGCCGGCGTCGGTTACCCTGCTCGGCGAGCGCCGCCGCTACGCACCGTACGGCCTCGCCGGCGGAGCCCCCGCCAAGCCCGGCCGCAACCGACTACGCCTGCCCGGCGGCACCAGCAAACCCCTGCCCGCCAAGGTCTCCGTCACGGCACCGAGCGGCACCAAGATCCGCATCGACACCCCCGGCGGCGGCGGCTGGGGAAAGCACAAGCCCCGATCCCAGCGATCGCCAAAGACAACCCAACGTCGCTAGCTCAAATCGGCAGTCGCAACGCGACCACCACCCTCTGCCCGTGCCTCTGCCTCGACTATGCCTGCGAGCGTCTCCGTCCTCCGAAGCTCTCCGTGCGTAGGAGGAAGCGAGCCTGAATCGGCCGTCGCAACAGCGACCACCACCCCCAGCCTGAGCCCCAGCCTTCAGCCCCAGCCTACGCGAAGCGTAAAGGGGGGCTCCCGCCCCACCGCGTGCTTCATGGGGGAAGGGGTGCGGCGGAGCGGGAGCGGGTAGAAGCGCGGCCCTCGCCGAGGCCGGCTTCAGTTGATGCTTACGCAGCCTTGCGGGTGGTCTTGCGCGCAGTCTTGCGAGTCGTGCGGCGGGTCGTCTTCTTGGCGCCGACCTGCTTTTCGAGCTGCGTCATGCGGCGCTTGAGGCTCGTGACTTCCGAGCTCGAGGCGAGGTCGAGTCGTTTGGCGACCGGACGAACCGCGTCACCGACGCTGCGCTCGACGCTACCGACGATACCGTCGATTCGCTTCTCAGCCTGCTTTTCCAGGCGAGCGCGGCGCTTGTCGAGGTCGGCGATCGTCTTTTCGACTCGCTTCACCACCTGCTTGCGCTGTTTGTCGAGATCGCGCGAAAGCTTGCGGGTCTGCTTCGTCCAGTCGTCGATCGTCTTCTCGGCCTCGCGGGGCATCGCGTCCATCGCGGCTTCCCAACCTCGGCTCAAGAGCTCTTCGGCGCGGTCGACAGCATCCTCGAAGGCGCTGCTGATCTCGTCAATAACGTTTTGCTTCTTAGCGGCTCTTTTCATCTGCAACCTCCTGAAATCTTCAATAACACGGTGCGTCATAATGTCAACACGCTGCGTCATTTCGCTCGCTTCGCGAGCGCGGTCCCAAGCCCGGCCGCGCTGTGCGCGGCCAGGCGTCCCAAACGGCGCTAGCGCGCCGTGTCCCAACGGCTCTGGCGCTCAGCGCCGAGCCGGTCCCAAGCGGCTTCGCCGCGGGTCGTCACGATCGCCGCTTTCTCTTGCACTTTGCCCGCGATCGCTGAGCCTGGGCCAGGCAACGGCGGGAGCTTCGTTGTGCGAGCGCCCAGCGCGCCTTGCGATCGCTTTTCGGGGGTGAAAACGCGATCTATGCGAGTGGCCGTCGCACCGCTCAGTTTTCGCGCCAGTCTTCCAGGAAGAGCACGCCGTTGCGTACGGTGCCGGTGGCGGTGATGGATTTGCCGAGTAGTCCTTCGAGCTCGGTGTCGCCGTAGGAGACGGCGCCACGCCTCCTCAGGCGCAGGGCCTCGCCATTGTCGAGGACGAGGTGCGCAGAGACGCGCTCGCTCTTGCTCCCTGGCGCGAAGGTTTTGTCCTGGACGACGCCGGTGAACTGCGACGATTCGCCTTGTTTCTGAGCCACGCGTCTACCCTGCAGTGTCCTCAGTGCGGAAGCAACTCCTGGATTCGTTCGAGAGAGCCGTCCACTTCTTTGGCGACGATGACGATGCCGCGCTCGAGAAAGTCACGGACGGCTTTCTGGCGCTTGCCTTTTCGGCCGCTCTTGGCAGCCGGGGAAGTAGTCTTCTTGCTTTGCGAAGGCTTCTTCTTGGCGACGATCATGTAACTGGTTGCCTTGCGGCCCCGCTTGGGGCGGTTCTTGGCGGCAATGCCGGTGACCTGTTGCATCTTCATCGTCATCGTCTTGATCGAAACCAGGTCGCTTTCCTTCGCATCGGTCGCCTGCATCATCGCCGTTCGCATCGCTTTGCTCATACCCTTCGATTGCGTCGCTGGTTTGGCGGTGCTGCGGTTGATGTTCTTGCCAGCGTCGCGCAGCAGCTTGCGGCGGTGTCCGCGCTCGGCCGGGCGCGACTTCTTCAGCGCACTCTTGCTCTTCGAGGTCTTTGGGGGACGGACCGGGTGAACCGAGGGGTCGCCAAGAAGGATGAACTGGCCGAGAGTCTTGTGGTCGACTGGGTGCATCGGTGAAGCAGTGCGGACGAAGCGGTGTCTCGCCTCGAGTAGCGCTCGGCCGGTCGACGCACCGTCGAGAACGGCATCGAAAAAGAACTGGCACAGGTAGTCCGCCGCACCGTTACCCTCGGCCGGTCCGTAGGCGATGTTGGTGCTGCCGACGAATCCGTAGGCGCCTTCGCCTAGCAAGCGATTGCAGATCGCCATGTCGAGATCAGGGTGCGGATCGTAGAGCATGGCGCCGTAGCAGCATTCTGCAGCGGCCACCGTTCCCGTGGTCAACTTGCCCTCGTAGTTGCGCGAGGTCAGGGCGACCGGCTGGTCGCCGGTCTTCTCGTCGTCTCCGTAGAAGTTCGGATCGAACATGTCGCCGTGGCAATTGATGAAGTGGCTGCGGCGCTTGAGAGACCTGGCCGGCCACTTCTCGTCGTTGGGCGGGCTCAGCTCCATGTGTTTGCTGGTGCCGAAGAGCTTGCGGGCGCTGCGGCGACTGGAGTCCCTCCAGGCCTTCGCCGACACACCCATGTAGCTCTTATAGCGGCGGGCCGTGGTTCGCTTGTACCCCTTGGCTACCTTGAGGAGGCTGGTCAGGTAGGCCGGGGCCGATGCGCCCGCAAGGTCCGGAAGGCGGCCGACGACTCGAGTCGGGCCGATGAACTTGAGTACGTCTCTGCTGTAGGGTGCATCGCAGGCGTAGGGAAGGTCGCTCGGCACGTCGTCGTCGGGATCGTCTTCGGTTACAGGGTTTCGGAGATTCTGGTGTGGAACGATCTCGGGGCCGCCCAAGATCAACACGTAGGCTGGTGCCTCGGCGGCACAAATCGCGTCGATCGCCTCCTTGTTGGCCTTGGGGGCGTCGGGGTTCGTGACTGCCTTGCCGTCGAATGATTTCATTTCGGTCTTGTTGGAAAGATCGTAGGCCGTGGTCTCGAGCCCTCGTTGGGCATCGGCCTTGATGAGCGCGGCGAGCGCCCGGTCGATCTGTTGGAGGCCGTTGCTGCCGTACTTGGCGGACAGCGCCTTGCGATTGGTTACGATCGCTTTGGTATCCATTTCTCCGGTCACTTTCCTTGAAGGTTCTTGCGCAGGGACGGAGATAGGTTGCGGCGCAGCCGCGGGTTCTCTCGCTGGACTCTCTTGCGCAGGGAGGTGCCGGTCTTCTTCGCAGCGGCCGCTTTCGGGTGTGGCCTCGCCGCCTTCTCCACCGTTTCGCGCAGCGCCGGATTCGTGACGAGGTGGAAGACGATCTCGTCGCTGGCTCGTCGGAGTGCGGCACCGGAAACGCCGAACACCTCGCGAAGGACGCTGGGCAGTGCTTTGCGGTCGGCGCCGGGAACGTAGGCCGCGATCTCCGCCAGAGGACGGGTGCTCTTGGGTTTTAGCCGCTTCGGAGCGTTCGCCGGCAGCTTGGCGCCGAGTAGCTTTTCGGCGTCGAGGATGCCGGTCCCCATGTTCTCGGTGTCCCACCCGGACGGTGTCGTGACGCCCTTGGTCTTCAACAGATTCTGGAAGACCGCGGCGATACGGCTGGCGCCGTATTTGTTGACGAGGTTCCTGTGGCCGTGGAAGGCGATCCAGAGGGCGCAGGCTCCCGCGGTCGTCGCCACGGCGTACGACGTGCCCGAGCCGCGTCCGACGGTGGCGGGATCGGGTTTCTTCTTGCTCGCCCGCGCCACCCAGACGGAATGACCGGGGGCGGTGATGTCGACATCCTCGCCGGAGGCGGACTTCGACCACTTCTTCCGGCGGCAGTCGCAGGCGGCGACGGCGACGACTTGCGGGAAGCGCGCCGGGTAGACGACGAAGGGCCAGACGTTTCCGGCAGCAGCCAGCACGACGACACCCTTGCCGATGGCTTCGTCGATGGCGCGGCGCAGGTACTTGTAGCCGATGGGGCCGCCTAGGCTCATCGAGATCACGTGACAGCCTTCGTCGGCAGCGTGCCGGATCGCCTTGGCGACCTTGCGGAAGGAGAGGTGGACGACCGAGGTCGATACCCTTAGCGGGATCAGCTCTGCAGCCGGTGCGACGCCTTCGATCCACAGGTTCTTTCCGGCTTTCTGAGGCCCCTGCGGGCTCATGATGACGCTGGCCGTCGAGGTGCCGTGGCCCTTTTGTCCCTTCTTGAGTGGGTCGGTCGAATTCGCGTCGTCGTCTTCGAAGTCGTAACCCTGCGCGGCGAGAACCTGACCGGTTGCAAAGATCTCGGGGTGACGCGTGTAGCCGGTGTCGGGGTGGCCGATGACGATCCCCTCGCCGAGCTTCTTGCCGTTGCCGGGCGGCTCGAGCCGCCAGGCCTCGGGTACCTTGGTCAGTGCGAGTGACCAGTCGATCGGTTGGGAGCAGGGAGCGTGCTTGCCGTCACCCGAGGACTTGGCGGTTGCCGACTTCTTCGAGACGACTTGCACCGGCGAGGGGTCGGCGCCAGGCAGAATCATCGCCGGCTCGGCCGAGCGCACACCCTTCTGTTTCTCGAGCTCGCGCGCCAACTCCCAGCTCTGATCGATGGCGACCTCCGAACCGTCGCTTCGAAGGACCTCATACTCCGAGCATTTCGGAGCCAGGGGCGAGACTTCTCAGCCGGCGCCTAGCGCGGCGCGAACCGCGGCCCGGGCCTTCTTGACGTCTGGCTTGGCCAGCTCGATGACGAAGCCCTCGCAAATCGGATTGGCGCGCGCGTAGGTTGGCGTCTTCATCAGATTCCTCCTGGGCCCGAAAGTGCGTTCCGCGGAGTGTAGCTGCTGTTGTTCGGGGGTGGCTAGTTGGTAAGTCTACGTAGGGGCCCGCTATCCATTCACGGTGGCAACGCCAAGTATTGCTTCGGTCTTCCAAGCCATCGGTTGAGGCGGAATGGGGACGTAGGAGGCGACTTGGGCGAGTTGAGGTCGTCGACTACCCGGGCGACTGGCCGCACGCCGGCTATCACGAGATCGCGCGTCCGAAGGAACGCTACGAGATCGTCGACTGCGACGCGGTCTGCGACGTGCTGGAGATGAGTCGGCTCGAAGAGCTCTCGGTGCTCTACGAAGCTGCAGTGAACGATGCACTTGCGCGAGCCGAGGGCCGCGAAGAGGGTTGGACGAAGAGCGTAGCCGTCGGCAGCCGCGCGTTCGTGCAAGGTGTGGCGAGCCAACTCGGGATACGGGCGCTTGACCGTACGGTGCGTCGCTGCAACGGCGGAGGCTTCGTCCTGCGAGGGCCCAGCGCGTCTTACAATCGCTTCTCGGGGGTGAAAACGCGATCTAAGACACCAAACTCGACCTCTACGGCAGGACGAACTGAATGAATTTTGCGGGTTATGATGGTCCGACCCCAACTGGACCCCTTGTGAGCTCGGTTGCGACCACCCGTTGTGATTCCACCGACCCGGGCGGTTCCGTTTGCGATCTGTCGCAAGCCGCTTATGATCAACATCATGAATAGAGACGTCCGACGATACCTGGCGGAGATCGGCCGCAAGGGGGGGCGGCGGAGCCGGCGGCGGCTGAGCCCCGAGGAGGCGCGCAGGATGGTGCAGGTGCGCGAGGCGCGGCGCGCCTTCCGTCGCTTCCAGGCTCAGTGCTTCTGGTCGTTCGATCCCGACTATGAGGTAACCGCCGCCGACATCGGCTGGGTTGCCGACCAGCTTCGCAAGCACGGTGGTCGCGCGGCTTGGGAAACGGCGAACAAGCTGTGCCCCTAGCCGAGTTCCAGAGCGCGCTGGCTCGTCTGCTGGCGGTCAACCGTTCGCCCGACAGCCACCTGGCCGGTGGGGCGGCGCTGCACTTCGAGCCGAATTCGCAGCGCTACAGCAACGACCTCGACTACTTTCACGACAGCGAGGAGAGAGTCGCGAGCGCCTTCGCGGCCGATCAGGAGCTGTTGTCGCAGAACAACTACATCGTTGAGATCGATCTCAATCGACCCGGATACGTCCGGGCAACGGTCTCCCGGGGAGGGAAATCGACCAAGGTCGAATGGGCGCACGACTCCGCCTGGCGCTTCATGCCGGCGCAGCAGCACGAGCATTCCGGGTACCAACTGCATCCGGTGGACCTGGCGATCAACAAGGTCCTCGCACTAGCCGGGCGCGACGAAGCACGCGACTATCTGGACGTACTGCACGCCGACGCGAACATCCTGCCACTCGGGGCACTGTGCTGGGCGGCCGTCGGAAAAGATCCCGGATTCACACCAACTTCCCTGCTCGAGATGCTCAAGCGCAGGGGGAAGTATCGCCCGGAGGATTTCGAGCGATTGCACCTCGCCAAGAAGGTCGACCTCGTCGAGCTCAAGCAGCGCTGGCTCACCATTCTCGATGAGGCGTCCGACTACATCGCTCGAGGCAACCCCAAGGAGATCGGTTGTCTCTACTTCGATCGCAGCGCTGGGAAGTTCACCGCGTCAGCACCTGATGCGCAGCGAGTGAACATCGTGCCGCACTTCGGACGGCCGGGCGGCGTCTTACCTGCGATCGGCGAACAGGCGTAGGTTCAACCCGCGGCGCGGCCGGAGGGGAGTGAGGGACGTAGGAGCCGACAGGTCAACGGCTGCGAACCGCGCGAACCGACAAGGAGCGGTCTTTGATTCTGAAGATCGTCGTACCGTCCAGAAAGTGTACCGTCGCAGCGGTTTCGGGCTGTTGCAAGAAATGACCGTTGGTCGAGGACCAGTAGAAACCGTCGGCAGCGGTACAGCTGCAGTGGCTGGCCGCGCACGGCGCGACGCAATTGCTGTCAAAGACGCTCGGTTCGATCGCCGGGGCCACCTCGTCCCACTTGATCAACGTCTGGAGCTCTTTGATGTTGGGCAAGCGCCAGTCGCCATGGCCTCCATACTCGGCGGCGTTCATGTTCTCGACCTTCACGAGGGCCTCGCTCCAGGTGTACGAGGTATCCACGTCGTGATCGGTGGGGCAGGTCACTTCCCCACCCTCCGGGTCCTCGTCGCACAGGACCTCCCATTCCAGACCCGTCCGATGGTCGATCACGACTCTGCGGGGGCGTTGGATCGGGGTCGTTGGATCGGGGTCGGACCACGCTAGAACCCCAATATCGTTGGATAAAGGCTCGGTATTGTGGGCGGAGTTCGCCTTAGGCGCTGTTTTCGCTGCCTAATCCGAGTTCTAAGCGGAAGGTGAATTCTGCGCGTGGTGACGTCCAAGGCAGGTGCCGCGCGCCAATCGCTTTCACCTCCCGGGCTATGTCTGGCATCTGACGCACCGGTGTCACGATCGCCGCTTTCTCTTGCGCTTTGCCCGCGATCGCCGAGCCTGGATCGGCTGGTTGTTCGAGGCCCGGCGACGCTTTGGTTTGTGCGTGCTCGACTACCAAGTGACGTCGAATCATGTTCACCTGGTCGTGCGCGATCGCGATCAGGGGGAGATTGCCGACAGTATGCAGCTCCTCGAAGGCAGCGTCGCCAGCGCGTACAACCGGCGCAAGCAGCGCCTCGGCGGCTACTGGCAGGATCGCTACAGCGCGACGGCGGTCGAGACCGGCGAGCATCTCTGGGGCTGCATGGCTTACGTCGACCTCAATATGGTGCGAGCCGGGGTCGTCGACCACCCCCGCGACTGGCCGCACGCCGGCTATCACGAGATCGTGCGTCCGAAGGAACGCTACAAGATCGTCGACCGCGACGCTGTCTGTGAAGTACTGGAGATCGGTCGGATTGAAGAGCTCTCGGTGCTTTTACGAAGCTGCCGTGAACGATGCACACGAGCCGAGGGCCGCGACGAGCGCTGGACGAAGTGCGTAGCCGTCGGCAGCCGCGCGTTCGTGCAGAGCGTGGCAGAGGAACTCGGCGCACGGGCGCTTCGCCGTACGGTGCGTCGGTGCAACGGCGGAGGTTTCGTCCTGCGCGAGCCCGACGGGACTTACAATCGATTTTCGGGGGCGAAAACGCGATCTAAGGCCTAAAATTCGACCTCTACGGCCAGGGCGAACTGAATGAATTCAGGAGGTTGCCATGGTCCGACCCTCGACTGGTCCCCCATACGGGAGGTCCCCTCCGAATGGGGCCGCCTTGCTTGGCATCTTGACATCATATTTCGAGACATCATGATGACTCCATGCGTACAACTCTGACGCTGGACGACGATCTGGCCAAGAGACTGAAGGACTATGCTCGGCGCCAAGGGGTTTCGTTCAAGGAAGCGGTCAACACGATCATTCGTCGCGGCTTTGTAGGTCCCGAGCCACGCGGTCGGCGCAAGAAGCGGTTCCGTGTCGAGGTCTTCGACGCTCCGTTTCGCCCAGGGATCGATCCACTGCGCCTCAACCAACTGGCAGACGATCTGGAAGCTGAAGCGTCGACGCGTTCGTGATCATCCCCGACATCAACTTGCTGGTCTACGCCCACAACGTTGCGGCTCCGCTGCACACGAAGGCTCGAGACTGGTGGGAAGACTTGCTGACGAACCAACAACCGATCGGTATTCCCTGGGCGGTTACGTTCGGATTCATCCGGCTCGTTACCCACGCCGCGGTACTGACGACACCGCTCAGGCCGGATGCTGCGATGGCCCGAGTGGCGACCTGGTACGAGCAACCGTGTGTCCAGCCCATCGAACCGGGGCCGCGACATCTGTCGCTCGTACGTTCTCTCTTTGCCGCGACCGGTGTTGCTGCAAACCTGACGACCGACACGCATTTGGCCGCGATCGCGATCGAGCACCAGTGTGAACTTCAATCAAACGACGCGGATTTCGATCGTTTTCCCGGCCTGCGCTGGCGCAACCCCCTCAAGCTCTAGCAGAAGGTCAACTCGCCCTCCTGTGTCCCCCGCGGCGGAGCCGCTTGGGACGAACGCCGCGCCAGCCGGCGTTCTTGGGACGCGAGGACGAGTCCGAGCTTGGGACGCGGCGCGCCAGCGCCGTTTGGGACCCCCTGTCGTGGCGGCTGTGGATTTTCGGCCGCAATCTGATCAGCTTGGCGTATGCGGGTAGGGGGACTCGTCGCTTGGTGTGTTGTCGCCGCGCTGCTTCTCGGCTGCACGGAGCCGCCGGCGGCGCCGCAGCGGTTCGATCGGGTGGTCGTCGAAGGGCGGGCCGAGGTGCGCGATACGCCGGGGCGCACGGTGGTGTTGGGGATCGACGCGCTGGGACCGCGCATCTTGCGGCAGGCGCTGGAGGAGGCGAACGTGCCGGCGCTGCGGGCGCTGGTTGCGGAGTCGGCGACGGCGCTGGTCGATGTTCGACCGACCGAGATGCCGCCGCTGTCGCCGCGGGTCTGGGCGACCTTTGCCACCGGGGTGACTCCGCAGGTGCACGGTATCAAGCACTGGGGGGATCAAACTGGGAGCGAGACAAGGCTCTACACTTCGCGCGACCGCAAGGTTCCGGCGCTGTGGGACATCGCCTCGGCGTTGGGAACGACCGTCGGGGTGGTCAACTGGCTCACCACGTATCCGGCCGAACCGGTGAACGGATTCGTCGTCGCCGACCGCTTCAACAAGCGCTGGGCCGAGAAGGAGGCGGGACTCGTTCGCTCGGAAAACCGGGCGCGCGCCGAGCTCGCGGTGTATCCGCCGGAGCTGCGCGAGCCGCTCGAGGGATTGGTGCCGCCGCCGCAGCCGCGCGTTCTCAAAGCGAGCAAGTACGAGGCGATCGACCGCTCGGTCTTCCGCACGGCGGCGCGCGCTCGGCGTGCGATCCCGGTCGACCTGCTCATGGTCTACACACGCTCGTTCGACGAGATCTGCCACCTGGCGTGGTTCACCCACGACCCGCCGCCGGGGATGAAGCGGCCGGGCAGGGATCTGGTCATGGATTATCTCGAGCTCTACGACCGCATGCTTGCCGGGTTCGTGAACCGGCTCGGCGACGACGACCACCTGGTGGTGGTTTCCGATCACGGCTTCGAACGCGGCCCCGGGCGCAACGGTCGCCCGCAGGGGATTCACCGATCGCCCAAGACGGCGACTGCGGTCCTCTTGTTGCGTGGCCCGCGCATACGACGGGGGGCGCGGGTTGGAACGGTGAGCGCGCTCGACGTCGCCCCGACTATTCTCGAGCTGGCCGGGCTACCTTCTGCGCGATCGCTACCGGGCAAGGTGGTCGCCGCGGCGTTTCGTCCCGATGAGCGATCCTTCGTTGCGCCGGTCGAGTCGTACGAGCTGCGCACCCCGCCGACAGCGCAGACAAGGGCGACCGACGACGTCGATCGCGATCCCGCGCTGGTCGAGCGGCTGCGCGCGCTCGGCTACCTCGAGTGACCTGCTGATCTGCTTTTTTGGGATCGTGGGCCCAAGAATTTGCTTGATCGGCGGAGGTCGCTTCCTCTATAAGCTCGCTCATCGGCGCGAGGCGGGGAGGGGTGCGTCCGCGCTCGAGGAGGGGAAATCGAAATGCGGACTCTGCCTATCCTTGCGTTGTCTCTGCTGCTGGCGCTGCCTGCCTGGGCTCAGACTTCTTTCATCACCTTCGAGAGCGGGCCGGTTCGCCCGCTGGCGCTTTCGCCCAACGGCGAGACGCTGTTCGCAGTGAACGTTCCCGATGGACGTCTCGAGATCTTCGACGTGACTCCGGGGGGAGTCTCGCACACCGGTTCGGTGCCGGTCGGCATGGAGCCGGTCGCGGTGGCGGCGCGTACCAACGACGAGGTGTGGGTGGTCAATCACCTGTCGGACAGCATCAGCATCGTCGACGTTTCCGGAACGCCGCACGTCGCGCGCACGCTGCACGTCGGCGACGAGCCGAACGACGTCGTCTTCGCAGGCCCCGGCGGCAATCGGGCCTTTGTCACCACCGCCCATCGCGGACAGAACTCACCGTATCCGCGAGGCGAGTACAGCACGCCCGGGATCGGGCGCGCCGATGTCTGGGTGTTCGATGCGCTCAACCTCGGCAGCAGCGCCGGCGGCGACCCGCTGACCATCGTCACCGTCTTTGGTGACAAGCCGCGCGCGCTGGCGGTGAGCCCCGACGGCAACAGCGTCTATGCCGCGGTGTTTCACTCCGGCAACCAGACGACGACCGTGGTCGAGCAAGCGGTGTGCAACACCTCGAGCTTCAATCTCGACAACGGCATCGTCCAACCGTCGTGCAACGTCAACATGGACGGCGGCGGATCGGTTCTGGTGCCGGGCGGGATTCCGCTGCCGCACCAGAATCACGAGGACCTCGATCGCCCGGAGACCGGGTTGATCGTCAAGCTCAACCGCGACGGGTCGAGCCCGGGGGTGTGGCAGGACGAGCTCGGCCGCGACTGGAGCGCGGCGGTGCGTTTCGATCTGCCCGACCTCGACGTGTTCGAGATCGATGCGACCGCCAATCCGCCGGTCGAGGTCGACAGCTTCGCCGGTGTCGGGACGGTGCTCTTCAACATGGTGACCAACCCGGTGAGCGGCGATCTCTACGTCTCCAACACGGATGCCCAGAACCACGTCCGCTTCGAGGGTCCGGGCACGCTCGCCGCCGGCGTGAAACCTGCCGGCGAGCCGGCGACGGTGCGCGGCAACCTGGCGCAGTCGCGGATCACCGTCATCGACGGCCTCGGCGGCGTGACCCCGCGCCACCTCAACAAGCACATCACCTACTCCGACACGCCGCAGGCGGCCGGCGTCGAGGACGACAGCCTGGCGACGCCGGTCGGCATGGCGGTGTCGGCGGACGGCGCGACCCTCTACGTTGCAGCGTTCGGGTCGGCCAAGATCGGCGTGTTCGACACCACCGAGCTCGAGAACGACAACTTCACCCCCGACTCCGCCGATCACATCACCCTCTCCGGCGGCGGCCCGGCGGCGGTAGTGCTCAATGGCGACCACCTCTACACGCTGACCCGCTTCAACAACTCGGTGGTCGTCGTCGATCTGACGCAGGGAGCCGTCGGCGCCGAGATTCAGAGCGTATCGCTGCACAACCCCGAGCCGGACAGCGTCGTCGAGGGGCGGCCGTTCCTCTACGACGCGATCCTCACCGGCAGCAACGGCGAGGCGTCCTGCTCGAGTTGCCACATTTTCGGCGATATGGACGACCTCGGCTGGGATCTCGGCAATCCGGACGACGACCAAGTCGCCAACGGCAATCCGTTCACCTCGGGATCGGGGTCGCCGTTCCATCCGCAGAAGGGTCCGATGACGACGCAAAGCCTGCGCGGCCTGCGCAACATGGGACCGCAGCACTGGCGCGGCGATCGCCAGGGCGGCGAGGTCGCGGCGTTCAACGCGTTCAACGTCGCCTTCCCCGGACTGGTCGGGCGCGACGAGGGCGAATTCTCTGCCCCCGACATGCAGAAGTTCACCGACTTCGCGCTGCAGATCGTTTATCCGCCAAACCCCAACCGGGCGCTCGACAACTCGTTGCGGACCAACGCGCCGAGCGAGCAGGCCGGCTTCGACCGCTACTTCGGCGCGCCCAGCGATGGCGGACTCAACTGCAATGGCTGCCACACCGTAAACGCGGCGAGCGGTTTCTTCGGCGGTGACGGCGGCTCGTCGAACGAAGGGCTGACCCAGGAGTTCAAGATCCCGCACCTGCGCAACCAGTACCAGAAGGTCGGCATGTTCGGCATGTTGGCGGTCGACGGTTTTCTCGTCGGCAGCTCGGCGAATACCGGCGACCAGATTCGCGGCTTCGGCTTCCTGCACAACGGCGGGGTCGACACCCTGTTCCGCTTCTTCACGCCCGACGTCTTCAGCCTGAGCACGCAGGACCGTCAGGAGATGGAGGCGTTCATGATGGTCTTCCCGACCGATCTGCCGCCGGCAGTGGGGCAGCAGATCACGCGCACCGCGACCAACGGGGCGGCAGTCGACGGTCTCATCAACGGCGGCATCGCGCTCGCTTCGGCTGCCTATCCTTCCGACTTGCTCGGCCCCGGCGCGACGATGTGCGACATCGTCGTCAAGGGAACGATCGCCGGCGAGTCGCGCGGCGCGCTGCTCGACACCGGCACCGGAAACTTCCGCACCGACCGCGCTGACGAGCCCCAGCTCACCCTGGCGCAGCTGTTGGCGCTGGCGGCGACGCCCGGCCAGGAGCTGACCTTCACCTGCGCCCCCTTCGGCTCGGGCGAACGCATGGCGCTCGATCGCGACCTCGACGGCTTCTTCGACAGTGACGAGGTCGACGCCGGCAGCGACCCGGCAGACCCCGGCTCGGTGCCGGGCATGGGCAGCGCGATCACCACCAAGAAGCTGCTGATCAAGAACAAGCTGCCCGACGACGAGAACCGGAACAAAGTCGTGCTGCTGAGCAAGGACTCGTCGATCACCACCCCCGCGCCGGGCAGCAGCGGCGACCCGCGTTGCGGCAGCGATCCGATCGGCACCGTCAAAGCCTCGCTCTCACTGGCCAGCGTTGCGTCCGGCGCCAATCACGCCACCGACCTGCCGTGTCAGAACTGGGATCTCATCGGCAACGAATCGAACCCGAAGGGCTACAAGTACAAGGACAAGGAGCTCGACGACGGCACCGCCAAGCGCGTCATCTGGAAGGACGGCAAGCAGATCAAAGCCATCCTCCAGGGCAAGGGGCCGACGGTTCTCGACTTCGACCTCCAGCTCGGCGTGCCGCAGGGCAGCATCGACACCACCTTCACCTTCGGCGCCGACGCCTACTGCATGAGCTGCAACGGCTTCAACGGCCGCGACGGCAGCGACGGAAAGAAGTTCCTCGGCAAGGACTGCACAGCCCCGCCGACCTGTCCATAGCGCCGCCTCGCGGCGCGGTCCCAATGCCCCGGCTTCGCTCGCGCGAAGCCGGGGCGTCCCAAGGCGTTGCTGCGCAACGCCGTCCCAAGAACGGCTTCGCTGCGCTTGCCGTTCGTCCCAAGCGGCTTCGCCGCGAGGTTAACCAGGCCGCCCCGCGGCGAAGCCGCTTGGGACCGGTGCGGCGCTGCGCGCTCGCGCCGTTGGGACGCGAGGCGTAGCCGAGCTTGGGACGCCCAGCGCAGCCATATGGCTGCGCTGGGCTTTGGACGCGCTTCGCGCTAGCGAAGCGCTACTTGCCGGTCCACTTCGGTTCGCGCTTTTCGGCGAACGCCCGCGGGCCTTCCATTGCGTCCTGACTGGTGAAGACCTTGCCGAGCAGCGGTGCCTGCATCTTCCAGGCCTCTTCCTCGGTCATGCCTTGGGTTTGGCGGATGATCTGCTTGCTCGCCGCTACTGCCAGCGGAGCGTTCTTGGCGATCCGCTCGGCGAGCTCGAGTGCGACCTCGGCCGCTTTGCCCTCGTCGGCGAGGCGCGCCACCAGGCCGATCTCGTTTGCGTACTCGGCGGTGATCGGGTCCGAGGTGAGCGCCATTTCCATGGCGACTCCGGAAGGGATGCGCGCCGGCAGGCGGAACAGTCCGCCGCCGGCGGCGAACAGCCCCTTGTTCACCTCGGGGATGCCGAGCTTGACCCCCTTGGCGGCGACGATCAGATCGCAGGTGAGCGCGATCTCGAGTCCGCCGGCGAGGGCGAATCCCTCGACCGCGGCGATGATCGGCTTCTTGCTTCCCTGGGTGAGGAACTCGTTGAAGCCCTTCGGCGGTCCGCCGGTGGCGAACTCCTTGAGATCCATGCCGGCGCTGAAGCCGCTGCCGGCGCCGGTGAGAACGCCGGCGGTGAGGCCGTCGTCGGAATCGAGCTCGGCGATCGCCGCGACCAGCGCCTGGCCGAGCGCGCTGTTGACCGCGTTGCGCGCCTTCGGCCGATTCATCGTCATCAGGAGGACGCGTCCGCGTCGTTCAGTGAGTAACTCGTCTGCCATCGCTCTCTTCCCCCTTACTTCGGCGGCATGCGAATGCCGCCGTCGACGCGCAGCGTTTCGCCGTTCATGTAGTCGTTGGTGATCAGCTCGACCACCACCGAGGCGAGCTCGTCGGCCGAGCCGAGGCGCTTGGGGAAGAGGACGTTGCGACCGAGGTTGGCTTTGAACGCTTCCGAAGCCTCGCCCTGTCCGTAGATCGGCGTGTCGATCAGTCCGGGAGCGATCGTGTTGACGCGAATGCCGACCGCGGCGAGGTCGCGCGCCACCGGCAGGGTGAGTCCGACGACGCCGCCCTTCGACGCCGAGTAGGCGGCCTGGCCGATCTGGCCGTCGAACGCCGCGACCGAGGCCATGTTGACGATCGAGCCGCGCTGGCCGTCGTCGTCGACCGCATCCTGCTTCGACATCGCCGCAGCGGCGAGGCGGATGCAGTTGAAGGTGCCGATCAGGTTGACCTTGATCACGAACTCGAACTGGTCGAGCGGGAACGGGTTGCCCTTGCGGTCGACGGTGCGATTGGCGTTGCCGAGTCCTGCCGCGTTGACGACGCCGCGCAGCGGGCCCAGTGCCAGCGCCGCGTCGACGGCGGCTTGCACCTGCTCGGTGCTGGTGACGTCGGTCTTGGCGAACGCTCCGTTGAGCTCGCCGGCGACCTTCTGCCCCTTCTCCTCGTTGAGGTCGGCGATCAAAGGCCGGGCGCCGCGCGCCGCCAGCTGCCGCGCGCTGGCTTCGCCGATGCCGGAAGCGCCTCCCGTGACCAGTACTGATGCTCCATTGAGATCCATATTCCCCTCCGCTGTTGAGCGCGCCGGCGGCGCCCTCGTCTTCGATTGATTACAATTGTCGGTGTGGGTGCCGGGCGCGCGGCCGGGCGGGAACTGGCGGCGAAGTGAGGCACCGCCTGCGGTCTTCGTCCATTAATGGGTCGCTGCTGGCGAGGAAATTGGCAAGGGGGGTGTCCGGGCGCCGCTGGAAAGCGGCGCTGGCCTATGGTTCGCTGGATGGTCCGAGATTTGAGAAAGGCGGCAATACATGGCGAGCGAGCGAACGAAGTTTGGCCACGATACGACCACGGACGAGGTTCTCGACGGCATCGATCTCGGCGGTAAGCTCGCCCTGATCACCGGCGGGTCAGGGGGTCTCGGTGCGGAGACGGCGCGCGCCCTCGCCTCGAAGGGGGCGAAGGTCGTCGTCACCGCTCGCGACCTCGCCAAGGGGGAAGGGGTCGCGGCGCAGATCCGCGCCGCCTCCGGCGACGACTCGGTCGAGATCGAAGAGCTCGAGCTCGGCTCGATGGCGAGCATCCGCGCCTTTGCCGAACGCTTCCTCGCGCGTCACGACAAGCTCGATCTGCTGATCAACAACGCCGGCGTGATGGCGTGTCCGCAGGACACCACCGAAGACGGCTTCGAGCTTCAGTTCGGCACCAACCACCTAGGCCACTTCCTGCTGACCGGTTTGCTGGCGCCGGCTCTACTGCGCGCCGCGCCGGCGCGGGTGGTGTCGCTGAGCTCGCGCGGACACCAGATGTCGCCGGTGGTCTTCGACGACATTGCGTTCGAGAACCGACCGTACGAAAAATGGTCGGCTTACGGTCAGTCGAAGACGGCGAACATTCTCTTCGCCGTCGAGTTGGACCGCCGCATGCGCGAGCGCGGGGTGCGCGCCAACGCTCTGCACCCGGGGGTGATCATGACCGACCTGTCGCGACACATGGTGGCGGAAGACTTCGAGTTCCTCAGCAAGCGTTCGCCGAGCGGCGAGCTGCGTTTCAAGTCGGTCGAAGCGGGCGCCGCCACCAGTGTCTACGCCGCCACCGCGCCCGAGCTCGAAGGACGCGGCGCGCTTTATCTCGAGGACTGCGGCATCGCCGAGGTCGACGACTCGGAAGGGGCGCAGAGCGGCGTCCGCTCCTACGCCCTCGACCCGGCCGCCGCCGAACGCCTGTGGGCGGTGTCCGAGGAGATGATCGACGAGAAGCTCGAGCCGTAGAGGTCTGGCCGGAAAGTGGCTTCGTCGCGAGAATCGGCAGCCGCCTCGAGGGCAAGGAGCCGAATGCAAAGTCGTATCCGGCGATACGTCGAGCGTTCGGCGACGCAGCCATCGAGGATGGATGGCGATTCGCAGCAGAAGTCCATTTTTCGGCCAGACCTCTAGGCCGTCAGTCGCGCAGGTCGCCGGCGACGCGCCAATGCACCAGGTCGCGCGAGCGCGCCAGGCCGAGCTTGCCGTGGCCGCGCAACTCGAAGCTGTCGCCGTCGCTCGAGCCGGAATACGACAGGTAGAAGAAGCCGTCGTGCTGCCGCCAATCCGCGATGTGGCCAGTGTTGGCGTGGGCGAAGGTATTCCAATCCTCGAATGGGACGCGCAGCTGGGTCGGCCGGTTCCACTGACTCCATGTCGCCAGGTCCGTGGTCGGCTGGTCGATGGTGTAGATCCACGGCTCGTGGTCGCAGGTGTAGATGATGTGGTAGGCCGGGGTGCAGCGGACCCGTTCGAGATCGCGCCCGGTCACGACCACGCGCTGCACACCGTCGATGGTCATGAAATGAGCGGCCTCGACGAAGCCGAAGATCGGATCATCGGTCCCGGCGAAGGCGCGGTGGGGAGTCATCCAGGTGCCGTCGAGTAGCGCGGTTTGCGAACGGGTGATGAAGGGTTTCTGCAGCGCCCGGTCCTTGAACGTGAGGAACCAGTAGCCGTCGCGCTTGGTCAACGAGCCGTCGATGATCGAGTTCTCCATCAGGCCCGGCGTCAGCGAGGTCAGCGATACCCAGTCGAGCAAGTCGGTAGAGGTCGAGTGAAAGATCTCGAACTTGCCGCCGCCGACGCCGCCGTTGGTGGTCAGATGCCAGGTCCCGTCGATCGACTGCGTGCTGCCGAAGAAGCGGCCGAGGTTGGGCGGGTCGAGCTTCTCGAAAGCGTGAAAGTCGGATGTGCGGTAGAGCCACTGCTTGCGCGAGCCGGTGAAGTCGGGCTCGAAGCGCTGACCGGTGAAGACGTAGAAGTACCCTTGGTCGTAAACGACCGACTGGTTCTTCATCATCCGATCGCTCTCCTGGAGCACCGGGTTGGCGAGGCTCGACCAATCGATGAAGTGGGTGGTGGGGCGATCGGCAGTACCGCCGCGCTGGCCCTGCACGAGGAGCATCGATTCGCGCCGGTGCGAGCAGGCCAGGCAATCGCCGAGTTGGCCGGGGTCGCTGGTGCAGGCGTCGATTTCAGCCAGTGCCTTCGCTGAGCAGTGCCGTGCCAGTGCGCGCCGTAGCGTTGCTTCCGCGCGGGATTCGCGCTCGGCAGTGCGCGCGTCGAGCGGCGCGACTCGATTGCTCGATTCGACCGATCCGAGGCACTGGGCGCCGCGGTCGCCAGTCGCTTGGTTGTTGCGATCGAGGCAGCGCTGCTCTGCGGCGAGGTTGCGAGCGACGAAGCCGCGCGCAGCCGCGGCGATCGCCCGCTGGCAGCGGATGGCGGGCTTGGAGACGGGCTCGACTTCGCCGAACTGCTGTTCGAGCAGATGCTGGATGTGACTCTGTTGCTCCCAGAGAACACAGTCCGCCAGACCGGCGGGCTCGGCGGCGCACGCCGCCAGCGCCGCGCTGGCCGAAGCGTCGCAGGCGCTCGAAATCGATTCGCGCAGGCGCCGCGTTGCCCGCTGCAGCCGAAGAGCGGTCTTCGGGTCGGACGGCATCGCGATCGTCTGGTCGGAGAAGCGGGCCTGCGCAACGCACCGGCGCGCCGGGTTGCCGGTGGTCTCGCCCTTTTGCAGGCGCAGCAGGCAACTCTGCTGCGCGCGTAGCGCGCGGTTGACGTAGCGCCGCGCCGCTCGCGCCACCGTGCGCCCGCATCGCCGCGCCTGATCCGGCACGACGATCGGGTTGAGCGGTACCAGGTCGGGACAGCTGGCGAGACCGCGATAGGCGCGTGCGGTCGGTGCGAAGAGCGTGAGGCTGAGGATCAGGCAGAGGAGTCTTGCGAGCATCGACCTTCGATATTCGACGATGCCGGGATGTTTGGCAACGTGCCGTTGCCTGGTCGCGGGTCGCAACTCGCGTTCAGATGGCGAGGTAGGCGAGGACGCCGACCGCGCCACCGGCGTAGCGGCTGGTGGCGAGAGCGCCTTCGCCCAAACGGCGTTCGAGCTCGGCTTTGGGATCGCCGCCGCCAGCGGTGCGCAGGACGACCGGGATCTCGAAGAAGGACGCCTGCGCCGCGCGCATGACCAGCACCGCGACCAGCATGGCGCGGCTCGGATTGTCGATCGGCACCGAGGCGGCGATCAGCAGCACCAGCAGCCAGGGGGCGAGGATGCCGCCCCAGCTCATCGACAGGAACTGGCGGCTGTCGTTGGCGTCGAAGGGGAAGTCGAAGATGAAGAAGTAGCCGGCGGGCTTTTTGAACGCCCTCGTCACCGAACCCGCCAGCCGCGCCCCGGTGTAGTGCCCCCACTCGTGCACGATGCCGGCGATGACCGTCGCGGCGATGATCGCATTGATGACTGCCGCCGCCCGCGCCAGCCACCAGCCGCTGACGCTGGCCCACGAGTCGGCAGCTCCCCACAGGGTGAGCGCCGCCATCACGGCCAGGAAGTGGACCAGGCCGACCTTCTTCAGGTTGGCGCGTTCCTTCTTCCAGTCCATCTCGGCGGGCTGTCGTTCCTCTTCGGGGGGCATGGTCCGAGATTATTGGTCCTCAGCACCGTTGTGGCAACGAGCAATCCGCGATTCTACTTCGGCTGGAAGCGTTGTCCTCCGTCGAGGCGGATGGTCGAGCCGTTCAGCATCGGCGTTTCGATGATCGCCTGGGCGACGCGGGCGTACTCTTCGGGCTTGCCCATGCGCTTGGGAAAGGCGGCGCCGGCGGTGAGCGGGGCCGCCATCTCCTCGGGGACCATTGACGTCAGGCCGGTGAGGAAGAGGCTCGGCGCGATCGCCATGACGCGAATTCCGAGACTGCCGAGATCGCGCGCCATGGTCAGGCACATTCCGGCGATGCCGGCCTTGGCCGCGGTGTAGGCGATCTGGCCGATCTGGCCCTCGAACGCGGCGATCGAAGCAGTGTTGATGATGACGCCGCGTTCGCCCCCCTCGTCGGCGTCGTTCTCGTTCATCCGCGCCGCCGCGAGCCGCGCGACGTTGAACGTCGCCACCAGGTTGAGGTCGATGACTCGTTGGAAATCTTCGAGCGGGTGCGGCCCCTTCTTGCTCAGGGTGCGCATGACGATGCCGCCGCCGGCGGTGTTGCAGACGACGTGCAGGGCGCCGAGGTCGTCGCAGGCTGCCGCCAGCGCCGCTTCGGTTCCGGCGAAATCGGTGACGTCGCACGGGTGAAAGGTGCCGCCGAGCTGCTTGGCGACTTCCTCACCTTTGGAGGTAGGGAGGTCGAGGATCGATACCCGTCCGCCCTCGCGCACCAGCATCTCCGCGGTGGCTTTCGCCATCCCCGAAGCTCCGCCGACGATGACCGCTGCTTTTCCCTTGATCTCCATGGAATCGAAGTCCTCCTCATCGGCGTCGCAACGCCGGTTGTATACGGATCGTCAGTTCGCTCGGCTGGCTAGCGGCCGGAGGCGAAGCGGAGAGGCAGCCGCTCGAGGCCGCGGATGATGAAGGTCTCTGCGTAGTGCGGCTCGAACGGTTGCACCAACTCGATCTCGTCGAAACGCGCCAGCAGGCGCTCGAAGGTGATCCGCGCCTCGGCGCGAGCGAGACTGGCGCCGGGGCAGAAGTGTTCGCCGTGACCGAAGGCGATGTTGCGGCGCGCGCCGCGGCGCTCGGCGTCGAAGCGGTCGGGGTCGTCGAAGACGCGCGGGTCGCGGTTGGCGGCGGCGATCAGTCCCATGACGATCGTCCCCGCCGGCACCGCGACGTCGCCGATGGTGGAGTCGTGCAGGGCCATGCGGAAGGTGCTCTTGATCGGACCTTCGAGGCGCAGGCACTCCTCGACGAAATTCGGGATTGCGTCGGGCTCGGCGCGCAGCTTGTCGGCGAGGGCGGGCTGCTGGGCGAGGATGTGCATCCCAGTCGACAGCAGGCGAGCCGTCGTCTCCTGGCCGGCGGCGAAGATGATCGTGGCGAGGCGCACGATGTCGGCGACCTCGGGCTCCTCGCCGTCGGGAAAGCGAACGTTGGCGAGACGGCCCAGCACGTCGTCGCTCGGCGAAGCGCGCCGCGCTTCGATGTAGCCGGTAAAGTACGGATCGAGGTTGGCGAAGACCTGGTCGCCGCTGTGCTCGCCGTCGGGGTTGCCGACGTTTCCCTTGTCGCCGCGCAGCCAGCCGCGGAACTGGGCATGGTCCTCGCGCGGTACCCCGAGCAGGTCGGCGATGACGAGCAGGGTGAAGGGCTTGGCGTAGGCGTTGCAGAACTCCACCTCGTCGCGGGCGGCGAGCTCGTCGATCAAGCTGTCGGCGAGGCTGGCCATGAACTCTTCGTTCTCTTTGAGCCGGTTGGGAGTGAAGAGCTTGCCAGCGAGCGCGCGATGGCGGGTGTGTACGGGAGGGTCGATCGAGGTGAGCATGTCGCCCATCGGGATCTCGGCGCGGCGGCGCTCGATGACCTCGCCCCAGCTCTCGCCTTCCTCCGGTTCGGGAACCTTCACCAGCGGCCCGAGCGCGGCGACGATCGCCGAGAAGTGCTCGTGGTCGGCGTAGGTGTCGATGATCTCGCGGATGCCGGAGAGGATGACGACGTCCTGATGCGGCTCTCTCCAGACCGGGCCGTGTTCGCGCAGGGCGGTATAGTACGGCGCGGGGTCCTGCAGAATTTCGGGGTCGGTGAAGAAGTCCCGCTCGAGCACGTTCACTAGTTTCCTCCGGGCTCTAGCGGTGAGCCTGGTCGACGCCGCGGCGATGTGGATCGGATCGCCGTGGCTCCGGTGAAGAGGGTCGTTGGCACATAATGAGATCATTGTTATACAGGAACGAAAGTGGGATTATCAACTGATCGCGGCGATCTCGCCGCGGCGCCGGTTGCAACCATCGAATCATAGGAGCAGCGCATGTCCCTTCCCGCCGACCAGGTCCTGATCTCTGCCGACGACCACCTCGACATCCACGCGATGCCGCCCGACGTGTGGTCGGCGCGGTTGCCGAAAGATTGGCGCGAGCGCGGCCCGCACGTCGAGGAGACGGCCGACGGGCCGTACTGGTTCTGCGACGGCCGGCGGGTTTCGCCGAGCGGTCGCAAGGAAAGCGGCTATATCGCGGCGCACGATCACGGTTTCCGACCGGGGCAGCCGGATACCCGGCTCGAGGACATGGACCGCGACGGGGTTCGCGCTCAGGTAATCTACGGCCCGACCTGCACTCAGCTGAACGTCACCGACGCCGCGCTGCACGAGCAGGTGGCGCGCGTCTACAACGACTGGGCGGCGGAATTCCAGGGTGTGGCTCCCGACCGCCTGATCTTGTTGCCGGACATCCCGTCGTACGATCCGCAGGTGGCGCGGCAAGAGCTCGAGCGTTGCGCCAAGCTCGGTCACCGGGGCGCGATCGTCAGCAGCACGGTCGGTCGCGGCGAGCCGATCTTCGCCGACGCCTGGACGCCGTTCTGGGACGCGGCGCAGGAAGCCGGCATTCCGATCCACGTGCATCTGTCGGGAGGTTTGCACAGCTTGCAGATGAAGCTCGGCTCGTGGGAGATGCCGGCGGCCGTCGCCGTGGTGCCGATGCAGCTCGACGAGACGCTCGCCGGGCTGATCTTCTCCGGCGTTCTCGAGCAGCGTCCGCGCGTCAAGTTCGTCATGGGCGAGGCCGGCCTCGGCTGGATCCCCTACGTCATCGAGCGCCTCGACCACGAGCTGCACAAGTACGGCTCGAAGATCAAGAATCACAAGATCGAGATGCTGCCGAGCGAGATCTTCGCGCGCCAGGTGTTCACCACCTACGAGGACGAGAAACTCGGAGTCGAGCTGATCCCGCGCATCGGCGCCGGCAACGTGATGTGGGCGTCGGACTACCCGCACGGCGACAGCACCTGGCCGCACTCGCGCAAGGCGGTGGCCGAGTCTCCGCTCGCCCAGCACGGCCCGGAAGTGCTACGCAAGGTCACCTGCGAGAACGCCGCCGAGGTCTACGGCTTCCAAGTCTGAAGCACCGGGGGCGGCTGGCAGAGCCTCCGAGTATCCAGTGCAGCCGTCCAGCAGAGCAGATCGCTCCGACGAGGGCGCCGAGACGATTCCGGCGGCGGTGGCGGCGAGTGTCGCCGCCCATCGCGACGCCGAAGCCGTCGTCGAGGCCGGGCGCCGGATAACCTACGGCGAGCTCGGCGCGCTGGTTGAGACGGCGACCCGGGCGATGATGGCCGCCGGCGTCGAGCGCGGCGACCGCGTCGCCGTCTGGGCGCCCAACGGGCTGGGTTGGATCGTCGCCGCACTCGGCGCGCACTCGGCGGGAGCGGCTCTGGTGCCGATCAACACCCGCTTCAAAGGCGAGGAAGCGGCCTATCTGCTGGCGAAGTCGAAGGCGGCGACGCTGGTGACGACCGCCGGCTTTCTCGACACCGACCCGGTCGCTCTGTTGCGTGCCGCCGACACGCCGCTGCCCGACCTGCGCCGAATCGTGCTGCTCGAAGGCTCGGAGGGCGCGTCGGCAGCGCCTGCCGGCGCCGTCGTCGAGCCGTGGCAGGAATTCGTCGCCCGCGGCGCGGCGATCTCGACGGCGGCGGCGACCGAGCGCCGTGACAGTGTGCAACCGAGCGACGGCAGCGACGTGCTGTTCACCTCCGGCACCACCGGGCAACCGAAGGGCGTGGTCATGACGCACGGCCAGACGGTGCGCCAGTTTCGCGAGTGGTGCGACTTCGCCGGCCTGCGTGCCGGTGACCGCTATCTGATCGTCAATCCCTTCTTCCACATGTTCGGCTACAAAGCGGGGTGGCTGGCGAGCCTGCTGCGCGGCGCGACGATCGTCCCGGTCGCGGTGTTCGACGTGGCGACGGTGCTTTCGCTGGTGGAAAAGGAGAGAATCACTGTGTTGCCGGGCGCGCCGACGATCTACCGCTCGATCCTCGACTACGCCGAGCGCGACCGCTTCGATCTCGGCACCCTGCGGGTAGCGGTGACCGGGGCCGCCGACATTCCCGTGTCGTTGATCGAGGAGATGCGAGCCGAGCTTCCCTTCGAGACGATTCTCACCGGCTACGGCCTGACCGAGGCGGGCACCTGCACCGGTAGCCGGCCGGAAGACGACGCCGAGACGATCGCGACGACGGCGGGGCGGGCGATGCCCGGTCTCGAGGTGATCGTCGCCGACGCGGACGGTTGCGAGGTCGAGCGCGGCACTACCGGCGAGCTGCTGATCCGCGGCTACAGCGTGATGCGGGGCTATCTCGACGATCCGGCGGCGACGGCGTCGGCCGTCGACGAGCGCGGTTTTCTGCACACCGGCGACCTGGCGACGATGGACGATCGCGGTTACGCGCGTATCGTCGGACGACTCAAGGACATGATCATCGTCGGCGGCTTCAACGTGTACCCGGCGGAGGTCGAGAACGCCCTGATGGCGCATCCGGCGATTGCTCAGGTCGCGGTGATCGGTGTACCTGACCAACGCATGGGAGAGGTTGCGATGGCGTACGTCGTTGCCGCCGCCGGCCGGTCGATCGACCCCGCGGCGATCGTCGCCTGGGCGCGCGAGCGTCTGGCCAACTACAAGGTGCCGCGCCAGGTCGTGGCGATCGATGCGCTGCCGATGAACGCCACCGGCAAGGTGTTGAAGGAGGAGCTGCGGGCGCGGTCGGCAGACGATCGGGGCGCCTCGTGAGCGGCGCTCCGTCTCGCTCGTCGGGTCGCTGGCCGCTGCGACCGATCCTGCCCGAGCTCGAACGAGCTTACGTCGATTCCGGCATGTGGACCGAGGAGACCCTCGGCGAGATGGTGGCGCGCCAGCTCGCCGGTCATCCGGCGGCAAAGGTCTCGGTCTGGTCCCGGTCGCGCGCCTGGCAGGGCAACTACGCGGACATCGAGGCCGAGGCGCGCCGGCTGGTCGCGCTCCTGCGGGCGCATGGGATCGAACCGGGCGAGGCGGTGGCCTTCCAGCTTCCCAACTGGCGCGAGGCGGTGGTCTCCTTTGCCGCGTTGGCGCTCGGCGGCTACGTGCTGGTGCCGATCGTTCACATCTACGGACGCAAGGAGGTGTCCTTCATCCTCGAGCAGAGCGGCGCCGCGGCGTACATCTCGCCGCTGGCTTTCGGCCACGTCGACTACGCCGAGATCCTCGAGGCCGCCACTCCCGCCTCGCTTCGGTTGCACGTCGTCGTCGACGCTGCCGAGCCAGGTGCGGTGCCGACCGGAGTCACGCGTGTCGCCTGGGAAGAGTGCGCCGAGAGCGATCCGGCCGACGGCCTGCCCAGCGTGCGCGCGCAGGACGTCGCCATGCTCGCCTACACCTCCGGAACCACCGGCGACCCGAAGGGAGTGATCCACGATCACCGCACGATGCTGGCCGAGCTCCGCCACATGGCTCCCTACATGAACCCGGGCAAGCCCAACCTGATGGGATCGCCGGTTACCCATGCCACCGGGATGCTCGGCGCGGTGCTCGGCCCGCTCGCCACCGGTGAAAACATCCACGTCATCGATCGCTGGGATCCCGCCCACGCGCTCGAGGTGATGCTGCGCGAGGGCATCGGCGGCGGTACGGGTGCGTCGGTGTTTCTCGCCAGTCTTCTCGACCACCCCGACTTCACCGCGGCGCACGCGGCGAAGATGGAGCGGGTCGGTCTCGGCGGCGCGCCGGTGCCGGTCGCTCTCGGCGAGCGCGCCGCTTCGCTCGGTATCGCGATCATCCGTGCCTACGGCTCGACCGAGCATCCCTCGACCACCGGTTGTCAGTTCTCCGATCCGGCGGATCGCCGCCACCGCACCGACGGCCGGGCGCTCGCCGGCGTCGAGCTGCGCCTGGTCGACGAGGAAGGCGTCGAGGTCCCGGTCGGGTCTCCCGGCGAGATCCTCTCGCGCGGCCCCGACTTGTGTCTCGGCTACACCGACCCGGCGCTCAACGCCGACGCATTCGACGACGAGGGCTGGTACCACTCGGGCGACGTCGGAGTCGTCGACGAAGCGGGGTACCTGACGATCACCGACCGGGTGAAGGACGTGATCATCCGAGGCGGCGAGAACATCTCGGCGGCCGAAGTCGAAGAAGCGCTGCAAGCCGTGCCCGGGGTGGCCGAGGTCGCGGTGGTGGCCGCGCCCGACGCGCGCCTCGGCGAGCACGCCTGCGCCGTCGTCCGCAGCGCGCCGGGCGCCGCGCCGCCCGCCCTCGACGACCTCACCCGGCACCTCTCGGCAGCCGGTTTCGCGCGCCAGAAGTGGCCCGAGGAGCTGTGGCTGGTCGAGGACTTCCCGCGCACCGCGTCGGGCAAGATCCGCAAGGTCGACCTGCGCGCCGCGCTGCGCCGCCAGCCCGGCGATCGCGGAGAATGACCTGCTACGATTCGACTGGCCGCTCTGAAATCGGCGCCTGTTGCGATCGGCTGATGCCGATTCGGCAGTGAGTCGGTCAGCCGCCGAAGTTCATCGACTGTGAGATGATGGCGAATCCCTCGGTGGCTGCCAGGCGTTTGCCGAGCGCGGCTTGGTACTCGGGGGACTGGTACCAGGCTTTCGCGGCCTCGGTGTTCTCGAATTTGACGATCACCGTCTGCGGTCCCGGCGGATTGCCCTCGATCGTCTCCGCGGCGACGTCGAACGACACCACTTCGCCGCCGCCGGCGCCGATGGTCGGGCCCGCAGCCGCCTGGTACTCGGCGTAGAGCTTCGCGTCGTTCACGACGTACTGTGCGATGAAATATGCGGCCATGGTCTGTTCTCCTTCTTGCTCTGATTTGATCTTTCTAACCAATCGCCTCTCCCCGCGGGAGAGGCCGGCGGAGTAGCCGACGGGTGAGGGGGATCAGACGAGTCGCCGGCGGCGACTACATCCGTAGCCGTACGGGTGGTGTTCGGGGTTTCGCTTCGCGAAATCATCTCATGAACCCTCACCCGGGTTTCACCCGACCTCTCCCGTTGGAGAGGTGTGTTCCGGCCGCCTCGCTCTGGCTGCTTTGCCAGCTAGATCGCTGCTTGGATTCCGTCGAAGAACTGCCACCAGGCGTCGAGCGAGTGCTGTAGCGCGTCGCGTACCCGGGTCTGGGTTGCTGCGTCGGTGGCGTGGCGGACGACGATGTTGTCGCCGACGTCGCTGTGCTCGGCATCGGCCATCTCGTGAATGTCCCAGAACTCGACGGCTTCCTTGCTCAGCCCGTAGTTTTCCTGGAGTCGCCGAGCCATCGGGCCGAAGGCTCCCGGCACCTGTCCCTCCGCCGCCAGGTTGATCGCTGCAGCTCCCTCGATGAAGGATCGTTGTTTGGTCGACAGCTCGAACCAGTCGATCAGGGCGCGGGTTGCGGGCAGGGGCTTGCCCTCGGTCATCTCCGAGCGCTTCAAGCCGACCGCTTCGCCGAAGCGGATGAAGAGCTCGGGGTGAGGCTGGTTGCAGCCGGAGATCCGGCCAGTCTCTTCCTCGTAGACGCTTTCGGCGAGGTCGCGGCGCTCGTCGAGGAACGGACAGTTGGCGTGCATCGCGCTCACCGCGCGCGGGAACTCGCGCACCTGGAGGAAGAACTGGACGGCGAAGAGCTTGAGCTGCTCGGCGCTCAGCTTGCCGTCGGCGAGCTCCAGCCAGAGCGGGTGGCTGCCGAAAGTCCGCCGCGCCGCGATGCGGCCGACCAGATCCTTGATGAATTCTTTGGGGGGGAGAACCTCGCTCATGGCGACCTCCGTACGAGCCTCCGATACGGAGGGTTTGTGAGATTCTTGATTATGGAGAACATGCTTTCCCTTTTCCTATAATAGGATTCACGATATCTGTCGAGAATGCCACCAAACAATGCCGGTACAGCCGAATCCACACCGGCGATCGATCTCGCCGCCTATCGCGCCGAGCTCAACGCCTGGCTCGACGCCAACCACGAGCGGCTGGCGCCGCGCTACGATCCGCCCGGGACGATCGACGATCAGGTCGCGCAAATGCAACGCGTCAAGTCGATCCTCTTCGAAGCCGGCTGGATGCAGCGCGGCTGGCCGGAGCGGGTCGGCGGCAGCGGCGGTCCGCCGATGCTGCGCACCGAGCTCGGTGCGGCGCTCGCCGCCCGCGACCTCGCCGACCCCGGCCTTTTCTCGCTGATCGAGGTGCTGGCGCCGACGCTGATCGACTTCGCGCCGCCCGAGCTCGCGGCCGACGCGGTGCCGCGCCTTCTCTCCGGCGCCGAGCTGTGGTGTCAGGGCTTTTCCGAGCCGGATTCGGGCAGCGACCTGGCGTCGCTGCGCTGCCGCGCCGCGCCCGAGGGAGGCAACGCCGACACCGCGACCAATTGGATCATCAACGGGCAGAAAGTCTGGACCAGCCTGGCGCAGTTCTCCGACCGCTGTGTGCTGTTGACGCGAACCGGTCCCGCCGATTCGCGCCACCGCGGCATCACCGCCTTCTTCGTCGACATGGACAGCCCGGGCATCACGGTTGCGCCGCTCGAGATGCTGAACGGTGTGCTCGAGTTCGCCGAGGTGTTCTTCGAGGACGTCGTCGTCCCCGCCGAGCGGATGCTCGGCGAGCTCAACGGCGGCTGGGCGGTGGCGATGGACATCCTGCCGTACGAGCGCTCGTCGTGCTTCTGGCAACGGATCGCGTTTCTCTACGGACGACTCCAGCGCCTGGTCGAGCTGGCGCCGGACGGCGATCGCTTCGCCGAAATCGTCGGCGAAGCGTACATCCAACTGCACGCCCTGCGAGCGCGCTCGCGCGCCACCCAGCACCGGTTGGCGGCGACCGGAACGATCGGCGCCGAGACCTCGATCGACAAGGTGCTGGTCGCCACCGCCGAGCAGACGATCTACGACGCGGTGCGCCGCCTGCTGCCGGGGGTGATCGAGATCGATGGCAGCGCCAGCGGTGAGCTGTGGCGCAACGAGTACTTGTATTCGCGGGCTTCGACGATCTACGGCGGAACGGCGGAGGTGCAGCGCAACATCATCGCCCGCCGGCTGCTCGACCTGGGGAGCGAAGGATGATCGAGGCCAGCGAACGAGCGGCGATGCTGGAGTCGGTGCGCGGTGCGATTGCGTCCGCCGGGGACGACGTCGGCACCGCGCTGGCCGAGGTCGGCTGGCTGGAAATGCTCGACGCCGAGCCGGACGACGCGATCGAGATCGTCTTCAGCGCCATCGGCGCGGCCAACGCGACCGCATCGGTGCTCGACGACGTCGTCGTGTCGGCGCTCGGACGCGAGCCGAGAGCCGACCTCGCGGTGGTCTTGCCGAGCTTCGCTTCCTGGCAACCGCCGGGGCGAATCGAAGCTCCCGAGGTCGCAGGGCAGGGGCTGGCTACCGCTCGCGCCAACGGGGCAGCAGAGGTCCTGGTGGTCTGCGGCACTGCGTCGGAGCCGTCGCTGGTCGGGCTGCCGAGCTCGGCGATCTCCGTCGAATCGGCGCGCGGAGTCGACCCGTCGGCAGCGGTTCGCGTCGTTCGGGTGCATGGTAGCGCGTCGAATCCCGCACCCGTCGACCCTGGTGCGTGGTCGGCGGCGGTGGGGCGTGGTCGACGCGCGGTGGCCTACGAAATTGCCGGAGCCTGCCGGGCGATGCTGGATCTGGCGCGCAATCATGCCCTCGAACGCGTGCAGTTCGATCGCCCGATCGCGCGCTTCCAGGCGGTGCGTCACCGACTGGCGGAAGCGTTGGTGGCCGTGGAGTCGCTCGAGGCGGCGCTCGCCGCGGCTCGCGATGTGCCGACCGCGGAAACGGCGGCGCTGGCGAAAGCGGTCGCCGGTCGCAGCGCGCACACGGTGGCCCGACACTGCCAGCAAGTCCTCGGCGGCATCGGCTTCACGACCGAGCACGCCTTCCACCGGTATCTCAAGCGTACGATTGCTCTGGAAGGGGTCTTCGGGTCGGCCGACGAGATCGTTGTCGACGTCGGACGGCGCCTGCTCAGTGAGCGCCGCGTCCCGACGCTGGTCGAGCTCTGAGGCTGGCAGCAGATTTCGACAGACGAACAGAGATGACTTCGCCGCTAGCGGCGAAGCACAGGTGTTCAGAGAACCAAACAACGCCAAGCGAAGAAGCAGGAGCAAAGGGGTTTTCAGGTGAGATCGGCGTGGGCCGATCTCGACGCCGATTGGTGCGTCGGCTCCGCCGACGTCGTCAGAGACTCCCTCTCCTCAATCCTCCCCCATAGGGGGAGGAGGTCATTGATCCCCTCTCCCTACGGGAGAGGATTAGGGAGAGGGCAAATGAGACGCCGCGTAAGCGTACCTCGATCGGCGAGCACCCGAGCAGCAGCTGAAGGAATGTTTTCGTCAGAGACTCCCTCTCCTCAACCCTCCCCCATAGGGGGAGGAGGTCATTGATCCCCTCTCCCTACGGGAGAGGGTTAGGGAGAGGGCAAATGAGACGCCGCGCAAGCGTACCTCAGAGCCCTGTCAGTCCGACCATGGGTCTTCGTCCCAAGGGCGGTCGAGTGGCTCCGTGCCGCCGCCGACCGGGAAGAACTGGCGTTGCGCGTAGGTCTCGCGGGCGAGGCCGTGGGCTAGCTCGTCGAGGAAGGCGCGCTTGAGGTCTTGGGTGAACAGCAGCCGGGTGTAGCGCAGCACCAGCGGCGGGCGTCGCGCCAGATCGCGGGCCAGCTCCCAGGCGCGATCGAGGAGCTTGGCCTTGGGCAGCACCTCGGCGACCGCGCCGCATTCGAGCGCTTCGCGGGCGGTGAGCTTCTTGCCGGTGAGCAGCATGTGGCGTGCTCGGTTGGCGCCGACCAGGCGCGGCCAGAGGACGTGCTGTCCGTCGCCCGGCACCATGCCGCGCGGGAAGTGGGCGAGATCCTGGAAGTAGGCGTCCTCCGAGGCCAGCACGATGTCGCCGAGCAGGGGAACCTCGGAGTGGATGTTGCACGGACCGTTGACCGCGCTGATCATCGGCACCTCGACCGAGAGAATGTTTTCGATGAGCATGCGGCCGTACCAGGCCTTCTCGTCGAGCTTCATGAGGCCCTTCTGGCCGCCCATCGCGCGGTACATCGGCTTGTCGATTCCCGGCGGTTCCCAGTCGGCGTTGTAGTTGTCGCCGGTGCCGGTGTGGATGAGGACCTTGATCTCGCGGTCGCCAGCGACGTCGGCGAAAGCGTCCGACATGTCGTCGTGCGCCTTCCAGTCCCACGCCAGGCTGCCGCCATTGCTGTGGCACTGCATGAGCAGGATGCCCTCTTCGCTCAGCTCGAAGCGGAAGTTGGCGTAGCTGTCCTTGTACTCGGAGAATCTACTGCGCTTGGTCACGGCTCGCTCCTTTTGCGGCGAACTCCGTCGGCGGCGACTTGGGTGGGTCCCGCTTGCCGAATTACGCACCGATCCCGCGGGCTGCCGTTTCGCTCTAGCAACGGGAGCTCCGCACCAACTGCGTCTACTTTTTCGCCGACGCGCGTTCGAGAAAATGGGCGACGTTGTTCTGCAGATCGTCGGTCTCGAACGACTCGGTCTCGGCCGCCATGGCGAAGTCGATCGTCGCCAGGACCGCCCGTTCCATGTGCAGGTTCAACACCCGCTTGGTCGCCTCCACCGCTTGCTGCGGCAGCTTGGCGATCTTTTCTGCGGCGGCCCGGGCCGCGGCGAACACCTCGTCGTCGGCGCAGATGTGGTTCGCCAGGCCGATCTCCTTGGCGCGGGCGGCGGGGATGCGTTCGCCGGTGAGCGCGTACTCCTTGGCCAGCAACAAGCTGGTGTGCAGGGGCCAGGTGAGCGGGCCGCCGTCGGCGGCGACCAGGCCGACGGTCACGTGTGGGTCCGACAGATAGGCCGACTCGGCCATGTAGACGACGTCGGAGAGGGCGATGACGCTGCAACCGAGTCCGACCGCCGGTCCGTTGACCGCCGCCACCACCGGAATCCGGCAGCGCATCATGTTGCGCACCAGGTCCCGGCCCTCGGCGATCACGTCGCGCCGCAGCGCGCGATCCTTCACCATGCGGTCGAGCAGGTCGAAGTCGCCGCCGGCGGAGAACGCGCGTCCCTCGCCGGTGATGATCGCGACGCGCGCATCCGCGTCGGCGCTGAGCTGCGGGAACACCTGGGTGAGGCCCAGGTGCAGCGCCTCGTTGACTGCGTTGAGCTGCTTCGGCCGCGACAGCCGCACGATGCGCAGCGGGCCGTCGCTCTCGACGCGAACCTCTTGGGGAAGGTCGTAGTCCATTGCTCACCTCTATCGAGTTCTGGTGCCGAGAACGAAGGCGGACCAGGGGTCACGTCACCGGCAGGCCGAGGATGCGCGTGGCGATGATGTTCTTCTGGATCTGCGAGGTGCCGCCCATGACGCTCTGCGCGCGGCTGTACAGGTAGATCTTGAGGCCGACTTCGTCGCCGTCGACGACGGCGCGCGATCCGGCGGCCGACAGAGTTGCCGCGCCGACCGACTGCTCGACCCAGGTCATGAGGATCTTGTCGATCGAGCCGCCGGGTCCGTGGTCCGGTCCGTCGAGGCGTTCGGAGAGCCGGCGCCGCACGTGCAGCCGCAGCATCTCCGCCTGCACGTAGGCCCAGGCGACCGCCTCGCGCTGGTCGCTGCGATAGGCGCCGGGGTCGGCGCGCAGCGTCTTCTCGAGATCTTTGACCGTCTTCGCGTAGCGCGAGACGTAGCCGACCTCGCCGGGCTCGCGCTCGTGGCTGACGATGGTCATGGCGATGCGCCACCCCTCGCCGGGCTCGCCGATCATGTTGGCGGCGGAGACGCGCGCGCCGTCGAACACGACCTGACCGAACTCCTTGGTGATGCCGTTGATCATGCGCAGCGGGTACTGCTCGATCCCCGGCTGGGCCATCGGCACGGCGAAGGCGGAGAGTCCCTTGTGCTTGGGCACGCCGGGATCGGTGCGCGCCAGCAGGAAGCACCAGTCGGCGACGTCGGAGTAGCTGGTCCAGATCTTGTGCCCCTGGAGGACGTACTCGTCGCCGTCGCGGGTCGCAGTGGTGCGCAACGCCGCCAGGTCGGAACCGGCGTCGGGCTCGCTGAAGCCCTGGCACCAGCGCTCGCGGCCGCTGATCAGTCCGGGCAGGAAGCGATCCTGGATCGCCTCGCTGCCGTGGGTGGTGATTCCCTGCACCAGATAGCCGAGGCTCGGTCGCGGCGGCGCGCCGGCGGCGGCGATTTCGTCGTCGAGGATGACGTCGAAGACCGTCGGTAGCTCGTGACCGCCGAAGCGCTTGGGCCAGGACAGTCCGAAGAATCCCGCGTCGTAGAGCGCGGTGTGCCACTCGGCCTGGCGCGCCCAGTACTCGTCGTCGGTCGAGGACGCCGGCAGGCCGGGGTTGTTGTCGGCGATCCAGGCGCGCAGGCGCTTGCGAAAATCGGCTTCTTCCGGCGAATCACGAAAGTCCATCGACTACTCCCAAGCGGCTGCGTTCCAATTGGCGCAGCTGCTCGCCGTCGCCGCCGAACCATTCGGACGAGAGCAGCGCGCGGCGCAGGTGAACGTGCACGATGCAGTCCCAGGTGTTGCCGATTCCCCCGTGCACCTGAACTGCGGTCTCGCAGACCGTGCGCGCGGCGCGCGCGGCGTAGGCCTTGGCGACCCGCCCCGCGGTCAGCGCCTCGGCTGGGGCGAGCTCGTCGACCGCCCACGCCGGGTAGACCGCGGCGCTGAACGCCCCTTCGACCAGACACTGCGCCTCGGCGAGCAGGTGCTGCACCGCCTGGAAGGTTCCGATGGCGACGCCGTACTGCTTGCGCTCCTTGGCGTACTCGACGGTGACGTCGAGCACGCCGCGCATCAGGCCGACCATGTCGGCGCTGGTCAGCACCAGTCCGAGCGTCGTCCATGCGTCGAGGTCTTCGCGGCTGAGCAGCCGCGATTGCTCGGCAACCGGGTCCAGGGAGGTGCCGGGCGGCAGCTGGTGGACGTTACGGGTGAGGTCTGCGCCGTCGCTGGTGCCTTCGCCGCGTGCCAGCGCCAAGCGGTAGCCGTCGCCGTCGGCGACCAGGACGTAGGCTGCGACCGGCCCCTGGGCGGCGTGGTCGACGGCCAGGATCGGCGCGTCGGTGGCCGTGCCCGCGACCACCGCGGCGCCGACCAGATCGGGGGCGAAGCCGACGACTGCACCGTCGATCGGCTGCGCGCCGGCGCGCCGCGCGAGATCGGCGGCGAGGGTCGGGCCAGCAAACGGCACGCCGGCGACGGCCTGACCGAGCGCTTCGGCGATGATCGCCGCCTCGACGCCGCTGGCCAGCGGCTTGCCTTCGCCGTCGTCGTGGCGAAGCTCGAGCCAGCCGGTGCCGCGCACCGCCTCCGCCAGGCGCTGGTTGCGCTCGCGGTCGTCGAGATCGGTTACGGTTCGCGGTCCGAGCTCGCCAGCAAGTCGACTGGCGGTGCGGCGCAATTCAGCTTGTTCGGGAGTGTCTCGGGTATCCATGTGAGAATGATGTTGCTAACATACGAGAGGGAGGCTTGCAAAAATTGAGTGTCCCCCTATCATCAGAACATCTCTAGTGCCACGAGAGCGCAATGCAACGCAACCACGACTTCCATCCCCTGGCGATAGCCGCCGTCGTCGACGAGACTGCCGACACGCGTTCCTTCAGCTTCGCGATACCGCCGGCGCTGGAGCCGATCTTCGCATACAAGGCCGGGCAATTCTGCACCTTCAGGGCGACCGTCGGCGGCGAATCGGTGGTTCGGTGCTACTCGATGTCGAGCTCGCCGGCCACCGGCGACCCCTTCACGGTGACGGTCAAGCGGGTGCCGGGGGGCAAGATGTCGAACTGGATGAACGACAACCTCGCCGCCGGCGACACCATCGACGTCATGCCGCCGACCGGGCTGTTCGTGCTGCGCTCGGCGTCGACGCCGATCGTCGCTTTCGCCGGCGGCAGCGGCATCACACCGGTGCTGTCGATCATCAAGACCGCTCTCGCCACGACGGCGCGCGAGATCGCGCTGGTGTACGCCAACCGCGGTGCCGACAGCGTCATCTTCGGCGATGTGCTCGAACGCCTGCGCGCGGAGTCCGGCGGTCGTCTCACCGTGCACCACCACCTCGACACGGAGAACGGTTTTCTCGACGCAGCGGCCTGCGCCGCGCTGCTCGCCGACCGAAGCACGGCCGACTTCTACGTGTGTGGCCCGGGTCCGTTCATGGAAGTCGTCGAGGCTGGTCTCGATCAGCACGCGGTCGATGCCGAGCGACGCTTCATCGAGCGCTTCGAGCTCGACGACGAGCCGGCGGCGCCGACTGCGTCGGAGACCACGTCGATCGAGGTTCGCATCCACGGCAAGACGCGCACCATCGCGCACGCCGCCGGCGACACGATCCTCGGCTCGGTGCAGCGCGCTGGCCTCAAGCCGCCGTCTTCCTGCAAGGCGGGAAACTGCGCTACCTGCATGGCGTTCCTCGCCGAGGGCGAAGCCACCATGCGGGTCAACAATGCGCTCGACGCGGACGAGGTCGAGGAGGGGTGGATCCTCACCTGCCAGGCGATCCCGACCAGCCCCGAGGTGATCGTCGACTACGACCGCTGAGGCTACGCCCCGACCTGTTGTCGAGGGCGATGTCGGCCGGATCGGTTTCGGATGCTGGCTAGAGATCGGGACCGAGCGAAGCGAGGAACGACAGGGTGCGCTGGCGCGACTCGAGTCGCTCCTGCCGGTTGCGTCCGAGCGCGAGCGGACGAACGGCGAGGTCGGTAGCTCCGGCGTCGCGAAAGGCGCGGATGCGGCGGAGCACCGCCGCTTCGTCTCCCGCGGCGAGGATATCGCCTTCGCTGCTCGCGTCGCCGCGATCGAGCAGCTGCTGGTAGTTGGCGCAGAACTCGGAGTGCCCCAGGACCTTGTTCGCCCACGCCCGCGCGTCGTCGACCTCGTCGTTGGGGCAGATGGCGACCGGGATGCCGGCGACGACGCGCGGCGGCGGATTGCCCGCAGCCTCCGCGGCTTTGGTGATGCGCGGCACCACGTGCTCGGCGACCGCACGTTCGTCGGCCAGCCACAGAACAGTGCCCGATGCACGCTCGCCGGCGATGCGCAGCATGACCGGGCCGAGGGCGGCGAGGAGGACCGGGTTGGGAGCGTGGTCGGTGACGTCGATCGGACTGTTGACCCGATAGCGATCGTTCTCGACCTCGACCGTGCCGGGACCGCGCAGCGCCGGGTTCAGCACGTCCAGGTAAGTGCGCATCTGGTGGGCAGGGCGCTCGTACGACAAGCCGAGCATGCCCTCGACGACCCAGTCGTGGGAGACGCCAATGCCGAGCGTAAAGCGGCCGTCGCACACCGCCTGGACCGAGAGGACTTCCTGCGCCATGGCGATCGGATGCCGGGTCTGGATCGGCATCACTGCAGTCGCCAGCTCGATTGTCTCTGTCGCCTGGCCCATCAACGTGATCGCGGTGAAGGCGTCGAAGTCGCCCGGGATCTGCGGCACCCAGATCGACGCGAAGCCGGCCTCTTCGGCCGCGGCGGCGTCGTTGCCGAGCTGCGCCACCTTTTGCCGGTAGCGCCCTCGCTCGGGGCCGAGCATCAGACCGATCTGCATCTTGGCATCCTTTCGGCTCCCGGAGCCCGTTGCTGCCGCCAGCACGCGCGCCGAAGTGTTGGCAATTATATTCTCGTTTTGAGAGAATGCAAATTCCATCAAGTGTCTCTGCACTGCAGAGGGGAGGAATCAGTGGAGGACGGACGGCGGCTGTTCATCGGCGGATCTTGGGCGGATCCCTCTGGGGATGACGTCATCGAGGTGATTTCCCCGCACACCGAGGAGCCGATCGCGGCAGTCGCCGCCGCCGGGCCGGACGACGTCGATCGAGCGGTCGGCGCGGCGCGGCGCGCGCAGGACGAGGGGCCGTGGCCGCGGCTCGATCCAGCCGAACGCATCGCCGCGGTGCGGCGCCTGGGCGAGCTCTACCAACCGCGCCGGCGCGAGATGGCGCAGCTGATTACCGCCGAGATGGGGTCGCCGATCTCGTTCTCGAAGTTCTCCCAGGCAACCCTGCCGAGCATGCTGCTCGAAGCGTTCGCGGTCATGGCATCGACCTTTCCGTGGGAGGAGTCGCGTCCGGGATTCTTCGGCGACGACGTCCTGGTGCGGCGCGAATCGGGCGGCGTCGTCGCGGCGATCGTGCCCTGGAACGTGCCCCTCTTCCTGGTCGTCGGCAAGCTGGCGCCGGCTCTGCTCGCCGGCTGCTCGATCGTCGTCAAGCCGGCGCCGGAGACCCCGCTCGACTCGCTGTTGTTCGCCGAGGTCGTCGAGGAGGCGGGATTGCCGGAGGGATTGGTCAGCTTCCTCCCCGGCGACGGCACGGTCGGCGAAGCTCTGGTGAACCACCCCGGCGTCGACCGCGTTTCGTTCACCGGCTCGACGGCAGTCGGCCGCCGTATCGCCGCCGCATGCGGCGCCAATCTGAAGAAGGTGAGTCTGGAGCTCGGTGGCAAGTCGGCCGCGGTCGTGCTCGACGACGCCGACCCGGCCGGGTTCGCGCAGGGTCTGAAGGTGGCGGGTCTGATGAACAACGGCCAGGCGTGCGTCGCGCAGACCCGGGTGCTGGTTCCCGCGTCGCGACACGACGAGTTCCTCGACGCGATTGCGGCGATGGTCGGCGGGTTGGTGGTCGGCGACCCGGCGGACAAGGCGACCGAGATCGGGCCGCTGGTCGCCCGCCGGCAGCAGGATCGGGTTCGGTCCTTTGTCGACGAAGGGGCCCGCGAGGGGGCGCGGCTGGTGGTCGGCGGCAGCGATCCGCAGCCGGGTGTCGAGCGCGGCTGGTACGTGCGGCCGACTCTCTTTGCCGACGTCGACATGCGGATGAAGATCGCGCGCGAGGAGATTTTTGGTCCGGTGCTCACCGTGACCGCGTACGCCGACGAAGACGAAGCGGTGCGCATCGCCAACGACTCGGACTACGGGCTGTCGGGCTCGGTGTGGACCGCCGACGCAGAGCGCGGCCTCGCGATCGCGCGGCGCGTTCGCTCGGGATCGTTCGGTGTCAACCAGCCGTACAGCATGGACCCGTTCGCGCCCTTCGGCGGCGTCAAAGCCAGCGGACTCGGCCGCGAGCTCGGCCGCGAGGGGCTGGAGGCGTATGTCGATCTCAAGTCGATCTCCGGCGCGCCCGCAGTGGCACCTGCCTCGTAAGTGGAATAAAGAGTTGCGCCATGGCCAGGAGGGAAGATCGGCAAGCGGACGATCCGAAGCAGGGCGAGCTCGCCGAAGGGGAGAAGGTGCCGGCGTGGCGACAGCGCGCGGTGGCCAAGAGCCTGAACGCCGCGCGCAGCCGCGCCGAGAAGCGGATTCAGGGATTGCTCGACGCGGCGTTTGCGCTGATCGACGAGAGGGGCACGACCGAGTTCACGATCCAGGAGGTCGTCGATCGCTCGAAGCAGTCGCTGCGCGGCTTCTACCAGTACTTCGACAGCAAGGACGAGCTGCTCTTCGCGCTGCTCGAGGAGAGCATTCGCGAAGCGGTGGAGGATCTCGCCGCCGCCGTCGAGGCCGAGTCCAAGCCGCTCGACCGCCTGCGGGCATTCACGATTCGCCTCCACGAATGGTGCGAGTCTCTCGGAACCCAGCGGGTGCGCGGCTCGCACAACCGGGTGCCGATCTCGGAGTTCTCGATGCAGCTGGCGATCAAGGACCCCGAGCGCCTGGCCGCGGTGATCGCGCCGCTGTCGCGCATGCTGATCGAGCTGCTCAAGGCCGCGGTGGCGGACGGTGCGTTGCAGGTCGACGAGCCGGGGCGGGCCGCGCTGCTGATCCAGCAGACCGCCATGTACGGCTGGCTGATGAATCGATTCGTTCAAAACCCAGCTTCGCGCATCACCGCCGAGGACACCTGGGAGTTCTGCCTGCGCGGCCTCGGCCGCTGACACCGCCGCCCGCCCGGCCCGAGCCGAGGCGGCCTTTCGATTGTCCGCCGGTCGTGCGACGGCCGGCTCACCGCGAGGAGCAACACCGATGAAGAATCCCGTGATCGTCGAAGCCGTGCGAACGCCGATCGGTCGCGCGCGCAAGGGCTCGCTGGTGAGCAAGGACGCGTTCGAGCTGGCCCAGGTGGTCGTCCGCGCCACCCTCGACCGCACCAAGATCGAGCCGAGCGAGATCGACGACATCGTCATCGCCGAAAGCCTGCAGGGCGGAGGCGTGATCGCTCGTCACACCGCGGTGCAGCTCGGGCTCGACAACGTGCCGGGAATGGCGACCAATCGCCACTGCGCGGCCGGCCTCGGCGCGATCGCCACTGCGGCCGGGTCGATCGCCGCCGGGATGGATCGCCTCGTCCTCGCCGGCGGCACCGAGAGCCTGAGCACGATGCCGATGCAGCAGAAGTCGCCCGCTCCGGGCGAGCCGCCGCAGATGTGGATGCCGGCTTCGCATCCGGAGACTCCGGACGCTCCGGCGTTCGATATGTCGATCACCGTTGGCCACAACACCGCCGTCGAGGCGGGCTTGTCGCGCAGCGACGTCGACCAGTGGGCAGTCTACAGTCACGGCCGCGCCATCGAGAGCATCGACGGCGGCGCCTTCGAGGCGCAGATCGTGCCGGTCGAGGTCGCGGGTCCCGGAGGCGAGACGACCCTGTTCGACACCGACGAGCATCCGCGGCGCGGCCTGACGCTGGAAGGCATGGCCGAGCTCAAGGCGCTGCACCCCGAGATCGAAGGCTTCACCGTCACCGCGGGCAATGCGGCGGGAATCAACGACGCCGCCGCGGCGGTGATGCTCGCCGACGCCGACTACGCGGCCGCCAACGGACTCGCGCCCTTGGCGGCGATTCGTTCGTGGGCGGCGGTGGGGGTTGCTCCGCGGCGCACCGGGATGTCGCCGATCGACGCCATCCCCAAGGCGCTGCAGCGCGCCGGGGTCGAGCAGAAGGACGTCGACCTCTTCGAAATCAACGAGGCCTTCTGCGCCGTTCCCGTCGCCGCCACGCGGGCGCTCGGCATCGACCAGGAGATCTGCAACGTCAACGGCAGCGGCTGCAGCCTCGGCCACCCGATCGCCGCCACCGGAGCGCGCATGGTCGTCACCATGGTGTACGAGCTGCGGCGTCGCGGCGCCAAGCTCGGCTGCGTCTCGATGTGCGCGGGCGGCGGTATGGGTATGGCGATGGTGATCGAGACACTGTGACGCGATCGGGCGCGGATCGGACGTTCCGTTCGCGATCCGACCCGATTCCCGCCCCCTTCAACGTCGGGCGGCGTCGCGCCGGCCTGACCTACGTTTTCTTCTTGGTGCGGTAGTCGCCGAACGGCTCGTCTCGCTCCCGCGATGCTTTGGCGACGCCCTTCTCGCCCACCGAGGCGACGAACTTGCGAACCGAATCGGTGTGGATTCCGAGTGAGCAGAGCTCCGAGCCGGCGCGGATACCGGTGCGGAGCCCCATGATCTCCATCTGCCGGTGCACCACGCGCTTGTTGAGCTGGACGAGATCGTCGGGCATCGCGGCGATTCTCTGCGCCTTCTCGAGCACCCGCTGCTCGAGCTCCTGCGCCGGGTAGGCCTCGTTCGCCCAGCCGCGGGCGACTGCCTCGCGCCCGTCGATCGAGTCGCCGGTGAGCATCATTTCCATCGCCTTGCGCATGCCGAGGAACCAGGGATGGAAGTGATTGTCGGGAACACCGAAACGAACCGCGGGGTACCCCATCTGCGCGTCCTCGGCCATGTAGACGAGGTCGCAGCAGGTGGCGAGCTCGCTGCCTCCGGCCAGGCAGTAGCCGTGTACCTGCGCGATCACCGGCTTTGCGAGGTCCCAGATCGAAAGCCAACCCTGGGTCACGTGGCGCGGCCAGTGTCCCTCGCCGCCGGCGGTGAACCACGGCTCTTCCTGGTCGGGGCTGCCGCTCAGGTCGTAGCCGGCGGAGAAGCTGCTGCCGGCGCCGCGGACGATCGAGACGCGGACCTCCGGGTCGCGATCGGCCTCCTCCAGCGCGCGGATGATGCCGCCGCGCAGAGCGTGGTCGAGCGCGTTTCTCTTCTCGGGGCGATTCAGGGTGACGCGCCGCACCTGCGGTGCGGGGTCGTCGACGAGAACCACGGAATCGCTCATCGCCGGCTCCGCGGGGGCTTCGATTCTTCCGTTCGGCTGCAGCCGCGCCGAGCCCGATCGCGCAATCTTCGCGAGGTCCAATTCGGACCCGCGCCGATTCTCGGCGCCTTCTGATCGTAGTCGATGTTCGTCACCTCGAAATGCCTCCGCAATGCGCACTGGTCGACCAGGAAAGGGTCGACGATGGGCGTGGATGGTGTTTGATACTCGAGTCTGCTGTCAAACGTATCGCGCGCGTCGCCGGCAGGCGCGCTTACGGGCGCATCCACCCGCGTGGCAGCGGCAGCCGCAGGTCGGCGTAGGTGGCGATTCCCGGCGCTGCTGCGACCACGGCGGGTATCGCGTTGACCGCGGGCATCGCCGTCATGATGTGGCCGAGCACCATGAAGTCCTCGAGGGTTTCCGCTTCGAAGTCCGGCGGCGGCAGGAAGTCGACTCTGGTGCGCACGGTCGGGCGGCCCTGTACCTCGATCACCCAGCCGTCTTCGATCTGCCAGTCGGGCTCGAGCACCGGCGCCTTCTTCCAGCGAACGTTGAGCTCGATCACCGTGCGACCTCTGACTCGGCCCTGCCAGCTGGCGGCGACGCCGGCGACGCAACCGGCGGCGATCTGCCACGAGCCGAGGTCGATGTCGGTCGAGGTCTTGGCGTACTCGGCCTCGCAGACGATGTCGTCGAGCTCGACGCCGAGGGCATGCGCCACCATCTCCACGGCCTCGCCGAACACCGCGGTGCCTTCCGCCGTCATCGCCTGCAGATTCGGATCGTCGATCGGACGGCCGAACCCTGCCGGCTTCTCCGTCTCCGGTGAGTCGTATCCCATCGTGTGCGCGGCTTCGCTGACGATCACCTTGTCGACGCGGTCGCTGATTCCGGCGAGCACGATGCCGAGCAGCTCGACGAAGCCCGGGCTCACTCCGGTACCGAAGAGCGTCGCGCCGCCGCGCTCGCACGCCTCGACGAGTCGCTCGCGGTCGGCGCCGAGCCGGCGGCCGTTGATGAATGCCGCCGTGGTCACGACGTTGGTTGCGGAGGCGAGGATCCGCGCCAGCTCGTCGGTCGAAGGCCACATCGGATTGTAGACGACGCAGTCCGGACGCAGCGCGAGCAGGGCATCGACGTCATTGGTGGCGCGCACGCCGAGCGAGTCGACGCCGCACAGCTCGCCGACGTCGCGCCCGAGCTTGTCCTCGGACCACGCATAGCATCCCACCAGCTCGAGCTCTGGGTTTTCGGCGATGGCGATCGCCGACTGGCGGCCGACGTTCCCGGTGGTCCATTGTACGATTCGGAGTGTCATCGAGCTCCTCTCTTCGAGCTGCTAGCGGTTCGGGAATAGCTTCCTGACTTGTTTCAGGAGCTCTCGGCGCAGGCTCTCGTCGTCGAGGTCGAGAGCCAGCGGGTGAACGACGGCACCGGCGATCGCCGCTGCGAGAATCGCCGCCCGCACGCGCGCCGGAGCGCCGGACGCGCCGCCCATCAGCAGTCGGTTGACGCGCGCCATTACCTGCCGAAACGGTTCGTGTTCCTGGAGGAAGCGCAGCATGACCGGGTCGCGCTGCAGCACGCTCGCCAGCTGCCGTCGCTCGACCGCGAGATCGACCATCGCGCCGATCAGCACTTCGCGTGCTCGCGCCCGCGAGCGCTCGGCCTCGGCGAGGGTTGCCGCCGATTCGAGACGCGCCAGTACGACCTGGGCAACCGCGAGGACGATCTCGTCCTTTGTATTGTACTGGTGGTAGACGGCCGCCTTTGTCACGCCGATCGTATCGGCGATCATCTGCAGGGATGTTCCGCCGACACCGTGCTCGGCAAACAGCGCCAGGGCGGCATCGACGATGCGGGTTTTGGCGGGGCTGTACGAGGCTTCGGGGCGCTTCATTTCCGCACGATAGCCGATCGATTGCCGCCGAACTAGCCGATCGACTAGGGGCGAGGGGGCATGCGGTCCCAGAGCACGGCTTCGCGGGTCACTACCGTGAGCTCGGCGCGTGATTGGAGCGGGTCTCCATCCGATTCGACTGCGGCTGCGAGGTCTGCGATGCGTACCGCCGACAGCTCGACCACTGCCGCGTACGGCAGTGTGTTTGCGTCTGGGCCGAGCGGGCCATCGTCCCGTTTGAGATTGAGTGTGACCCGGTGCAAGCCCGTGGCCGAGCGCGTCCGCTCGGCGACCCCGCGTGCCGGTTCTTCCTCCGTGAAGAAGAGGAAGGCGGTGTTCCCTCCGAGCTCCGCGCCCTCGAGACGGTGCTCGTCGACCCACAGCGAAGTGCTGGTGATCGGCGCCGCGAAGGTCTCTCGCTCGTCCTCCAACATGATAGCGGCGCCGGCGAGGTCTTCCTCGCTCATCTGGGCGAACGCTGCGTCGTCGAGCATGAAGCAGGCGATCGCGTCGAGCTCTTCCGAGCAGCCGGTGATCGGCGCGGGGCGGATCGGCTCGGCCTGGACGTAGCCGAGGGCATGCCGCCACAGCGGCTGCTCGATGCCCCGGGCGCCGTGCATTCGCCAGCGGCGGACGAAGTCGTCGACGGTGAATCCCGGCTTGCGCTTGGCGAGGTAGATCAGCTTGAGCATCGTCGCGCGAAATCAGCGGTCGTTTGCGCCGCCCGTAGAGACTATCGACGTCCCTCGTCGTTGACGCGGTAGATGCGCGCCATGTCCTGGGAGACGAGGCCGGCGGCGGGCAGCGCGATCCCGCATGCTCGTCCGAGCTGCAAGGCGTGCGCGAGATCCTTTTCCGCGTTGTGCATCTGGATCGTCAGGAAGCGCTGCAGGTCTTCGGTGGCGGCGATCTCGGCGGGCAGCTTCTGGCCCTCGATGAAGCGCTGCTGCATCGCCGAGAGTTGGCCGTTCTCGCGCACGGCCTGCAGGAAGATCTCGGTGTCGAGCCCCGAGGCCTTCGCCAATCGAAACGACTCGGCCGCCGCCGCCCAGTTCACGTAGGTGAGCAGGTTCACCGCCAGCTTCAACTTGGCGCCCGAGCCGAGCGGGCCGGCGTGCAACAGGGTGGTGCCGTACGCCTCGAGCACCGGCCGCGCCTTCTCGACCGCCGCCTCGGCTCCGCCGATCAGCAGGGTGAGCTCGCCTTTCTCCGCGACTTCGCGGCCTCCGGTGACGCAGGCGTCGATCACCTCGACCCCGCGCTCGGCCGCCGCCGCGGCCATGCGCTCGACGGTCTCCGGCTGAACCGTGCTGTGAATCGCGATCACGCTGCTGGCCGCCATCCCGGCGAGCGCGCCGTCGTCGCCGAGCAGTACCGCCGCCACGTGCGCGTCGGCCGGAACGCAGACGGATAGCACCTCGGCATGCTCGCCGACTTCGCGGCAAGCCGAAGCCGGTTTGGCGCCAGCCTGCGCCAGCTCCTCGACCGGTGCCGGGTTGAGATCGTAGACGCGGGCATCGAAGCCCTTGGGGGCGAGATTGCTCGCCATTGCCTTGCCCATGTCGCCGAGGCCGATGTAGCCAACTCGGGTTGCCATGCTGGGATCCTCCTAGATCGCGCGGCTTGCAGCCGCTGTGGGGTAGGGAGTTGGGTGCAGGTCAATGAGTGAAACTGCTGTCTCACTAGCTTCTCTTTGATCTGTTGTGCCAGCTCCTCGAAATTTGCCCGCGTGGTGACGCGCTCAGCTCGTGGTTGCCGGCGCGTCGTCGACGCCGACGACACTGCAGATCGGTTTCTCCGGCACGGCGTCGGCGTGGAACCAGCGGAAGGCGATCATTCCGGCTTCGTGGCCGACGGTGGAGATGGCGTTGGGGTGGGCGAGCTGTCGCTGCGCGATCACGATCGTCGCCGTGCCGTCGCGGTTGGCGACGGCGGAGCCGTTGTTGACCGACACTCGCTCGGCGTCGCTGTTGTAGCCGCCCATGTACGGGTTCCACACGTTGGCGTTCCAGAAGCGGCACTGCGGCGGCCGGTGGGTGATCACCAGTGCCTGGTCGTCGCGCAGGGAATAGGAGCCGAAGCTGTAGCAGGCGTCGCGCGCCGACCAGCCGTAGTTCGCGTCGGGCACCTGGTACGGCGCGGCGCAGTCGTTGACGCCGTCGGGCGAGTTGTGGCCCAGCGAGCCGAACTCGCTGCGTTCGGCGGGCGCGGTTACCGGGAACGGCACGATCTCGAATTGATCGCGCATGAAGCGCAGCGCTCTGCGCAGCGCCAGGGCGGTGTTCGCGTCGGACTCTCGGTAAGGCCCGGGATCGTCCAGGCACTCGATCTCCCATTGGACGCGCCGCCCGGTATCGGGGTCGAGCTGGTAGTCGCGGGTCACCGCCGACACCGCGCCGGAGTCGAGCAGGATGAACGGGCCGTCGTAGCCGGCGGCGCGCTTGGGCCCGAGCAGGAGCTCGAAGTTGCCGTGGTCGTCGATGTCGAGGTCGTCGTCGTTGACGATGCCGACGACTCGATTCGACCACGCGCCGGGCTCGGGCTCGTTGTAGACGGTGAGAGAGAAGTAGGCGCTGTCGCCCCGGTTTCCACGCACCCGGTAGCGGCGACTCGGATCGAGCGGCGCGTAGGCATAGTAGGCGTCGGTGTTGTCGCCGCCCCAGACGCGGTCGCGTCGCGATGGGGTGTTGATGTCGACGAAGCGCGGCCGAGCCGGATCGGCGTAGGTGTAGAGATCCATCGTCAGCGAGAACATCGTCGCGAGAAACTTGTATCCTTCGACCACGCCTTGTTCGTCGGTGGGGGCGTTGGGTCCGGTGAGGATCGAGCTCTCGAGCTCGCGCAGCCCGTCGAGTACCTCGCGAAACGCCGCAGTGGTTTGCCAGCCGGCCATGTTCGTCCTCCGTGGCTCTCGGGCGTTTTCTCGCCGGTCGGGAGCGCTGTCGCCGTAGAAGCGGAAGCGCTGTCTATAACGCCGATGGCAGTTCGCCGACAAGGATTGCAGCGCGACCGGGCGGTATTGGCCGCGCCGTCGGCGCAATTGCCGCGCTCACTCGGTGTCGATGACGATCTCGACGACGTTCGGTTTGCGTGAGGCGATGGCACCGGTTACCGCGTCGCCGATCTGTGCGGCTTTGGTGACTTTGCAGGCGGGTACTCCCATCGATGTGGCCAGCGCCTGGAAGTCGAGCTCGGGGTCGCGGAGGTCCATGCCGATGAACCGCCCGGTTCGCGTCGACGAGTAGTCGGGGTGCGAACGCATGAAGTTCTTCAGCACGTTGTACTCGAAGTTGTTGACGACGACGAAGGTGACCGGGAGATCTTCGTTGGCCGCGGTCCACAGTGCCTGCGGCGAGTACATTGCGGCGCCGTCACCGACCAGTGAAACGACCGGCCGCCGGCCGAGCCCGAGCGAGAACCCGACCGCCGCCGGCATTCCCCAGCCGAGCGCTCCGCCGCGCAGGAAGGAGTATTGGCGCGGCGCGCTGTTGTTGAGGAAGCTGCGCAGATGGCTGGCGGTGGCAATCGCCTCGTCGACGATCGGCGTCGAGCCGATGCTCGCAGCGAGCTCGCGGGCGGCGACGATTGGGTGAATCGGCTCGAGGTGAGCAAGCGACTCGGCGCGCTCGTGCAACGCTTGCTTGCGATTCTCGAAGGCGCTGCGCGCGTCGTCCCGCGCCGTCTCGTAGGCTTCGGCCCATGGCTCGATGCTCTTCCTGATCAAGGCATTGAGCTCATTCAACGATCGCTCGATATCGCCGACGACGGAGAGCTTCGAAGGAAAAGTGCGGCCCAGATCGCGGCCGTCGACCGAGAGCTGGAACAGATCGCAGCCCTCGGGTAGTGCCGAGGCTTCCGAGTAGAGGATGGTGATGAACGACTTGCCGCCGAGCGCGAAGACGCAGTCGAAGTCCTTCATCTTCTCGGCGATGCCGACCGCTTGCGTGGGCAGGTTGCCCTGCCACAGGTAGTGGCTCGTCGGGTACGGGATGTGCGCCGGCCAGGACGAGCCGAACACCGGTGCGGCGAGCAGCTCGGCGAGGTGGACCACCTCCTTGTACGCCTCGTTGAAGGAGATCTCGTCGCCGGCGATGATTGCGACCTTGCCCGGCGCCACGGCGGTCAGCTCGGTGGCGAGCTCCGGCAGCGAGCTTGCGACCGGGCGTCGGTCGACGTGTGAGGTCACCGGAATGCGAACCGAGCTGGTGGCCTCCATGACGTCCATCGGCAGAGACAGGAACACCGGTCCGCGCGGGGTCGCCAGGCAGTCCTGGAAGGCGCGGTGCATCAGGATCGGGATCTGATCGGGAGAGGTGAGCTCGAACGCCCACTTGCAGGCCGGCCTGGCGATCGAGACGAGGTCGCCCTGCAGCAGGGGGTCGGTGATCGCATGGCGCGAGTCCTGCTGTCCCGCGGTCACGACCAACGGTGTCGCCGAGGTGTTGGCGTTGAGCAGGTTGCCGAGGCCGTGACCGAGCCCTCCCGCGGTGTGCAAGTTGACGAAGCCCGGCTTGCCTGATGCCTGCGCGTAGCCATCGGCCATGGCGACCACCGTGGCCTCCTGCAGACCCAGCACGTAGTGCAGTCCGGGGCGGTCGACCAGCGCGTCGATCAGCGGCAGCTCGGTGGTGCCCGGGTTGCCGAAGATGTATTCGGCGCCTTCGCTCTCCAGCACGTCGAGGAGAATGTCGGCGCCGCGGCGCGCTTGGTTGCGATCGTTCGCTTTGGCGGGTCGGTCGGCGCCGCGGCGACGCGACTTGCGCCGGCTCGATCGCTTGCCGCCCGTTCCGGTCACAGCGAAGCCACCTCGTAGGCGTCCTCGTCGAGCCCCGACAGCGCCTCTTGGAGAGCGGGCATCGAGCGCGGCCATTGGGTGACGATACGGCCGCTCGCGGCGCGGTAGTAGTCGGATGCGCCGGCGTGCCACATCGAGATTTCCTCGAGCTCACGCTGGATCTCGGCGTTGTACTCGGCCATCGGCTCCGGCTTGACGTCGATCCAGGCCAGCTGCTGGTCGGTGATGCGCTGGATCTGACGCAGCACGTAGTCCGTTTGGTACTCGATCATGGTGATGATCGAATCGGCGTTGGTGTTTGGTCCGTAGAGCATGAACAGGTTCGGAAAACCGGCCGTCACCACTCCCTTGTAGGCCTGCGCGCCGTCGTTCCAAGCGTGGTTGATGGATAGCCCACCGCGGCCGCTGATGTCGATCGCCGAGGCGAACTTGGTGGTCGCGAAACCGGTGGCCAGGATCAGGGTGTCGACGGTGCGCGTCCGGCCGTCGTCGGTGACGATGCCGTCGGTGGTGATGCGTTCGATTGGCTCGCTCACCAGCTCGAGGTTGGCTCGGTTGAACGCCGGGTAGTAGTCGTTGGAAAGGAGCGGGCGTTTGGCGCCCCACGGGTGGTCGGGCACCAGGCGCGCGCGCACTGCCGGGTCTTCGACCTTGGCGATCTCGGCCATGCAGGCGGCGACCATTTCGCTGCGCACGCTTTCGAATGCGCGCGGTCCGCCGAAAGACTCGAAGATCTTGCGCCGTACCGCCGGCGCCACGCGGGGGTCGTTGCGGAAGTGCTCGAGTTGCTCCTCGCTGAATGGATCGTCTTGTTTCGGCGCCACCCAGTTGGCGGTGCGTTGGAACAGGTGCACCATGCCGGCCTGCTTGGCGATCTCGGGGACCAATTGGACGGCGCTGGCGGCGCTGCCGATCACGCCGACCGTTTCACCGGAGAGGTCGTGATCCCGCTTCCATCGCGCCGAGTGGAAGCATGTGCCGGCGAAGCTCTCGAGCCCGGGGATCGCCGGCAGGCGGATGTCATTGAACATGCCGACGGCGCTGACGACGACATCTGCCGAGATCGCGCGACCGGATTCGGTCTCGAGCGTCCACTCCGCCGCCGCTTCGTCCCAGTGCGCGCGCCGCACCGCGTCGCCGAAGCGGCAGTGTGACAGCATGCCGTACTTCTCGGCGCAGTGTTCGAGGTAGGAGAGGATCTCCGGTTGGGTTGCGTAGGGGCGCGACCAGTCGCGCTTGAGCTCGAAGGAGAACGAGTAGAGGTGGGACGGGATGTCGCAGGCGCAGCCGGGATAGCGGTTGTGGTACCAGGTGCCGCCGACGCCGCTCGCTTTCTCGAGGATCTCGAAGTCGTGGAAGCCGGCTTGTTCGAGGCGGATGCCCATGCACAGCCCGCCGGGTCCGGCGCCGATGATGGCGATGCGCGGCGGGCGGTTGGCGCGCGAGGTTCGGCTCAAGGTTTCTCCTTCCGCGGGGGAGGGGGATAGGGGGTTTCGCTTCGCGAAATCATCTCATGAACCCTCACCCGGCCTTCCTCCTCCGCTCTGCGAGCTTCGGACGACTGGGTTGGCCGACCTCTCTCGTTGGCGAGGGGGGGCGATCAGTCGTCGCGCTCGGCGAGGGGGTCGTGTTGGACTCCCGAGTCGACGCCTCCGTGCTTGCGCAGGAAGGTGGTCGAGCGGCGGCGGATGCGCCAGCCTTCTGGGGTGCGGACGTACTCGTCCTTGTACCAGGCCAGGCGCATCGCGTGGGTCTTCTGGTCGATGAAGACGAAGTGTTGCACGCCGGTGGCGCGGTCGCTGCCGTCGAAGTCCACCACCGGCATGTTGCCGATGAACTGGCCGCGCGGTGCGGCGTCGAGCAGCGCCGGCATGCGATCGATCGTGTACGCCGTGCCGAAGGCGGTGTACTGGACGTCCGGAGTGAAGACCTCGAGCCACTTGTCGACGACGAACTGACTGGCGAACGCGAGGTAGCGCGAACAGAGTTGGTGGATCTCGACCAGATCGGCGGTTTGCTGCGAGTCCTGGCTCACGGCACCGGCTCGATCTTGAGCGCGAACTCGGCGGTACCGGTGTCCGGGATGTAGGGCTGTTTCCAGATCTCCACCGGGAACGACATCAGGATCAGCGAGTACAGCAGCTTGAGCAGACGGAACGCGTCTTCCGGGAGGTCGTCGAGCGGCAGCTTGTCCAGGTACTGAATCGCTTCCTCGGCGCGGGGCATGGTCGCGTCGTAGAACTCCTGGATCTCGTCCATCGAGCTGGACAGCCGCTTGGCGTAGCGCTCCGGCTCACTGTCGAGGCACCAGTCCTCGACGAAGGGCTCGAGTGCTGAAAATTCGGGGGGCAGCAGTGCGTCGGCCATCGGTCATCCCTCCGCGCGCGAGCGCTTGTAGTCGTCGACCCAGTTGTTGATCATCTTGTTCAGGTGGCGGCACATGAATTCCTGGTCGCCCAGGGGAAACGAGGTGACGACCCGCGACTCGAGACCCATCTGCGTCGCCTCCAGGGTGCCGCAGTCTTCGAGCGCGTACTCTTTGATGGTGGCGATGCCGAGCTGCTGGGCGAGGCGCTCGCGCACGTTGCGCGGCGGGGTGAAGTAGGCGTTTGCCTCGAAGAGCAGCCGGTCGTGTGCGACCGGCCAGTAGTGGTAGGTGAGGTACCAACCGGTCTCCCAGAAGACGATCGCGAAGTTGGGGAAGATCTGGAACGAATCCAGACCCCAGTTGTCCTTGTTGCCCGGGTTGAGGCCGGCGGGAAGCTCGTCGCCGACGATCTCGGACGGGTCCCAGGGGCCGAACAGACCGCTGCGCATCACCTGCTCGATCGGATTGTAGAACTCCGGGATGAGCTTTCCGCCCGCGCCGCCGCTGGTCGATCCCACACGGTGCGGTCCGTCGACCTGGAAGTGGCTGGTGTAGAAGCCCTGGTCCTTGTAGTCGGCCTGCCGCATTACCGGGTTCTGGTGCCCGTGCAGGATCGGCGGGTGGTAGAACTCCTGGAAGGCGTCGTGGAAGATCTTCCAATTGCTGCGGATGTCGCCGCGGTAGTAGTAGCGCTGGGTCAGCTTCTCGAAGGGGTAGTCGATGGCGGTGATCATCGGCCCGAGGAACTCGTCGAGCGACTTCTCCGGTTGCTCGGCAAAGTTGACGAAGATGAACCCCTTCCACACGTCGCAGTGCACCGAGACGAGAGGGTAGTCGGCTTTGTCGATTCCGAAGAACTCGCCCTCCTGCAGGATGAAGTTGAGCTTGCCCTCGAGGTCGTACGTCCAGCCGTGGTACTTGCAGGCGAATTGCCGGCAGGTGCCGCTGACTTCCTCGGCCGGGTGATCGTTCCACACCAGCTTGTTGCCGCGGTGGCGGCAGACGTTGTGGAAGGCGCGGATCTTGTCGTCTTTGCCGCGCACGATGATCAGGGACGTCTTGAGTCCGGGGATCTCCTTGGTGAAGAAGCTCCCCTTGCGCCGCAGTTGCTCGACCCGACCGACGTTGAGCCAGGCGCGTTTGAAGACGGCTTCTCGCTCGAGCTCGAAGAACTCGGGCGAGATCGAGTTCTCGTAGGAGATGGGGTCGGTGTCGAGCTCGGGGCAGTGCTCGGTCCAGCTCCCCTCGGGCGGCTTCGGGTACTGTCTCGCGGCTTGTTTCGGAATCTTCAGGTTCTTCGGATTCTTGGTCATGGCTCACTCCTCCCTTGGAATGATCGCCCCGCCGCGCGCTTCGTGTGGCGAGTCGCGCTCTGCTGGGCTCGGTGCCAGCGGCGAGGCGATGGGTGCATCTGCGATCTCACAGGACCATGCCCCCGTTGACGCCGATCGTCTGGCCTGTCGTGAAGCTGGCTTCGTCGGAACATAGGTAGGCGCACGCCGCGGCGATTTCGTCGCTGGTTCCGGGCCGGCCCACCGGAATCACTCGCGGAGCGATCTTGTCGAGGCTGCCGATGTCGCCACCGGCCTCGGCGCGTCGCAGCATCGGTGTGTCGATCATGCCCGGCGAGACGGAGTTGACCGTGATCCCGTGCGGCGCCAGCTCCAGCGCTAGCCCCTTGGTGAGCGCGATCACTCCGCCCTTGGCGGCGACGTAGTGCGCCATGCGCGGCGCTCCTGACTGACCGCTCGACGAGGCGATCGTCACCATCCGGCCCCAGCGAGCCTCGATCATGTCGGGGGCCGCTGCCTGCAGGCAGTGGAACGTGCCGGTGAGGTTGACGGCGAGCACCCGTTCCCAGCTCTCGGCCGAGATTTTGGTGAGTGGCTCGAAGGCGTCGAGGCCGGCGCTCGCCACCATGATCGCGATCGGACCGAGCTCGGCGCGGACCTCGTCGAGAGCGGCGTCGACCGCCGCCCGGTCGGTGACGTCGACGGCTGCCGCCGTTGCCGTTGCGCCGTTCGCGCGCAGGGCTTCTGCCTCGCGAAGCGCCGCGTCGCCCTGCAAGTCGAGCAGGGCGACGCGGTGGCCCCGAGCCCCCAGTTGCCGCGCGATCGCCAAACCCATTCCAGATGCTGCTCCGGTGACGACGGCGACTCGTTCGTTTGCTCCCATCCCTGCCTTGCCCCCTTTTCGCGGATTATGGAGCAGCCGGGACTTGGTTGCAACCATGTTCTTGATTTGCGAGAATGTGATTTCCGCACAGCGCTAGTGGCCGCGCGGATGTCTTCGAGAAACCGATCGTGGGGCGCTTTCAGAAACCAGCCGAGGGCACGTGGACCGAGCACTATCCGGAGCTCGGCACCGGCCCGATTTCGTTCGCCGACTCGATCTCGCCCGAGTTCTACCAGCTCGAGCGCGAGGCGATCTTCAAGCGCGCCTGGCTGTACGCCGGGCGCATGGAGCAGCTGCCCCGCAACGGTACCTACTTCACCAAGATTCTGCCGGGTCTGCGGACTTCGATCGTCGTCACCCGCGACCTCGACGGACGCGTGCGGGCCTTCCACAACGTCTGCCGCCACCGCGGCAACAAGCTGTTGTGGGAGGGTACGCCCAAGGGCGAGTCCTGCGGCAAGGCGCGGCAGTTCGTCTGCAAGTACCACGGCTGGCGCTACGGTCTCGACGGCGCCTGCACCTACGTGCACCAGGCGAACGAGTTCTTCGACTTGCAACAGGACGCTCTCGGGCTGGCGCCGATCCACTTCGACACCTGGGCCGGGTTCATCTTCGTCAACCTCGCCGAGCAACCGCCCCAGTCGCTGCGCGACTACCTCGGGCCGATGGTCGGCGCACTCGACGGCTACCCCTTCGATCGCATGACGGAGCGCTACTCGTTCCGCGCCGAGAACGACAGCAACTGGAAGGTCTTCATCGACGCGTTCCAGGAGTACTACCACGTGCCGCCGTTGCACACGCACCAGCTCGGTCCGACACCCGAGGCGCAGAATCCCGAGTACGAGTTCGAGGCCGCGCACTACCAGATCGACGGGCCGCACCGCATGGTCAGCACCAGCGGCACCTACAAGCAGGCGTGGCCGGCCGAGCATCTCTACCCGGCCGAGGCGCTGACGCGCAGCGGCAACACCGGCCCGTGGGACGCGCCCGACTTTGGCGCCGATCTGCCCGGGGTCAACCCGTCGGGGATCTCCCGCTGGGGCATCGACAACTTCCAGGTGTTTCCCAACCTCGAGATCCTGATCTACGAGCGCAATTGGTTCGTCACCTACCGCTACTGGCCGACCTCGCACAACACGCACGTGTTCGAGGGCGATCTCCACTTCGTGCCGGCGACCAAAGCGAGTGAGCGGCTGGCGCGCGAGTACGCGGCGCTGACGTTCAAGGAGTACGGGTTGCAGGACGCGGGTACGCTCGACGGAACGCAGATGGGCCTCGAGCAGCAGGCGTTCGACGAGTTCCCGCTCAACGACCAGGAGGTCCTGGTGCGCCACTTCCACAAGACGGTGGGGGACTGGGTCGAGGCGTATGCTCGCCAGCAGGGGGGGGAGTCGAAGCGATGACGGAGGCGCTGCTGCCGGACGAGTTCGCCGACCTCGAGCCCTGGGCGCCGACCTGGTGCCTGGCGACGGAGCCCGAGCGCTGGGAGCTGAGACTGCAGAGCTCGATGGAGGATCTGCAGGCGTTCTACGACGCCGTCTTCCCGCGCGCCGAGGCGGCGATCGCCTGGTGCGACCGCTATCCGCTCGACGACATGCCCCGGGATGCCGAGCGGCTGCTGCAGCTCCTCCACTCGCTGCTGATGGTGTCCTACGCGGTAGAAGTGTGGAAGCAGCCCGAGGTGATCAACGGCGGGTCGGCGCGCATCGACCGCATCGGCGAGCCTCGCCCGTGACCGACAAGGAGGACCGATGCCACGCCTGACCAAGTTCGAGGAGTATCGCGACCGCTACCCCGACTTCGCTTTGGAGAAGACCGACGACGGCATCCTGTTGATCCGGATGCACCGCGACGGCGGCTCGGCAGTGTGGGACGAGCGAACCCATCACGACATCGCCAACCTGTTCAACGACGTCGCCGGAGACCGCGACATCCGGGTCGCGATCTACACCGGTACCGGAGAAAACTTCAACGCCAACTGGGGGCAGGAGGAGACCAAGCGTCCCTACTTCGAAGCTCCGACCGAGTGGGCCGAGGAGATGGGGTGGTACGGACGGCTGCGCCACATCAACCTGCTCGAGATCGACGCGATCATGATCGCGGCGGTCAACGGGCCCTCCAACATCCACTCCGAGCTGGCGTTGATGTGCGACATCGTGCTCGCCTCCGACGATACCTACTTCCAGGATCTCGCCCACTTTCCGCGCAACCTTTCGCCGGGCGACGGGCTGCAGAACATCTGGCCGCTGGTTCTCGGTCGCAACCGCTATCGCTACGCCCAGCTGATGGGCCAGAAGATCACGGCGCAGATGGCGCAGGAGTGGGGCGCGGTCAACGAAGTGCTGCCCAAGGCCGACCTGATGGATCGCGCCTGGGAGATCGCCCGCTATCTGCTCCGCTTCTCGCCGATCGTGCTGCGCCACACGCGGCGTACCTTCGTGCAGGAGTTCAAGCGAGCCGCGGTCAACGACCTCGGCTTCGGTCAGACCATGGAGATCCTCGGGATGACGCAGTTCACCCCCTACGGCGGCGGCATGCAGCCGCTCGACCGCGCCTGGAACGACCCCGACCTGTGGAAGAAGAAGTGACGCGAGTAGCTCGATGGACGATCTGAATGGCCGCGTAGCAGTCGTCACCGGTGGCGGGAGCGGTATCGGCCGCGGCATCGCGCGCACGTTCGGCGCGGCAGGGATGGCGGTCGCGGTGGCCGACATCCGCCAGTCGAGCGCCGAGGCGGTGGCGTCCGAGATCGAGTCCGCCGGCGGTCGCGCGCTCGGCATCGGTGTCGACGTCACGTCCGAAGAATCCCTCGCCGCCGCGGTTCGCGAGATCGACAACTGGGCCGGTGGCGTCAATCTCCTGTGTGCCAATGCCGGGGTGCTGGCGCGGGTCGGATCGCTGGCGCAGCACACCCTCAGCGATTGGGAGTACACGCTCTCGGTGAACGTTCTCGGGATCGTCAAGACGGTCGACGCGTTCCTGCCGGCGCTGCGCGCCAGCGCGCCCGACGCGCACATCGTCACCACCGCCTCGCTCGGCGGAATCGTCTCGGAAGTTCGCGCTCCGATCGGCGCCTACATCGCATCGAAGTACGCGACGGTCGGCTACAGCGAGATGCTTCGCGCCGAGCTCGCGGAGCAGGGGATCGGTGTCTCGGTGCTCTGCCCGGGCGTCGTCGCCTCGGACCTGATGGCCACGTCCGCCGCCAACCGGCCCGACGCCTTCGGCGAGCAGGCGAGCCCGCACCAGGCGGCGGGCGGTGCGCCGCCGCCGCCGGTGAAGGTGATGCCGGCCGAGGAGGTGGGGCCGATCGTCATCCGAGCGATCCGGGCGAACCGCTTTCTGGTGCTCACCCACCCGCAGACCCGGCCCCTGGTCGAAGACCGCTTCCGGGCGATGCTCGAAGACTTCGACTTCGCCGCCGCCGGCGGTTGAAGGGTAGCGGTCCACCGGGGCCTGGCCTAAACTGACGCTCTCGTTCTGAGAGAATCCTATTTTACAATCTGTCCATCCGAACGGAGTTCGAGCCATGAAACGAGTCCCGGTAGCGGACGACATACTGACTTGGGAAACCGGCGACCCTCAGCTGATCGGCAGCCGCTGCAAGCAGTGCGCGATCGTCACGTTTCCGGCGCAGGAGTCGTGTCCGCGCTGCGCCTCCACCGAGATGGCGCAACACCTGTTGCCGCGCCGCGGGCGTTTGTGGGCGTGGACGACGCAGGAGTTCCCGCCGCCGCCGCCCTACGCCGGGCCGACCGGCGATGCGTTCGTTCCGTTCGGCGTGGGCTACGTCGAGCTCGGCGACGAGGTGCGAGTCGAAGCGCGGCTGACTCAAACCGAGGGCCTGGAGATCGGCATGGACATGGAGCTCGAGGTGGTGCCCTTTCGCACCGACGACGACGGCAACGAGGTCGTCACCTTCGCCTTTCGACCGCTCTGAGTCGACTTAGGCAACGCACAGCGAGGAGGATATCGGCGTGGACGTAGCGATCGTAGGAGTCGGACTGCATCCGTTTGGTCGGTTCGGTGAGGTGACCGGGATCGACATGGGCGCGGTTGCCATTCGCCGCGCCTTGGCCGACGCCGGTATCGAATGGCGCGACATCCAGTTTGCGTTTGCCGGCAGCTATGAGATCGACAACCCGGACGCGGTGGTTGCGCTGATGGGGCTGACCGGGATCCCCTTCACCAACGTCTACAACGGTTGCGCCACGGCGGGCAGTGTCCTCGCGCTGGCCGCCGACACGATTCGTCTGGGCAAGCACGACCTCGGCATCGCGGTCGGCATGGACAAGCATCTGCCCGGTGCTTTCAGCTCCGACCCCAGGCTCTACGCCTGTCCTTCCTGGTACGGCGAGCTCGGCCAGTTCCTCACCCCCAAGTTCTTCGGGATGAAGATCAACAAGTACATGCACGATCACGGTGTGTCGTCGGCGACGCTCGCCAAGGTGGTCGCCAAGAATCTGCGCAACGGTGCACTCAACCCGAACGCCTTCCGCCGCAAGCCGCTCTCCGAGGAGGCGATCCTCGGCTCACGCATGCTCAACTACCCGCTCACCCAGTACATGTTCTGCAGCCCCGACGAGGGCGCCGCTGCCGTCATCCTGTGCCGCGCCGACCAGGCGCACCGCTACACCGACAAGCCCATCTACCTGCGCGCCAGCGAAGTGCGCACGCGGCGCCTCGGCGCGTTCGAGGTGCACAGTCCGTGGCTGCCGATCGAGGAGACGGCCGGGCCGACGGTCGACGCCTCGCGCGCCGCTTTCGAGGCGGCCGGGATCGGGCCGGAGGACGTCGACGTCATCCAGCTGCAGGACACCGACGCCGGCGCCGAGGTGATTCACCTGGCGGAGAACGGCTTTTGCGCCGACGGCGACCAGGAGGCGCTGGTCGCGGACGGTGAGCTCGAGATCGACGGGCGGTTGCCGGTGAACACCGACGGCGGTTTGCTCGCCAACGGCGAGCCGATCGGAGCCTCCGGACTGCGCCAGGTGCACGAGGTGGTGCTGCAGCTGCGCGGCGAGGCGGGCGATCGCCAGGTGCCGGGCGAGCCCAAGGTCGGCTACACCCAGCTCTACGGCGCTCCCGGCGTCGCCGGCGTGTCGATCCTGTCGCGCTGACCGCGGCGCGCGGTGAGGCTAGTCGCTCGGCGGAGCGGCGGTGGCGTCGCGCGCAACTCGCGCGCGCAGCTTGGTGGCGACGTCGACGACCGATCCGGTCATCAACGGGTTGATCACCCATCCGGGAATCGAACCGGCGAGGTCGGTGTGAACCTCGAAGACGGCGCGGGTTCGCCCGTCGTCGAGCTGGGTGAAGGTCCACGAGCCGGACGATCGCTCGATGCGGACCACTCCCTCCTGCGGCGCCGGGCCTTCTTCGTCGGTGGCGCGCCATACGAGGCGGTGGGTCTCGGTTTGCGGATCGAAGCTCTCTTGCGCCCGAGTGACGACGTCGCGATCCGAGACCACCGGGATTCGGGCGCGCGTGTAGACGACGACTTCGTCGCGCTCGTTGCGCAGGATCGTCTTGTCGCTGTTGGGCGGCGCCGAGGCGGGGTCTGCCATGTTGGCGCGCGCAGCGGCCGCGACCGCCGCGGGCGGTGCATCGATCACCGCCTCGAGCCGGTAGGCGTCGAAGTCCGAGTCGGCGGGCCGGCGCTTGTACAGAGCGTACCCCGCGCCGGGGTCGTCGACGCGCTCGTGCAGACGCCACTCCGGCAGAGTGCCGGTCTCGGGGGGTGTATCGGCGGCGCAGGTCGAGGCAGCGCTGGCGATAGTCACCATAGCGGCGATCGCCATGGCAAACTGAGTCGCGCCGGCGCGAGGCTGCGATTTTCGGGACGTTTGCATCACGAGTTGCGCAGCAGCACCGCGCCGGCCGGAGTGAGACCGCCGCTGCTCACCACCGCCACCTTGGCGTCGCGCACCTGGCGGTCGCCGGCGTCACCGCGCAGCTGAACCACGGCTTCGTGGAACAGGCCCATGCCGTGGGTGCGGCCGGCGGAGAGTTGGCCGCCGTGCGGGTTCACCGCGACGACGCCGTCGCGGGCGATGTTTTTGCCACCCTGGAGAAAGTCCTTGGCCTCGCCGATGCCGCAGAAGCCGAGTGCTTCCAGCCACGAGACACAGTTGAAGGTGAAACCGTCGTAGAGCAGGGCGACGTCGACGTCGTCGGGGCGGAGGGTGGTGCGCGACCAGAGGTGCGCCGACGGCCCCAACACTTGTGGTTCGTGGGTCAGCGTCGATTGTTCCCAGGAGATTCGTTCGGTGAGCTGGGTGCCGATTGCTTCGATGAGAACGGGGGGATGTCGCGTATCAGCAGCGGCGTCGCGGCGCGAGACGACGACTGCGATCGAGGCGTCGGCCGGGACGTCGCAATCGTACAGTCCGAAGGGAGTGCTGATCGGTCGCGCCGACATGTAGTCGTCCATGGTCATCGGGTCGCGGTAGATCGCGTTCGGATTGAGGGCGGCGTTGGCGCGCTGGTTGAGGGCGACCCATCCGAGCGTCTCGCGGGTCGTGCCGTAACGCTTGAAGTGGTGCGACGCGTACATGGCGAGATTGTTGGCCGCCGATCCCACGCCGTAGGGGCCGGCAAATCCTGCGACTCGCTTGGCTGCGCTCGCCATACCGTAAGGGTTGAAATCACCCTTCTCCGCCGCGGCGCGCATCTGGGCGGCAAAGGTGGCCTGCCACACCGTGCGAAAACAGACGACGTGACGAGCCATTCCCGCCGCGACCGCCAGCAGTGCGGCGACCACCGAGCCCCCCGGGCCGAAGGTCTCCATGCCGCCGTTGTACCAGGTGGGTCGCAGACCGAGGGCGTCTTCGAGTGCGGTGATGCCGCCTTCGCCGAAGCCACCGTCGGTCATCGGCCCGGGGTAGGTCGACAGTCCGTCGATGTCGGCGAGCTCGAGCCCGGCGTCGGCGACGGCGGCTTTGACCGCGTCGATGGTCAGCGACAGCGGTGGCCGCATCAACCGGCGCCCGATCTGCGACATGCCGATGCCGGTGATGGCGGTCTGGTCCTCGGGGCGCGGGCCCGGAATCACCGGACGGATCCAGCGCCGGTGGTCGGCCGGCGGCGTCTCGTCGTCGGGCAATTCGGCGTCGGCCGCGTCTTGTGGCGCGAACAGCGGTATCCAGACGTCTTCGCGGTGCTCGAATCGGGCTCGCACGCGCATGCCGACGCGCGCCTCTTCCGGCGCGACGTCGACCAGATTGGTGACCAGTCGAACCCGGGGGTCGGCGTCGATGGCGACGTTGGCGATGATGAACGGCGGCGCGTAGCGCGCGTCCCACTGCTGGTGGTTCACCGTCACCCCGACGACGACCCCGGTCGGCTCGACGTCGCGCATCTCCAGGTCTTGCGACCGGCAATAGCGGCAGACGGGGCCCGGCGGGTGCAGCAACGCACCGCATCCGTTGCAGCCGGGGAAGCGGAGAACGCCGTCGCGGCCCGCTTCCCAGAAGGCACGGCTCTCGTCGTCGACGAGCGGCAGGGCGCGCTCGACGTCCCCCATGGTCAGCTTGTCGGTCATTGTCTCGTCCTCGATCCGCCGCGGTCGCCCCGCCTGGCGAGTGTTTGCCGGTCCGTCGCGCCTTTGCCAGGCCCGGGCGCAAAGCTGAGTATTGAAAAATGAGAATGGCTGTGCACGAAGTGGAAATCCAGGTTTCCGTATACATGCATCAGGTTCGACTCACATGCCAGTGCCGCTCCCGAAGTTCGCGGGTTCCGCCTCGCTTGGCCGCTATGGCTCGGCAAGCTCCCGCGAACCAAGGTTGGCCTGGAGCGCGTTTTCGCATCCGGCGTTTCGAATGGCGAGGGCCGCTGGACTGACCGGGTTGGGGCCCGGCTAGCCAGTCCGTGCCGATTCAGGGGGGAGAATGGGATCGAGTTGTTCTTCGGCGAGGGGAAATCCGATGGTCTTGCTGCTGGCGGTCGCACTGGCCGGTGCGGCATCGGGGCAGACGGCCGACCCGGACGCGGCACCGGCGGCTGACGATACCGGCAGCGGGCGCGAGGCGCGGACCGGCTCGCGCGCCCGCTTGGAGGAGATCGTCGTCACCGCGCGCAAGCGAGCGGAGGCGCTCGAGGACACACCGGTCGCCGTGACCGCGATCGGAACTCAAGATCTGCGCTCGGCCAGCGTGTATCGTCTCGACGAAGTGCGCGAGCTGGTTCCCAACCTCAACCTGCAGGAGACCCGCCTCGGCAACGTCGCCAACTTCAGCATCCGCGGCGTCGGCACCGGCAGCGAGGACATCCAGTTCGATCCGGGCGTGGCGATCTACCTCGACGGGGTCTTCCTGCCACGCGCCAGCGGCTCTCTGCTCAACGTCGTCGACGTCGAGCAGATCGAGGTGCTGCGCGGTCCGCAGGGGACACTGTTCGGCAAGAACAGTGTCGGCGGCGCGATCAACATCACGACGATCAAGCCGCGGCCGGAGTTCGAGGCCTTCCTCCGCTTGCGCCCCGGCAACTTCGACTCGCTCGACACCGAGGCGATGCTCAACGTCCCGCTGGTCGAAGATCTGCTGCTCGGTCGCTTCACCTTCTATTCGTCGCAACGCGACGGGTATGTCTACGACAACTTCCGCGACGAGACCTACGGCAACGCCGACGACCTGGTGTTTCTCGGTAGCCTGCGCCTGCTGGCGACAGAGGACCTGACCTTCGATCTATCCGGCATGTGGAGTCGGTCGCACAGCCGCGGGCGGGGCGGGCAGTGCCGCGTCGTCCGCGAGGACGGTCCGGTCGCCGGCCTCTTCCCGCAGCTGTTCGACGCCTGCCGAAGGACCAGCTTGTTCGAATGGAGCTCCGACGTGCACGGCATTTCGGACATCGTGAGCTCGGGAACCTGGGGCGTCCTAAACTACGATATCGGCGACCTCTGGGTGTTCGAGGATCTCGCGCTCAAGGGAATCGGTTCCTGGAATCAGCAGACGACGCGGCTGCGCTTCGATGTCGACGGCACCTCGGTGCCGGTCACGTATCTGTCGGCGGTCGGCCCGCCGCTCCTCGAAGGCGATCCGGGTCCGGCGCAGCAGACCTCCGGCGAAATCCAGCTCAACGGCGCGGCGCTCGACGGCAGACTGGTGTTCGTCTCCGGTTTGTTCGCGCAGTGGGAGCAGGCCGAGGACCACCGCGCCACCAACGTCGGGCCGCCTTTGACCGCGGCGTCGACGTTGGCCGACAGCGAGACCGACAACTGGACCTGGGCTCCCTACCTGCAGATGACCGCCGAAGTGACCGATTGGCTGAGCCTGACCGGCGGCGTCCGCTATACCGAGGACAACAAGAAGCTGTCGCTGCAGCAGACCCAGACGGCCACCGGAACCGTCAGCTTTCCCAAGGCGACGGACTCGAAGCTCTTTACCAAATGGACGCCGATGGCCAGCATCGCGACGATCGCGCCGGACCACCTGCTGCCCGACTGGACCGACCACCTCATGGCGTACTTCACGTACGCCCAGGGCTTCAAAGGCGGCGGCTTCAACGCACTGCCAGGCGCGCCGACCGAGCTCGCGGCTCCTTTCGATCCGGAGACGGTGGACAGCTTCGAAATCGGTTTCAAGTCGATCTTCTTCGACCAGCGGTTCACGTTGAACACGGCTTTCTTCCACGCCAAGTACGACGACATTCAAAAGGTGTCGGTCACCACGGAGGGCGAGGGGGAAGAGGTCGTCGTCCGCCGCATCACCGAGAACGCCGCGTCGGCGACCATCGAGGGCTTCGAGATCGAGATGTTGGCCTTGCCGTACGAAGGGCTCGTGGTGAATGGCAATATCGGGTTCACCGACGCCAAGTACGACAGCTTCCCGAACGCGATCAGCGACTTCGACGACGCGGAAATCGACCGATCGGGGGAGAGCTTCAACTTCGTGCCCGAGTTCACCAGCTTCCTGGCGATCCAGTACGCGTGGCCGCTCGAAGTGAGCAACGAGATCCTGCGCGGCTATCTCACGCCGCGCTTCGAGTGGTACTACCAGAGCGAGACCCATCTCAACGGTCCCGAGATCGCCGAGTCGGTTCAGTCCGGTTACAACCTGCTCAACGCGCGCCTGTCCTACGACTTCTGGGACGATCGCGCCCAGGTGGCGATGTGGGGCAAGAACCTCGCCGATCAGGAGTACATCGTCTTCTCGACTCCGACGGTCAGCACCTACGGCACCGTGCTCAACTATCCCGGCCTGCCGCGCACCTGGGGGGCGGAGATCTCCTACCGATTCAACTGACGCCGTGCCGAGTGGCGCCGGCTTCGCGTCAGCGGCGGTAGAGGCGGCGGGCGACTTCGTTCTCGAGGAGCTCCTGGCGGCCGGAGACGGGGGTCGGGTCGAGGTTCTCTGCGCGCACGCGCTGGTACAACGTGTCGAGGCTTTCCTCCCGCGATAGAATCCTCGCTCCCAAAGATTCGTTCCACCCCGCGTAGCGCGCGTCGACGTGTCGGCCCAGCGGATTGTCGTCGATCAGCGCCTCGGCGCAGAGCAGAGCGCGGGCGATGGTGTCCATGCCGCCGATGTGGGCGTGGAAGAGGTCGACAGGGTCGATGCTCTGGCGGCGCAGCTTGGCGTCGAAGTTGAACCCGCCGTTGCCTATGCCGCCGTTCTTCATGATCTCGTAGACCGCCAGGGTCATCTCCTCGACGCTGTTGGGGAACTGGTCGGTGTCCCAGCCGTTCTGCGGGTCGCCGCGGTTGGCGTCGACGCTGCCGAAGATGTCGTTGGCGATCGCGTAGGCGATCTCGTGCTGGAAGCTGTGCCCGGCCAGAGTGGCGTGGTTCACCTCGATGTTGAGCTTGATCTCCTTGTCGAGCCCGTACTTCTGGAGGAAGGCAAAGACCGCGGCGACATCCCGGTCGTACTGGTGCTTGGTGGGCTCGTGCGGCTTCGGCTCGATCAGGATCGTCCCGCCGAATCCGATCGCGTGCTTGTGCTCGACCACCAGCTGCATGAAGCGGCCGAGCTGATCCGCCTCGCGCCTGAGGTCGGTGTTGAGCAGCGTGTCGTAGCCTTCGCGTCCGCCCCATAGCACGTAGTTGGCGCCGCCGAGGCGATGGGTCGCTTCGAGGCAGTGCTTCACCTGCGCCGCCGCGTACGCGAAGACCTCGGGGTCGGGGTTGGTGGCGGCGCCCGCGGCGAAGCGCGGGTGGCCGAACAAGTTCGCCGTTCCCCACAGGAGGCGAATGCCGCTGCGCTCCATGTGCGCTTGCGCCTCGTCGAGAATGGTGTCGAGTCGGTCGCAGGTCTGCGCGAAGCTGTCGCCGGCAGGCGCGATGTCGCGATCGTGGAAGCAGAAGAAGGGAACGCCCAGCTTCTCGAAGAGCTCGAAGGCGACGCCGAGCTTGCGCCGCGCCATGTCCATGGGCTCGCCGTCGCTGACCATCCACGGACGAGCAAAGGTGGCGTCGCCGAAGACGTCGTCGCCCGGCCAGCAGAACGTGTGCCAGTAGCAGACGGCGAAGCGCAGCACTTCGGCCATCGGCCGACCCAGCACCTGGCGCTCGGCATCGTACCAGCGAAAGGCGAGCGGCTCGTCGGTATCGGGGCCGAGGAAAGGGATCTTCTCTATGCTCTCGAAGAAAGGGTGATCCATGGACGCTCCTTTGGCTTATCCTAGCCGCGGAAACAGCTCGCGAAGCGAGGGGTATGCGGCCTGGAACACGTGGTGGCGTTTGCGGAGATCCTGGCGCAGGGCGGGGTCGGGATCGACCACGCGATCGAGGGGCGGCGGCTTGCACACGGCTTCGGTCGGCTCGTCGCCGGCGGCGAGCCGCGCCAGTCGGGCGGCGCCGAAGGCCGCGCCGTGCTCGCCGCCGCGGCGGTACTGGAGCGGGCGGTCGAGTGCGCTCGCTAGAATCTTTCCCCAGGTGCGGCTGCGCGAGCCGCCGCCGACGACCGCGATGTCGTCGATCTCGGCGCCCGAGTCGAGCAGGGTGGCGAGCCCGTCGGCGAAGGCGAAGGCGACCCCTTCGAGCACCGCTCGGGCGAGGTCGGCTCGCGTCGTCTCGTGCGTGATGCCGACGAAGGCGCCCTTTGCCGCGGCGTCGTTGTGCGGCGTGCGCTCGCCGGAGAGATAGGGGAGGAAAACCGGTACCGAGCCCGGGTGCTCGAGCGCGATCTCCCGTTCGAGGTCACGCTCCGTTGCCGCGCCGAACGCGTTTCGCGCCCAGCCGATGCAGCTGGCTGCGCTGAGCGTGACCGCCATCTGGTGCCAGCGCCCGGGCAGGGCGTGGCAGAATGCGTGCGCGGCGCGATCGGGATTCGGGCTGAACCGTTCGTTGACCACGAACAGAACCCCGGAGGTGCCGAGCGAGAGGAAGGCCTGTCCCGGCGAGACGACGCCGAGGCCGACCGCGCTCGCCGCGTTGTCGCCGCCACCGCCGGCGACCGGAGTGTCGCGCGGAATCCCCCAAGCCTCGGCGACATCGGCGCGAACGGTTGCCGAGACCTGGTTGCCTTCGCACAGCGCCGGCATCGCGCTCGGCTCGAGATGGGTCGCGGCGATCATCGCCTCCGACCACGCTCGCCGGGCGACGTCGAGCCACAGCGTCCCGGCGGCGTCCGACATCTCGGAAACGAACTCGCCGGTGATGCGCCAGCGCAGGTAGTCCTTGGGCAGGAGGACCCGTTTGGTGCGGGCGAAGACCTCGGGCTCGTTCTCTTCGACCCAGATCAACTTCGGCGCGGTGAACCCCGGCATCGCCGGATTTCCCGTGATCTCGCGGCTGCGCGGCTCGCGCCGTTCGAGCTCTTCACATTGCGCGGCGCTGCGCCCGTCGTTCCACAGGATCGCCGGCCGCAGCACCGACCCCTCGGCATCGAGCAGGGTAGCGCCGTGCATCTGTCCGGAGAGCCCGATCGCACCGACGTCGGCGAGCGGGCCGGGCTGACGGTTGCGCAGCGCCTGCACGCATGTGTCGGTCGCTTGCCACCAGGCTTCGGGGTCCTGTTCGGACCAGGATACGCGCGGCCGCCGGACTTCGAGCGCAGTGGTTTCGTGGTCGACCGCGTTCTGCTCGTCATCGACCAGAAGCGCCTTCACGCTCGAAGTTCCCAGATCGATTCCGAGGAAATGCATCGTTGTGCTCTCGCGCCGAGGGGAGGCGAGCCGGATCTCAGGGGTCGCCTCTAGCTGGGGGAAAACTATTTCGGCCAGGGCCTGCGGGCAAGCTGTCGGCCGCTTACGCGACGACTTCGACGATTGCGTCGTGCCCCGGGATGCTGCCGAGTGCGACGTCTCGGGTTACCAGGGGCGCGTCCAGTCCCTCGGCCAGGGCTATATAGAGCGCATCGTAGAACGTGGTGTTGTTCCTGAGGTCAAAGGCGCGGTGAACCAGTGGCAAATGCGGGTAGCGAACGAGCGCGAGGTCGCCGAGGTCGGCGAACGCAGCGATGGCTCGAGAGGCCGGGATCTCGCCCCTGCCGACGTAACGTCGCAGCACCTGGCCAACCTCTGCATCGATCAGATGGAGGCTGGCGATGTTGGGCGCCTCGTCGCGCAGGCGATGCGCCAGCTGGTCTGCGTGCGGCCCGAGATCGAGCAGCACGTCGATCAACGCGGATGCGTCGAGGACGATCACCGTCTGTTCAGCCGCGCGCGTCGCGTTCGGAGCGAACCGCGGCCGGTGAGGATTCGGTCACCTCGACCCGGCGCCGTTTCTTGATTCGCCGCAGCACGTCGTCGATGGTCGGCCGGCGGGCGATCTCGGTGACCTCGCGCACGAGATACTCCGAGAGCGTTGTTCCTTCGTCGACGGCCCTGCGCTTGAGGCTGCGATGGACGTCCTCGGGAACGTTGCGCAGCTGGATCATCTTGGACATGTGAGTCACATGCTATCATGTGCTGCACATGTCAAGGCGAGGGGCCGTCAGTCGAGGTGTCCGCGCCGAGATGTCCGCAGTTTGTGCGCAACCGGGCAGGGGCCTGCTGGCAACAGCGGCATCGCCGTGATCTTTGACCGCACCGGTGACGGTTGCGAGTGTGCGAGTATGGAAGCGAGTCTCACACGCCGGGACCTATTAGCAGGAGCCGCGCTCGCCGCGATGAGGCCCGCCATCGGCCGGGCCGAGGATGGTTGCCGGGATCTCGACGCACTGCTCGGGCAGCGCCGGATGGTTCGCAAGTTCCGACCCGACGCGGTCGCGGACGAGACGATCCGCGGTCTCATCGACACCGCCACGCGCGCCCCCAGCGCCGGCCATCTCCAGCCGTGGTCGTTCGTCGTCGTTCGCGAAGCCGCGCGCCGGCGTTCGCTGGCGGCCGCCGCCTTCGGGCAGATGTGGCTCGCCGAGGCGCCGGTGTGCGTCGTGCCCTGCGCCGTTCCCGCGCGGTCGACTACCAAGTACCGCGAGCGCGGCGAGCGCTACGCGGTCATCGATACAGCGTTCGCGTCGATGCTGTTGCTACTCGCCGTCACCGACGCAGGGCTCGGCACGTGCTTCGTCGGCGCGTTCGACGACTCGCGAGTCCGCAGCCTTCTCGGCATCCCGCAAACGGTCACCCCGCTGGCCCTGATGCCGATCGGCCACCCCGCCGAATCCCCGGCGTCGCTCGAACGCCGACCGCTGGCAGACGTAATCCACGAAGGCAGCTGGTCGACCCGTTAGCCTGAACCGCGCCTCTTCCAGAACCGCCATTTGGACGCCCGGCAAAGCCGGGCTTTAGCCGCGTCGGTCGCAGACCGCGCATTGGCCGCCGCCGCAGGCGGCTTTGGCCCCTGACCAGTGGCGGTGGACTCGCGAAGATCGCCAGCTATGGTTGTAACTGCTCATGAACGCGCCAACCCATTCGTCGCCGACGCGACTCACCAAAATTGTCTGTACCATCGGTCCGTCGACGAGCTCCTGGGAAGGACTGGCCGGTCTGGCTCGGGCCGGAATGAACATCGCCCGGCTCAATATGTCGCACGGCGACCAGGCGTCGCATCTGGCGGTGTGTCGCAACCTCAAGAGCTTGAGTCGCAAGCTGCCGCACCCGATCTCGATCCTGATGGACCTGCAGGGGCCCGAGATCCGCACCGGCGAGCTCGCCAAGAGCCTCGATCTGAAGGCGGGCGAGGTCTTCTACTTCAGCGTCCTCGCCGACGACGCAGAGGAGCGCAGCGTCCACGTCAACTACGACGACTTGTTGAAGGATTTGCGCGTCGGGGAGCGCGTCACCGTCGACAACGGGCTGATCAATCTCGAGGTCCTGGAAGTGCTGGAGCACCGCCTCAAGTGCAAGGTTCTGGACGGCGGCACGCTGGGTTCGCGCAAGCACCTCAACCTGCCCGGGGTGCGCGTCAATCTGCCGTCGATCACCAGGAAAGACCGCGAGGACATCGGCTTCGCCATCGAGCAGGACCTCGACTTCATCGCGCTCTCGTTCGTGCGCCGGGTCGACGATGTGCTCGAGGTGCGCAAGATCGTCGACCAGGCGGGCGGGCACCAGCGCCTGATCGCCAAGATCGAGAACCAGGAGGGGATCGACAACTTCGAGCAGATTCTCGAAGCGGCGGACGGCATCATGGTGGCGCGCGGAGATCTCGGGGTCGAGGTGGCGTTCGAGGAGCTGCCGCAGCTGCAGCGCAGGATGGTGCGCTCGTGCGCGATCGCCGGCAAGCCGATCATCGTCGCCACCCACCTGCTCGAGTCGATGATCGACAATCCGCAGCCGACCCGCGCCGAGGTGACCGACGTCGCCAACGCGGTTTACGAGCAGGCCGACGCGGTCATGCTGAGCGGTGAGACAGCCGTCGGCAAGCATCCCGCGCGCTGTGTCGAGGTTCTCGACAGGATCGCGCGCCGCACCGAGACGGCGACCGGGCTCGACTTCTACAAGGATCGCCCGGCGCCGACGACGCAGCGCGGTCACGTGGCGCAGAATGCCTGCCGGCTCGCCGACGACCTCGGGGTGCGGGCGATCGTGGTCATGACCCGGCGCGGGTACTTCGGCCAGCTGGTGGCGAGCTACCGTCCGCGGCAGGCGATCATCTACGCGTTCACCAACATGAGCACGGCCCGCCGCAAGCTGTGGCTCAATCGTTCGGTGATTCCGTTTCGCATGAACCTCTCGAGCGATCCGGAGAAGACGATCGTCAACGCGCTCATGAAGCTGCGCGAGCGCGGACTGATCGCGGCGGGCGAGCCGGTGGTGGTGGTTTCCGACGTCTCGACCGCGACCGGCGATCTGGTCACCAGCATCCAGGTGCGCAGCTCGGAGTAGTCCGCCGCCTGCGCGCTTCCGCCCCGCGCCGGTGTCGCCACCGAGCGTTTCGCGGCCGGCCGCGGCGTGTCAGCGGCTTCGCCACACCGGTCCGTTCGGGAATGCGAACTCGGCGATGCTGTCTTCGCGCAGCTCGACCCCGAGCCCGGGGAACGCCGGCATGCGATAGCGGCCGTCGCGCATTTCGAGCGGATCGACGAAGTGCTCGTGCAGGTGGTCGGCGTACTCGGTGATGCGCCGTTCGAGGGTTCCGCTGACGGCGATATAGTCGAACGCCGAGAAGTGCTGCACGTGCTGGCAGAGTCCGACGCCGCCGGCGTGCGGGCATACCGGCACGTCGAACTTGGCGGCCAGCAGCAGGGCGGCGATGACTTCGTTGACGCCGCCGAGCCGGCAGCCGTCGATCTGCAGGAAGTCGACTGCTCCGGCCTGGAGTAGCTGCTTGACGATGACTCGATTCTGGCAGTGCTCGCCGGTGGCGACGCCGATCGGGTGAACGGCTTCGGCGATGCGCGCGTGGCCGAGCACGTCGTCGGGACTGGTCGGCTCCTCGATCCACAGCGGTGAGAACTCGGCCAGCTCGCGCATCGCCTCGATCGCCTGGTCGACGTTCCAGACCTGATTGGCGTCGAGCATGAGCTGGCGCTTCGGCCCGATCTCCTCGCGCACGATTGCGCAGCGCCGGCGATCGTCCGCGCTGTCCCGCCCGACCTTGATCTTGAAATGGGTCCAGCCCTCCTGCAGCGCCTCGCGGCAGCGCGTTCGGATGGTCTCCTCGTCGTAGCCGATCCAACCGGCCGAGGTGACGTAGGCGGGGTACCCTTCGCGCAGCAGGTGAGCGCGGCGCTCGTCGCGGCCGCCGACCCGGCTCTCGAGCATGCGCAGGGCTTCGGCGGGCGACAGAACGTCGGCGATGTGACGGAAGTCGACGGCGCGGACGATCGCCTCCGGGTCGAGATCGGCGAGATACGCCCACAGCGGTTTCCCGGCGCGGCGCGCCAGCAGGTCCCAGGTGGCGTTGACCACCGCCGCCATCGCCAGATGGATCACGCCCTTCTCCGGCCCCAACCAGCGCAGCTGGCTGTCTCCGGCCAGGCTGCGCCAGAAGGCTCCCATGTCGGCCTCGATCTCGTCGAGGTCGCGGCCGACGACGAGGCGCTCGAAGGCGTGGATCGCGGCGACGCAGATCTCGTTGCCGCGGCCGATGGTGAAGGTGAGCCCGTGGCCACTGAGGGCGGGGTCGTCGGTGGTCAGCGTCGCCGTCGCCGCCGAGTAGTCCGGGTCGGGGTTCATCGCGTCCGAACCGTGGGCGAAGTCCGACGTCGGGAAGCGAACGTCGCGGGCGATCAGCGCGGTGATGCGGTTGGCCATGACGAAGGCTATGAAGCATACTGCGTCGGCGTCAATGGATATCCGGATCGACCAGCGCCAAACCCTGGGAAGCACCGACGTGCAGGTGACTCCGCTCGGCCTCGGCGGCGCCGCGTTTGGCAATCTCTACGCGCGCGTCGGCGACGGCGAAGCCGCAGCGACCATCGACGCGGCGCTCGAGCTCGGAGTTCGCTACTTCGATACCGCGCCTTACTATGGCTACGGATTGTCGGAGAAGCGCCTGGGCGAGGCCTTGGCGCGCTGCGACGTCGACGACGTAGTCGTCTCGACGAAGGTGGGCCGGCTGCTGGTGCCGCGCGACGGCGCGCCACGCGAGGACCAGGGGTTCATTGACGCGCTCTGCTTCGACCCGATCTTCGACTACTCCTACGACGGCGTCATGCGCTCGGTCGAGGAAAGTCTGGCGCGCACGGACCGCGACCGCTTCGACGTGCTGTTGATCCACGACATCGGCGCCCTGACCCATGGCGAGGATGCGCACTCCGAGCTCTTCGAAACGGCGATGACCGGCGGCTACCGCGCGCTCGACGAGCTGCGGCGCGCCGGCCGGGTCGGCGCGGTCGGGCTCGGCGTCAACGAGACCGCGGTGTGTGTGGAGGCGATGCAGCGCGGCGACTTCGACTGCTTCCTGCTCGCCGGCCGCTACACGCTTCTCGAGCAGGGAGCGTTGCGCGATCTCTTGCCGGCGTGTGTCGAGCGCGGGGCGTCGATCATCGTTGGCGGACCCTACAACTCCGGCGTCCTCGTGTCCGGCGGCCACTACGACTACGTGCCGGCACCGGCCGACGTGGTCGAGCGGGTACGGCAGATCGACACGGTCTGTCGCGCCCACGCGGTGCCGCTGTCGGCGGCCGCGCTGCAGTTTCCGCTTCACCATCCGGCCGTTGCCTGCGTGATTCCCGGGGCGCGCTCTCCCGAAGAGGTGCGGGCCGCGGCCGAGGGGATCGAGCAACCGGTTCCGCCAGGGCTTTGGAGCGATCTCGTCTCCGAGGGGCTGCTCGACCCCGACGCGCCGGTCGCGTCGTCGCCGGGGGGCGCCGCGTGATCGACGCGCACCAGCACTTCTGGCGGCTGTCGCGCGGCGACTACGACTGGCTGACTCCCGACCTCGACGTTCTCTACCGCGATTTCGAGCCGGCCGATCTCGAGCCGCTGATGCATGCAGCGGGTGTGCGGCGCACGGTGCTGGTGCAGGCAGCTCCGACCCGCGAGGAGACCGATTTTCTTCTCGGCCTGGCGCGCCAGCATTCTTGGATCGCAGGGGTCGTCGGATGGGTGGATCTGGAGGGCGCCGACGCGCCGGCCGAGATCGCCGCGCTCGCCACCGAAGCCGAGCTGGTCGGGGTTCGGCCGATGATCCAGGACATCGCCGATCCGGATTGGATGCTTCGGCGCGAGGTCGAGCCGGCGCTGCGCGCGCTGGCGGAGCAGGGGCTCGCCTTCGACGCGCTGGTCAAGCCGGTGCATCTGCCCCGGCTGGCGACGCTGCTCGCGCGACATCCCGAGCTGCGTGTGGTGATCGATCACGCCGGCAAGCCGCGGATCGGCGATGGCGAGATCGAGACCTGGGCGCGCGACATGTCGGCGCTGTCGCTGCGCACGAACACCTGCTGCAAGCTCTCCGGGTTGGTCACCGAAGCCGCGCCCGATTGGACCAACGCCGATCTGCGCCCGTATGTGGATCACGTGCTCGATCGCTTCGGCGCCGAGCGCGTCATGTGGGGTAGCGATTGGCCGGTGGTCGAGATGGCCGGCGGGTACGCGCGCTGGCGGGAGACCAGCATGTCGCTGTTGCGGGATCTGAGCGAGGATGAGCGTGGCGCCGTCCTCGGCGGAACAGCGGCGCGCTTCTACCGCTTGCCGGTGCCTGGGCCCGAGAGTTGACGCCGGCCCTCGCCGGCGATTGGATCGGGCCGATGGGAGGGGAGTCGCATGAAGGATGAGCCGCGCTTCCGCGGGATCTTCTGTCCGCACGTAGTGCCGTTGGATGCGGACGGTGCGATCGACGAGGCGGAGCTGCGCCGTTACGTCGATTGGCTCATCGAGCGCGGCGTCGACGGTCTCTACCCCAACGGCTCGACCGGAGAGTTCACCCGTTTCACCGCGGCGGAGCGGCGGCGCATCGTCGAGGTCGTGGCCGACCAGGCTGCCGGGCGGGTGCCGATCCTCGCCGGCGCGGCCGAGGCCAACCTGCGCGAGACCCTGGCGGCTTGCGAGCACTACGCGAAGCTGGGCGTGGCTGCGGTGGCGATCGTCTCGCCGTACTACTACAAGCTCGGCGCCGAGGGAGTGTACGCCTACTTCGCCGAGATCGGGCGCCACTCGCCGGTCGACGTCACCCTCTACAACATTCCGATGTTCGCCTCGCCGATCGAGGTGGACACGGCGCGCCGCCTCGCCGAAGAGTGCGACAGAATCGTCGGCATCAAGGACTCGTCCGGCGACCTTCCGTTCATGATGAGGTTGATCGATGCGATCCGACCGTCTCGCCCCGATTGGAGCTTTCTGACGGGGTGGGACGCCTGCCTGTTCCCGATGCTGCAGGTTGGCTGCGACGGCGGAACCCACGCCAGCAGCGGTGTCGCTCCAGAGCTGACGCGGGCGCTCTACGGTGCGACGCGCGCCGGACAACTCGACGAGGCGCGCGCCCTGCAGCACCGCGTTGCCCGGATCTTCGATGCGTTCTTTGCTGCTGCCGATTTTCCCGACGGCTTCCGTATCGGCGCCGCGCTGCGTGGGTTCGGCAACGGTCGAGGACGAATGCCACGCAGCGCGAGCCAGCGCGACGCCGAGCCGGCGCTGCGGGCGCAACTCGCCGAGCTGCTGCGCCAGGAGGGACTGCTGTGAGACGATTCGGACAGACACTCGGCTTGGCGCCGGAGAAGCTGGAAGAGTACAAGCGCTATCACGCGGAGATCTGGCCGGAGATCGCGCAGGCGATCCACCAGGCGGGGATCCGCAACTACTCGATCTTCTATCGCCAGGGACGACTCTTCGCCTACTACGAGTACGTCGGTCCGGACGAAGAGTACGAAGCGCGCATGGCGGTGCTCGCCAAGGCGCCGCGGATGCGCGAGTGGTGGGACATCATGGAGCCGATGCAGGTGCCCGACCCGAACCGCCCCACCGGTACCTGGTGGTCGGATGCGGAGGAGGTGTTCCACCTCGACTGAGGTTTGGCCGTCGGGACGCGCCGGCCAAGAAGGCCCTCGCTCGTCGAGCGAAGAAGAGAGCTCGGAGCTCGCGTTTTCGCGTCAGCTGGGCGCGGTAGACAGACGCTCGGTCAGGTAGCGATGGAAGGCGGAGAGCGTTTCCTCCTGCCGGCTGAGCAGCCCCGGGCGCCAGATGCGGCTTTGGATGCCGCGTTGCACTCCTTCGCAGACGGGGATGTCCTCGAGGTGGACTTGCCGTAGGAAATCCGACACCAGCTCAACCGTCGCTGCATCCTTGGCGAAAGCCTCCGGCATCAGAAGGTGGATGCGCAGATGGAGGTGGTCGTGGCGATCGATCTGCATCTCGTACCAGGGGACGACCGTCGGTTCGCCGCGGCTCGGCGCCAGCAGAAGAGTCGGAAAGACTTGGATTACCCAGAAGGGGTCCTCACCCTCGACGGCCGGATTCTCGAGGACGGTGCAGGGACCGTCGATCGGCAGTCGGTGGGTACCGCGGGGCGGATGGCTCTTGCCCAGACCGGCGGCGTGCGGCCCCATGTGATGGTAGGATTCCATGAAGTTCTCGACCATCACCTTCCAGTTCCAAGGCGAGTCCCAATCGGCTGCGGCCACGTGTACCAGTTTGCCGAGGTCGAGCGGTGCCAGCAGCTCGGAGAGCGCCGACAGTCGCGGCGCGAGTGGCTCCGCTGCGGAATTGGTGCTGACCATCACGAAGCCTTCCCAGATTTCGAGGGGGAGCTGGGGTAGCCGGCATGTGTCGCGATCGAAGGCGGGGACTTCGTCCATGAAGGGCGCGCCTTTGAGTCGTCCCTCCAGGTCGTACGCCCACCTGTGGTACGGGCACACGATGTCTTTGCCATGGCCCTCGCCCGAGACGAGGGGGAACGCCCGATGCAGACAGACGCCGGACATCGCTCGCAGCACGTCGTCCTGTCCCCGAACCAGCAGCACCGGTTCGCCGTGCAGATCGATGGCGCGTCGATCTCCAGGTTCGGGCAGCTCGTCCCAGCGGGCTACCGCATGCCACCCCGGCCGCAGCACGCGCTCGCGCTCGGCGTCGAATACGGATGAATCGTTGTAGCACTCTGCCGGCAGCGCGCGCCCGCCGGCGGCTGCCTCTGCGATTATCCGCGCGATCTCGCTCGGCGTCATTGTTTTCCTCCGGGAGCCGCCAGTGTCTGCGGACGAATCAGAGCGATCACCGCAACCAGGCACCAAGTCCCTTCCAGCACGACGAAGGGCAGGAAGTCGATGCCCCAGGAGGCGAAGGCGGCGATCGCGGCGCCCGTCGCGTTCATCGCCTGGTAGGCGCGCGCGTCGGCCGAAAGCCGGCCGG
>JAUIGL010000127.1 GCA_030430165.1 bacterium | reverse complement strand
CTCGGCCGGAGTCTTCAACCCCGAGAAACTCGAGTGGGTCAACTTCCAGCACCTCAAAGCGCTCAGCCCCACCGAGCTCGCCACCGCCGTGAAGCCGGTCATCGCAGCCCGCGGCCTCACCATCCCCGGCGACGACGCATGGCTGGCGGCCATGGTGGCGACCCTGCAGGAGCGCGCCAAGACCCTCAACGAGCTGGTCGACAGCGCCCAGTACTACTTGTCGGACGATCTCGAGTACCAGGAAAAAGCGGTGGTGAAGCACCTCGCCAAAGCCGACCCCGACGTCCTCGAAGACCTGCGCGCCGCACTCGCCACCGACGACACCTGGAGCACCGAGTCGATCCAAGCCGGCTTCGAGAGCGTCATGAAGAAGCACGACCTCAAGCTAGGCAAGCTCGCCCAACCCGTCCGAGTCGCCCTAACCGGCGGCAGCGTGAGCCCGGGAATTTTCGAGCTCGCCCACGTCTTGGGGAAGGACCGCGTGCTGGCGCGATTGGATAAGGCGATGGAGCTCGTCGGCTGACGCCGACGAGCGAGGGATTTGGGATCTGGGAGCTGGGAACTGGGGAGGTAGGGAGTTGTTTGAATCTCCTGCACCTGGCTCCTGACTGCGCGAGCATTTGTTTCGAATGGTCGGCCGGGCGAAGCCTCGGCCCACCGTCCCCAGATCCTAGATCCCAGCTCCCAGATCCCAGCTCATCGAGCCCTATTTCGCCCCCTTCATCGCCTTCTCAATACGGGAGCTGTTCTCCGCAATCGTATTCATCGTCGCCGACAACGCCTGGTTGATCAGCGCCTGGCTGTCGGCTGCATAGGCGTCGAGCGACGCGATGCGGTCGCGGTTGGCGCCGTTGAAGACCGGGGTGACGCGGCGGGCGAATAGCTCGTAGGAGCGTTTGGTGTTCTCCCAGTCGGCCCAGTTGTGTGCCAACTGGAGGAAGCAGCCGAAGCCGCCGGTTCGCTCCCACAGGCGCTCGAGTTGCTGGATGGCGTCGTCCGGCGTGCCGACCACGGCCATTCCCGATTCGACCATCGCCGAGACCGGGTCGTCGGCCGACAGCTCGGGCGGTGAGGCGGGGTTTACGGTGCGGAAGTAGCCGGCCCACTCCGCAAATCCGAAGCCGACGTTGTCCATCGCCTGCTGCCGCGTCTCGGCGATGTGCACCGGACCGACCAGGCGCAGCCGCGAGCGGTCCATCGCCCGCCCCTGCTCGGCCGCCGTGTCATTGGCGATCTGCCAGTTGGTCTTGAGCACGTCGTAGCCGGCCACCGTGGTCGCGGCGACGCACAGCATGCCGAGATCGTGGGTTCCCGCCAGAACCGCGCTGTTCGGCGTCACCGTGCTCGCCACCGCTACCTCCGGGTACGGGTCCGAGTACGGCCGCAACTGGCAGCGCGCGCCGCGCAGAGTGAACCAATCGCTTTCGTGGTCCACCACCTCGCCGCGAAACAGCCGCAGGATCACCTCGAGCGCCTCGTTCATGCGCGGCCGCTGCGTCGCAACCTCGATCCCGAGCATCCCCGCATCGGAGGGCAGCAGCCCGGGGCCAATGCCGAGCATGACGCGTCCGCGCGTCTGATGATCGAGCTGAAGCATCCGATTCGCCACCATCAGCGGGTTGTGGTACGGCAGCGAAACGACGCCGGTGCCGAGCTTGATGCGCTTACTGCGCTCCGCCGCCGCGGCGATGAACAGCTCCGGCGAAGCGATGATCTCGAACCCCGCCGAATGGTGCTCACCGATCCAGGCTTCGGCGTAGCCGATCGAATCGAGAAACGAAACCAGCTCCAGATCGCGCTCGATCGCCAGAGTCGGATCCTCGTCGGTCGGATGAAAGGGAGCGAGGAAGATGCCGTTGCGGATGGATTGCGTGTGGTTGGGATTCGTCATTCCGGGGAGATTAGACCGGGCGTCTCTCGCGGCCAACCGTGATCAGAAAGGGATCTGGGATCTGGGAGCTGGGAACTGGGGGAGGTAGGGAGCTGTTTGGAAGGCGGGATCTAGGATTTGGGAGCTGGGAGCTGGGGGAGGTAGGGAGCTGTTTGGAGAGCGCGTTCGAGGCTGGGAATCCTCAGAATGAAGGGCCGGGCGAAGCCCCGGCCAACCTCCCCCAGATCCTAGCTCTCAGATCCCAGATCCCGCCGCGGCCGAAGGCCGCGGCTAGTCCAAATTCATCCGAAACTGAAAGATCGCGCCAAAGTCGCTGTCCGAGTTGTCGAGCTTCATCGGCAGGCCGAAACCGGCGGCCATCTTCTTGTTCGGGTGTACCCACGACAGGCCGAGCACGGCGAGGCTGCCGAACTCGCTGTCGTCGCCGGCTTCGAGTCGTACGGTCAGGTTCTTGACCGGATAGACGACCGAAAAGCGGAAGCCCTTCTCGGGAGGATAGAACGCGCCCATCGGCTCGGCCGGGCGGTCGCCGAGGTGGAACTTGAGGTCGGGAGCGTCGCCGGCGACGGCGAAGCTGGCGGAGACCGCGACCGGCCGCTTGCCCTTGTCGTCGCGATGCTCGACCAGGGGGATGCCGAGATCCTGCACGTAGGAGATCGCCATCTCGGCGAGCGGCGTCAGGTCAAGGGACTTACGCTTCTTCTGCTGCGGCCGGGTTCGGTTCGCCTTCATGACGACGGCGAGAAATCCCTGGTGGCGCAACTCGTCGGCGTCGAGCGCCAGCCGGTCGTAGAGCTCGTCGTCCACCTGGCCCAGAGCGCGGGTCCGGGTGCGTTCCTCGGCGAGACCGGCCGACCCTCCAATCAGGAGCGCCAGCGCCACAGTCAATACCGAGACCCTGCGACGAAATTCCATCTGCCACCGTTCCGTGTATGCACTTACGGTATGGCGCAGCTGGGCTAATTTTCAACAATGAATTCGGCGAACTTGCCCCACGAATAAGCAACCATCATCCTCGAGGGTGGCCTCGCGACAACGCTGCTGATGTTGCGAAGATTGCGGGTCGAAAATCAGGCCGATCCGGAGCGGACGGCGTCGACCGCGGCCAGGACTTCGTCGTGGATGCTGCCGCAAGTCGCGATGATGCCCCGGTTTTCTTCCAGGGTTCGGCCGCGCGTAAAGTCGAGGGTGGCGCCGTTGATGTCGGTCACCCTACCGCCGGCCGACTCGACCACCAGCTTGCCCGCTGCGTGGTCCCAGATCTTTTCGCGGTAGTCCTTGCGCGTCGGAAGGCGCAGATAGATCGACGCGTCGTCGCGGGCGACGCAGGCGTACTTGCACTGGCTGTCGATGCGGTACGGCTCGAGCGTGATGCCGAGTCGCTCGGCGATCTCCGCCGACTCGCTCTGATCGGAGTGGCCCGATTCGACCGACTCGCAAAAGCGAGCCTCGCTGGCTGCGCTGATGGAGGCCACGCGAACCCGGTCCTCGACCGCGTTGGCGTGCCACAGGTCGCGCACCGACGCCTCACCGCCGCGGCTGGCGACGAACAGCGCGCCGCGTTTTCCCTGATTGTCGAGATTGGGACAGCCGAGGGCGCCGAACACCACCTCGCCGTTCTCGATCAGCGCCAGCGCAACCGCGTACTGCTCGCCGCGCAAGAAACCCTTGGTGCCGTCGATCGGGTCGAGCGTCCAGTAGCGTTCCGCCGCCGGATCGCCGTTGCCGCGGTCGATGTAGTCGAGCACCGCCCCCTCGCTGAGGGTCTGGTTCAACCCTTTGCTCGCCCGGCTCACCACCTCGGCGCGCAGCTCGGCGTTCTCCTCGCTGCGCAGCTCCTCGGAATCCTCCTCGCCGACGACTCCGATTTCCGGCAGGTGCTTTGCGAGAATCGCGCACACCACCGCCTGCGATGCAAAGTCCGCAACCGTCACCGGACTCTTGTCCTTTTTCTCCATGCTCGAGGAGTCGAGCAGGTTCGACTGAACCGCGCGACACACTTCGGCCGCCTTGCGCACCGCCTCGAGGGCCGCGTGTCTCACCAATTCTTGGTCCTGCAAAGTAACCTCCTGCCCGGCGGGCTCCTCCTCGTCACCTATGCCAATCTCACGGCCCGCGAAACCCCGCGCCCTTGCACCGTGCGCTAGACTGGACAATCGTTGCGGGTATGCGCGCCTCGATCTTCCCCTTCGCTCTCGGTTTGGTCCTCGCGGCATCGATCGCCGCCGCGAACCCCGAAGTCGCCGTACCACTCGAGCCGACGGTCCCGCCCGATATCGCCTGCGCCAAGCTGTGCGGCGATCTCTACAGCGAGACCGAAAAACGGACTCTGTGCGAAGAGGGCTGTGAGAGCGCCGCGGCGTGCGTCAAGAAATGCGAAGACGAGTTCCCGGAAGACGACGCGCGGGCGCGCTGCACCTACCGCTGTGCGCGGGCGCGGTGACCTTTCGGTCTGCACTGCAACCTGAGAAGCGGCCCGCGCTCGGCGCGCCATGAAGCGTCTGCTGCTGACGCTGGTAGCCGGTCTCCTCGCCGCCACTGGTCTACTCGGCGCCAGCATTTGGCTGATTGCCGAAGGAGTCGGCGGAGAGCGGCACCTCGGCGGACCACTCGCCGAGCAGCCGATTCCAGCCGATGCAGTCGCCGCGCGCGCAACTCGCCAGGACCGGGCACGGCACCCAGTCGCCGCGCCTGCCGATACGCAAATCCTCTTCGGCGACCTGCACGTGCACACGACGTACAGCGGCGACGCCTTCGTCTTCAGCCTGCCGCTGATCCAGGGCGAAGGAGCGCATCCCCCGGCCGACGCCTGCGACTTCGCCCGCTTCTGCGCCGAGCTCGATTTCTGGAGCATCAACGACCACGCCGAGTACCTGACCCCATGGCAGTGGCAGGAGACGAAAGAGACGATTCGCGAGTGCAACCGGGTGGCAGGCGACCCGCGCGACCCGGACCTGGTTTCGCTGCTCGGCTGGGAGTGGACCCAGGGCGCGCGCAGCGGCAAGCGACCGCACTACGGGCACAAGAACGTCATCTTCCGGGATACCGAAGATGACGCGGTCCCGACCCGGCCGATCGGCGCCGGCTCGGCTGGGCTGCTCGGTGAGGTCGAGATCTCATCGCTGGCGTGGGCGTTGGTTCGTGCTGCGATCACCGTCGGCGACCTCCCCGACAACCTGCAGCCCTATCTCGACTTCAACGCCTTCGCCGCCGAGGTGCGCGAGCTGCCCGAGTGCTCGCCGGGCATGCCGATGCGCGAGCTCCCCGACCACTGCCTCGACTCGGCCGAGACGCCCGCCGAGTTGTTCGCCAAGCTCGACGACTGGGGGTTCGCGAGCTTGGTAATTCCACACGGCACCGCCTGGGGCATTCACGCGCCGCCGAACGCGACCCTCGCCGCCCAACTCGACGGCAGCCAGCACGACCCGGCGCGGCAGCGCCTCTTCGAAGTCTACTCCGGGCACGGCAGCGGCGAGCGCTACCGCCAGCTCGTCCACGTCGAGCACGCCGCCGACGGAAGCGTGCGTTGCCCTGCCCCACAGGGAGATTTCGTTCCCTGTTGTTGGCAAGCCGGCGAGATCATCGGCTCGCGCTGCGCTGATGCAGCAGCCGCAACCTGCGCCGCGCGGGTTGCCCGGGCGCGCCAAAGCTACGCCGAGCTGTGGCCGCGCGACACCGCAGCCGCGGTCGTTCCCGGCGCCACCGCCGACGACTGGGCCGAGTGCGGCCAGCTCGCCGGCGGCTTCTTGCCGGCCTTCGACTACCGCCCGGCGATGAGCGCGCAGCTCGGCCTGGCGGCGCGTCCGCGCGGCAGCGCCGCGGGCGCCGCGGCGTTCCGTTACGGCCTGATCGCGTCGAGCGACAACCACAAGGCGCGCGCCGGCGCCGGCTACAAGGAAATCGGACGCAAGGCTTTCGGTGACGCCTGGGGCTTCCGCCAGGACTGGATCGATCGCCTGAAACCGGATCCTACCGGCGATCCAGCCGAGCCGCTCAGCCCTGCCGAGATCGGCGCCGTGCCCGGCTTCGTCGACCCCGGCAGCGAACGCAACGCTTCGTACTACTACACCGCCGGTTTGGTCGCCGCGCACAGCAGCGGACGCAGCCGCGAGGCGATCTGGGAAGCGCTCGTGCAACGGCGCGTCTACGGCACCAGCGGCCCGCGCATTCTGTTGTGGTTCGATCTCGACAACGCCCCCGGCGGCATCCACCCCATGGGCAGCGAGGTTGCAGCCTTCGATGCACCGCCCCGCTTTACCGCGCGCGCCGTCGGATCGTTCGAGCAGCTCCCCGGATGCCCGCAGCACACCCTCGATCGCCTCTCCGCAGACCGCCTCGAACGCCTCTGCCTCGGCGAGTGTTACCATCCCAGCGACCGGCGTTACCCGATCGAGCGTATCGAGGTCGTGCGCATCCGGCCGCAAGTCCGCGGCGACGAACCGATCGAGCACCTCATCGACGACCCTTGGCGGGTGTTCGAGTGCGCCAACACGGCCGACGGCTGCTCCGTCACCTTCGAAGACCCGGAGTGGACGCCACACCGCGAGCACCTCTACTACGTGCGCGCGCTGCAGGTGCCGACCCTGGCTATAAACGGCGACCCGATGCGCTGCCAACGAGACGCCGACGGCCGCTGCGCCGAGGCCCGCTACTGCCCAGCGAGCGGCGACGACTTCGATCCGGATGACGAATGCCTGTCGCCCGTGCGCGAGCGCGCCTGGAGCAGCCCGATCTGGATCTTGCCAGGAAAAACTCTAGCCGCAGATGGACGCTGATCTACACTGATCGACCTCCGCCGCCCTGAGAACCAAATCTGAGAAATCTGCGTAATCTGTGGATAAAAAAACTGAGCCCCTGCCCTTCCGCCGCAAACCCTCACTTCAGCAACCGCTCCACCGTCCCAACTTCCATCTGCCTTCGCAGATCTGCTAGTCTTCGTTCCATGCAAGCGTTCGTTCGAAATTGCGAGAGCCAGTGCGTGACCGATAGTCGCACCGGCGCGCGTGGCCGCTAGCCCGCACTTCCTGGCGTCCTTTTCGATCCAACGCTGAAGCCGCTTCGTCGCGCGCACCCTACCAGGGCTGCATCGCCCAAACTCCGGGCACCTTCCAACGATGGACCCGTTCGGTTCCGTCGTCTTCATCGGCGACGACCGCGACGGCATGGGATTCGTGGTGGACAGCTTCGCCGTCATCACCGCCACCCATGTCGTTCGCGAATGCGCCCCCGCACTGTTCCGCGGCGGCGATCCCGGAGACCACCTGATCCCGGTGCGACCGTTTCGCGCGCCGCGGCGTTCGCCGGCGGTCCGACATCGCCTGGTCTTCGCCGATCTGGTGAGCGACGTCGCCGTCCTCGCCAGCCGCGACAGCACGCCCCTGGCCGTCGAGCAACCGCTAGCGATTGCCGAGCCCGCGGTGGCGACCGACGGAGCCCCGATCGCTTTGCGAGTTCCGACGCAAAGCGGACGCATCGGCCGCTACCGGGCCCAGCCATGCGGCCCGCTCGACACCGGCGTATTCGCCACTCGGCGTGGCGGCTGGCGCGTAACTTTCGGCGACTCGGGAGCACCCGTGCTCGACCGCACCGGCCGCGCCGTTGCCTTGGTCTCTGCCGGCGTCGGCCGCATACCGGGCGCGCGCGCGACAGGTCGCGGTGGCTCGCAGAGCCACGTGGTCGACGCCTACTTCGCGCTCCTCGCCCCTGCCCTGCCGTTGCGGCTTCGCCCGACTTGTGGCGGCTCGAGCGGCCGTGAGAGCGTCGCCGCGCAGGGCCGCGCGAGGTAAGTGGAGGAAGTGGTCCCAACGGGATTCGAACCCGTGTTACCGACGTGAGAGGCCGGCGTCCTAAGCCAGGCTAGACGATGGGACCGAACGCGCGCAGCGCCGAAATCAGACCTGCGTATGTGCCATATACCTCAGGCGATTCCAAGTACCCGGGGTAGTGCTGGCGCGTTTCGCTATTGGTTCTTCGCTCAGGCAGACGGATCACCTGCCGAGCCAAAGCCGATCATCAGCCCTGCCGATCGTCCGAAGCGCTGCGCGCGTCCAAAGACCGCCCTCGGCTTCGCTCGGGCGCTCGTCCAAAGCCCGGCATCGCTGCGCTCGCCGGACGGCCAAGTGGCGGATCAGCTGAACCGCCCTTTGGACCGCCATCCGAGCGCAGCGAAGGATGGCGTTTGGACGACCAGCCGCGCCGCAGGCGCCGGCTGGTCTTTGGACGCGCGCAGCGCTTTGGACGGTCAGCAAACCGTTCCAGCCGCAAGCCGGTCGAAAAAGTGAAGCTGAGGCGGCAGGACTCGAACCTGCAATCGCCTGATCCAGAGTCAGGTGGCTTACCAATTAGCCCACGCCTCAGTATGGCTTGCCGGCGAAGGAGATTTTGTATTGGCGGGGTGGTTTGCTGTCAACCGGGTCGATCCGCGCTTTGCGCGGATCGACAGGGGGTAGGGACTCGGGGTGGTGGCGGCTTTGCGCTTTCTCATTTGGGATCTGGGAGCTGGGAGCTGGGGGCGGTTGGGTCGCCTTGGAGGCCATGCGGGATGTGCCTCCTCAGTGGGTGCCTAGTGTGTGCGCAGGTGCTCAGGAGATGGGCAGGGGTTTCGTCGCGAGGGCCCGGTGGCCGGCAAAGTTGGGCACTCCTGCAGAGCTGGTACGATACCTGCTCTTACTCAGAGCAAGGCGCGATTCTCTCGCGTTTGACCCACACGGGGAACCGCGAACCCAAGCCCAGCGGTCGCGGTTCCCCACCCCTCCTACCTTTCTCTGGCGGTGGGGCGCTTCGCCCCTTCTTCTACTGGGATTTGGGATCTGGGCGCTGGGATCTGGGGGTGGTGGCGCTTCGCGCTTTCAGTTGGAAGCGGACCGACGTTTGCCATGCGGGAGCGGTGACTATTCTCGTGAGCTGGGCGGCGAGATCTTCGGTCTCCCAATGAGAACGTGGGTTCTGATGGGTTTTTCGGGCGTGTTCGGGGAGGCGGTTGGTTAGGAGGGCGATTCGGGTGTTGGGGAAGGCTTTGGCGGCTGCGTCGGTCAGGGTTGCGAGGGCGCCGGCGACGTCTTCTTCCAAATCGAGGTCGACGAATACGAAGGCGGTCGCGTCGCGGCTGGAACGGCAGGCGGCGAAGGCTCGCGGAAGGTCGTCGGCTGTCGTGCAGTGGAAGAAGCTCGTTGGCGCATCGGCGCCTTCGCTTCGCTGGCTCGCTGCGAGATGGGTGCTCAGCTGGTCGGTCAGCTCGAGGTCGGCGGAGATCCAGTATAGGTCGGGTCGTAGTTCGGTTTTGCGGGGCTCCGTCATTGCTAGTGTTTGACCGGCTCGATTGTTAGCACGGGGGCGGCGTGGCGAAAATGCGAGACAGCGAGACCGAAGCACCGCGCGAGATGGTTCTGGTCGGTGCCGGGCACGCGCACGTCGAAGTGCTGCGATCGTTCGCAATGGAGCGACCGCCGGCGACGCGAGTGACCCTGGTGAGCCCGCATTCGTTCGCCACGTACTCGGGCATGGTGCCCGGATATCTCGCGGGGCAGTACACGCTGCGCGAAGCGCAGATCGACGCCCGCGCTCTCGCCGCCCGCGCCGGGGCTCGTTTCATCGCAACCACGGTGACCGGAATCGAGCCGCGCTCGCAGACGCTGCAGTTGGCCCACCATCCCGACCTCGTCTACGACTTCGTCTCCTTCGACATCGGCTCGCGCCCTGCCCTGGCCGACCGTATCCAAGACGGCTCCCGCACAGTCGAGGTCAAGCCGATCGAGGTCGCCGCCAGCGGCATCGAGGCGGCGCTGCAACGAGCCGCGCCTGACGGCCGCCGGGTCGTCGTCGTCGGTGCCGGACCGGGCGGTGTCGAGATCGCGTTTGCGGTCGCGGCGCGTTTGCGACAGGAGGAAGCGAGCTCGGTCACGGTATGTGATCGGGCGGGTGAGCCGGCGAGCGAGCGCGGACCGGCGACCTCGAAGCGAGTCCGCCGCGCCTTCGAAACCGCGGGAATCGCTTTCCTCGGCGGGACCGAGGTGGACGTCGTCGATGGCGACGGCGTGCGCACCGCGGGCGGGACGCTGCTGCCTGCCGATCTCGTCATCTGGGCCACTGGTGCGGGTGCGCCGCCGCTGTCCGCGGCCAGCGGTCTCGCGCTCGACGATCGCGGTTTCCTCTTGGTCGACGATCACCTGCGCTCGACCAGCGACCCACGAGTCTTCGGAGCCGGCGACTGTGTCAGCCTGAAGAACCACCCCGACCTGGCCAAGGCGGGGGTCTACGCCGTGCGCCAGGGACCGCTGCTCACCGCCAATCTGCGCGCCGCCCTCGGGCAACGCAGGCTGCGCACGTTTCGGCCGCAGACAGGCTTCCTGTCCCTACTCAACACCGGCGACGGCAAGGCGATTCTCTCTTGGCGCAGCCTCGGCCTGCGCAGTCGGCTCGCCTGGTGGCTGAAGGACCGCATCGACCGTCGCTTCATCGAGCGCTACGCGCGTCCCGAGCTCGGGCCTCCGGACAGCTCGATGGGCGAGATGAGAGCGTGCGGCGGTTGCGCCGCCAAGGTCGGCGCCGACGTGCTTTCGCGCGTGCTCGAACGCCTCGCCATCCCCACCGCACCGCACGTGCGCCTCGGCGTGCGCGAGGCCGACGATGCAGCGGTCTTCGACTGCGCCGATCCGGAGCAGCCGCTCGCCGTGGCGACGGCCGACCTGTTCCCTCCCTTCTCCGAAGACTTCCACCTCGCCGGGAGAATCGCCGCGGTCAACGCGGCCAGCGACCTCTACGCCACCGGCGCCGAAGGGCGTGCCGCTATCGCCATCGTCAGCGTCGGCTCGTCCGCGCCGCGCGACCAGGAAGCGACCCTCGAAGCACTCCTGCACGGCGCCCTCGCCGCGCTGGGCGAAATGGAGATCCCGCTGGTCGGCGGACACAGCATCGCCGACCAGCGGACATTGATCGGCTTCTCGATGTACGGGCGTTCCTCGGTCGACCGGATATTGTCGAAAGCCGGCGCGCAACCCGGCGATTGCCTGGTTCTCGGCAAACCCCTCGGCACCGGTGTGATCCTCGCCGCCGCCGGCATGGGGTGCGCCGACTCGGATTGGGTCGAGGCCGCGCATCGCTCGATGCTGCGCCCCAACCGGCGGGCGATGCAACTGCTGCACGCCCACGGCGCGACAGCCTGTACCGACGTCACCGGTTTCGGACTGCTCGGCCACGTCGGCGAGCTCGCCGAGCGCAGCGCGGTCGCGCTCGACCTCGTCGTCGACTCGGTCCCGGCGCTTCCCGGTGCCCGCGAGCTGCTGCAGCACGGCTGGCGCAGCTCCTTCCATGCGAGCAACGCGCGCGCTACCGCACAGGCCGACGCCGACCCACTGCTGCTCGACCCGCAAACCTCGGGCGGGTTGCTCGCCAGCGTGCCGGCCGACCGGATCGACGGACTCCTCGCCGCGGCCAGGCAAGACGACGAGCCGCTCTGGGTGATCGGCAAGGTGATCACGAATGGGATCGGCAGCATCCGCGTCCGCTGATCGCCGCGATAAGATTTAACATTCGCTGCCTACACAAGGCGCTCGATGTCATGCTAGGCAAACCGCCATGCGATCCCGACATTTGCTGCAGGCCCGTCCCGACCGCTTCCTCCTCGCCCTGCTGGTGGCTCTCGCCACGAGCGCCGGCGCGCAGGATCCGCCGTCCGAAGACCTGGCGATCGAGGAGATCGTCGTCACCGCCCAGGGGCGCGGCGAGCAGCTCCTCTCCGACGTGCCGATCAACATGTCGGCCTACTCCGGCGAAGAGCTGGCCGATCTCGGCATCTTCACGCTCGAGGGCGTCGGCCAGCTGACCCCGGGTGTCCTGGTCCAGAACCAGAGTCCGAACAACCCGGCGTACAACATCCGCGGTATCACGACGGACGACGGCTCGGCCCAGTTCGAGCCGCGTGTCGCGCTCTACTACAACGGCGTCAACATCAGCCGCAGCCGCGGCTCGTTTCTAGCGGTTCACGACATGGAACGAATCGAGGTGCTCAAGGGGCCGCAGAGCACTCTGTTCTCACGCAGCGCCGAGATCGGGGCGATCTCCTACATCAGCAAGCGCCCCGGCGAGGATTTCGACGCCGGGCTCAAGCTGCAGGGCGGGAACTACAGCTACTTTCTCGCCGATGCCTACCTCAACATTCCGATCACCGATTGGTTGTCGAGTCGTATCGCGGTGTTTCACAACGAGCGAGAGGGATACATCGAGAATCTGTCGGGCGGCACTCTCAATGGCATCGGGTCGACGTCGGTGCGCGGCAGCCTGCGCGCCACGCCGACCGACGATCTCACCTTCGACTTGATTCTCACCTACCAGAAGGACGATCAACCGGGCACCAGCTTCAAAGGCGTGAACCTGCCGACCATCGGCAGCAACACCTCGCCGTTCACCGCCGCCGATCTCGAGCGCGGCAAAGAGCTCGGTCTCGATCGCGACGTCTACAACGCGACCTTCATCGCCACCTGGCAGCTCAACGACGTCTGGCAACTCACCTCGAACTCGTCGTTCCACAAGTTCGATTCGAACGAAGCATTCGACGCCGACGGCAGCGCCTCGCCCGCTCTCTTCTTCCGCGAGATCGCCGAGGGAGAGCAGTTCAACCAGGAGCTCAAGGCGAGCTTCGACTTCGCCGACTGGGGCCTCGACGGCTTCTTCGGCGTCAACTACTTCTACGAAGACGGCTCGCAGAACGTACCTCTCGTCCTCGACGACGCCACCGTGGTGCCGATCGGGCTCGCCGCTGCCGACGACGTCCCCGGACTGCTCTACAACCCGACGGACGGATTCGTGCAGAACGGCAACAGCACGCTGTTCGAGTTCACCAACTTCGGCACCACCAACGAGTTCGATATCTGGGCCGACGCCACCTACAACCTGATCGACGCGCTCGATCTGACCGTCGGTATCCGCGGCATCTTCCTGTGGAAGGAGAGCAAGTACATCGCCCCCGACGCAGTCAGCCAACCGGGCACCAGCTGCCCGGGATTCGGCGACAACCCGTGCTCGCTGCTGTTCGACGTCGGCGGACTGACCAGCCAGGGCGAGCTGCGTTCGCGCACCGGCAGCTTCAACCAGGCGGTCGGCCGCGCCATTTTCAACTACGACTTCGAAGAGCGCTTCGACCAGGACATCAATGTCTTCGCCGGCTGGAATCGCGGATGGCGTCCCGA
>JAUIGL010000019.1 GCA_030430165.1 bacterium | reverse complement strand
TCACTCGATGCCGAAGGCGTCCCAGCCGGTGATGTCCTTGCCGATGATCAGCTTGTGCACGTCCTCGGTCCCTTCGTACGTGTTCACCGTCTCCAAGTTCAGCATGTGACGGATCACCGGATACTCGCTGTTGTTGATACGCTCCCGTGCGCGCTGGCGCGCTCCGATGAGCTCGGCACCGCGGGAGACCCGCGCTGCCTCCACCCTCCTTACCGGTGCGCGCTCACTCGATGCCGAAGGCGTCCCAGCCGGTGATGTCCTTGCCGATGATCAGCTTGTGCACGTCCTCGGTCCCTTCGTACGTGTTCACCGTCTCCAAGTTCAGCATGTGACGGATCACCGGATACTCGTCGATGATGCCGTTGGCGCCCAGGATGTCGCGGGCTTGGCGGGCGGTGTCGAGGGCGTTCGAGACGTTGTTCATCTTCGCCATGCTGACCTGCTCGGGGCGCATCTTGCCTTCGTCTTTCAGCCGGCCGAGGCGCAGACAGAGCAGCTGACCTTTGGTGATCTCGGTGATCATCCGCACCAGCTTGGCCTGTACCAGCTGGTAGCCGGCGATCGGACGCGAGAACATGATTCGCTCTCGCGCGTAGTCGAGGGCGCAATCGTAGCACGCCTGCGCCGCGCCGAGCGCGCCCCAGGAGATACCGTAGCGCGCTTGGGTCAGACACGAGAGCGGTCCGCGCATGCTGGCGACCCCTGGGAGAACGGCGTCCTCGGGGACGACGCAGTCCTCCAGAAACAGCTCCGAGGTGATCGATGCGCGCAGGCTGAACTTGCCCTCCATCTCGCGCGTCGAGAAACCCGGGGTGCCGCGCTCGACGAGAAAGCCGCGTACCGTCATCCGATCCCCGTCCGCAAGCTTGGCCCACACCAGCGCGACATCGGCGACGTCGCCGTTGGTGATCCAGCGCTTGGTCCCGTTGATCTTGTATCCGCCCGCCACCGGCTCGGCGCGGGTCAGCATCCCCGACGGGTTCGAGCCGAAGTCGGGCTCGGTCAGACCGAAGCAGCCGAGCGCCTCGCCGCTGGCGAGGCGCGGCAGCCACTTGCGCTTCTGCTCCTCGGAGCCGTAGGCGAAGATCGGGTACATGACCAGGCCCGACTGCACGCTGACGAACGAGCGCAGCCCGGAGTCGCCGCGCTCGAGCTCCTGATTGATCAAGCCGTAGGCGACGTTGTTGAGTCCGGCGCAGCCGTACTCGGTGGGCAGGTTCGACCCGAAGAAACCGAGCTCCCCGACCTTGGCGGCCAGCTCCACCGGAAACGTGCCGGCGCGGAAGTGTTGGTTGACGACCGGCAGGTACTCGCCGTCGACGAAGCTGCGCGCCGCGTCGCGCGCCATCCGCTCTTCCTCGGAGAGGAGCTCTTCAATGCCGTAGTAGTCGGTTCCCTGAAAGGTTGGATCGCTCATTCCCCGACAATACGCGCCGACCGCAGGGCATCAAGCTCCCCCTGATCGAGCGGCCGCCAGCGGCCTTCGGGGAGGCTGCCGAGCTCGATCGGCCCGATCCCGTCGCGCAGCAGGTCGACGACCTCGAGCCCGAAGCGAGCGCAGCAGCGCCGGATCTGGTGCTTCATCCCCTCGACCAGCTCGAAACGCAGCTGCCGCGGCGCCACCCGCTCGACCTTCATCGGCAGCAGTTGCCGCTGATCGAGGCGCATCGGCCGACGCAGTCGAACCACCTGACCGTGCGCCACGTCGGAGGCGACGGTCACCAGGTAGCGCTTGGCGATCCGGTTGCCACCGATCAGGGCCCGCGCCACGACTCCGTCGTCGGTGAGGATCAGCAACCCGCGGCTGGCGCGGTCGAGTCGCCCGGCCACCGACAGCCGCTCGCTGGCGAGCACGCGCTGCAGATCGCCGGCATCGATCGCGCCGTGGACCGACTGCTTGCGCACCAGGGCGCGAGCGTCAGTCTGGCCTCGCTGCGGCATGGTCGAGACGACGCCCGGCGGCTTGTGCAAAGCGATCGTCGCCGACCCGGCGAGCTCGGCGAGCCCAGCCTGCGCCACCGTGATCTCGGCGTCCGCCGCGGCTTTGGCCCCCGCTTCGACGAGCTCGCCGTCGACCCGGACCAAACCCGCCGCGATCAACCGATCGGCCTCGCGGCGGCTGCAAACGCCTCGCGCGGCGAGAAGCTTGCTGACTCTCTGCAGCTCGGCGGTCACCCGACGCCGGCGGCGATCTTCGCAGCCAGCGCGGCGCCCTCGTCCGAAGGCAGCTCGGTCGGCTTCCAACCGACACCGAGACCGCTGCCGTCGTCGTACTTGGGAATGATGTGGAAGTGCACGTGCGGGATCGCCTGGTGCGCCGGCGCGCCATTGTTTTCCAGCACGTTGTAGTGAACCGCGCCGGTCGCCGCGAGCACCGCTCGGCTGATGCGCGGCAGCACCCTGCCGATGGCAGCGGCGGATTCGTCCGACAACTGGTGCAGCAGCTCGGCCGGCTCCTTGGGGATGACCAGAGTGTGGCCGCGACTGATCGGGAAGATATCGAGGAACGAGAGCACGAGATCGTCCTCGTAGACTTTGTGACAGGGAGCTTCGCCGGCGATGATCTTCTTGAAAATCGTATCTGCCATCGCCCGAAGCTAGCAGCCGCGCGGCTCAGTCGTCGAGTACGAAGACCGTCACCAGGTCGCCGTCGACCGCGCCGTCGACCGCCGGAACTGCCAGCACCAGCCGTCCCGGACCGTCCTCGGTCATCCAATTGGCACAAGAAAAGTTCTCGCCGAGCTCGTCGTGCTGGAGCACCGCTCCCGGAGAATTGCCGGCATCCTCGATGGTCGCGCGCGACACGCCGCTGACGAAGCCGAACACGGTCGGCGAGCCGGGCCCGTGCTGGTCACAGGGCCCGAAGTCGATACTCGCGGTCGCCGGCAGTCCCACCGTCGCGAAGCTCGAATCGGGGGCAAGCAACAGCGCTCCGACACCGGAATCGGCAACTCCGGAGGGCCCGACCGTCACCGGCCCGTTACACACGCCCGGATGCGGCGCTTCCGCATCTTCGACCAGGCCACCGGCCGCGCTGCAGTCGCCGGCGGTGAAGCCATCGACTCCGACGACGCCGACGTTGTGATCTTGCGACGAGCTCACGCCGAGATCGAATCCTCCCGAGCAAGCGAGCACGCCGGCATTGGCGATCGGTGTCTCGACGCGGATGCACAGGCTGAGCAGCCCGACCTCGACCGAGATGACCTCGGAAGCATCGGTCACCGCGACCGTCGCCAGACCCGTGACCGGATCCGGCACGCCCACCGTGAGGTCGAGGTAGCCTTGCAAACCGCCGAAGGTCAGGCCGGGAATCAGGCGCAGCTCACTGGTCGCCGGATCGAGCGAGAAGCGGCGCGTACCCAGCCCGGGGGTCGGGGTCGCCGTCGGCGTTTCGGTCGGGGTCCGGCTCGCGGTGTGCGTCGCCGTGAACGAAGGCGTGAAGCTCGGTGTCGAGGTCACCGTCGGCGTGCGAGTGAAGGTTTGGGTCCGCGTAGCCGTCGACGTGCGAGTCGGCGTCACGGTGCGCGTCGCGCTCGCGGTGCGGGTGAAGGTCCGGGTCGGCGTGTCGGTCCGGGTAAAGCTCGGCGTCCAGGTCGGAGTGAACGTCCGGGTCGTGGTCGGCGTCCGCGTGTTGGTCCCGGTCCGGCTCGGCGTCCGGGTCGGCGTCGGCGTGATCGTCCCGGTGTGGGTTCGAGTGAAGCTCGGCGTCCAGGTCTGCGTCGTCGTGCGCGTCGCCGTGGCAGTGCGGGTGCGGGTGAAGGTTCGCGTCGGCGGCCGGGTATTGGTCGCCGTGCGCGAACGAGTCGGCGTGTGTGTTCGCGTACCGGTCAGCGTCGCCGTGCGAGTGTGGGTGACGGTCGGCGTGCGGGTTCGCGTCGCGGTCGAGGCACCGGTCCGCTCCGAGGTGGGTGTGCGGCTGCGCGTCGCGGTCGGCGTGCGGGTCCGCGTTTGGGTGACGCTCACCGTGACCCTAGGCGTTACCGACGCGGTGGCGGTCGAGGTGAGCGAGGTCGAGGTCGAGGTCGGGTCGGCAGTGGACGTCGGCGAAGCCGGGGGCGTCGCCGATGGAGTCGGCATCGGCGACGTGGTCCGCGTCGTGGTCGCGGTGAGCGACGGCGTGCGCGTGAAGGTGCGGGTCGCCGGAACCGTGCGCGGAGTTGTGCTGGTACGGGTCGGCGTCGCCGTCGCCGGGGTGCCGGTGGAAGTCGCAGTCTCGGTGGGTTCGCTGGTCGCGGTCGCGGTCGGCGACAGTGTCTCCTCGGGCGTCGGGGTCAGCGTCGGGCAACCGCCGAGGGCGTGGTTGACCGCGGCGACGAGCTCGTTGACGGCAACTACCCCGTCCCCGTTGGCATCGGCCGAAGGGCATTCGGAGAGTGCGGCGTCGCCGAGAGCGATCCGCACCTGAAGCACCAGCTCGGCGATGCCGATCGCGCCATCGCCGTCACAGTCGCCGGGACAGGCCGCAGCCGCATCGCCGGCGAACGCCGCCGTGCTGCCCCCCAGAATGGCGCTCAGCAGCAGGCCAGCCGCCACTCGGGCTATGCCACCGCGGTGCACAATCCCCTCCTCCTCGCACGCATCGACAATGTTCTCCCGCCCGGCGCCGCCAAGCCATTCACTCAACCAGAATTTCAGCGCGAAGACGAGCGAGGTCACGGTGTCAACGGGCAACAACTGCGCGACACAGGCACCGGGCGAGCGCAAGCTCGCGACCAGCCACACGCCTCGAGCAACCCGGCGTTGCTCGCAGCCAGAGCCTATTGACCCAGCTGGATCGGTGGGTGACACTTGAATTTGTGACGATGTGTGCGAAAGCGCCGCGGCGACTCCAGTCGCTGGGCCGTTGGGGACGAGTTGCCGCGATTCTCGCTGCGGTCTCCTTGTTTGCTGCATCGGTGCAGGCGGGCGTGCTGGAAAACTGCAGCTTGTGCCCGCCCGATTGCCCGATGCACGCCGACGGCGCGCACCAGCACTCGGGCGAGGCGGAGACGGCAAAGCCCCGCTGCCACTCGGCGAGTCACGAGCCGGCGACCGATGAGTACCGCTTCGCCAAGCCCCCTTGTGGCAGCAGCATCACCTTCGCCGGTACCTTGCTGCCGCCCTTCGACCTGCTGGATCTGATCGAGATCCGGTTGGTCCTGCGCGATCTCGGAGCAACCGCTGCGGTTGACGAGCTCCCGCTCTGCGCCGAGCGCGCGCCAGATACTCCGCCGCCGATCCTCGCCGTCTGACGGACCGGGCGCCGCCACGCGGCGTCCCCGCCAGCAGAGCGCCGAGTGACCAGCACACTCCACGCCGGAGCGGATCATCGCTCGCGACTACGATCGCGCGCCGCTCATCTCCGGTAGAGAGCACGCCGTCGTCACTCGTCGTCTGCCCGACAGCAGGATCCGTTGCCGGCTTCACGCGGCATCGGGTCACGGAGGAAAGGACACTCGATGAACGTGTCGTTCCGGCCTCGCGCCCGTTGGCGCGGTCGGCACACGCACAAGATCCTCGCCCTGGTCACCTGGGCGTTGCTCGGCCACGCCGGCACGGCGCTGGCGTGCGATCTGTGCGCCATCTACACGGCGACCGAGGTGCAGCAAACGCAACCGGGGTTCCGCATCGGCGTCGCCGAGCAGTTCACCCGCTTCTCCACGCTGCAGCAGGACGGGACCGTCATCGACGCCAACGGCGAATCGATGAACAGCTCGATCACGCAGGTCCTGTTTGGCTACAACATCAACGAGCGGTTCGGCCTGCAGCTCAACCTGCCGATCATCTCGCGGACCTTCAAGCGGCTCACCGACGACGGCTTGGAGAGCGGCGATGAAACCGGAATTGGCGACATGTCGCTGCTCGCATCGTACTCACCCCAGCCCTTCGTCTGGGGAGACGGGCTGGTTCGCGTCGCCCTCTTCGGCGGCATCAAGCTGCCGACCGGCAGCAGCGATCGCCTCGGCGAGGAGGTCGCGGAGGAGGACGACGGTCACGACCAGGACTCCCCCTTCGTCGATCGCGACGGAGACGGGGTTCCCGACTTTCCCGACGAGCCGGGGCGCGGGCTGCCCGGTTTCGGGCCGCAGCGCGTCGTAGCCCACCACACTACCGGCGACACCGTCAGCGGCATCCACGGCCACGACCTGGCCCTCGGATCCGGCTCGGTCGACGGGATCGTCGGCACCAACCTGTTCGGCAGCTGGAAGCGCCTCTACGCAACCGGCTCGCTACAGTACTTCATCCGCAGCCAGGGCAGCTTCAACTACCAGTACGCCAACGAGCTCCTCTGGCGCATCGGACCGGGAGCGTTCCTGGCGCTCGACGACGTCGGCCTCGGCCGCGGCTATACTCTAGGGCTGCAGGCCATTTTTTCCGGAGAGACCAAGGGGCTCGACAAGCTCTCCGGCGTCAAGCTGGGCGACACCGGCTACACCGGTCTGTACCTGGGCCCGGGCGCCACCTTCACCTGGGGTGAGAACCTGCAGGTCACCCTGGGTGCCGACATTCCCGTCAAACGCAACAACAGCGAGATCCAAATGGTGCCGGATTACCGGATCCGCGGAGGTCTCACGTGGCGATTCTGACCGAACGCACGGCGCTCTACCCGATCGCCTCGATTTTTTTGAATCAACTCAGCCAACTTGCTTCATTCGACTCTCTAGGAGGAGGGACCATGAAACGGAATATTCTCATGACCATGTGCGCACCGATTCTCCTGACCACGCCCAGCTGGGCGCAACTCGACATCAACGGAATGTGCGTCGGCGACCGCAACGGCGACCGCTCCGTCACCGTCGACGAGCTCGTCACCGCGGTCAACAACTCGCTCGGAGAGTGCCCGAGCCGCGACATCGAGATCAGCTTTGCCGCCACGGTCGGCGGTGAGGATTTCGAGTGCGGCGCGACCTACCCGGGCCAGGGCTCGGGCGATGCCGACCTGCGCCTGACCGACTACCGCTTCTACGTCTCCAACATTCGCCTGATCGACGGCGAAGGCAACGAGGTCGCGTTGGAGCTCGAGCAGGACGGGCAGTGGCAACAGGGCAGCGCCGCCCTGCTCGACTTCGAAGACGCGTGCGGCGGCGCCGGCAATGAGGGAATGAACTCGACGGTGCGCGGCACCGCCCCGGCCGGAGTGTACTCCGGCGTCCGCTTCGACTTCGGCCTGCCGTTCGACATGAACCACGAGAACGCCGAGCAAGCCGACCCGCCGCTCAACGTCTCCGGCATGTTCTGGAACTGGAACGGCGGCTACAAGTTCATTCGCGTCGACGGCTTCGCCGGCCCCGAGGGCAGCGCCGTCAACTACAACCTGCATCTCGGCAGCACCGGCTGCAACGGCAGCTCCCCGCTCAACCCGCCGACCGAGGAGTGCGCCAACCCGAACCGACCCGAGGTCACGCTGATGGGCTTCAACCCGGACCAGAACGTGATCGTCGCCGACGTCGGCCGCGTGCTGGCGGACGCCGACCTCGAAATGAACCAGGCCGAGACCGCGCCGGGTTGCCAATCGCAGCCCTTCGACGGCGACTGCACCACCATCTTCCCCAAGCTCGGACTGCCGTTCGGAGAAACGCCCGCCGAGCAGCAGGTCCTGTTCAGCGTCGAGTAACCCTTCGCGCCGGTGCGGCGTCGTTCGCCGACGCCGCACCGGCCACTCCATCCGCCCGCCCGACCTGCGTTGCAATTGAGAATCGTTTTCAATACGCTTTCCGAATGTCGCGCACACTCGCGGACCTGGCGCCGGACGAGGAAGCAACGATCACCGCGGTCGCGGGTAGCGACGGCTTGTCGCACCGCCTTGCCGAGCTCGGATTCACCCGCGGCGCAACCGTCCGCTTCGTTCGCACCGCGCCGCTAGGCGACCCGATCCAGGTGCGAATCCGCGGCTTCGAGCTGGCGGTGCGCAACAGCGAAGCGCGGCGCGTCGTCGTCGGCTGAGAGCCCGGGCCACGCCATGTCCGCAGCCCCTTCCCCGCTCGCGCGCGAGGCTTCGAGCGAGCACCGCGCCGCCGACGACCCGTTCGTGGTCGCGGTGATCGGCAACCCCAACACCGGCAAGACCACTCTGTTCAACGCCCTGACCGGGCTCAAGCAGCGTACCGGCAACTACGCCGGAGTGACCGTCGACAGCGCGATCGGCAACTTCGAAGTCGACGGCGACGCGTTTCTCCTGGTCGATCTACCCGGCTCGTACTCGCTGTCGCCGCGCGCGCCGGACGAGCTGGTCGCGGTGCGCGCGCTGATCGGCCGGGCGGCTGCGTCGCGCCCCGACGTCGTCCTCTGCATCCTCGATGCGACCAACCTCGACCGCAACCTCTATCTGCTGAGCCAGCTGCTCGACAGCGGCCTGCCGGTCGTCGTCGCCCTGACCATGGTCGACGTCGCCAAGCGCGAGGGAATCCGCGTCGACTATCGGGCGCTCGCCGCCAATCTCGGCGCACCGGTCGTCCCCATCCACGCCGCCAAGCGGCAGGGCATCAGCCAACTCCGCTCCGCATTGCGCAGCCAGGCAGCCGCCGCGCGCGGCGCGGCGGTTCGGGTCTCGTTCCCAGCCGAGGTCGAGACCGCGGTCGGCGAGCTGGCGCAGCGGATCTCCTCCGCCCCGGGGCCGCGCCGAGACTTCATCGCCCTGCGGCTGCTGCTCGACGTCGACGGCTTCCTCGCCCGAGAGCTGGCCGACGAGCTGCCCGCCGAAGCAATCACCTATGCCGCCGAGGCGCGGCGACGGCTGGCGCAGCAGGATATCGCCGTTCCCGGGATCGAGATCGACCGGCGCTACGCATGGATCGACTCGGTACTCGAGGACTCGCTGGCGAGCGGCGACGGTGCTCGTTTCGTGTGGACCCGACGCATCGATGCGATCGTCACCCACAAGCTGTGGGGTACGCTCATCTTCCTCGTCGGCATGGCGCTGGTGTTCCAGGCGATCTTCACCTGGGCAGCGCCGTTCATGGACCTGATCGACGGCGCCTTCGGCGCACTCGGCGACGCGGTCGGCGCCACCCTGCCGGAGGGCGCGTTGCGCTCCCTGGTGGTCGACGGCGTGATCGGCGGCGCCGGCGCCGTCGTCGTCTTCGTGCCGCAGATTGCGATTCTGTTCGCCCTGATCACGTTCATGGAGGACTCGGGCTATCTAGCGCGCGCCGCGTTCCTGATGGACCGGGTCATGGCCAGCTTCGGGCTCTCGGGGCGTTCGTTCATCCCCATGCTGTCGTCGTTCGCCTGCGCCGTGCCCGGCATCATGTCGGCGCGCGTCATCGAGAGCCGGCGCGATCGATTGGTCACGATCATGATCGCCCCCTTGATGAGCTGCAGCGCTCGCCTGCCGGTGTACGTTCTGTTCATCGCCGCATTCATCCCGGCGCGGACGGTCGCCGGCTTCATCGGTCTCCAGGGGCTCACCCTGTTCTCGATGTACATGGTCGGGCTGGTCGTCGCCCCGCTGGTGGCGCTGCTGCTCAAGCGGACGACCCTGCGCGGCCCACAGGTCCCGTTCTTGATGGAGTTGCCCCCCTACAAGGTCCCCTCGTGGCGTGTGGTTCTGTTCCGCGTCTACGACCGATCGCTGGCCTTCGTACGGCGCGCCGGCACCATCATCCTCGCCACCGCGATCCTCATCTGGGCCCTCTCCTACTTTCCCCGGCAGCCCGAAGTCGCCGCGCGCTACGATGCCCTGCGCGCCGGCGTCACCAGCGAGAGCGCGCTGGTCGACCTCGACCGCGCCGAGGCCGCCGAGCAACTGCGCGGCAGCTTCCTCGGCCGCGCCGGCATCGCCATCGAACCGCTGGTCGAGCCGCTCGGCTGGGACTGGCGCATCGGCATGGCGACCCTGGCGAGCTTCCCGGCGCGTGAGATCATCATCGCCGCGCTCGGCACCATCTACAGCCTGGGCGACGGCCAGGACGAGGGCTCGGTCGAGCTCAGGACGACCCTGCAAGCGGCGACCTGGCCGGACGGCAGACCGATCTACACGCCAGCGGTTGCCCTGTCGGTCATGGTGTTCTTCGCCCTGTGCTCCCAGTGCGCCGCGACGCTGGCGACGATGCGCCGCGAAACCGGCTCGTGGGGTCCGCCGATCGCGACCTTCGTCTACATGACCAGCCTCGCCTACGTCGCCGCCCTGCTCGTCTATCAGGTCGGCAGTCGCATCGGCTGGTAGCCGCCGCGGCCTCGGCTACCCCCCTTGACACCCTCCACTCCCAGTGAAACTGAAAATGAGTTTCAACTTCACCGAGAGTCATCCGTAACGCGGGGGGACACAATGGGACGACACCTGATCGCGCTCGGCCTGGCTACGGCCTTGCTGGCATCCGCGGCCGCCGCCGACGAAGCGGCGCTCAAGCAACGCGTCGAAGAGCTCGAGGCGCAGCAGAAGGAATTCATGCGCGAGCTCGAGCGCCTGCGCAACGAGCTCGAAAAGCGCGACCAGGCTCCTGCGGCCGCAGTCGCTCCGGCCGCGGTGGTGGCGCCGGCGCCGGCAGCAGACGCTCCGGCGGCGGATACGCCGGCGGTCACGACAACCGCCGCGGAAGACGAGCGGATCGACGAGGTCGAACGCAAGCAGAGCGTGCTCACCACCGAGGTGCGCAAGCTGCGCGAGGCCCTGGTGCTGCCGGAAAAGAAAGAGCTCAAGAGCATCTACGGCCTCGGCCCGGCGGCGTCGAAAGTCTATCAGGTCGACCAGGGCCTCTCGATCGGCGGCTACGGAGAGGCGCACTTTCGCAACGAGGTCTCCGACAAGGGAACGACCGACGATCAGTTCGATTTCCTGCGCTTCGTCCTCTACTTCGGCTACAAGTACAACGACTGGATCATCTTCAACTCCGAGCTCGAGTTCGAGCACGCGAGCAGCTCCAGTACCGTCTCCGCGGGCAGCGGCAGCGTCTCGGTCGAATTCGCCACTCTCGACTTCCTGCTCCACCCGGCCGCCAACGTGCGCGCCGGAATGGTGCTGGTGCCGGTCGGCTTCATCAACCAGATCCACGAGCCGCCGTTCTTCTTCGGCAACCGCCGCCCGCCGGTCGAGCGCCAGATCATCCCGACCACCTGGCGCTCCAACGGAGCCGGCCTATTCGGCGAGATCGCACCGGGGCTGACCTACAACGCCTACGGGATCACCAGCCTCAACGCGGTCGGCTTCAGCTCCGCCAACCTGCGCGGCGCCCGACAGAAGGGAAATCGCGAGCTCGCCAACGACTGGTCTTTCGTCGGCCGACTCGACTACGAGCCGATCGCCAACTGGGGCTGGACCCTGGGCGGCTCCAGCGTCATCGGCGACCAGGGCCAGAACCAACTCATCGGCCCGGCCGACATGCGCGAGCGTCCCGGCGTGTTCACCCAGCTCTACGAGATCCACACCGAGGTCAAGCGCCGCAATTTCCACTTCCGCGCCCTCGGCACCACCGTCCTCATCGACGACGCCGGCCTGCTCAGTGCCGACCCCGACATCGACGGCCCGATCGGCAAGCAGATGCTCGGCGCCTACGCCGAGGTCGCCTACGACGTGCTACCGCTGATCCTGCCGCGCACCAACCAATCGCTCAGCCCCTGGTTCCGCTACTCCTGGCTCGACAGCCAGAACAACATGCCGAGCGGCTTCGCCCGCGACCCGCGACAGCGCCGCCAGTACTACGAGTTCGGGCTGCACTACGAGCCGATCCCGCAAGTCGCGCTCAAGCTCGAGTACCGCATCGAAGAGCGCCAGGAGGGCGAGTTGCCGGACGGCATCCAGATCGGCGGTGGTTTCGTCTTCTAGTCTCGCCGAGCCCCGGAACCCCCTGGGTTCCGGGGAAAAAACACCGCCGTTTCAGAGAATTTTCGATCGTTTTGAGAATGATATTCAAAACACTTGAAATCGGTGTTCAAAATCAGTAACGAGGAGAAACGTTGTCATGATCATCTGCCAGTGCACAGGAACCACCGACGCCGATATCGCCCGCCTGCGCGAGCAGGGCACGGATACCGTATCGGGAATCGTCAACGCGACTGGCGCAGGGCGCAATTGCGCGCCCTGCCGGCGTGAGATCCGCGACCTTCTCTGCGTCGACGTGACCCGCGACAACGCAACCCCCGGCCAGCGCGCCGCCTGAGACCGCTCGATCGGCCCCTCCCCGGCTGCTTGCAGCTGAGGGAGATTTGGCGCAGTTTCGGAGGAGACTGGTTCGCCACATGGGTCTTTGCCGCCCGCGCGACCTTGGGCATGGAGGTGTAGGAATGAAGGGCAACAAGAAGCTGATCGAGAGCCTCAATCAGATCCTGACCGGCGAGCTCACCGCCATCAACCAGTACTTCGTGCACGCCAAAATGTGCGCCAACTGGGGGCTCAAGAAGCTCGCCGAGGCCAACCACAAGGAATCGATCGGCGAGATGAAGCACGCCGACGAGCTGATCGAGCGGATCCTCTTCCTCGACGGTGTGCCCAACCTGCAGCGGCTCAACAAGGTCCGCGTCGGCGAGTCGGTCCCCGAGCAGCTCGAGCTCGACCTCAAGGTCGAGATGGAAGCGATCCCGCTGCTCAACAAGACCATCGAGCTCGCCGTCAGTGTCTCCGACAACGGCACCCGCGAGCTGCTCGAAGGCATCCTCACCTCCGAGGAGGAGCACGTCGACTGGCTCGAAGCGCAGCTCGACCTGATCCAAAGGGTCGGCGTCGAGAACTACCTGGCGCAGCAGATCGACGACTGAGGCGGGCGCGTCAGCCGATCGCCCAGCCCAGCCAGCAGGCGGCCGCGTAGACCCCCGCGGTTACGACGCACCGCACAAAGAACACCATCATCCCCTCGGACCCCATCATCTCACCTCCGTCGCCACTAGGTCGCCCCTGCTAACAGCGCAATCACCGTGCCAAGCGCCGGCCGGCCCGACGGGTCCGACTCCGAGCGGGTTTTCAGGGCCGGTCCAGGCAGCCGCTACAGCGATTGCCTTCCACTTTTGTGCTCGCTCCAGTGTCGCTGCGTCCAGATTTGGTCGCTCGCTCGCCAAACAACGGACCAGCCGATATGAACGAGGAAGGATCCGGAGCAACCGACGAGCATGCCAACCCCACACCGGGCTCTCGCCCTCCTCTTCACCCTGCTGGTCGCCCTGCTCCCAGGTCGATCGCCCGCCGTCTCCGCCGACAGCGACCCGCTGTACGCCGAACGCGCCCCTCTGGGGAAGGTCTCGCGCGTGCTGCTCCAGCGGGCGCAACGCAGCGCCACCACCGCTGAGGCGGGCTCCTATCGCGTCGATCGAGGCGCTCCCGAGCTCGACATCCGCCTCAACCGACTCGATCCGGACATCGTCGAGGAACTGCTCGAGACCGGTCTGCGCATCCTCGACACGGATTACCGCCACGCCCGGGTGCTGGGCACCTGCGACGACTGCTTCGCCGCGCTCGAAGCCGTTGCCGAGGTCACTGCCGTTCACCCAAACTACGGCGCCCGCACCAGCAGCGGCAACGTCCTCAGTCAGGGCGATGGCTCGATGCGCGCCGACCAGGCGCGCGCGGTCTACGGTCTCTCCGGCGACGGCGTCCACGTCGGGGTCCTGTCCGACACCTTCTCGCAAAACACCACCGGAAGCCTGAACGGCGGCGGCTGCAACCGCAGCTTCGTCAGCAACGACGCCGCGGACGCTGCCGAGCTACCCGTCGTGCGCTTGTTGGCGGAACCCTCCGACTTCGAAGAAGGCAGGAGCTTCGTCGGCATCGACGAGGGCCGCGCCCTGGTCGAGCTGATTTACGACGTGGCACCAGGCGCGACCATCTCCTACCACACCGCGTTCGTCACCGAATCGATCTTCGCCCGCGGCATCGACGCGCTGGTCGACTGCGGCGCCGACATCCTCGTCGACGACGTCATCTACTTCGCCGAACCGATGTTCCAGGACGGGCCGGTCGCCCAAGCGGCGCGGCGCGCCACCGAGAGCGGCGTGCTCTTCTTCTCGGCAATCGGCAACCTCGGCCCATGGGGCGTCGACGAACGCTTCACCGACTTCAGCGAAGTCGACGACGAAGCCTCACCACCGAGCGGCGAAGACTTCCACCTCTTCGCCAACGGCAGCCGCTGGGCCCGCATCGACCTGCCGCCGCGCTGTGGCTTGCGCATGGTCATGCAGTGGAACGAGCCCTTCTCCGGCCAGCTCGGCAGTGGCGCGATCTCCGACCTCGACCTCTACGCGTGCCCCGGTGACGACCCGCTGGTGCGCTGCGATCGCGGCGACGGCGGTACCGACGCCCAGGGCTGCAGCCGCGCCGGCGGCGGCCCGGGCGGCGATCCGATCGAGATCATGGACATCCGCCCGCGCTCGGGCTCGCGCACCGTGTACGTCGCGGTCGACCACGTCTGCGGCAACCAGAACGTCCGCTTCCGCATCGTCAGCTTCGCCCTCGGCTGCAACTTCCCGAGCACTTTCGAGTTCGACGAGCAGGTCTTCAACCAGAGCCAGACCTACGGTCATCCGGCTGGAGCGGGGGTCCTCGCCACCGCGGCGGTCGAGTACCCCGAGATCGACAGCGACGGCGAGCACCAGGCGCCGGCGGGAGTCATCAACGTCGAGCCGTTCAGCAGCTCCGGCGGCAATGTTCCGATCTACTTCGACGACCACGGCGCCGCCCTGCCGGGCGGGCCGGTCACCCGCCGGGCGCCGTTCTTGAGCGCGCCCGACGGCACCAACACCAGCTTCTTCGGCCTGCGCGACAGCGACGACGACGGACTGCTCAATTTCTTCGGGACGTCGGCGGCGGCTCCACACGCCGCCGCGGTCGCGGCGCTGATGCTCGAGGCCGACCCGACCCTGGAGCGTTCGGAGACCGAGCAGATCCTGCGACTGACCGCGCACGACATCGAGTCGCCCGGCTTCGACACCGCATCCGGCTACGGTCTGGTCGATGCACTCGATGCGATTGGCGAAACCTTTGCCCGACTCACCGCGAGTCCGACCCCGTCGGCGACGGCCACACCAACCAACACCGAAACGCCGACCGGGTCACCGATCTCGCCCTGCCCGGCCGACTGCAACGGCGACCGGGTCGTTCTCGTCAACGAGATCGTGACCGCCATCCTGATCAGCCTCGACAGCCGCGCCATCGACGCCTGTCCGGCGGCGGACCGCGACGGCGACGGAGTCGTCCGCATCAACGAGCTGGTCGCAGCCGTCGCGGCAAGCCTCGACGGCTGCTGAGCGGCGATCAGCAGCCGCGCAGCGCGGAGTTGACCGCGGCGACCAACTCGGCCACCGTAATCGTTCCGTTGCCGTCGGTATCGAGCGCCGCGCAGCGCAGGCCGCCGACGATCGGCGTCAGCAGATCGTTGACCCCCGCCACCAGCTCGGAGACGGTGACGCGGCCGTCGCCATCGCAATCCCCCGGACAACCCTCGGGCCGGGGCGTCGGCGTCGGAATCACGGGGACCCGGCCGGCGGCGCGGCTCAGCTCGACTCCGCTGAACACGTGGGCATCGCCGGAGGACGGAATCAGATTCTCGAAGCCGTCGCCGTCCATCACGTTGAGCATGACGTCGGTGACGCCGTCGCCATCGGCATCGCCGTACGCCATGCTGTAGGCGAGCATGTCGAAGAACTCGTCGCCTTCGATCAGCAACACCGGCAAATCGCCGGGAACGTCGGCCAGGTCGATGGCGGCAGGCAGAGCCTCCTCGCGCCCGAAGAAGATGTGCGTCACTCCGACCCGGCTGTCGCCGTCGACCGGTGCGTTGGGGCTGGCGATCACCAGATCGTCTCTGCCGTCGTTGTCGACGTCGGCGAACATCGCCGTGTCGCCGGCGATCGCGCCGGCGGTCTGCCCCAGGAAGAAAGTCACTCCATCGGGCGGATCGCGCAGATCGATGACGCTGCCCGGCAGGTCCGCACCTCCCATCACCAAGGCGAGCTCGCCGGCGTTGCCGCGCGTATTGTTGGGACCGTCGCCGACGATCGCGCCGATCGCGATCTCGCCGAACCCGTCGCCGTTGAAGTCGCCGACGAACAGCTCCTCGCCGTACGAGTCGCCCGGATCGACGCCGTAGATGATCACCGTCGAGGCCGGTGGATCGCGCAAATCGATCGACGCCGGGCGCGCTCCCGGACCTAGATAGACCGCATAGGCCTCGCCGGCGCCGGTGCGCAGCCCGTCGGGGCCGTCGCCACCGCGCGACGCGTGGCCGCTCTCCTGGGGAAGATTGCCGACCGATGCCGAGAGGCGATTGAGACCGGCGCCGATCAACAACTCGTCGGTGCCGTCACCGTCGAGATCACCGGCGCGAACGGTCGTGCCACTGTGGTCTTCGACGTCGATTCCGTAGACGACGGTGGTGTCGAACGAGGTGTCGCGCAGGTCGATCTCGCGAACGCTGCGCAAGTGCGACCCGCCGTAGAGGACGATGCTCTCACCGACGTCCGAGCGGTCGTTCTCCGGACCGTCGCCCTGGTCGGCGCCGAGCACCGCGTCCTGGGTCCCGTCGCCGTCGAGATCGCCGAAATACACCCAGACGCCGAGCCGGTCGCCGGCATCGGCGCCGTAGACGAAGGTGACGTCGGCCAGCGGGTCGGCGAGATCGATGACCCGACCGCCGAAGGCCGGACCGCCCCAGATGATGGCCACCTCGCCGGCACCGGGGCGCGCGTTTTCCGGGCCGTCCCCGAGTTGCGTTCCGGCGATGATGTCCGAGTACCCGTCGCCATCGATGTCGGCCGCGGCAGTCTCGGTCCCGAGCAGGTCGCGCTCGTCGCGGCCGTAGACCAGAACCACCGATCCCGGGATGGCGTCGGGAAAGTCCTCCGGCTCGACGCAGCGATCCTGGCTCGGGCTCATGCAGATCGCCAACGGGCCGATGTCGTCGACGCCCGCAATCACACCGCGACTCAGCACCACGGTGATCTCACCGGCGCCGTCGCGCGAGAGGCCGGGCCCGCTGATCGCGTTCATCGGCGTCAGAATGGCATCGTCGAAGCCGTCACCATCGACGTCGCCGAGGGTCACCGGCAAGCCGAGCTGAGAGCCGTTCGGCACCCGGTTGTAGAGCGTCCACTGGCCGGGGTTGTCGTCGGCGACGCGCAGGACTTCGAGTCCAGAGGCGGTCGTGGCGACGACCGCGGCGACCAAACAAGCGGCCAGAGAGGACGACCAGAAAATGGTGGGCCGAGCGCTTCGGAGCATCATTTTTCCGAGGCTAACACGGCGCCCAACTTGAAACGAGCGCGGCGCAACGCGAACGTCAGCCGCAGCCGGCGAGCGCCGCGTTGACGGCGGCGATCAGCTCGTTGATCGCAACCGTGCCGTCACCGTTGAGATCGACCGCCGGGCACTGCAATAGGTCGAGGGTACCGAGCGCGATGTTCACCCCGCGGACCAATTCGGACACGGTGACGACGCCGTTTCCGTCGCAGTCGCCGGGGCACCCCTCCGGCGCGTCGATCTCGTCGAAGTGCTGAGCGAAGATGTCCTGCTCATCGGGACCGAATCCCTCCCAAGCCACGACGACCCCCCGGCTGCCGGCGGACACCACCGCGTTGGCCTGGTCGCCCTGTTCCTCGGGATCGATGTCGACCACATTCAGCAAACTACCGTCGCTGCGCACCCGGCGCGCACGCGTCGTCAACGTGTCGCTCCCCTCGTCGCGCGGCTCATTCCAGACGACGACGAAGTCCGACTCGCTGCCCGCCGCGTCGACGTAGCCCGCATAGACCGAGTTGCCGTCGTCGACGCGAAAGTCGCCGCCCAGCGAGGTACCGTCGGCGGCATAGAGCCGCGCAAACGCACCGTCGCCCTCCGATTGCTGGCCGTACGCCTCCCAGGCAACGATGAAGGACCCATCGCCGCGCATGCCGATCGTCGGAGCGTACTGGTCGCCGATCGTCGACGTATTGACCTGCAGGTCGCCAGTCGTCGCCGCGCCACTGGCGTCGAAGCGCCGCATCAGCACGCCGCTGCCGTCGCCGTCGATCTCGCTGCGATCCTCCCAGACCACCGTGAAGGCGCCAGAGGAATCCGAGGCGACGCGCGGCCCGTACATGGTGCCCGGCTGTTCGTTGATGCGGAATCCGTCGTCGGCCGGGTCACCGTTGGCGTCGAAGGTTCGCCCGAAGAGATCCAACCCGTCATCCCAGACGACGACGAATCCGCCGCTGCCAACCTCGGCGACGTCGACGTGCAGATGAAACTCGGAATCGTCGATCCTGGTCTCGGTGCCGAGCGGATTGCCGGCGGCATCGAATCGGCGGACGAAGATCTCGTCCTCGTCGGTGTCGACGATGTAGCTCTCCCAGGCGACGACGAAGCCGCCCGAGCGAAATCCCGCCACCGCAGGGCGGATTTGCGAGTTGGCGGTATGGCTGTTGATCTGGAACTCGTCGCCGGTCGGGGTTCCGTCGCTCGTGACCAGGCGGCCTGCAATCTCGGTCTCGTCGAGGGCCGCGCCATCGGAATCCCAGGCAATCAGGGTGACGCCGGCGCCATCCGCCGCCAACGAAGGCTCTCGCTGGTTTCCCTCGGTAACCGAGTTGACCAAGAACGGAACCGCCTGCGGCGCCAGGGTGGCGCCCACCGCTGCGGCAGCGGCCACACCAGCAACCGCAGCCAGCCAACTTCTTCCCGAGATCATCGAACCTCCTCGCCCACCGCGAACCGCAATACGCCCACGAGCGTATCAAAGTTCGCACCGGATCCCAAAAACCCCGCAGTTTCCCGCCGGCAGATACATGTTACTATTGGACCGATGCGACGATTGTGCCAAAGATTGCTGCCCTCGTCGTGAACGGAAAGCCGACTATGTCCCAGACCAAGCTCAGAATCGTCGAACCGCTGCAGAAGCCCATCGACGAAGAGACGAGCACCGCGACACGCAACCTGCGCTCGCCGAGCCTCTACCTGAACCGCGAGCTGACCTGGCTCGAGTTCAATCGCAGGGTGCTGCACGAAGCCCTCGACTCCGCGAATCCGCTGCTCGAGCGGCTCAAGTTCCTGTCGATCGTGGCGTCGAACCTCGACGAGTTCTTCATGAAGCGAATCGGCGGCCTCAAGCAACAGGTCGGCGCCGGCATCAAGGAGCGAACGATCGACGGGCGCACCCCGCAAGAGCAGATCGACCAATGCAAGGAGCTGATCGTCGCCCAGGAGGCGCTGCAGCGGGAGACCTTCGCCAGCATCCGCAGCGAGCTCGGCACGCATGGAATCCACATCGTCGACTACGCGAGTCTCTCGAGCTCCGAGAAGAAGCACCTGCGCCAGCACTACCAGCGCAACATCTTCCCGCTGGTGACGCCGCAAGCGAGCGACCCGGCGCATCCGTTTCCCTTCATCTCGAACCTCGCCCTCAACCTGCTGGTCAGCGTGCGCTACCGCGGCGACGCCGAGACCTCGATCGCCCGGGTAAAAGTTCCCATCGGAGTCGACGTCCCCCGCTTCCTGCGGGTTGGCGAACGCCATCGCTTCATCCCGGTCGAAGAGGTGATGGCACACAATCTGGACCTGTTGTTCCCGGGCATGGACGTCGAATCTTGCAGCGTCTTCCGCGTCACGCGCAACGCCAACACCGAGCGCGACGAAGAACACGCCGACGACCTGCTGGCTCTGATCGAGTCGGAGCTGCGCGACCGCCGCTTTGCACCGATCGTCCGCCTCGAGGTGGGTGCCGACATGCCCCAGGCCCTGCGCGGGATGCTCGCCGCCGAGCTCGGCCTCAAGGAAGAGAGCGACGTATTCGAGGTCCCCGGGCTCCTGGCCCTGCGCGATCTCATGCAGATCTGGAAGCTCGACTTGCCGGACCTGCACGATCCGGTGCACTCCGCGGTCGATCACCCCAAGCTGACCACGTCGCGCAACATCTTCCACACCATCCGCGACAGCGGACCGATCCTGCTGCAACATCCGTACGAATCCTTCACCACTTCGGTCGAGCGGTTTCTGCGCGAGGCGGCGCGCGACCCGAAAGTGCGCGCGATCAAGATGACCCTGTACCGCACCTCGCCCGATTCGCAGATCCTCGACTACCTGTGCGAGGCGGCGCAGAACGGCAAGCAAGTCGCGGTGGTCGTCGAGCTCAAAGCCCGTTTCGACGAGGCAGCGAACATCCAGTTCGCGAGCCGTCTGGAAGAGTCCGGTATTCACGTCACCTACGGCGTGGTCGGCCTCAAGACCCACTCCAAAGTGATTCTCGTGGTGCGCCAGGACTACAACGGCCTGCGCCGCTACGCGCACATCGGTACAGGCAACTATCACGCCGGCACGGCGCGCATCTATTCCGACCTGGGCATCCTCACCGGTGACGAGGAAATCGGCGCCGACCTGACCGAGCTCTTCAACTACCTGACCACCGGCTACAAGCCGAAGCGCGCCTACCGCAAGCTGATCCCGGCGCCGACCTATCTCAAGAAGGCTCTCCTCGCCAAGATCCAGCGCGAGATCGATCTCCAGAACGCCGGCCGCCGCGGCATGATTCAGTTCAAGATGAACGCGCTCGAGGACAGCGACATCACCAAGGCGCTCTACAAGGCTTCCCAGGCGGGAGTGCGCGTCGACCTGATCGTCCGCGACACCTGCCGCCTGCGCCCGGGGATTCCCGGCGTCTCCGACAACGTGCGCGTCGTCAGCATCGTCGGCAAGTTCCTCGAGCACTCGCGGGTCTTCTATTTCCGCAACGACGGCAACGAGGAGTACTGGATCGGCTCGGCGGACTCGATGAAGCGCAATCTCGAGAGTCGGGTCGAGGTGGTTGCGCCGGTCGACGACCCGTCGCTGCAAGAAGGTTTGCGCACGCTGATCGACGTCCAGCTGCGCCCGGAGGGCGACGGCTGGTGGATGGATTCCGACGGATCCTACACGCGCCGCTGGGCGCGCGGCCAGCAGCACTGCCAGGACGTCATGATCGAGATCGCGGAGAAGCGCCAGACCCAGGCCAACCGCCTGCGCAAACGGCGCTCGCAAAACCCGCGCCGCAAGAAGCGCAACAAAGCGGTCTGACCAGCCCGGGCTGGTCCTCGACGGCCTGCTAGCACCCGGCTAGCGCGCGATTTACGGCGGCGATGAGCTCGTTGATCGCCACCGCGCCGTCGCCGTCGCGGTCGGCGGCGGTGCAGCTCGCCGCCGGCTGAGCACCGAGCGCGACGTTCACCGCGAGAATCAGCTCGGCCACGCTGACCCGCGAGTTCCGATCGCAATCGCCGACACAGACGACCGGAGTCGCCGGCGGCGTCACCGCGGCGGTGGCGGTCGGACTGGTCGCGCCGGTGTGGCTCGGCGGCGCCGTCGCGGAGGCAACGGGCGTCGAGCTGGCGGTCGGCGGCGCCGAACCGGCCGCGGTTGCCGATGACGCGGGCGTGGCGCTCGGGCTCGCCGGTGCGGTCGAAGCGGTCGGAGTGCGGCTCGGAGTCGAGCTGCGCGTCGGGCTGGCGGTTCGGCTGAAGGTACGCGTGGCGGTCGCGGTCCGGGTGAACGTGCGGCTGCGGGTGGCGGTGGGCGTCACACTCGGAGTCGAGATGGTCGGAGCATCGGTGCGGGTCGCAGTCGCGGTGCCCGGCACGGTTTCGGTGGGGCTTGGTGACGAGGCCGGAGTCGACACCTGCGACTCCGTCGGCGTCGGCGTAGCCGTGCCGGTGGAGCTAGCCGACCGGGTTGGCGAGGCGGAGGCAGTGCGGGTCGAGCTGCGCGTCGCAGTGCTGGTTCGGGTCGCGGTCCGCGTGCGAGTCGACGTAGGCGTCGCTGAGCGGGTCGGCGTTGCGGTCCGGGTGCGGCTCGACGTCGCAGTCTGGCTCTGCGTCGCCGTCGCAGACGCAGTTCGGGTCGCAGTCGGAGTACGCGTGAAGGTACCCGTCCGCGTGCGGGTCGCACTCGGCGACGCGGTGGGCGTCGGCGTGCCGGTCTGCGTGCCGCTCGCGCTCGGCGTCGCGCTGCGCGTGTAGGTCGCGGTCGGCGTCAGTGTCGGCGTGGCGGTGCGCGTCGCGGTGCGCGTGTAGGTCGCGGTCGGCGTCGCGCTGCGCGTGTGAGTACGAGTTGGAGTCGGAGTCCGCGTAAAGGTCCGGGTCGGCGTGCGGGTCGCGCTCGGCGTCGGAGTGCGGGTAAAGCTCCGCGTCGCGGTCGGCGTTCGCGTAAAGGTGCTGGTCGGCGTGCCGGTCGGGCTCGGCGTCGGCGTCGCGGTCGACGATCGGGTTGCCGTCGACGATGGAGTCGGCGAAGGCGAGTCGGCCGCAGTTGGGGTGAATGTCTGACCGGCCACCAAGCCGACCACCCCGGGGCCATCGCCGTCTCCACTTTCGGCCTGCCAGACGGCGAAGAACCGTCCATCGTTCAACGCACAGGCATCGGGGAACACCTGATCCAACTCGGCCGCCGGGTCGAGCGCCAACGGGCTCTCCAAAGGACTGCCCGTAGCGTCGAAGCGACGGCCGACCACACCGAGCTCGAGCGACGGCTGCAAGTCCGACCACACCGCCAGGAGCGTGCCCTCGGTGTCCACCGCCGCGGCGGCGCTGCCCGGGTAACTGGCCTCGGCGCCGCTCACGTCGAATTCACCTCCGAGCGGCTGAGCGACCGCGTCGAAGCGGCGACCGGCGACCCTGCCATAGCCGGTGTCGAGGTCGTACGACTCCCAGATGACCGTGAAGCCGCCGTCCGGCCTGCCGACGACGTCCGGCGCGAATTGATCGCCGCTACTGGCGACGTTGACCTGAAAGTCCTCCCCCGCTGGCATGCCGTCGCCATCGAAGCGCCGGGCAAACACCCCGTAGCCGTCGCCGTCGCGCCCGCCGTAGTAGCTGCCGTCGGTCCAGGCGACGACGAAACCGCCGGCCGTGAGCATCGCCACCGAGGCCAGAGCCTGGTAGCCGCTGGTCGTTTGGTTGATGCGAAACTCGCCGCCCACCTTGGCGCCGTCGAGATCGACCATCTGCGCGAAGACGTCGGAATAGTCATCCCAGACGACGACGAAGCGGCCGTCCTTGGATCCACTGACCGACGGAGCTACGTGGTACTCGGAGATCGACGTATCGACGCGGAACTCGTCGGCGCGCGGCTTGCCGTCTGCATCGAACAGCCGAGCCTTCAGGCGGTCGTCGATACTGAGCAGATCGTAGTCTTCCCAAACGACGACGAAACCGTCGCCCGCGACCGCCGCAGCCGGTGCCCCCTGGCTGTCTTCGGTCAGCTGGTTGACCGGAAACTCGGCACCCATTGCCGCGCCCGAGGGGTCCGCCAGACGACCAAAAACCCCGGAATCGTCCCCGTCCTGGTCGGCACTCTCCCAGATCGCGACCAGATTGCCGCCACCCGGCAAGCACACGGCAACCGGCTCCGCCTGGGAGCCCGTGGTGTACGAATTGATGACGAAGCTCTCGGCGAGGGCGGGGACCGCCGGCAGCAGCACCAACCATACCGCCGCCACGCGCGCCACCATTCGCACTCTCCCCCGCATGGTCGCGCCCGCCCCCCGCGCCACGGTTTTCGGCGCCGCCGCAGCCAGAGGCAGCTCCCGGGAGGCGCGATCGCGCGTGTTGGGTGCCGGGGTCGATTGCACGCGCGACCTCGCCTCCACGGAATGCCACCGGTCCCGGAGGCAACGGTCCGAAACCGATCTTACACCCGGGGATGGCGCGTCGGCGAAGATTGCTGCAACCGCGTGGCGCTTGCCGCCACGACTCCATGCGCCGGCTGGAATCCCTCCCCCTCTGGACATACGCAACGACCGATCGGCTCCCGCGTATGCGCATAGCACGATCTCGGCCAGACGACTCGGTATCGAGTTTGGCCCGTTCGTCGCAAAGGGGGCGGACTCGCCTGCGAACGTTGGTTCGCGGTCGCCGCCCGGCCGAGCCGCTAGCGGACTCCCGCGAGTCCGTTGGGCCGGACCATCCGAGGATTTCGGAAGGCGCCCGCGAGACCTCTCGGCGGGTGTGCGGGCTAGGAGTTGAGTCGGGGCGCGGCCAATGCCGCAGCCTCCAAGACTACGTTCTTGCGCACCAGCTCGGCGAGCGAGTCCGCCTCCATTTTGAGCATCACCTTGTGGCGGTGGACCTCCACCGTCTTCTCACTGATCTCGAGCTCGACCGCGATCTCGCGATTGGCGTAGCCGGCGACCACCCGATCCATCACCTGCCGTTCACGCGGCGTCAGCGAGTCGATCAACCCCTGCACCTCGCTCCACTCACGCCGCGCGGTCAGCCGCGCCCGGTCCTGGGCCAACGCCTGGCGCAGGCAGTCGCTCAAGCCCTCGTCCGCGACATCGCGCGGCAGCACGTCCATCGCCCCGAGGCGGAACGCGCGCACCACGCAATCGAAGTCCGACGTATCGGTGAGCACCACCACCGGATGGGGCGCCGGCTGCTGGCACAACCTCTCGAGCAAGGTCTCGGCACCGAGCGAAGAAGACTCGACGAAGATGACGCCGATTTCGGCTCTCGGGCAGCGCGCCATGAACTCGGCGGCCGAGAGGTAGTGCCGCGGGTCGCAGCCTGCCTCCTGGATCGCTCGGTCGAGCGTGTGGAAGCCCGCGTCCAGGGCCCCCACCACGAACGCCTGCGGGCGGGTTCCGTCGATACTGTCGCCTGGATCAATCATGTGACATGCCCCCTGTCTCCGGTAGTTTCATTCACTCGATGTCGTCGCGCAGCTCGGCCTCGGCCTCCTTGGCGAGGACGACGATACGCACCACCTCGGCGGCGGTCTTGACGCCCAGCTTGCGCATGATGTGCGAGCGGTGGCATTCGACGGTACGTTCGCTGATTTCGAGGTCGTAGGCGATGACCTTGTTGGCGTTTCCGCTGACGACGAGATCGGCGACCTCGCGCTCGCGCGGGGTCAGCCGCTCCAAGCGCGCGCGCAGCTCGACCTTGGCCATGCGGCGCTGACGGCGCCTGGCGTCGATACTCAAAGCCTGGCGCACCCGCTCGACGACCGCCAGATCGAAAGCCTTGTCGACGACGTCGAACGCCCCCGATCGAAACGCTTCGACCGCGACCATTCCCTTGCCGTAGCCGGTGAACAGAATCACCGGCATGGTCACGCCGCGCCGGGCGAGCTCCTCGAGCACGGCGACACCGCTCATGCCAGGCAGCTCCAAGTTGACCAGCAGGCAACCGGCCGGGTCGCCATCGAAGCTGTCGAGGAAGTCCTCGCCGCTGCGGTACTCATAGACGTCGAGCCCGGCTGATCGGAAAATCCACGCCAACGATCGATTGGACCCTGGATCCGGCTCGATCACGAAGACAGTTCCCTCGATCCGCCCCCGCATGCTCACCGAATCGTCGCCCGCATCGTAGTTGACGATTCCGGAAAAGCCGTCACTGCCGTTGCAACGAATCGATTCCAGCACTGCATCCATCTGTCCGCTCCTTCCGCCGCCTGGCTGCGGCTCGCGCAGATAGCAATTTCAACTTGCGTGCCAGCTGGGAAACGGGAGCGCGGGCTCCGCGGCAGCGGGTGAGGTGTCCACTATTCAGGACGCCCCTCGCCGGCGCTGCCCAATATCCAGGACACTGGAGCGAACCCGGCTAAACAGCTGATCAAATTGGGGATTCACTCGGCGCCCCGGTGTGTGCTTTACTCTCCGGGATAGATCAACGGTACCGTCCGATGGGCCCACTCGCCCGAGGCGGCCAGCCAAGCACGCAGATGAGCGAACGCGCACCAGCCGAAGACTTCGCCCGGGTCCGCAAGGAGCGCGACCTCTTCCTCAGCCTGCTCAACCTCGGCGATCGTGACGACCTCGACTCGTTCCTGCGCGAGGCGCTGGCCTTGATCGTCGACGTCACCGAGGCGCAACAGGGATACCTCGAGCTGTACGACGAGTTCGGAGCGCCGCCGCGTTGGTGGATCGCGCACGGCTTCGACGAGCGCCAGGTGGCCGAGGTCCGCTCCAAGATCTCGAGCAGCATCGTCGCCAAGGCTCTCGCCACCGGCGAGACCATCGTCACCCCGTCGGCAATGCTCGACCCCGAGTTCAACGACCAGGACAGCGTCCGCATCAACAAGATTCAGGCCGTGCTGTGCGCCCCGGTCGGCGACGCTCCCTCGATCGGCGTCCTCTACTTGCAGGGACGCGTGCGCCCCGGCCTCTTCGACCGTCACGAACGCGAGCTCGCCCGCCTCTTCGCCCGCCATCTCGCGCCGCTGGCCCATCGACTGATCACCACCGAGCAGTCGAAGCAGGCGAGCGATCCGACGGCGGAGATCCGCCGCCGCCTCGATGTCGCCCGGGTCATCGGTACCAGCCAGGCACTGGCCAACCTGCTCAAGCAGGTGTCCCTGGCGGCGCCGGTCAACGTCGGGGTCCTTCTCACCGGCGAATGCGGAACCGGCAAGAGTCAGCTGGCCGAGGTCATCCACGACAACAGCCCGCGCGCGACCAAGCCCTTCGTCGAGCTCAATTGCGCCGCGATTCCGGAGAACCTACTCGAGGCCGAGCTGTTCGGAGCACTCGAAGGCTCCTTCACCGGCGCGACCAGGCGCCTGCTCGGCAAGGTCGAAGCAGCCGAGGGCGGCACCCTGTTCCTCGACGAGGTCGCCGAGATCCCACTCGCAGCCCAGGCCAAGCTGCTCCACCTCCTACAGAAGAAGACCTTCTACCCGCTCGGTGCGGAGGAGCCGTCAACCGCCGACGTCCGCCTGATCGCCGCCAGCAACGTCGATCTCGAGGAAGCGGTGCGGCAGAAGAAATTCAGGGAAGACCTCTACTTCCGGCTCGACGTGATGAAGATCCGCGTGCCGAGTCTGCAAGAGCGGCGCGAGGACATCCGGTGCCTGCTGCGCCATTTCTGCAACGAGGCCTGCGAGCGACATCAGCTACCCGCCCTCGAGGTTTCGCCGGGCGCCCTACTCGCAGCCGAAACCGCGGCCTGGCCGGGACACGTCCGCCAGCTGGCGCACGCCAGCGAGGTGGCGGCGATTCGCGCCGCCGGCGAGGGCTCTCCCGCGATCGAAGCGGCCCACCTCTTCCCCGAGCAGGCCGGCAGCGGCTCCACCACGATGACCTTCCAGCAGGCCACTCGAGCAATCCAAGCGGGACTGCTGCGCGACGTGCTCGAGCAAAACGACTGGAACGTGATCAAGACCGCGGAGCAGCTCGATCTCGCGCGCTCGCATGTCTACAACTTGATGCGGACGCTGAATGTGAAGAAGTAACGATTTGGGATCTGCGGGCTGGGAGCTGGTTGGCCGGCATCGACAGCGGGCGCATCAGGGCCAGCGACCGGGTGCTAGGACGGCCGCCAGGGCCTCCGGGCGGGCCACTCCTTCTTCGGCCAGGTGCGCGACCGCGCTGGCGGCGTCCTCCCGGCCCTGCGCGCCGCCGACCAGCGCCGCCCGCCGCAGGCGCGCGACCGCGCGGTGCACTTTCATGTCGAGTGAGGCAAAGCCGTTCTCGGCGGCGGCGAGCTGGCGCTCGGCGTCTTCGACGTCGCCGCCGGTGATCGCCGTCCCGGCGCGGATCTGCCGCGCCAGGTAGTTGCCCCAGGGGTTGTCCTCGCGCTCGATCGCGCGCGCATCGCGCCGCGCCCGCGCCAGCCAGCGCGACGGTCGATCGGCGCCGGTCGCCGCCATCGCGATCGCCACCCGCGCCCGCATCGCCACCGCCTCGATGAAGATCGCCTGGTGGCGATGTAGCAGCGAGCGCACGTGCATCGGCCACCGCTTGCGCAACAGACTCCAGGCATCGGCGGCGCGGCCGTCGTAGAGCGCGATCTCGACGCGAGCGAACCAGTCCCAGTAGTGTTGCGTCTGGAACCCCTCGCCGGTCCACATCGCGATGCTCCGATCCTGCTCCTCCTGCGCCGCCGCCGGATCGTCGGCGGCGAGGTGAACTGCGTGCGCGGCGCGCACCCCGACGTAGGTCGCGAGGTAGAGATCGCCGCGCGCGCCGGTCTCGCGCCGCACCGCGGCGACGCGGCGCCCGAGCTCGGCCCATCTGCCGAGCCAGTAGAGTGAGTGCAAGGCGTACAGCTCGGCGGTGTCGATCTCCCAGACCACTCCGGTGCATTGGCCGCGCAGGGTCGACTGGGCGCTGCGACAGAGCTCGAGCGCGCGCGGAAAGTCGCCGCGAAAGTTGGCGACGGCGCCGCGCGCCACATCCACCAATCCGAGCAGGCGCGGATCCCGCAGCTGCTCGGCCAGAGCGATGGCGAGGTCGACGATGCGGTCGGTGCGCGCGCGGCTGCGACGGCCGCGCAACACCGACGCGCTGGCCTCCATCGCCAGCGCCCGCGCCAGTCGGTAGCGGTCCCCGGCGCGCAGAGAGTACAGCAGATTGAGCGACTGGAAATGCGCCGCCTGGATGCTGTCGACCATGATCAGACCGCGCGCCACCGCCCAGCAGGTATCGATCCGGGTCGCCGCCGCGTCGGCAACCTGGGCCTGGTCGCGGGCGCGGAAACCGAGCCCGCGCGCCGAGAGCTGCAGCCGGCGCATCGCCATCGCCACCATCGCCGTACGCGGTCCGCGCGCCAGTCGCAGGCCGACCATCGCCAGCACCGATCGCAGCTGCGACAGTCCTTCGTCGATGTGCCCGCTCGCCAACAACTGATCGGCGGCCTGCCGGCGCAGCGCCAGGGCCTCGCCGGCGCCGGCGCCGCGCGCGGCGCGCTGGTAGGCATGCGCTGCCTCGGCGCCGCGGCCGGCGTTCTCCAGGGCGTGCCCCATCCGCACCAAGAGCGCGCGCTCCTCGGTCTCCGGCCACTGCCAATGACCGAGCGCCTGGCGGTAGAGAGCCGCCGCCCGCTCGAAGGCGAGCGCCTGTGCGGCCTGCTCGGCAGCCCGCGCGGCGTAGCCGGCGCCGCGCTCGCGCTCGCCGGCGCCGATCCAATGCGTCGCCAGCGCCTCGAGGTCGGAGCGGCCACTGCTCTCCCACGCCACGGCGAGCCGGTGATGGAGCTTGCGCAAGGTCCCGGGGGACAGACGCTCGACGACGCTCTCGCGGATTCGGTCGTGGTAGGCTTCGAGCTCGAGCGCGTCGGCCGAGCGACGGGTGCGCGCCAGTTTGCCGCGCCGCAACAGCGCGACCACTAGATCTTCCGAACCGCCGACCCCGGCGGCGCGCATCGCCACGGTCAGCTCGATCGGCTGGCCGGTCAGCGAGACCACCTCCAGCAACTCGCGAGCGCCACGCGGCAACTCGGCGACACGCGCGCCGATCATCGCCGTCAGCGAGGTCTCGCGCGGCCCGCCACCGCGGCTGCTCGCGGCGTGGAGCGCCAGCTCGGAGAGAAAGAACGGATTGCCCTCCGACTCTCTGGCGATTTCCTCGATCTGGTCCTCGGTAACCTCGACCCGTTCGTCGCGCAACATGCGGCGCGCCAGCACCAGCGAATCAGTCGGACCGAGATCCGACACGTCGATCGTGTCGATCGGCGCGGCGATTCGTCCGCCGGTCGCCCAGCCGAACATCCGCCGCAGCAGCTCGCTGCCTTCCGACTCCGCCGTCCGGTACGACACAACCAACAACAAGCGGGGGGCTCCGGAGTCGCACAGGAGTCCTTCGAGGAATACCGCACTGTCCGCATCGCCCCAATGCAGGTCGTCGATGTAGACGACGGTCGGATGCCGCTCGGCGATGGCGCAGAGCATCGCCCGCAGTGCGTCGCGGGCGCGATTGCGCACCTCGGTCTCGTCGGGGATGCGCAGGCCCTCCTCGGCGATGTCGGCAATTTGCGGAACGCCGAGCAGCACCGGAAACACCCGGGCGAGACATGCGGCGTCGCCGGGGACCACGCGCTCCAGCTCGCCTTCCGGCATGGCGTTCAAATGTTCGCAGAGATTGTCGATCAGGCTGTCGAGCGCCTTGTAGGGCACCGCCTCCTGCTCGTAGCAGCGGCCGCGCAATACCATCGCTTCGGCGTCGTCGGCGAGCGAGCGCACGAACTGGTTCACCAGGGTCGTCTTACCGACGCCCGATGGCCCGCGAACGTGCACCACCGCGGCCTCGCCATCGCGGACTCGATCGAACACCTGCCGCAGGCGCGCCGCGTGTGGATCGCGGCCCACCAGTCGACGCTCGAGCGGTCCGCTCTGCGGCACCCTGCGACGGGTGCGGCCGCGCACCAGATGCGCCATCACTTCCTCGCCGGTCGGCCGTGCCCTCGGATCGGCGCGCAGCAGGGCGGTCGACAACGACAGAAGCTCGGAGTCGAGACCGCTCGAATCGCCCGGCAGGTCGAAGTCTTCGTCCAACTTGCCGGCGATGATCTCGGGGGCGGTTCCGCGAAACGGGCGCCGGCCGGTCAGCGTCTCGAAGAGAATCGCGCCGACTCCATACCAATCGCTGGCTTGAGTCAGCCCGTGCCCCGACACCTGCTCGGGGGAGATGTACGCCAACGTGCCGACCATGCTGTCGGTGTCGGTCAGCTCGTCGACCGCGAACGAAGCCGCCAGTCCGAAGTCGAGCAGGACCACGCGATCCTGGTTCGAGACCATGACGTTCGACGGTTTGATGTCTCGGTGCAGGATACCGTGACGGTGCAGGGCGGTGACTCCGGTCGCGAGCTGGGCGAACGCGCCGCGAATCGACTCGATCGCATCGATGCCATCGACGTCGAGCTGCGAGCGCAGGTGGGTCACCAGATCGGTGCCGGTCACCAGCTCCATGGTGACGAACCAGGAATCGTCGGTCGCGACCAGATCGTAGAGGCTGGCGAGATTGGGGTGGACGATGTCGGCCATCGTCCGGAACTCCTGCTTGAGCATGAGCAGGGCGGAAGCATCGAAGCGCGGCAGCGTCTTGACCGCCACCAGGCAGTCGCGATTCGCGTCGTGCGCCTCGTAGACCACACCGCAGCTGCCGCGGCCGAGCCGCCGGCGAACCGTCAGCCAATCAGCACCAAGCAAGCTCCCTTCGGACGGAGGGTTCATTCGCTTTCCGCCTCGCCGACTAGCTGGCCCGGGCGACACGCGATCGCCCGACCAGAGATCCGTCCGGAAAGTGGAAGCAGCCCATTTTTCGGCCAGACCTCTAGCCCGCACGATTCATGAACTTCGCGCCGTCGCCACCTGTAACCGTTGTCGCAGTTGAGGTAGAGCGCATTCGGCAGGTCATCGGCGCCTCGACACGTGTCATGCTCGATCGTGATCAGAGTCCTCATGAACCCGCAATGATGCGGGTTTCGCGGGCGCCTTCCGAAGTTCATGATTATTTGGGCTAGGAGGCGAGAGATCGGTAACACATCCCCACGTCGTCGACCAACGCCGCATCGAGCTCGCCTCTGGCGTCGGTCAGCATGGTCGGCTCAAAATGGTCGGCATAGCGCGGATCGACGCCCATCGCCGGCCGGTAGACGGCGTCGAGCGGCTCGGTGGTGCTGACGAAGGTCCGTTCCCGCTTCTGGCCGCGCCAGAGGCGCGGCACCGTCGCCGCCACCGGCGCGCACAGAATCGCCGCGTTGATCAGCGCCAGCGCAAGCTGCGCGCTGTCGAGTCGGCGCCGGTAACGGCGCAGGAACCCGGCGGTGTGGCGCATCGCCGCACCGCGATAGGCGCCGAGATGCTGCAGACCGCGGGCGAACTCGACATACTCGGCGATCGAGTCGCGCGGCTGCAGCGACAGCGTCGCGCCATCGAGGTCGCGCACGCGGGTCGAAGGAAGCAGACGCCCGGCCGACAGGCACTCCGCGAAGAAAGGCGTCCCGAGCATCGGTATCGAGGCGGAGATGTACGAAGGCAGGGAGATCTCCGGATGCGCGAGGATGGTCTCGACCTCGCTGCGAATGTCGCACACGCGACGCTTGGTCACGTCGAACACCAGGCCGTAGAGCAGGAAGATTCCCGCATCGAGGGTCTTGCGAATCAGATCGATGCCCCTCTCCTGCCGGTTCTGGCGTTTGTTGGCGCTGCTCAGCCACGCCTGGTCGAAGGACTCGATACCGCTGAACAACACCTTGCAGCCGTTGCGCCGAACCAGGTCGAGGTTGCGGTCGTCGGTGAAGAAATCGCTGGTGACCAGAGCCATCCACCCCTTGGCCCGACCGCGTCTGCACAGATCTCCGATCAGCTCGACCTTGTCGGCAAAGTGACGGCGATCCGGTCCGTAGAAGTTGTTGTCGAGAAAGCTCAAGTAGTCGCAGCCGCCGAGCGCGAGGATCTGATCCTCGATGTCCCGCAGACTGTAGTTCTCGTGCCCTCGCCCGGCGCCCGTCAGCGCGCAGAACGAGCACCGGAAATTGCAGTGGCGACTCGATTCGGCGTACCCGACACGCCCGCCGCGCCAGGGCGCCAGATCGTAGGCGGGCAGCATGCGCTCGGCGACGAACTCCTCGCCCCACTCTTCGACGACGACGGAGCGAATCTCCTCCACTCCACCGAGGCAACAGTAGTCGAAATAACGGCGGCACAGATTCGGCAGCGCGCTCACCGCGTAGCCACCGGCGGCAACCACGACCGCCGGATTGAGACTTCGCGCGTACGCGGTCAGGTGCAGCATGCGGTCGAGGGCCGTCGTCAGACCGGTGAGAACCAGCAGGTCCGCCCAACCGAGCAAGCGGGGATCTTCGAGCGGGCCGGAGTACTGCTCGCTGTAGACCCGCACGTCGCAACGCTCGCGATCGAAGGCGCCGGCGAGAAAAACCGGCGCCATCGCCTGCGGCGCCTTGCGGCTGCGCGCGACCGGGAGCCGGGTCTCATCGAAGTAGCAGTTCACGATCAGGACGTTCTTGGCCATCTTCCGCATCTACTATGGTTTGCCGAACTGCCGCTATTGCGGACATCACGTAGTCCGCAACCCCGCTAGTCGACGATCCCGCCTAAGCGGCCGCATCCGCCGCAAGCGGCGGACACCCCTCGTTGCCCTCTTCACCCGCGGCAAGCCGGCCCCTTGCGCTGCTGCCAAGGGCGTGGTCGGTTGCCGCCTGAGGGGGATCTCAGATGTCGCATTTGCGCCGAATTCACTTGGCGATCGCCGTCGCAGCACTCGCTCCGTCCGCTGCAATCGCCGTAGAGGACGCGTTTCTCTGCTATCGCACGCGACCGAGCGCCGCCGGCGGCGCCTTCACTGCGACGACGGTCGCGGTGACCGACCTCGACGGCGCCAGATCGATCGACCTCAGACGCAGTCGCACGCTGTGCGCCCCGGTCGATCTCGGCGACGGCGTCGACGATCCCGACACCTTCCTGCGCGGGTACCGCAGCCGCCTCAACCGGGGCGAGGAGAAGTACGACACGGAGAGGGGCGTGTCCGTATCCGACCAATTCGGCACCCAGCTCGTCGACACCAAGCGGCGCCCCAAGCGAATCCTGGTGCCGACCGCAGTCGGGCCGTCGAGTCCGCCGCCCGACCCGAACAGCCACGCCGTCGACCACTACCGCTGCCACAAGGCAAAACCGGGCAGCGACGCGGTCCCGCCGGCCGCCGGACAACAGGTCACGCTGAGCGACGCCTTCACCACGGCGAAGACCTTCGATCTGATCAAGCCGACCGATCTCTGCGTGCCGGTCGACGTCGACGGGGTAGCGGTCGAGGACCCGGCGAGCTCGCTGCAGTGCTACCGCGTCCGTCGCGCCAAAGGCGAACCGAGACACACTCGAGTCACCGCATTGGAAACCAACAACGCCATCGGCCCCGCCACCCTCGACACTGCCCGCGAGGTCGAGCTGTGCGTGCCGTCGCGGGCAATCGCCCGCTGCAACGGGTTCTCCGACCTCTGCGATCGCGGCTTCGACGAGGTCGCCCACCCGACCACGCACAACGCGATGTCGAACGCCGAGGAGGGGTGGCTCGGACCGAATCAAAACCTCTCGATCACGCACCAGCTGGAGGACGGGGTGCGCGGCTTGATGCTCGACAGCTGGTATTTCGGGCCGCAAACCGTGCTCTGCCACGGCGGCGACATCGTCCCCTGCGACGTCGCCGGGATGAAGCCACTGGCCGACGGATTGGCGGAGATCACCGACTTTCTCGACACCCACCCGGACGAGGTCGTCAGCATCATCTTCGAGAGCTACATCACCGAGGCGGACACCGAGACGGCCTTCGTCGCCGCCGACCTGCTGCGCTACGTTCACGTGCAACCCGCAGCCACCGCCTGGCCGACGCTGCGCGAGCTTCTCGAAGCCGACACCCGGCTGGTCGTCCTCACCGACGACGGCGGCGCGTCGCTGCCCTGGCACCACTACGTCTGGGCCCACGCCTGGGAAACTCACTTCTCCTTTCAGGCACCCGGTGATTTCAGCTGCGACATCAACCGCGGATCGATGAGCAATCAGCTGTTCATCCTCAACCACTTCCTGACCAACTTCATCGGTTCGCCGGCGCTGGCCAACATGGTCAATCACAATCCGCTGTTCGTCGACCGCGCCCAGCAGTGCCAATCGGAGAGCGGCCGCCTGCCGAATTTCGTAACCGTCGATTTCCACGATATCGGCGATCTCTTCGCGGTGGTGGACGTTCTGAACGGCGTCGCCGAGTAGCGATCCGTGTCGGCTCGCTGAACGACGTCGGGCGCAGGGTTTTCAGGTTCGCCGAGTACTGGTGTGATGAGCGCCGCGCCGCGCCCAACCGAGCGATCCGTCCGTCTCGCATACTCCCCCGCGCTCGACGGCTTGCGCGCCATCTGCCTGCTCGGCGTTCTGTTCTTTCACTCCCCATTCACCTGGATGAGCGGGGGGTTCCTCGGTGTCTCGACCTTCTTCACTCTCTCCGGGTACCTGATCGCGACCCTGCTCCTGCGCGAGCGACGCGCCAGCCAGCGTATCGACCTGGCGGCGTTCTGGGACCGGCGACTGCGGCGCCTCGGCCCCGCCCTCTGGCTCGGGGTGCTGGCGGTCGTGACCACGGCGCCCTGGTGGCTCGACGCCGATTCCCGCGAGCGGTTGCTGGCCGACGCAACCGCCACTCTCGCCTACGTCTCGAACTGGCGCTTCATGTCGCCGGAGTACGCCTACGCTCAGTTGTTCTCCCACCCCTCCCCGCTCCAACACTCGTGGTCCCTGTCGATCGAGGCACAGTACTACCTGGTGTTCCCGCTGCTGGTGATCGTCGCCCTGCGCCGCCGCCAGACGGTCGCGCCACTCGCCGCCCTGCTGGTCGGCTGCATCGGAGTGTCGATCGCGATGGCACTGGCCGACGCCGCCGACTCCGACGCCATCAACCGAGTCTACTACGGGACCCTCTCGCGCGCCGCCGAGCCGCTCGCTGGCGCGCTGCTCGCCGTGTGGCTGGATCGGCGGCAGTCCAACGCCGCCTCGCGGCGTGCCGAGCTGGGCAGCGCGCTCGCCGGCGGACTCGCCGGGGTCCTCATGCTCGCCGCCTGGTCGCTCTCCGAGGTCGCCTCGGCATGGCTCTACCACGGCGGCTTCGCGCTCCACGGCTTGCTCTCGGCGGTTCTCATCGGCGCGCTCACCAAGCCCGGCACCCCTCTGACACGCGCCTTCTCCCTCGCCCCGCTCCCCTGGATCGGTCGCCTCTCCTACGGCGCGTACATCTACCACTGGCCGATCTTTCTCGTCCTGTCGCCGGCCCGAACCGGTCTCGGACCGCTCGCCCTGCTGGCGCTGCGGCTCGTTCTGACCCTCGGCTGCGCCTGGGTGTCGCTCGAGTTGCTCGAGCAACCGGTGCGGACGCGCCGCCTGCTGGCGACAAAGGGGAAGATTTTCGCGGCCTCACTGCTCGCCCCCGCCGTCGCCGCGGCGTTCGCGATCGGCGCTCTGCCGGGACCAACCGCGGCGCCGACACCCACGTTCGAACCGGGGGAGGCAACTCGCCTGCTCGGCCGACCGCCGCGCATCTCGGCCTTCGGCGATTCGACGGCGCTCAAGCTCAGCATGGCCCTGCACCCATGGCTGAAGCGCGCCGGGCTGGAGACCCGCCGCGGCGACACCCAGCGCGGCTGCGGCCTGCTCGATCGCGGCACCTGGTTCTTTCGCGATCACTGGGCGCCGACCTTCGACAAGTGCAAGGACACCAGTGGCCGCTGGCAACGCCAGGTCGAAGCGGTACCGGTCGATGCCGCCTGGGTTCTGGTCGGCCCCTGGGACGTGCTGTCGCGGCGCTTCGCGCCCGACGAACCGTCACGGGCTTTCGGCGATCCCGAGTTCGATCGCGCCTACACAGATGCGATCGATCAGGCGGTCGAGGCCTTCCGCAGCCACGGCGTCGGGACGATCTGGCTGACCGCGCCACCGGTGGCGCTGCGGCCGGACCACTGGAAGGATCTCGCCATGTTGCGAGAATCCACCGATCCGAAGCGCATGCTGCGGCTCAACCAGCTACTGGAAGAGGCGGCGCAGAGATGGCCGAACGACCTCGAGGTGGTCGACTTCGCCGGCTACCTGCGCCGGCAGGGCGTCGACCTGCAGGCGGCGGATATCCGCCCCGACGGCGTTCACTTCACGCAGCCGGCGATGGGCCGCTTCGTCGACGACTGGCTCGGCCCGCAGATGCTTCGAGCCGTCGACGAGCTGGTGGCGCGGGCCAACCCCCGGGCCGGCGCCGCGCTACCGGCAGGCCGCGCAGAACCGCCGCAATAACAGGCGATGCTGCCCGCCGAGGGCTCAGCTCACTCGGCGACAGGGTCGACGAAAAGCTGGACGGTTCTCGCCTCGGCACGGCCGATCTCCGAGCTCAGGCGAACCTTCTGAGCGCCCTTCGAGAAAGTGCGCTTCCTGGTCTCGGCGTCGGCGCTCTCCTCGCTTTTCCAGCCCTCGCCCAAGCACTTGCCGATTCGATCGGCGTTCGTGTCGTAGACGTTGCGAGCCGTATCCGTGTCGTCGCCAGCGTACAGCGTGCAGACGTAAAGCTGATCGGAGTCGCCCGCCACCAGACAGTCCGACCCACCCGGCAGCGCCACCGCCGCCGTCCACATGTTGGGCTGGTCCTTGACCGCCTCGCCCTTGAGCGCGGCGAACTTTCCAGAAGCCGCCGCCAGGACTTTGTCCAACTGCTCGCACATGGAATCCGCCGCCCAAGCCGACGACGCAACTCCGAGAACCGCCCAACAGGCCATCACCGAGATCACAGACTTGATCATCCGTCCGTTCAAACACCAGTCGAACGCGGGTTGCAAACGCCCGGCGCGACGCTCGCACCACCCCGGCGCCGCGCCGGCCTACGGCTGGCGGGCGGCGAGCTCCTCGAGCCGGTCGACCGTCGCCGCCAGTCTTCTCGACAGAGCGTCGTCGGAGCCGAGCGCGTCGGCAATACTCCGGTAGTACCACAGGGTCCCTTCGCGACCGCCGTTGAACTTTTCCCAGAGGCCCGCATCGCCGGCCGCGAGATCGGCCAGAGTCGCACTGGCGTTGTGCAGCTTGTCGGCGGCCACCACCAGGCGGGCGCGATCCGACAGCTCGGCCATGCGCGCGAGGAACGCTTGCTTGCGCTCGCGCCACGGCGGTTTCGGCTCCTCGTCGGTGTCCGAACACTCGACGACGACTCCCGCCACCTCGCCGCCAAACAGGGCTTCGATCTCGGCTGCCGTGGCCTTCTGGTCCTCGACCGCATCGTGCAACAGCGCGGCGATCGCGCAGTCCTCGTCGCCACCCGCCTCGACGACCAGCGCGCAAACCGCGAGAAGGTGCGAGACGTAGGGAATGTCGGTGCCCTTGCGGCGCTGGTCCTCGTGGCGCCGCGCGGCGAACACCAGAGCCTGCTCGAATCGTCGGCCCAGCATGCCGACGATCTTAGCGGTGACCGCGACTCTCTACGACCCCCTGGCGCAGCCGTTCGATGTCGCTCTGGCGCTTCTCGAGGCGGCGCTTGACGTCGCGCGACGAAATCGTCAGCCGGCGCGCCTCGCCGAAGTGCTCCTTGGTGAGAGCTGCGGCTGCCAGATCCGTCATGTTGCGGCCGAGGGTGCCACCGTCGACCACCAGATCGAGCGCGGCATTGCCCTTCAGCGGCACCGCCGGCCCGCCGTAAATGGAAAAGCCGCAGAGGTCCTTGGGCGACGTGATCGAGGAGTCGATGTTCGGATCGACGACGCCGGCGACCTGCAGAGCGTAGACGACGAGCTCCGAGCAGAAAAAGCGATCGGTATCCGGAAACAGGCTGCGGTCGGTGATCTGCAGCATGTTGTCGAACACGTCTCGCACCACCGAGAGGGCGCCGTCGACGTCGTCGAAGGGAGTGCCGATGACCTGGTCGACGAACCGATCGAAGGCAGCGCGCTCAAAAGTTGGCGGGATCCTTTGCGGGCCGACGGCGAGCGGCAGCCACCAGACGTCACCTTCGTACTCCTGGAGAAAATGAGCCAGAGGGTCTTCGCCGACCCCCTGCTTGCCGGCGAGATCGCCGTCACTCCGGGTCGCCTCGAGAACCAACGGCCCGCGGTCGCCCTCGGCCTCGCTCGAAACCATGCAGGCGTGCGAGACCGGCGACCCCGAGCTCGTCATGATCAAGCGCGACAGAAGGCCATGACCGCCGCAGGCGATGACGTCGCCAACCCGCATCGCGTCCTTGTGTCGCTCGTAGCGCTCCCGCCAGGTCATAAGCTCCCCCCAGTTCGACGTGCCACAGCTATACGTCCGGCAGACCGGAGCGAGCAATCAGGGAATCCTCTGACGGCCACGCGATTGCCAGAACCCGCCTGCTCACTCCGCGGAGCCGCCCCAGAGGCGGCTGCGCAAGCCCGACGCGCGCGCGACGCGGCGGCCGACCGCCGCGGCAACCACCTCGGCAGCGCCGTAGATGACGACACGGCGCCGCGCTCGGGTCACCGCGGTGTACATCAGCTCGCGGGTCAGCAACGGCGAGATCCGGTCGGGAAGCACCACCGAGACCTCCTCGAACTCCGACCCCTGGCTCTTGTGCACGGTGGTCGCGTAGACCGTCTCGAACGCCGGGATACGCGCCAACGATACCAGCCGCACGTCGTCGCCGTCGGCAAACACCGCGCGATGGCCGCCTCCCTCGCTGTCGACCAAGACCCCGACATCGCCGTTGAACAGCCCGATCTCGACATCGTTCTGCACCACCATGATCGGCTTGCCCGGGTACAGCTCTTCGCCGGTCGCGATCAACCGCTCACTGCGCAGCCGAGCCTCGGCCTGGCGGTTGAGCTCCTCGACTCCAAACGGCCCGCGGCGCAGCGGCGAAAGAATGCGGAAGCGGCGCAAGCACTGCAGGCGCTCTTGCGGAGAGCCCGAGAACGATCCGGCGAGCCCGGCGACGGCGCTGTCGAGCAGCGGTGCGACGCCGTGCTCGAGCGACGGTCGCAACTCGACTTGCGAGTCCGCCTGCGACACGAGCAGGTCGAGCACCTCGTCCTCGGCTCCTCGGTTGATCGCCGCCGCCAGTCGGCCGATCGCGCTGTCGGCGCCGTAGCGGTAGTTGCGCCGCAGCGACACGATGCCGTCGCGGATCGGCGGCGCCGTCGCGGCGCCGAGAACTTCGCTTCCCGCCTCCGCCAGTCGAGCCGCAAATTCCGCGCTATAGGCGTGGCGATCGGCGTCGCCGTAGAGATCCGCGAGGATCGCGCCCGCTTCGACCGAGGCGAGCTGATCGCGGTCGCCGAGAAGGACGACGCGCGCGTCGAGCGGCACCGCGTCGAGGGCGCGCGACATCAGGGCCATGTCGACCATCGAGGCCTCGTCGATGACGACGACGTCGGCCTGCAGCGGATTCGAGCGATCGTGGCGGAACCGGGTCCGGGTGCGCGGCCGCCGCCCGAGAGCGCGGTGGATGGTGGTCGGCCGCTGCCCCAACAGGGCGAGCACCTCCGGCGGAGCATCAATCGACTCGGCGGCGCCGAGCATCGACTCACCGAGGCGTTGCGCGGCCTTGCCGGTCGGCGCCATCAGGACGACGTCTGGAAGCCGGTCGCGCGCCGATCGCTCGATCTCGGCGAGCACGCACAGCATCTTCGCCACGGTGAAGGTCTTGCCGGTGCCGGGTCCCCCGGAAACGATACAGAAGCTCCGATACACCGCCACTGTCGCCGCGATCCGCTGCCAATCCGGATCACCGCTGGCCGCACCGAAGTGTCGATCGATCAGGCTGCGCACCGCGGACGCGGAGAGCCCGGGATCGACTTCGCGACATCGCCGGCGAACGGTCTCCGCCAGCGCCGTTTCGTAGCGCCAGTAGCGGCGCGTGTAGAGGCGCGCGTCCTCCAGCACCAGCGGTGAAAGCACTCCACCGGCGCCGCACAGCGGACTCGCCCGCAGAGCGTCCAGCCACTCGTCGAGCGCGGGAACCGCGACCCCGCAGGCGGAGCCATCCTCGGTCGCCAGTGCCGGATCGGCACACAGCTGGCGCAGATCCAGGCAAACGTGTCCCTGAGAGAGAGCGCGACTCACCAGCCCGGCGGCAAGACCTACGCGCTCGTCGGCTTCGCCGAGCGCTGCGGTCAACGTCGTGGCGAAGTGCCAATCGAGGTCGCCGACGACGCCGGCGCCGCGCAGCCGCTGCAGCTCCGCGCGCGGATCAGCCATGCGCGTCGCCTCCGGCGAACAGCGACGACAGCTCCGCGATCAGCCGCGCCGGCGGCCGATCGTGAAAAACTCCGTTGCCCGCCAAACGCGGCGTCATTCCGCGAAGAAACAGGTAGAGCGCTCCGCCGAACCCAGTCTCGTAGTCGTAGCCCGGCTGGCGCAGCCGCAGGTAGCGGTCGACGGCAACCACGTAGAGCAGGTACTGCAGATAGTAGTCGTGCTCGTGCATGGAAGCAGCCAGCCGGCGCGGCGCGTAGTCGCCCCAACTGCGGCCGAGGAAGTTCGACTTGTAGTCGACGACGTACCAGCGGCCCGCGTGCTCGAAGACGAGATCGACGAAGCCGCGGAGAAAGCCGGCGAATGCCTTGAAGTCGAGCCGCCCCACCCGCTCGACATAGGTCGGCTCGACCGCATCGGGATGGCGTGCCAACACCTCGGCGAGGCGCACCGGATCCAGCCGCTTTGCGCCGTTCGGCGCCACCGGCAGAATGAACTCGAGCTCGTCGAGCCTGTGCGCACGGTCGACCGCCGCAAGCGACAGCTCCGGGGCATCGCCGAGCAAGGGCGCGCGGACGATCTCCGCCAACGCGTCAGTCAGCACTTCGAGCTGGCTGGAGCCGAGGCGCTGGCCGACCGCGTAGCGCCGCGCCGTCTCGCCGACCACTTCGACGTCGACCGCGGCGAAGTCGATGTTCTCCAGCACCGAATGGACCATCACACCGAATCGCGGGCCGGCGCCGAGGTCGGCGAGCGGCACCTCGGCCGCCTCGTCGAGCGATCGCGCGATGGGCGCCTCCTCGACGGCGTCGCGGTCGAGGCCCTCTTCCTCTTCGCTGGCGAGCTCCTCGGCGCGCCGGGTCAGGCCGGAGAAGCTGGAGACGCGCCAACCGCGCCGAATCTCCGGCGGCGCCGGCGGCGGGCTCAAGCGCGGCCCGCGATCGCCATCGACGCTCAGCGACGGCTCCCCCTCGGGCAGCGGCTCGAAGCGGATCGCATCGCCGTCTCGCGGCGGACCATCGCTCAACCGCTCGGCGAGCAGACGGCCGATCGGCGACTTCTCCGGATTGTCGGCGGCGTAGTCGGTGGTGAACACGAAGCAGGCACGCTGCGCGCGGGTCAGCGCCACGTAGGCGAGCCGCATGTCCTCCGCCATCTGATCGAGAGCGGCGGTGTTCTTGATCTCGTCGGGAAGCGGCGCGTCGACGTAGACCGCGCGCCGGTTCTCCGCCGAGGCGAAAACCCGGAACCAATCGGAGCGTCCACCGCGCGCGCTCGAATTCCACAGGTAGGGGACGAAAACGATCGGATACTGTAGCCCCTTACTCTTGTGGATGGTCGTCAGGATGACCGCGTCCTCGTCGCTCTCCAGGCGGATCTGAACGTCCTCCGCCGCCATCTCGCCGCGCGCCGAGGCATCGGAGGACATCAACGTCAGCCAATCCAGCAGCCCGAGCGGCCCGGCGCGCAGTCGGCGCGAGGCCACCTGCAGCAGCTCGGCGATGTGCAGATAGTTGGTCAGGCGGCGTTCGCCGCCGTCGATCCGCAACAGCCGGTCGGTCGATTCGCAGTGATCGATCAACGCTCGAAATGCCGACATGAAGCCGTGATCGAGCCACCGCTCGCGCCAGGCGTCGAAGCGATCGATCCACCCCTGCCACTCTTCCTCCGCCTCCTCCGCCTCGATCCGCAGAAGATCGTCGCCGTTGCGCCCGCACAAACCGGTGCACAGGGCGGAGCGCACCGCGGCCGCGTCGCGCGGGTCGACGAGAGCACGCAGCACGCGCGACATCTCCTCCGCCTCCGGAGCTTCGAACACGCTGCGGTCGCCGTGCAACACGGTCGGTACGCCACGGTTGCGCAGCTCCACCTGCAACTCGGCCGCCTCGGCGTTGGTGCGGCAGAGCACTGCGATGTCACCGGCGCGAACGCCGCGGTCGTCGATCGTCGCCGGTCCGTCGAGCAGGGAAACGATGCGCGTCGGCAGGGCGCGAAGGATCGCTCGCCGGTACGGCCCGCCGCCCGATCTCTCTCTTGGCGGAGCCTCCGGAGCTTCACAGCGAAGGATCGCCAAGCCGCCGGGATCGCCGCCGATCTCGGCTACCTTCTCGCTCGGCAGCGCCGGTGCGAAGTCGATGCCATCGACCAGAAAGGCGTTCTCCACCGCGAACAGCTGGTTGACCCCGGCGACCAGACGGTCGCTCGACCTGCGGTTGGTGTTGAGCGTGTACCGCTGCTTTGCCTCGCGCCCCGCGGCGACGTAGGTGCGCACGTCGGCGCCGCGAAACGAGTAGATGCTCTGCTTGGGATCGCCGATCAGGATCAGCGGCAAGCCACCTTCGGCGAAGGCGCGCCTGAAGATCTCGTACTGCACCGGGTCGGTGTCCTGAAACTCGTCGATCAGCGCCGCGCCGAAGCGCGCGCGCAGCTTGCTCGCCAGTTGTGTCCCGCGATCCGAGCGCAGCGCCGCACGCAACTCGACCAGCAGGTCGTCGAAGTAGGCGACTCCGCGCTGCAGCTTGCGCCGCGGCAATTCGCCGCGCGCGTAGTCCGCCAGCTCGCCAAACAAAGATGCCCGGAACGCCGACTCGAGCTCTCGTTCCAGGTCGCAGAGCCGCTGGCAGCTATCGAAGAAGGGATGCGTCGGGGTCTCGGCCTTGTGCTTCTTGAGCGTCGCCTGTTCGAGGTATTCGGCGGTGATTTTGTACAAGTCCGGCCAACGCTTGCTGGCGAAGTAATCGCCGTCGGCAAACGCGGTATCGAGCCCGGCAACGACGGTGGCGCGATCCATGCGACTGGGTTTCTTGAGAACCCGCTCATCTACGCGCAGCGCGCAGATCTCCTCGCGCCGCTGTCGCCAAAGCGTGCGAGCGGCCTCGAGCTCGCGCCGCCATTCCTCGAACGTGTCCGACGGCGCCTCCGCTTGCGGCACCACGTCGAGCTCTGGCTGCGCCGCCACCAGCGCGGCAAAGCGCTCCATGCCCTGCAGGGCGCCCTGCCCCCAGACCGCGGCAGCCAGCGCGCGCGGCGCCGTGACCAACCTGGCGGCGACGAAGTCGCGAACCACCTCGTCGACGATCGGAGTTTGGTCCGCCGTCATCTGCAGATCGAAGGTCGCGCCGCTGTCGAAGGCGTGCTCGACGAGGACTCGCTGACAGAAACCGTGGATGGTGGATATCGACGCGCGATCGAAGCCGAACAGGGCGGTCAACAGTTGCTTGATGGCGGCGTCTCGATCGGGTCGCTGCTCGAGGTACTGCATCCAGGGCTCGCTCGCCTCGGCATCGCCGGCGAGGAACTCGTGCGCCGCGCGCACCCGGGCGCGAACCCGCTGGCGCAGCTCGGCCGCGGCGGCGTTGGTGTAGGTGACGACGACGATCTGCTCTGGGTCCATGCCGCGCTCGAGCAGCAGGCGCAGGTAGAGCATCTCGATCGCATAGGTCTTGCCGGTGCCGGCACTGGCCTCCACCAGCACGGTGCCGTCGAGGTCGGCGGCGAAGTGGTCGAGCTCGGGAGTGCTCACAGTTGTTCCTCGTTGCGTGCCGCGAGCAACGGCTCGTAGACGATCCGAGCGATGCGAGCGGCGTCGTCCGCCGCCGGATCCCCGGCGCTGAAGGGATTGCGTTCGCCGTAGACCTGGCGCACGTACGGGTCGCTGCTGTCGTCGAAGGCATCGCCGCGAAAGCCGCGCTCCGCGGCCCTGCGAGCACCGTCGGCGCTGCCCGTCTTGGCGAGTTTTTCGACAAAGGCGCGCGATGCGTTGCGGAACAGCGGAAGCGGCAAGCGCATGCCTTCGGCATAGAGAGAGACGAGGCCCTCCAGAATCTGCTCGGCCGCAGCGCAAGGCTCGAACGTAATCATCCCCGCGCCCTTGGCGAGCCGCCCCACCAGGTGCGAGCGGATCGCCGCCTCGGGCAGCTCGTGGCAGAGCAGCAGGTGACGAATCCACAGCGCCAGCTCCAGCCTGCCGCCGAGCTTGGAGTACTGCGACCAGCGCTGCTGGTGGTCGTCGACCGTCTCGATCGTGCCGCTGACGCGAAACCCGGCGAGCGGCCGATCGATCGCCACCAAGCGCGATTCGGCGCCGCGCCCGACCGTCGCAATCTGCGAGACCGCGCTCTCGATCTGCTCGTAGACGATCTCCCCCAGGCTCCCAACCGGAAGCGACCCTAGCCGCGCTACAGACGCGAAATCAACAACTTGGCCGCCCAAAGCTCGATTCAGCATCGCGTCGCCCAGCTTCCATCTCTCGAGCGCGTCGAGGTCGAGCGGCTCGCGCGTCTCGAGAGCGCCGAGGTCTCCGCCGAGGTACAAGCGCAGCCGTCGCTGGAGGTAGGTGCGGGTGGGATGCTCGAAGAAGGCGACCAGGTCATCGACGGCGAGCACCGGCTCGGCCGCGGCGGCGGCGGCAGTGACGAAGGCACCCGCAGCGGTGCGCGGCGAAGCCAAGGCCAGCGCCCCCTGGTAGGCGGATTTCGAGTAGGACACCAGGTGACGGTCGGGCCCGTCGTCGGCTGCGGTGAAGTAGCGGCGATTGAACGACTGCATCGGGTGACGCGCCACCAAGCTGTCCGCATCGACGCCTGAGAACGACTCGAGGACGGCGTCGACCAGCTCCTGCACGACCACCGAGGGCGGTGCCTCGGTGTTCGACTGCGCGTCCTGCCCGACGTAGCTGACGTAGAACGTCTCGCGCGCCGACAGCAGTGCCTCGAGAAACATGTAGCGGTCGTCGTCGCGCAGTGAGCGGTCGCCCCAGCAACGCCGCTGGCCGATGCGGTCGAAATCGGGGCGACGCTCGTTGCGCGGGAATGCGCCGTCGTTCATTCCAACCAGGCAAACCACGCGAAACGGGATCGTTCGCATCGGCACCAACTCGCAGAACGTCACTTCGCCGGAGAGAAACCCGCGGGCTGGCGCGTAGAGCCGCAACTCGTCGCCGATCATGCGAACCATCGTCGCCGAATCGGCGCTGCCCTGGTAACCGGCCGCAGCAGCGCGCGCGCTGATCACGGTTGCCGCGGCGCGCAGCGACTGCACCTGGAAGGCGGCGTAGCCCTCGTTCCAAATCAGGTCGTCGGTAATCGCCGCGACCAGCTCCGGCCATTCCGAGACCGCGAGCGGGCCCTGCAGGCGCGCCGCGTGGGCAAACAAGCGGCGACAGAGCTCGGCGAGCTTGCCCAGGGTGGCTCCGTCGCCTCCTTCGAGGTCGTCGTACGGAGCGTACGGCACGTCGGCGTCGGCCTCCGCGTCGCCGATCGCGTAGCCGAGGAACAGGCGCCGCAGGCCGAATTGCCAGGTGTTCTGGTCGACCGCGGGGTGACCGCGCGCGGCGCGGTCCTCGGCATCGATCCCCCAGCGGATTTCGCTCCCATCGATCCAGTCGCGGACTAGGGTTACCTCGGCGTCGTCGAAGCCGAAGCGCGCGCGTACCACCTGCAGACGAAGCAGATCGGCTACGCCCGCCGACGTGACCCTTCCCGCCAGCAGACCGACGATCTCGGTGAAGGCATCGAACACCTCGCTGGTCGCGTCCGGGCTGCGGTCGGCGATACGAAACGGAATGCTGCGATCCCCCTCGCCGCTGTCGAACACCGCCTCGACGTAGGGAGCCAGGCCATCGATGTCCGGGGTCATGACGATCACGTCGCGCGGCCGCAGGCTCGGGTCGCGATCGAACATGGCCCGCAGGCGGTCGTGCAAGACCTGCACTTCGCGCATCGGCCCATGGCAGGAGTGCACCTCGAAGGAGGGGTCGTCCGCCGAGTACGGCAGTCGCTCCACCACGGCGCCGCGGTAGCGCAGGTGGAGCATGTCGGACTGCAGCACCGGCAGGACCGAGGTCTCACCCGCGACCTGCGGGTCGTCGAACGCGTCCTCTTCCGCGAAATCTCCGGCCGCCTCGAGCAATGCCTGAAACTCGCCACCGATCCGCCCCAGCGAAGCGAGCAGCCGATTGCCGACCTCGCGCTCGATGACGTCGCCGTCGGCGAGATCCTCGGCCGGCGACATACGCGCCAGGTCGATGACGACGTCGCGCCGCGCGCGTAGACCCGACCAGTACTCCTGCGAGGGGCTGAGTACGAAGAGGTGAACGTCGGACCGCTCCGCCAGGCGGGCGACGATGCTCAGATACAGGGGAGCCAGAGTCGACACGCCGAACACGCAGAGCCGCGCCGGAATCCGCAAGGCATCGCCTTCGACCGTCGCTGCATCGAGACGCGCCAGCAACGCCTGAGCGCGGTTGGCGACGTGCCGGGCACCGAGCTTCTCGACCAAACGGCGCCACAACGCCGCTTCCCAGCCGCCGTCGCCGCCCCGTTCCCAGGCCGTCACCATCGCCGGGCGGAAAACGACGTAATCGTCGAAGGTCCGCGCGATCCGCTGCGACAAGGACAAGAGGCGCCCCTCGTCCCAGTCGGCGCCGAGATAGGCGCGCACCGGCGCCATCTCGGCCTGGGCCAGCATCGCCGGCAGCTCCGCGGCGATCGCCCAGGCGAGGATCTCCGGCTCGAACCCTTCGCCAGCCACCGGCGCCGGGTCGGCCTGGCGAAACAGATCGAGCAGGAAGCGTCGCGGGAACGGAAAGGACGGATTGGCCCAGACCCCGAAGCGCTGCGCCAGCTGCATCGACAACCAGCGCTCCATGCCGCGCCCCTGGACGATGACGTGCTCCTGCTCGAACGGCCCGGCCGGGCGCTCACTGAGCACGTCGCCGAGCATCTCGACCAGGCGTTCGGCGCGGTTGCTTCGATGAACGGTCAGCATCTGGTACGCGCCCGGGCGCAGGGGTCGATGGAAGTCACGAGCGTCGCAGACTACAACCGTCGTGCCGGGCCCGGCAATCGCCATGCGAATCGTATCCTGGAACGTCAACGGCTTGCGCGCATGCGCGCGCAAGGGATTCACCGACTGGCTCGGCGGCGCGCGCGCCCAGGTGGTCGCCCTGCAGGAAGTGCGCGCGCGGCCCGAACAGCTTCCCGACGCGATCCGTCAGCTGCCCCGCTGGTACCAGTATTACCAACCGGCCGAGCGTGCCGGCTACTCCGGCGTCGGCCTGCTGAGCCGGCGCCGCCCGAACGAGGTAACCACGTCGCTCGGAGAAGAGCGCTTCGACCGCGAGGGGCGGCTGTTGATCGCCCGCTTCGGCCGTCTCGTCGTCGCCAACGGCTACTTCCCGAAAGGCAGCGGCACGCAACGCGACAACAGCCGGGTGCCCTACAAGCTCGACTTCTACCGGCGCGTCTTGCGCGAGCTCGCCGGGCTGCGCGAAAGCGGCCATCGGGTCCTGGTGATGGGCGACTTCAACACCGCGCATTGCGAGATCGATCTCGCCCGACCGCGTCAGAACACCCAGAACAGCGGCTTCCTGCCGGAGGAGCGCGCCGAGCTCCAGCGCTGGATCGACGCCGGATGGGTCGACACCTTTCGCCACTTCCATCGCGAAGGCGGACACTACACCTGGTGGAGCCAACGACTCGGGGCGCGCCAGCGCAACGTCGGCTGGCGCATCGACTACGTCCTGGCGTGCCCGGAAGCGATGGCGTACGTCCGCCGCGCCCACATCTGGCCGAACGTGACCGGGTCCGACCACTGCCCGGTCGGCGTCGACGTCGACAATCGCATCCTCGACTGATCCGCCCGATCAGGCAGGCGCGAGATCGGCAACGTCGCCGGGAGGCGGCTCAGGCTCGGCTTCTTCTACCAGGTGGCCGGTGCCACTCTCGGCGGCGAAGGCGACCGCGAAGGTCTGCTCGACCGCCTCGTCGTCGAGCCGGTCGTAGTGGAACCACGCCGCCTGGACGCGCTGCGGACTGAGGTCGAGAACGACGTAGCCGCGCTGCGTCGTCTCGCCGTACTTGATGTGCGGGTTCGGGTTGAGAAAGATCTCCGGCGGCACGCCGCTGAAAAAGGTATTGGTCACCCCCGGGGTGACGAACTCGACGCCGAGCGAGCCGCTCCCCGTCTCCGGGTCGTAGGTCGCCGGGTTGTTGGGGTCCTCGGTAAACTCCATCGCCCACGAGCTGTGGACGTCGCCGGTCAGAAAGACCACGTCCTCGACACCGCCGCCGCGCAGGACCTCGAAGACCCGGCGCCGGCTCGCGTCGTAGCCATCCCAGCCGTCGGTGTTGCCGACCGCACCGCCGCCCTCCGAGTTCGGCGCGGCGGAGATCTTCCACTGCGAGAAGATCACCTGCTGGCCGACGATCTTCCAACGAGCGCGCGACTGAAGCAGCTTCTCGGCGAGCCACTCTTCCTGATCGAAGCCGAGGATCGTCCGCTGCGGGTCCATGATCGCCTCGACGTCGGACGGCTCGACTTGCTCGTCCCGGCCCCACAAGCGCGTGTCGAGCATGATCAGGTCGGCCAGGTCTCCGTACGGCAGGTGGCGGAAGATGCGGTCCGGCGACTCCACCCGAATCGGCATCCATTCCGAGTAGACCCGCTGCGCCGTCGCCTTGCGCTCGAACCAGTCGCCTTCGGACGGATCGTGATTGGAGGCGCCGTCGCGATAGGAGTTGTTGGTGCTCTCGTGGTCGTCCCACACGCTGACGAAGGGATGCTGCCGGTGCGCCTCCTGCAAATGCGGATCGCTGCGGTACTGCGCGTAGCGGGTCCGGTAGTCCTGCAGCGATACCACCTCGCGCGGCGGGTCGTGCGGCCGGAGCTCCCTGGTCTCGCCGCCCTCGTAGATGTAGTCGCCGAGATGGAGAACGACGTCGAGATCGGCGCGCCGGGCGACGTCTCGATAGCCGAGAAAGAGGCCGCGCGAGTACTTCGAGCAGGACATCACGGCGATGCGCAGGCGATCGGCCGGGCCCTCTGGCGCGGTGCGCGTGCGCCCGATCGGCGACTCGCGAAACAGCGAGAGAAAGCGATAGTAGTACGTCGTCGCCGGCTCGAGCCCGCGCGCATCGACTTTCACCGTGTAGTCGAGCGAGGCGTCGGTCATGATACCGCCGCCGCCGACCACGCGCGAGAATTCCGGGTCCTCGGCGATCTCCCAATCGACGCGAATCGGTCCGTCCGAACGCGGCGATACTCGCGTCCACAGCACCACTGCGTCGCTCAGCGGGTCGCCGCTGGCGACCCCGTGGCGAAACAGATCGGCCGGCGCCACCACCGTTTGCTCGTCGTCGCCGCAGGCGGTCACCCACGCCGACATCGGCAGCATCCCCGCACCCGCTGCCAGCCGCAGCATCTCCCGCCTGTTCAGTTTCATCGGTCCCCTCCTGGCCTGCCGCGCGCGGCCCTGCCGCAGTCTCGAAAGACATAGCAACCGCGGGCACAACTGCCCAGGGTCAAAGGCCGACGAGACGATGCCCCCGACGGACCAAACAACTCTTGTTTTGTCCGCCGAAGGGTGCCAATCTGTGGCGCATGAAATCCTGGATCGTGTGGTTGGCAAGCGCCCTGGCGGTCGCGATTCCGGCGAGCGCCCAGCCCTGCCCTTGTGATTGCGACTACGACCAGCGGGTCGCGATCAACGAGCTGACGATGAGCGTCGGCATCAGCCTCGAGCGCGAGGATTCGGGCCGCTGCCTGCAAGCAGACGGCGACGGCGACGGCGACGTCGCCATCAACGAGCTGATTGCCGGCGTCGACTCGGCGCTGCGCGGTTGCCCGCACCGCGATGACGAGTCCGGCGAGCTCGCCGCGGCGCGCGCCCGCTGGCAGTCGCTCGGCCTGACCCACTACGAATATCGCTATCAGGTAGGCTGTTTCTGTCCGCCGCCGCACGACGTTCGCATCGAAGTGCTCGACGGCGAAATCGTCGCCTATCGCGACGCGGCGGGGGCCATCATTCACCCCGAGTACACCGACCACCTGCACCAGGTCGAAGAGGTCTTCGACATCATCGCCAACGCGATCCCGATCGCGGAGCAACTGGACGTGGCATTCTCGGCCGAGACCGGACTGCCCGACAACTTCTACGTCGACTACCAGCGTCTGCTCGCCGACGACGAGCTCTCGCTGCGCCTCGGCGAGCTGCGCGATCTCTCCCAGGCGACCTGCTCCAGCTCTGCCGACTGCGACCCCTTCGACGGCGCCTGTATCGAGCCGGGCGGGTTCGTCGGCTGCGGCGTCTGCTTCGACGCCCAGTCGGACTGCGACGGCGACAGCGATTGCTCCGCAGCGATCGACATCTGCGCACCGATCGGACTCGACCCTCGCAGCTGCGCCTGCGACCCCGCGGTCAAGGTCTGCCAACCCGGCTGTCTCGGCGACGAAGCCTGTCCGGTCGGAACGCACTGCGACACCGACCACCGTTGCGCGGCCGACCGCTGCGGCGACGAGACCGCCTGCCCGGCCGGTTTCGACTGCCTGCTGCCCCCGGACAGCCGCACCGGCGCGTGCAACCGGCGCAGCTGCACCAACGACGCCGACTGCGGCACCGCCTTCTGCGTCAACGGCTCCTGTCACCTCGCCCCCGGCCGCTGCGAAATCATCCCACCCTGAAGCGCGCCTGCGGCGCGCGGTCCCAAGGCGCTGCGCGCCGTCCCAAAGCGCCTCGCTTCGCTAGCGCGTCCCAAGACAGTCGCTTCGCTCCCGTCGTCCCAAGCGCGCCATAGCGCGCGTCCAAAATTAGGACGGCCCTCATCGGCGCGCCCAGAGGGCGCTTGGGACGCCGCGCGCAGCGCGGCATTGGGACGCTCGCCATAGGCGAGCTTGGGACGCGTCGCGTAGCGACGCTTGGGACCTGCGCGCCGGAGGCGCGCGAGGCGCGCTATCGGACTGTCGCGCCGTCCTCGGCGTCGCAGCGGATTTCGCCGGCGCTGCTGCGCAGCGGCTGGTCGCGATAGGTCACGACTCCGTTGGCGACGAGCAGCGGTGCCTTCTCGAAGTTGCTTTTCGACAGCTTCTTCTTCGGTGCCGGCTCGATTCCCTCGACTGTGATCAGCTCGCCGACCTCGGCGTTACCCGGGTCGACCGGAATCACCGCGCCATCGCTGCGATCGCTGGCCAGAACCATTCCGGCACTCGGCACTCCGCGCAGCACCGCCGGTTTGAGATTGGCGAGCACCATGACCTTGCGCCCGATCAGGTCTTCCGCCTTCAGGTGCTCGCGTAAGCCGGCGCAAATCGACCGATTCTCGCCCTCCCCCAGATCGACGGCGAGCACGAAGAGCTGGTCGGCGTCGGGGTGGTCGCCGGCGGACTCGATGCGGCCGACGCGAATCTCGAGCTTGGCGAACGGATCGACGTCGCCCGACGACTTACCCCCGCCCTTGCCGCCGCGCTCCTTCTTCTCGCTCTCTCGGCGCGGAAACATCGGCTCGGCCACCTTCACCTGACAGGGGATCGCCGGCCCGTCGAGGTCGTCGATCGGACCGAGAGCAAAGCCCAGGGTGTCGGCGACGCGGCGCGCGGTCTCGGGCATTGCCGGCTCGAGCAGATGCGCGATCACGCGCAGAGCACCGACCCCCGCACCGAGCACCGCAGCGAGCTCTGCCGGGTCGTTGATCCGCCACGGGGCGCGGTCGTTCATGTAGACATTGGCGGCGCGCACGTACTCCCACAGCTCTTCCAGCGCCCGGTTGTGCTCGCGCGCATCGGCGGCGCGAAAGAATCTTTCGACCGTCTGGCGCGGCGGCAGCCGATCGGCGAGCTCGGCATTGTCGCCGCCGACCTCGACCGCGCCGCCGAGCTTGGTCTGGACCAACTTGGCTACCCGCATGACCAGGTTGCCGAGGTCGTTGCCGAGCTCAGAGTGGTATCTTTCCTCGAGGTCGGCCATCGAAAACTTGCCGTCCTTGCCACTCGAGAAGGAGCGCAGGAAGTAGTAGCGCAGCACGTCGACCGAGTATTCGCGCACCACCTCCAGCGGATCGACGACGTTGCCGAGATGCTTGGCCATCTTGCGGCCGTCCTTGTCGAGGATGAACCCGTGCACGTAGACCTGGCGCGGCAACTCGTAGCCCGCCGACAGCAGCATCCCGGGCCAGATCACGGTGTGGAACCAGAGGATGTCCTTGCCGATGACGTGGCAATCACAGGGCCAGAAGTCGGCTGAGATGTCGTTCGGCTGCAGCAGCGCCGAATAGTAGTTCGACAGCGCGTCGAACCACACATAGAGGACGTGCTCGGGATCGTCCGGCAGCGGGATCCCCCAATCGAAGGTCGAGCGCGAGATCGACAGGTCGCGCACCTCGCCGTCGAGGCGCGACAGGATTTCGTTGCGGCGCTCGTCGGGGAAGATGAAGTCGGGATTCGCCTCGATGTGTTGGCGAATCTGGTCGCGGTACTTGCTCAGGCGGAAGAAGTAGGACTCCTCGCGAATGACCGTGGTCGGCCGGTCGTGAATCGGGCACTTGCCGTCGACCAGCTCGGTCGGGGTCAGGAACTTCTCACAGGAGATGCAGTAGTCTCCCTCGTAGAACCCTTTGTAGATGTCGCCCCGGTCGCGCACCTTGGAGTACAGATCGCGGGCGAAGGAGTGGTGCCGCTCCTCCGAGGTGCGGATGAAGTCGTCGTTGGAAACCTCGAGCAGCTGGTAGAGGTGCTCGAAGATGCCTGCCTTCTCATCGACGAAGGCCTGCGCCGAGACCCCGGCCTTGTCGGCGGCTTCCTGGATCTTCTGGCCGTGCTCGTCGAGGCCGATCAAGAAATGAGTGCGCCGGCCGCGCGCCCGGGCCGCCCGGGCGTAGAAATCGGCCACGACCTTCTCGTAGGCATGGCCCATGTGGGGCACGCTGTTGGGGTAATCGATCGCGGTGGTAATGTAGAATCGGTCGCCTGGCATGGGACCAGCATCAGTATCCGGTCCGCAGCCGCTCTTCCAGAGACGGTGCGAAGCCGCGGACGGGCTTCGGGAAGCTCGTATGGCCGCCAGAGGGCCATCGTGATAGCCGTCGGAGGCTCGGCATCCCATTCCAGCCGACGCGGGAAACGGCCGTGACCATACCAGCACGCAAGCTGCAGACGCCTCCGATCGACGCTCGCCAGCGAGAAGCGCTGGAGTCGGCGCTGCTGCGTCTCGCCACCGAATTCGTCTCCCTGCCTGCGCACGAGATCGAATCGGGGATCGAGCGCGTGCTCGAGTTGGTCGCCGACTTCTCGGGAGCCGCATGTTGCGGCGTCTCCGAGCTGGATCGAGGCAGCAACACTTTGCGCAACATCTCCTCCTGGGCACGCAGTGAGTCGGTCGACACCACCGAGCTTGCGACCGACCTCGACACCATGGAGGAGCTCTTCGGCTCGATCGAGCAGCCGACACTGATCGGAGACGTCACCAAGGACCCGCGCATTCCCGAAGGCTTTGCCGCCGCCGTCGCCGCGGTCGGAATCCGCTCCCTCGCCTGGTACCCGACCGAGTCGACGGCGCAGAGAATCGTCGCCATCGGCATCACCTCCGACCAGCCCACCGACTGGCAAGACGAGCACGTTTCTCTGCTGCGCGCCGCCGGCCGCCTGATCGCCAGCCTGCGCGAGCGCAGCGTCACCGAAAACGCGCTCGAGCAGACATCCCTATTCCTCAACCAGTTGTCGCGAACCATCGACCATCATTTCTTCGTCTGGGCGTCGGATCCGCCGCGCGTCCTCTACTCGAACGACGCGGCCGCGAAGCTCACCGGGTTTCCGCAAGAAGAGCTGTACACCAATCCGACCCTGGTCCTCGAACAGATAGTACCGGAGGACCGCGAATCGTTCCTGAACCTGTTCAAGAACGAGCTGACCGATCGTGAGCTGATCTACCGCTTCCGACACGGCGACGGTTCGACCCGGTGGATGCGCACCAAGATCTTTCCCGACGAGACCCGCGGCTCCGGAGAGCTGCGGCTGGCCGGTCTCACCGAGGACGTCACCGAGCGGATGCGGCTGCTCGACGCGCGCACCCGCTTCTCCGAGTTCGACAAACTGCTCGCCGACGTCTCCGACCGGCTGGTCGCGACCCCGCTCGGCGAGATGGACAGCGCAATCCACTACGCGCTCGGCCGAGTCGGGCACTTCAGTGTCGCCGATCGAGCCTACGTCTATGTCTTCGACCGCGAGAGTGAGAACGCGGAGCAGGTCGCCATGTACCTCGCCGACAAGCCGAGCGCGGTCGACGACGGCCTGCGCGACCTGCCGATGAGCGCCCTTCCCTACTTTGCCGCCGAGATCCTCGACGGACGCACGGTGGTGGTCCCGACCGTCGATCAGTTGCCCGAACGCGCCGTCGAAGAGCGCCGTTTTCTGCGCGACCACGGAACCCGGTCCTGCGTCATGATCCCGCTCGCCGGCGCCGACCAGGTGGCCGGGACGATGACGCTGGAGACGCTCGACCACGATCGCACCTGGTCGTCGCACGAGCTCGCCATGTTGCGCGTCTTCGCGGAGCAAATCGCTGCCGCGGTCAACCGGCGACAATCGGAACACGAGCTCAAGAGGCGAATCAATTTCGAGCGTCTCCTCACCTCCCTGGTCTCCAATTTCATGAACCTCCCGGCGGACGAGATCGACGCCGGAATCGGAAACGCGCTGGAGACCATTGCTCGTTTCGTCGGCTGCAACCGATGCGGCATCGCCCTGCTCGCCGAAGACCAGAAAACCGCCAAGCTGCTGCGGGGGTGGTGGGAGAAGGGCAGCGCGCCGATCGTTCCCGACTATTACACGACCGACACGACGCCGGGCTCTCTGTTCGGGGACTGGATTCGATCCGACGAACCCTACCTGATCCTCGACCCGACACGGCTCGCCGCCCTGCGACCGGACGCCACGCAGGCAATCCGCAGGGGTGAGGTAAGCACCGTTGCCAGCTTCGCTTTGGTGGCCGACGGCAAACGCATCGGATGGTTCGGGGCGGGAGCGCGCCCGCCTCGCGTGAGCTGGAAAGAAGCCGAGCTGCGCTCGCTCAGCGTCGCCGCCGACGCGCTCACCAACATGGTGGCGCGGCAACGAGCCGAACAAGAGCACGAACGCCACAACCGACTAGAAGACACCCTGTCGAGAATAGCAGTCGACTTCATCAAACGGCCCTTGTCCGAGATCCGCACCGGGATCGAGGAGATCGTCGAGTCCTTCGCGGGATTCGCCGGCTGCGAGCGCGCCGCGATCATCCTGCTCGACCAAGTAACGATGACCGCCTCGACCTACTGCGAGTGGGTCGACCGCGGCGAACCGGCACCGGTCGAGAATTTTCCGTTCGACTCGGCGCCGGGCTTCTACGACCAGTTGATCCATTCCACAGGCCCCTGGATCATGCACACGGACCGGTTCCCGGAAACGGACCGTGACGCGGCGGTCGTTCTCGAAGCAATCGGCATCCGGACCTTGTTGAACTGCCCGATCGCCGACAACGGACGGGTGTTCGGCTACGCCAGCATCGGCTACAGCGAACCGCACCACGTGCCGATCGCCGGCACCGATCAGATCCTCTCGGTCGCCGCCGGGATCGTCGCCAACGCGCTCGCCCGCCAGAAGCTCGAGGACGAAGGCGTCCGCCAGCGCGAAGCACTCGCCAAATCCTTCCGCCTCGGCTCGCTGGGCCAGCTCGCCACCGGCATCGCCCACGAGCTCAACCAGCCGCTCACCGCCATCGCCAACTACAGCAGGGCCTGCGCGCGCTGGCTCGACGCACCGGAAATCGACCGCGAGGCCTTCTCCGAGATCCTCGAGCGCGTCGCCAACGAGGCGATCCGCGCCGGAGACATCATCCACAACCTCCGCTCGCACGTGAAGGGAGGCGCCCACAAACGCGGGTCGGCGTCGGTCGAAGCGATCCTCGACCACGCTTCGAGCTTGCTCGCCGGGACGGCGCGCGACCACAACGTCCTGATCCATATCCAGCACGGCAAGGATTTGCCCGAAGTCGAGGTCGAACCGACCGAGATCGAGCAGGTGATCATCAACCTGGTACAGAATGCGATCGACAGTCTGGTCGAGTCGGACGTCGTCCGCCGCGAGGTCACGATTCGCAGCACCCGCAAACGGGGCTTCGTCCAGATCGACGTCGCCGACAACGGCCCCGGTGTCCCGCAAGCCGAGCGCGGCCGGCTCTTTGATCAGTTCCACACGACCAAGAAGGGCGGAATGGGGCTCGGCCTGTCGATCAGCCGCCACCTCGTGGACTCGAACGGCGGGACCCTCGAGGCGTTGCCGGACATCGGCTCCGGCGCGACGTTCCGCGTCACCCTGCCGATCGCGCGAAAACGCCACAAGTGAAGCGGCAGCCCGCGCCGCGCGATCAGTTGTCGCGGCGCAAGCGCCCGACGGCGTAGGCCAACTCGGCGGCGGAGCCGACTTCCATCGTCTTCAGCACGCGTGAGCGGTGGAGCTCCACGGTTCGCTCGCTGATCTCCAACTCGCGCGCGATCGCCTTGTTGGGCAGTCCCCGAATCACCAGCTCCATCACCTCGGCTTGGCGATCGGTCAGTCGCTCCAAGCGGTCCTCCAGAGCTTGGCGGCCGTCGTGCTTGACCCGGATCGCGGCATCCTTCTTGAGGGCTTCGTCGATCGCATCGAGCAGCGCCTGGTCGCGGAACGGTTTCTGAATCAGCGTGATCGCGCCGAGCCGCATCGCATCGACGGCCATCTGTACCTCGGCATGGGCAGTGATCAGAATGACCGGAGTCACCGAACCGCGCCGCACCAACTCCTGCTGCAGAACGTGCCCGGCCATTCCCGGCATGCGTTCGTCGAGCACGATGCAGCCGGGTCGGTTGGGATCGTAGCTCTCGAGGAAATCCTCGGCCGAGTTGAAGGTCTCGACCTCATGGCCCACCGACTCGATCAGAACCCTGAGCGAGTCCGTGACGGAACGATCGTCGTCGATTACCGATATCGTGGTTTGCATCGCCTCCCCCGCCCAGGAGCCTGCCCCGAGACTTACACTCATTGTCAGATGTTACGCCAGAAAAAACTCCGTGCAATCTTGTGGAAAATACTTAGCCCACTCGGACCCCAAAGCATTCCCCGGCTGGCAGCTCATTTCTCGAAATCGGCAATGACCTCGCTACCGAAACGCGCCAGCGATTCGCAATATTCGGAACGAGTGCGCCCGCGAACACCGACCGTCAACCAGCCGACACCGAGGTCGGCCAGCCGCCGCACTTCGTCGGCGACTTCTCCGGCCGACGCCTCGCGCCGCGGCCGCACGGCATAGCACACCTCGACCGGCGCAACCCGCCCAACCTTGCGGGCGTGCTCTCGGGCGTAGGTGAGCCGACTCGCCAGGTCGTCGAGGCTCTCCAGGACGGCGGTTCGGGAGAACTTCGCAACCGCCGGCGGATTGGGAAACGGTACCCAACCGTCGGCCAGCTCGACCGCGCGACGGATGGCTCGCTTGCTGTTGCCGCCGACCCAAACGGGTGGGCGCGGCCGCTGCCGCGGAACCGGCAGCATGGTGTTGCCGTGCCCGCGCGAGCCCGGGATCGAGTCGCCCGACCAGACGTCGAAGATCTTCTCCAGCGCGAGGTCGCAGGCTTGGTTGCGAGCGTCGAAGTCGGCGCCGAGAGCGGCGAACTCCGACTCCAGATACCCGGCCGCGACGCCGAGGATCAGCCTTCCTCCCGACAGGACATCGAGACTCGCTGCCGACTTGGCCACGAGAGAGGGGTTTCGATACGGCAGGACCAGGACGTGGGTCTGCAGGCGCAGCCGTGTGGTCGCCGCTCCGGCGACGGCGAGAGCGACGAAGGGGTCGAGGGTATGGTGCCCCCCCGCCGCCAGCCAGGAATCGCCCGGGAACGGGTGGTCGGTAACGAAGCAGGCGGAAAAACCGGCCGCCTCGGCGGCCCGCGCCACCTCCGCCACAGCCTCCCCGCTGACGAACTCGTCGCCTTGGTCGACCCGCTGCGTCGGCAGCTCCACCGAAAAACGCATCGGACGACCATAGTGAACTGCAGCGCTCCGCCCAACCCGCGGGGTCCGGCGCTCCGACCACTCCGTTTCTCCGCCCGTGGGATGGGACTTGTCGGCGACGGCGCGGCGTGACAGCTGTCGGCGCATGCAGCACCGCTCGCCCCTGCTCCCCCTGCTCGCCGTGTGGACCTGCGTCACCCTGTGGAGCTTCTCCGGGATCCTCGTCAAGAGCACCGAGGCACCGCCTCTCATCGCAGCGTTCTACCGGTTGTGGTTCGGCGTCGGCATCCTGTGGAGTATCGCCCTCGCGCGCGGTCGCCTGCGCTTCGACCGCGACTACCTGCGCCTGTGCGCAATTGGCGGCGGCTTCTTCGGTCTGCACCAGATTTTCTTCTTCGCGTCGCTCGACAACACGCTGGTCGCCAACGTCAACCTGATCGCGTCCTTGCAACCGGCGCTGGTCGCCTTTCTCGCCAGCCGCTGGTTCGACGAACCGACCCCGTGGGACGCCCTGCCGCAGCTCGGAATCGCCCTGGTCGGAGTCGCCGTGGTGATCACCTCGAGCAGCGGCCTGCCCGGCGTCGAGCCCTACGGCGACGTCCTGGCGATCATCAATCTGCTCGCGTTCACCGCCTATTTCCTGGCCTCGAAGCGAATCCGCAACGACCTCGGCACGGCCGAGTACATCACCGGGATGACCACCGTCGCTGCGATCGTGCTCAGCCTCACGCTGCCCTTGACCGGGCAGCTCCCGCCCCTGCCATCTCCCCGCGATGCGGCAATCTTGTTCACGATCGCCCTTTTACCCGGGACGGTTGGCCACATGCTGATGAACTGGGCGCACCCGTATCTGTCCGCCTTCACCATCTCGACCACCATCCTCGCCGTGCCGGTGATCTCGGCATTCGCCGCCAACGCGTTCCTGCAGGAGCCGATTACGACCGCGCAGATCGTCGGCGGTGCGGTCACGTTGACCGCGGTCACCACCATCCTGCGCCGGGTCGCCGCGCCGGGCTAGCGCGACTCCGACCAGCGCGACACGACCGCGATCGCCACCAGGACGCATGCGATCTCGGCGCCGCCGGCGGCGACGAAGGCGGCGCGGTACCCCGCCAGCCAGCCGCTCGAGGCGGCCACTCGCTCGCTGACCAGGCCCCCGGCCAGTGGCCCGAAGATGAAACCGAGCGAGCCTGCGCCGTTGAACGCGCCGAGTGCGGTCGATCGCACCGAGTCGGGAACCAGGTCGGTCGTCATGACCATCGACGGCACGAACATCACCGCCGCCGCCAATCCGATTGCCGGCATCAGAATCTGCAGCTGTGCAAGCGAGGCATAGCCGACCGCGGCGGTCCCCAAGCCGTACAGAACGCTGCCGACGCAAAGGAGGACGATCGGCGACCGGCGCTCCGCGAGGCGGCCGAAGGGGTAGGAAAACACGGCAAACGGCAACATGAACGAGGCAATCAGGAAGCCGACGGTCCCGGGGGTCGCCTCGTGCACCCGGCTCAAGTAGAGCGACAGCGTGGTCGTGTAGAAGCCCACCGTAAAGCGGTCGGCAAAGGCAAAGGCCAGTGGCAGGGCAACTGCCCGGTGGCGCAAAACCGTATCGACGATCTGCGCCAACCCCGGCCGCTCGCGGTCGAGCCCGGTCTCGCGCAGAGTTGCCGCCGCCAGCGCGGCGGCGGCGAACAGCAACCCGGCGCCGAGGTGCAGCGGGAGGATGATGCTGTCACGACCGAGAACCCCGCCGAGCGGCGCCCCCAGCGCCACCCCCAGCAGCAGACCGGCGCCGACGATTCCCATCGCCCGGCCGCGCCTGGGCTGCGGCTGGCTGGTCGCTGCCAGCGACAGCAGCAACGACAACGCGAAGATATGGGCGCACCCCTCGAGCAGCCGGATCGACATGAACAGCGCAAAGTCGCCGGCCAACGGCAGAGCGATGAAGCAGAAACCGTCGACCAGGAGAGCCGCGACGATCAGCTGCCGCCGCTTGCCGAAACGGTCGACCAGCATCCCCGCCAGCGGCGCGGCAAAGAAGGCGCCGATCATGTTGATCGACATGAACAGCGAGGTCATCGTCTCCGAGACCCCAAAGCGCTCGTGCACCAGGGCGCGCAGAATCGGCACCGGCAGGGTGACCGGAATCAGCGTCAATAGCGCCAACAGACCGAGAACCCGGACCCGCCAAGTCTCGTAGTACTCTGTTTCGCCGCTCGACAAACCTGACCTCCACCGGTCTCGCAGCCGATCCGCCGAAGCTCCGCTACGGCCGCGCGGCGCCGCGACCTTCGGGCGATCGAGCGCGGAACCGCTCGCCGGCCCCGGTGCTTCGACCGCCAAACGCTACGCCGGATAGGCGATGGTCTTGGTTTCGAGATACTCGACGAACCCCTCGAGGCCGTGCTCGCGACCGGTGCCGCTTTCCTTGTATCCGCCGAACGGCGTGTCCGCGGCGAACCACATCCCGCCATTGACCGAGAGGGTCCCGGTGCGAATGCGCCGCGCCACCGCCATGGCTCGGTCGAGCGAGCCACTGCTCACCGCACCGGAAAGTCCGTAGCGCGAGTGGTTGGCGATGCGCACGGCATCGTCCTCGTCGTCGTAGGGAATCACCGACAACACCGGGCCGAAGATCTCTTCCTGAGCGATCGTCGAATCGGGATCGACGTCGGCAAACAGGGTCGGCTCGACGAAGAACCCCTTCTCGAGATGAGCCGGCCGCCCTCCGCCGACGACCAGGCGCGCCCCCTCCGCCTTGCCTTTTTCGATGTAGGCGAGAACGCGATCGCGCTGCTTGGCGCTGATCAGCGGCCCCATCAGGTTCTCGACGTTGGTGGGGTCGCCGTACTTCATCCCGCGCATGTTCTCGGCCATCTGCTCGATACCTTCGTCGTAGCGCGAGCGCGGCAGCAGCAACCGCGTCGGAATCGCGCAGCCCTGCCCGGCGTGGGTGCAGACACCGATCGCCGCACCCGGCAATGCCGCCGCGAAGTCGGCATCGTCGAGGACGATGTGCGCCGACTTGCCGCCGAGCTCGAGAAAGACCTTCTTGACGTTGTCGGCGCCCCGCTTGGCGATGTGCTTGCCGACCGCGGTCGAGCCGGTGAAGCTCACCATGTCGACACGCGGGTCGCCGGTCAGAGCGTCGCCGACCTCGGCCGGATGGAAGGCCGTGAGGATGTTGAGCGCGCCCGCCGGGAGGTCGGTGTTCTCGGCCACCAACTTGCCGATGAAGGTCGCCGACCACGGCGTGTCGGGAGCCGCCTTGAGGACGACGGTGTTGCCCGCCATCAGCGCCGGGACGATCTTCGCCAGGTTGAGCATGAACGGGAAGTTCCACGGCGTGATCGCGGCGACGACGCCAACCGGCTCGTGCACCACCACGCGACGGCTCTTGATCCCAAAGAACTCGTTCTCGGGCAGATCGCGTTCCCACGCGAAATCGACGGCGACGCCGATGTCCCACAGCATGTCGTCGATGCAGGTGTCCTGTTGCACCGCGTAGGTCAGACCGAGCGGCGCACCGACCTCGGCGATGATCTGCGGCCGCAGGACTTCACGATTGGCGACCAGCGCCTCGTGCAGCTGCTGCAGGCATTTCTTGCGCAGATCGAGATCGCGGGACCACCCAGTTTCGTCGAAGGCGCGTCGCGCTGCGGCAATCGCCCGGTCCGCGTCCTCGAGTGAAGCGTCCGCCGCCTCGCCGGCAACCTCCTCGGTCGCCGGGTTGATATTGTCGTAGACCCGCGAGCCCGACGCTTCGGTCAGCTCGCCGTCGATCAGCAGTCGAGATTCCACACCTTCTAGGGACATCGCTTCGCCTTCGTGGTTTCGGTTGTCGTCCGACGATCCAGCCAAACGCGCACTCTGCCACGGCATTGCGGGGCACGCCAGAGTTGAAAACAGGTGGCGAACCTGCGACCAGCGCGGCCTTCGGGTGCGCGACTGCCGGCGCCGCCTCAGCCCCCGCGAGAGCGCAGGCGAACCGTAAACAGCAAGCCGAAGAGCAGGCAGATCCCGCCGGAGATCGTGATCGCCGGCGCGACTCCGATCCGATTGGCGAGCTCGCCGAGCATCAGGGCGCCGAGTGGAAACACACCTCCCCAGGCGACGAAAAATAGGCTCATCACCCGTCCCCGTTTGCCGTCGTCGACGATCTCCTGGAGCAGGGTCTGGATGCTCGTCATCACGGAAAAATAGAAGAAGCCCACCGTCGCCTGGGCAACCAGCGCCGCCGCCAGGTTGGTCGTCTGGGCGAAGCCGATCAGGGCGGCTCCGTAGAGAAACAACCGCAGCGTCGAACGGCGCAGCTTCGGCCGCCCCTCGACTCCGGTGATCACCGCGCCGAGAATCGCTCCGACCCCGGTGCTGGCGAAGATCCACGGATAGCCGCTCGCGTCGCCCAGAGCCTGCTCGGCAAAACTCGGCAGCAACGCCGTGTGCGCGACTCCGAACACCGACAGCACTGCCGCCGTGGTCAGAGCCAGCACCGCCGGCGGGCGTTCGCGCGCGTGCTGCAATCCGCTGCGCAGCCGCTCCCAGATCCCGGCCACCTCCGGATCTCGATGATAGTCCGGAACCCGGATGAAGCCGACCAGCAGCGCCGCGCTGGCGCTGGCGACCGCGAAGATCGCAAACGACGTCGCGTAACGGCCGCCCGCGATCAGCGGCGCGGCCACCGCCGGACCGATCACCCTGGTCAAGTTGTTGGCGGTCGACTGGAGAGAAATGGCGCTCGCCAGATCCTCGGTCTCGATGATGTTGGCGGCGATCGCGTTCGACGCCGGGCCGGAAAACGAAAAGGCGACCCCACAGGCGAAGGCGAGTCCCATCAAGCTGAAGCGGCCCAGGGTTTCGGTCGCCGCCATCACCGACATGACCGAGCTGATCACCGCAACCAGCAAGTAGCACAGGATCAGCATCCGCTTGCGGTCGACACGATCGGCGACCACGCCGGCGATCGGCGCAAAGAACAACGCGGGACTGAACAGGGTGAAGAAGAGGCGCCCGACCCACGACGGATCGTTGTCGGTGAGCCCGACCATCACCCCCTGCATCGCCAGGTTGGCGAGCCAGAACCCGACCTGGTTGGCGACGAACGAGTAGAAGAACAGCCGGTAGTCGCGATAGCGGAACGCCCGGAACAGCTTGACGGTCGACGCGCGCGCCGTTCGCGCGAAACCGCTCACGGAGTGCCGAGGATGGTGATTCCGCAGGCCTGCGGCGCGCCCCCGAGGTTGTGGCTGAGCGCCGTGGTGGCCCCTTTGACTTGCCGCGGCCCCGCTTGCCCGCGCAGCTGCAACACGTTCTCGTACACCATCCGCACCCCGGTGGCGCCGGTCGGATGACCGAAGCTCTTGAGGCCTCCGTCGGTATTGATCGGCAACTCGCCGCCGAGCTCGAAGGTTCCGCTGGCGATGTGCTCGCGCGCAGAGCCCTTCTCGATCAACCCGAGGTCCTCGTAGGTCAGCAGCTCGGTCATCGAGAAACAGTCGTGCACCTGGGCCACGTCGATTTCGTCGAACGGACGGCTCACCCCGGCCTGCTCATACGCCTGTTGCGCGGCGTACTCGGTCGCCTTCCAGCGCAGGAAATCGAAATCGGGATCGGTCTGCGGATTCTCGCTGATCGCGATCGACACGGCCTTCACCAGGACGTAGTCGTCGCGAAAGTTCTTCGCCAGGTCGGCGCGCGTCACGATCGCCGCCGCCGCGCCGTCGGACTGCGCCGCGCAGTCGTACAACCCAAAGGGCCAGGAGATCATTCGTGCATTGAGCACGTCGTCGACGGTGATTTCGCGCTTGAGCATCGAATTCGGCGCGAGCATGCCGTTGTGATGGTTCTTGACCGCGATCTTGGCGAGATCGCCACGGCTCGCTCCGAAGGTATCGAAGTAGCGCGCCGCGCACATCGAGAACCATCCGGCGGGCGTCGCCGGCAGCCCGCGCACCCGGTCGAAGGCGATCGACGGCCCGGAGACGCCGCGGTCCTTGGGCTTGTCGTAGCCTAGCACCAGAACCGTGTCGTAGACCCCGGCAGCGACACCGAACACCGCGAAGCGAAAGGCGTCGGTTCCCGTCGCGCAGTAGTTCTGCACGTGCGAGATCGGCCTGCCGTACAGGCGCAGCGCGTCGGCGACCTCGCCGGTCGAGAAGTTCGGATAGACGACCCCGCAAAAGACCGCCTCGATCTGCTGTTGCGGATCCTCGATGCCGGCGTCCTCGTAGGCCTGGTACGCCGCCTCGACCATCATGTCCTCGCGCGACCGCTCCCAGTTCTCGCCGAACTTGCAGCAACCGACGCCGACTACCGCAGTCTTGTCTCTGAGCGACATCGAACGACTCTCGATCTGCCCCCGCCGGCCGGTCAGGCGGGGACCGCCTTCCAGAAGTAGTTGGGCTTGCCGCCGGCATCGTGGATCTTGCGGAAAGCGAAGCGCACCGGCAGCTCCAGCTTGACCTGGTCCGGAGGAACATCCGCCAGCTGAATGTGGACCCGACACCCGTCCACCTCGGAAATCGTCATCACCGTCGGCGGCTCCGGGGTCGGGAAGAAGTAGTCGAAAGTGTATCCGAGAACCCGGCCCGTCTTGTCCGAAAGCCGATACGGCTGCCACTGGTCGCGCGCGTGGCACTTGTAGCAAACGCGCGGCTTCGGGAAGTGGACCTGACCGCACGCGGCGCAGGCGGCGCCGACCAGCGCGACGTCGGCATCGCGCTCGCGCAAGCGAATCGTCGCCGACAAGCCGGGATTGGTGCCCGCATCCCACTCCTTCTTGTCGAAACCGCGCGAACGCAGATAGCTCTCGTAGGAACGCAGCGGGCGCTTGCGTTGCAAGTGTCCGGCAACGCCGAGACTCGACGAGCGGTCGAGCGGCGCGGCGCAGGAAAAGGAAAACGCCTCGGCCCCGTCTCCGTAGCCCGCGAGCAGGATCTTGTCGCCGGCCTTGGCGCCTTCCAGCGCCGCACAGAGGAGCAACGGAGCGAAGGCGGCGCCGCAGTTGCCGACCCGCCCGAACAAGGTGTCCTCGATGCGATCCTCGCCGATCTCGAGCTTGCGCGCCACCGTCGCGTGGCTGCGAGCGTCGTGAGCGTACAGCGCGCACTTGGCGTAGTCGGCGATCGCGGCTCCCGACTTCTGCAACAAGGCCCGCACCGCCTCGACCATCAGCGGAACGTATCCCTCCTGAACGACGAAGCGGTCCTCCCAGCTGTGGGTGAAGTCATCGCCATCGCTGCGCCACAGGTCCTGCATCTCGTTGGCGATAGCCGCCGAGCCGTCGAGGGTCGCGACGACCCCGTCGTTGCCGACGAGAAAGGCGACCGCGGCGTCCCCCAGATTGCGCTCCAGCGCGCCGCGCGGCGACCCCATACGGCAGTCGCCGACCGCCACCAGAGCACTGCGAGCGGCGCCGGCAGCGACGGCGCGAATGCCGGCCTTGATCGCATCGGTGCCCGAACGCAGCGAGCCGGTGAAATCCGCGGTCTCGACGTCGCGCCGCAGATCGAGCGCCTTGGCGACGACGACCGCCGCCTGCTTCTCGCGCATCGGATACGTCGTCGAGGCAAAGTACACCGCGTCGATCCCCGCGCGGTCGCGATCGGCGAGACAATCGACCGCCGCGGCAACCGCCATCGTCACCGGATCCTCGTCGTAGAAGGCGACCGCCTTCTCCGGGCCGCCATCTTTCGCCGCTCGGCCCTGGATCAGCGACAGCGGCAACCGGGTCATCGGGATGTAGGCTCCGCAGGCGGTGATACCGGTCATAATCCAACACGGCTATCGCGATCGGTAGCGTCTAACAAGCGGCGCCAGCGGCAACAGGCCGGCCCGAGCCGCGACCGCGCCTACGGCTCGACGACGATCTTGCCGATCGCTCGCCGCTCCTCCATGGCGCGTAGCGCCTCGCCGGCGCGCTGCAGCGGGTAGCGCGCGCTGATGCGCGGACGCAGCTCGCCGGCGGCCAGCTTCGCCAGCAGCACGGCCTCCATGTCCCGCAAGCCGCCCGAGTCGTAGGCGGCGACCTTGGCGATGTCGAAGGCGCGCACCTGCGCTCCCTTGAGTAGCGGCAGATTGAGCGGGATCGAACCGATCGAGCCGCTGGCGAAGCCGACGACGACGAAGCGCCCGCCTACCGCCATCGCCCGGAACGACGCCTCCGAGAAATCGCCGCCGACCGGATCGATGACGACATCGGCTCCGCCGCCGCTGAGCTCCTTGATGCGCTCCTTGAGCGGTTCGCGCGCGTAGTCGATGCCGTGCCGCGCGCCCTCCTCCAGACAAACCTCGAGCTTCGCCGCAGACGACGCCGCTGCGATGACCGTCGCCCCCAGATGGCGGGCGATTTGCACCGCAGCCAGGCCGACGCCGCCGGCGGCGCCGAGGACGACGACCCTGTCTCCCGACTTCACCTCGCCGGCGTGGACCAGCGCGCCGTACGCCGTGCTGAAGGCAACGAAGAAAGCCGCCGCCTCACCGAAGTCGACTCCGTCGGGAACCCGCTTGAGCGACCGCGCCGGCATGACGATGCGATCGGCAAAGCCGCCGACGAAGGCCATGCCGAACACGGTGTCTCCCGGCTGCCACTCGGCGACACCGGGGCCTACCTCGCGCACCACACCGGCGATCTCGCTGCCCGGAACGAATGGCAAGCCAGCCGACACCTGGTAGCGATCGCGCACCAGGAGGCAGTCGGTGAAGTTGAGCGCGGCGGCGCGCACTTCGATGCAGACCTGCCCTTCCCCGGGCACCGGATCGGGCAGCTCGCGCAAGCCCAGACCGTCGAGGTCTCCGTAGCGTTCACAAAGCACAGCGCGCATCACGCGATCCTAGCGAGCACCCGGCGGGGGCGCCACCATTGCTGCCGGCGATCGACTTCCGGTCGTCGATCGGTCATCTGTTGCCGACCAGCGAACGGAGAGCACGATGAGCAATTCGCGAGCCGCAGCGATGCCCGGCCGAACTCGAATCGGATGGGTCGGGCTGGGGGTCATGGGCGCAAGCATGTGCCGCCACCTGATCGACGCGGGTTTCAGCGCGACCGTGCACACGCGAACCCGCGCCAAGGCCGAGCCGGTCCTGGCCGCCGGCGCGGCCTGGGCGGACGGCCCGCGCGCCGTCGCCGAGCGGAGCGACGTGGTGTTCACCATGGTCGGCTTCCCCGAGGACGTTCGCCGCGTCGTGCTCGGCGACGACGGCGCCTTGGCTGGCTGCGCCGCGGGCTCGATCCTCGTCGACATGACCACCAGCCAGCCCCGGCTCGCCGTCGAGATCGCCGAGCGCGCCGCAGAGAGAAAGGTGGCCAGCATCGACGCGCCGGTCTCGGGAGGCGACGTCGGAGCGCGCGAGGCGCGATTGTCGATCATGATCGGCGGCGACGCCGACGCGATCGCATCCCTCGATGCCTGCTGGCGCGCGCTCGGCAAGACCATCGTTCGCCAGGGCGGACCCGGCGCCGGACAACACACCAAGATGGTCAACCAGACGCTGATCGCGACCAACATGATCGGCGTCTGCGAGGCGCTGCTCTACGCTCACAAGGCCGGCCTCGACCTGGAAACCGTCCTCCGGTCGGTCTCGGGCGGCGCGGCGGCGAGCTTTTCCCTGACCAATCTGGCGCCGCGTATCGTCCGCCGCGACTTCGCACCCGGCTTCTACGTCGAGCACTTCATCAAAGACATGGGGATCGCCCTCGACGAAGCGCGCCGCATGGAGCTGTCGCTGCCCGGGCTGGCCCTGGCGCAGCAACTCTACGTCGCGCTGCAGGCACAGGGGCACGGGCGCGACGGAACCCAGGCCCTGCATCTGGCGCTCGCCAAACTGTCCAACGTGGAGTGGTGACGGGGGCTTCAACCGGCGAGCTTGCCGACGTGCGACGCGTTCAGCTCGCCGACCTGGTAGAGCCAGACCAATGTGTCGCGCAGGGTTTCGCGCGGCGGACGGTAGCTGAAGCCGAGCTCGCGCAAGGTTGCGCTGCTGTCACATGGCACGCTGCGCGTCACGAACTCGGCGGCCTCGCTGGTCAGCGGGTAATCGAACGACGGCACGAGCCACTTGGCGAAGTCGACCAGGTGGCCGACCGCGCGCACCAGAGGGGGCGGCCCCGGATAGCGCTTGACCTTGGCGCCGGTGAGCTCTTCGCAGAGATCCGCCTCCTCCATCCACGGCAGGAAGTTGCCTCCAGCCATGTAGCGCTTGGGACCGCGGCCCGAGACGCAAGCCAGCGCCACGATACTGGCGACGTCGCGCACGTCGACCAGCGGCATTCCGCCGGTGGTGCGCAACCAGCCGAAGCGTATCCGATCGCGCAGGCCCTTGGTCCCCTCGGTCGGCCCCGGATCGTCGGGACCGTGGATGCCGCCGGGATAGACGGTGACCACCGGGGCGCCTCGCGCCTGTAGCTCGCGCGCGATGCGCTCCCCCTCCGACTTCGACTGTCCATAGGTCGTCTTCATGGTCACGATCGGATCGTCGACCGTGATGATGTTCCCGGGGGGCGGGAACATCGCCGCGATCGTCGATATGTACACCACCGGGTCGAGCCCGAGCTCGACGCCGACGCCGAGCAGGTTGCGCGCCCCTTCGACGTTGGCGCGCAGGATCGACTCGTCTCCGTAGAACTGCGCGGCGGCGTGCACCACCGCGTCACAGCCCTCGAGCAAGCGGCCGACCGCCGCGCGGTCCGCCATGTCGCCGACCACGGTGTCGGCCGGCCAGACGCCGCGCGGCGTCAGGATGCGCTGCGCCTTGTCGGCGCTGCGCACCAACAAGACGAGCTCGTGCCCGGCGCCGACCAGTGCCTCGGCAAGGTGCGAACCGAGAAACCCGGTCGAGCCGGTGAGAGCGACCCGCATCCGGGTTACTCCAATCCCATCAGCGCGGCGACTCCGAAGCGGTGGCCGGCGATGAAACCGCCGTCCACCGGCAGGGCGTGTCCGGTGACGAAGGACGACTCGTCACTGGCGAGAAACAGCACCGCGTTGGCAATCTCTTCGGCCTTGCCGAAGCGACCGACCTGGTGCGCGTCGCGAATCCGCTCCTTGACCTCCTCCAGCCCACCCATCGCCCACACCGACTCGAACATCGGCGTTTCGATGAAGCCCGGGCACACCGCATTGACCCGAATTCCCTTGCGCGCGTAGTCCATCGCCATACTTCGGGTGAGCAGGACCACCCCGCCCTTGGAGGCGTTGTAGGCGCTGCCCCCCTCGCACCCCTGCAGTCCCTCGATGCTGGCGATGTTGACGATGCTGCCGCTCTCCTGCTCGAGCATCACCCGCAACACGTGCCGGCACGGGATGAACGTTCCGGTGAGATTGATCCCGATGACGCGCTCGAACTCGGCCGGCTCGAGGTCGTGCACCGCGCCGCCGCCCGGCGTTCCCGCCGAGTTCACCAGCACGTCGATCCGCCCGAAGTCGCTCTTGACGCGGGCGACGATCTCGCCGATGCGCGCGTCGTCGCGCACGTCGGCCTCCTCGTACGAGTGGCGCGGCGCGACTTTGCAGGCCTGCTCCCAGCGCCCGTCCGGGGTCGCGCTGACGTCGACGCCGACGATCGATGCCCCCTCCTCTGCCAGGCGCAGCGCCGTCGCCGAGCCGATTCCCGATGCCGCGCCGGTGACCAGCGCTACCCTTCCGTCTAGCCGTCCCATTCGCTCCCCCCGCTCACGCTCGAAACTCGGCAGCGACATCCTCGGCGAAGGCCTGTAGCTGGTCGAGATCGTACGGCGCCATCAACATGAAGATGAAATGCGTCACTCCGGCCTTCTGGTAGCGCTCGATGGTGTCGAGGCACTCCTGCTTGTCGCCGATCATGATCGCCTCGCGCGCTTTCTCCGGCGAGCACTCGAGCATCCCCGCTACCACCGTGCACAGGAAATCCTGCACCTCTTTCGGCGACCCGTAGCCGAGGGGCAGCATCACCGTATTCTCGATCGCCGAAGTATCGCGCCCCACCGCATCGCCGTGGCGGCGAATGACTTCGACCAGCTCGGCCATCTCGTCCGGCGTCTTGTTGGCATTCCACTGGTCGGCGTACTTCGCCACCAACTTCAGCATCACCTTGCGGCCGGTGCCGCCCATCATGATCGGCGGGTGCGGCTTCTGGATCGGCTTCGGCTCGCAGCGCGCTTCCTTGACCCGGTAGTGCTTGCCGTCGAGCGAGATGCTTTCCTGCTCGAACATCCCCTTGATGATCTGGGTCGCTTCGTCGAGCGCCTCGAGCCGGCCGAGCACCGTCTTGAAGTCGATGCCGAAGCTCTCGTGCTCGTACTCGAACCAACCGGCGCCGATCCCCAGATTGAGCCGGCCGCCGCTGATGTGATCGACCGTAGTCGCCGACTTGGCCAGCACGCACGGGTTGCGGTAGGTGTTGCCGTTCACCAGATGCCCGATACGAGCCCGCTCGGTCACCTGCGCCAGGGCTCCGAGTAGAGACCACGCCTCGAGGCATGGCCCGGTCGGCTCGGTGAAGATCGGGTAGAAATGGTCGTACGCCCACAGTGAGTCGTAGCCGAGCGCGTCGGCTCGTTCCCAGACCGCGCGTATCTGGTCCCAGCTCGCCGTCTGCTGGCCCGTTTGGACTCCAAACCGAATCGGATGCGACATCGTTTCCGCCTTTCCTTGCGAGAGGTGCGTTCAGGTTGTCGGCCAGATGACCACGTCGCCCACCGACGCCGCAACTCCACGACAGCATCGCCGATCGAGCCCCCATCCGGGCCGGGGATCCGCCGGCCGCGAGTCCCCGCTCGTCCCGATCCGGCATCCGCTCGACGGCACCGCGACGTGGAATTCATGAAGAGTCCGGGCTAAGCTCGCGCGCCATGGAACCAGCGCCGGTACTCGGACTCGACGAGATCGACCTCTCCGATCTCGAATTCTGGAAGCGACCGATCGAGGAACGCGAGGGAGCGTTCCAGACTCTGCGCCGGGAACGCCCGGTTTCGTTCCACGAAGAGCCCGATCTCGAGATCATCCCGAAAGGCGCCGGCTACTGGGCGCTGACCAAGTACGAGGACATCCTCGAGGCGAGCCGGACTCCGGAAGCGTTCTGCTCCGGCAAGGGCACCAGTATCGGCGACATGCCCGAGCCCTTCCTCGCCTTCTTCGGCTCGATGATCAACATGGACGACCCGCAACACGCGCGACTGCGCCGGATCGTCTCGCGCGGCTTCACGCCCGGGCAGCTGGCCAAGGTCGAAGTCGGCGTCGAGCAGGCGGCGCGGGAGATCATCGACGGCGTCGCCGAGCGCGGCTCGTGCGACTTCGTCACCGACATCGCCGCCGCCCTGCCGCTGCGCATCATCTGCGAGATGATGGGGATTCCCGAGAGCCACTACCAGTTCGTCTTCGACCGGACCAACATCATCCTCGGCGCCGGCGACCCCGAGTACGTGCCGGATCTCATGCAGGCGATTCCGATGATGCTCACCGCCGGATCCGAGCTCAACCAGCTGTTCATGGAGCTCGCCGAAAAGCGGCGCGACGCGCCGGCCGACGACCTGACCTCGCTGCTGGTCAACGCCGAGCTCGACGGAGAACGACTGAGCGACCAGGAGCTGGCGTCCTTCTTCATTCTGCTGGTGGTCGCCGGCAACGAAACCACCCGCAATGCGATAAGCCACGGGATGCAGGTGTTGTGCGAGTACCCGGAGCAGCGGGCGATCTGGCAGGCGGACTTCGACGCGATCGCGCCGACCGCGGTCGAAGAGATCGTGCGCTGGGCGACGCCGGTGATTCACTTCCGCCGAACCGCGACCCGCGACGCCGAGATCGGCGGCCAGAAGATCGAGGCCGGCCAGAAGGTCGTGCTCTTCTACTGCTCCGGCAACCGCGACGAGACAGCCTTCGAAGATCCCTTCCAATTCGACGTGCGGCGAAGTCCGAACGACCACGTCGGCTACGGCGGACCCGGCCCGCACTACTGTCTCGGCGCCCACCTGGCGCGGCGCGAGATCAAGGTCATGTTCCGGGAAATCTTCGCCCGGCTGCCCGACCTCCAGGTGAGCGGCGCCCCCGACCGGCTGGTCTCGAACTTCATCCACGGCATCAAACACATGCCGTGTGAGTTCTCTCCGAGCGCGACGAAGTGAGCGACAGCGGCGGCCCGGCCGCACGGCCGGCCGCCGCGCGCGCAGACCTGACCACCGGCTCGATCGCGCGCAACGCGATCTCGCTGGCGGCGCCGCTGCTGGTCAGCAACCTCGGCGCCGTCGTCTTCCAGGTCATCGACCTGGGGTTTCTCAGCACCCTCGGCGACCAGCCGATGGCCGCGGCCATCATCATCAACCAGACGATCTGGCAACTCCTGATGATGTTGATGCTGGGTGCGAGCTTCGGCACGCAGTCTCTGATTGCACAAGCGATCGGCGCCGGCGACGACGCGCGCGCCGGGCGAACCGTCGGCCAGGCGCTGCTCCTGGTCGCCGCCGTATCGGTATCCGTAATGCTCGCCGGCACCTTCCTGCCGGCGCGCCTGTTCGCTCTGTCCGGGGCGCGGCCCGAGTTCGCCGGCGAAGGCGTGCCCTACCTCCGCCTGCTGTTGCTGCTCAACATCGGCCTGGTCGGCGGCATGATCTCGCGCGGCATTCTGGTCGGGGCGGGAGACGGGCGCACGCCGATGATCGTCTCGCTGGTCCAGTTCCCGATCACCCTCTTCGTCGAGTGGACGCTGATCTTCGGCAACCTCGGCTTCCCCAGGCTCGGCATCAGCGGCGTCGCCATCGGCATCGCCAGCGGGCAGATCCTTTCGTTTCTCATCTACGCGACGGTGCTCTTCCGCGGCTGGTCGAAAGTCACGGTGCGCCTCGCCGACCTGCGCCCCAACCCGGAGATCCTGCGCGAGATCGCCCGCAAGTCGTGGCCGCCCGCGCTGCAGATGATCGGCATGGTCGTCACGACCTTCACCGTTCTGCGCATCATGCGCGGCTTCGACCCCGCGATCCAAGCGGCATACTCGATCGGCCTGCGCCTCGGCATGATCGTACCCTTGATCTCGTTTCCGCTGGTCAACGCCTGCGCCACCCTGGTCGGTCAGGCGGTGGGCGCCGGCGACGCGCAGCGAGCCAAGGACGTCGTCCGCTCGATGACCAAGCTGCACGTCTCGATCATGTGGCCGGCACTCGCCATCCTCGCCTTCTTCCGGGTCGAGCTGCTCTCGCTGCTCACCGACGATCCTGCCGTGCTCAGGGTCGGCGCGACCTACATGCTCTTCTTTGCGGCATCGTTCTCGCTGGTGGCGATCTACTTCGTGCTGCTGCGCGCGCTGCAAGGCGCCGGCGATTTTCTGGTGCCGATGTCGATCTCGCTCGGCGTCGTCTTCCTGGTGACGATCCCCTTCGCCTTCCTGCTGTCGCGAACCGGCCTCGCCGAGCTCGGCATCTGGACCGCGCTGCTGCTCAGCAACATCGCCTCCCTGGTCGCCACCGCGGCCTGGATGCGCACCGGCCGCTGGCTGCGCGCGGCGGAGGCGAATGCTGGGTGATCTTCACCACGGATGAACACGGGGGACACGGATGCGGATCCCGGCCAGGGTGGGTGGAATCGCAGGGGCGGGGTATCGAGGGATCGCGGTGCCAGTACCTTTTTTTGCCGCAGATGAACGCGGATCGACGCGGATAGGTAACCGTTCACCGCGGCGCTCTAACGGTTGTGCTATTTCCACTACCGTAGGATTTCGCGTTCGACCAGTGCGCGGCGGGCTCCGGCCACGCCTCGGGCCAGTGCCGAGTGCAGGCCGGCGCGGCGGGCGGCTTCGACGTTGACCTCGGTGTCGTCGAGGAAGAGGATCTCGGCGGGTTGGCAACCGAGTCGATGTACGACCTCGGCAAAGGCCGCCTCCTCCGGCTTGACCGCACCCAGCTCGAACGATGCGAAAGCGACGTCGAACGATTGCGGGATGCCGAAGACCTCGAAGTTGCGATGCCAGTGCAGCGGATTGGTGTTGCTGAAGCAGGCAACACGGGTGCGCGCTCGCACCTCGGCGACGAGCTCGCGGGCGCCCGGGTAGAAGTCCTTGGCCCAGGCGACGAACGCGGACAGAAACTCTTGCGGGGTGACGCGAAGCTCCCACTCGCGAGCGAAAGCCTCGGCAAACTCTTCCGCCGGCAGGCCGCCGCGCTCGAACGCCGCGACCGCCGGCGACGCGATCCAACGCCGCCGCGTTTCGTCGATTCCGGGGTCGCCGGCGAGCATCGCCGGCAGTGACTCGAACCCGGAGAACTCGACCAGTACGCCGCCGAGATCGAAGAGCACGACCGAGTACGGTGGGTTCCTCTCCATGGCCACCGTTCAGTCCTCGACGAACCGATTCTCGGACTCGCCGGTCAGTACGTTCTTCAGAACCTTGCCGGCGGCGTTGCGCGGCAGCGGCTCGCCGCGCACCTCCCAGTGAGCCGGTACCTTGTAGGACGCCAGCGCCTCGCCGACCCAGGCGGCGAGCGCAGCCGTGTCGACGGATTGTTGCGAAGCCGGGACGACGATCGCCTTGACCTCCTGACCGAGCTCCGGGTGGTCGACACCGACCACCGCTGCTTCGGCCACCGCGGGATGCGCTTCCAGGCGGTGCTCGATCTCGACCGGATAGATGTTCTCGGCAGCGCGAAGAATCATGTCGCGCGCGCGCGAGTTGATGTAGAGCCTGCCCTCTTCGAAATGGCCGATGTCCCCGGTCGCCAGCCAACGCCCGCGGCGCAGCACCTGAGCGGTGGCGTCCGGGTTTCCCCAGTACTCGAGCATGTTGTAGGGCGAGCGCACGAAGATCTCTCCCTGCTCGCCTTCCGGCAGAACGTTGCCGTCGGGGTCGCGAATCTCGATCGCGTGGGTCGGTGCCGGTCGGCCGACCGACGTCGGGTGTTCTTCGAGGTCCTTGCCGCCGATCATCGCCACCGCGGTCACGGTCTCGCTGAGCCCGTAGCCGAGGCCGATCGCGCCGGCGCCGTTGGCTGCGACCTTGCGCATCTTCTCTTGTAGGGTCGGAGAAGTCGGCGCCCCGCCGGAGCCGAAGTTGCGAATGCTCGACAGATCGTACTTGTCGAGGTCGGGGTGTGAAAGGACGCGCGGCGCCATGCTGCCGAGCCCCGCCCAATTGGTGACCTTCTCGCGCTCGATCAGGCGCAGCACATCGACCGGGTCGAAACGCCCCAGACGCCAGACCGTCTTGCCGCCGGCGCCGAGCATCAGCACCGCGCCCGAGTAGAGGCCGGACAAGTGAAAGAGCGGCACCGTCATCAACGAGCATTGTTGCGGCGGCGGATCGGACTTGGGCGCGCCGGCCGCATCGTCGAGCATCATGCGCAGCAATCCGGCGGCAAAGGCGACGTGCACGAAGCCGCAAATGCTGCGGTGCGAGTTCACCGCGCCCTTCGGCCGGCCGGTGGTGCCACTGGTGAAGAGGATCACCGCCGGGTCGTCTTCGGCGATCGGCACATCCGGCATCGCCGCGTCGGCATTTCCCAGGAGCGAGGCAAAATCGGACTCGATCTCGATCACGGGCACCCCCGGCTCTCGCACCCGCGCCAGTCGCTTGCGATCGGCGATCAGCACCTTCGGCTTGCTGAGCTCGATCCCGTATTCGATCTCGTCAGCGGTCCACCAGCCGTTGAGCGCGGAGACGATCGCCCCCAGACTCACCGAAGCCCAGAAGGCGATCACCCACTCGAGGTGATTCTCGGCGAGAATCGCGACCCGGTCCCCCTTCTCGACACCGTACCGCTGGCGCAGCTCCTGCGCCGCCGACGCCACCAGACGCAAATGCTCGGCGTAGGTGATGCGCCGGTCGCCGAGGACGAGATACTCCTTGTCTGCATGCATCGCCGACTCTTCGAGCAGCTGCCGCAGCGACCGCTTGCGATCCTTGAACACCTGCATGCGCTCGCCGAGGACTTCCTCCTCGGTGATCTCGAAGATTCCACCCGGCCCGGTCAGGCCGGCCAAGAGCTCGTCATAGGTCGACATGAGTGCGGGCTATACCAGCGGCGCCCCGCCGGTTCCAAGCGGGTCGCTCGACCGATCCGACACGCGCACAACGCGCTCGCGACGTGGAATTCATCGATCGTCCGGGCTAGAACCTCCGCTATGACCGCAAAGCCCACCACCCCAGAGACCGCGACCCTGCTGGTCTGCTGTCCGGACGCCAAGGGAATCGTCGCCGCGCTCGCCCAGGTGCTCTATGGCCACGGCGCCAACATTCTCAACTCGAACCAGCACACGGATCCGATCGACAACCATTTCTTCCAGCGGATTCGCTTCGACCTCACCGACCTGCACACCGACCGTGTCACCCTCGAGGGCGGCATCCGCGAGGTCGCCGAGCGCTTCGACATGGATTGGAAGCTGCGCTACGCGAGCCAGCGCAAGAAGATGGCGATCATGGTCTCGCGCTACGACCACTGCCTCTACGATCTATTGTTGCGTCACCGCGCCGGCGAGCTCGACTGCGAGATCAGCATGCTGGTCAGCAACCATCCGGACCTCGAGCCGGTGGCGGTGCAATTCGGCGTCCCCTACCACGTGTTCCCGATCACCAAGGACACGAAACGCAAGCAGGAAGACCTCGAAGCGGAGCTGTTCGAACGCGAGGGCATCGACCTGATCGTGCTCGCCCGCTACATGCAGATCCTGACGGGCGAATTCATCCAACGGTTTCCGGCGCGCATCATCAACATCCACCACTCCTTCCTTCCGGCCTTCATCGGCGGCAAACCCTACCACCAAGCCTACCAGCGGGGCGTCAAGCTGATCGGCGCAACGGCGCACTACGCGACCACCGATCTCGACGAAGGACCGATCATCGAGCAGGACGTCATCCGCGCTTCCCACCGCGACTCGGTCGCCGACCTGGTGCGCAAGGGACGCGACGTCGAGCGCACCGTTCTCGCCCGCGCGGTGCGCTGGCACCTCGAAGATCGGGTGATCCTGCAAGGCAACAAGACGGTCGTCTTCGCCTCTTGATCAAGTGCGACGGCCGTCCGTCGCGGCGCTGGCCAGCGCGACCGCATAGCACCCAGCGGCGACCAGTCCGGTCGCGGCAAATCCCGCCTGCATCGCGATCAGCACGCCGGCAACCGAGCCGAGCACCGAGGTCAGCCCGTTGATTCCCCAGGCGTAGGGCACCGCCCCCTGCTGCAACTCCTCGAGGCGCCGCAACCCGATCGGCATCGCGGTCCCGAGCAGCGCCCCCAGCGGTGCCAGCAGGATCAGCGCGAAGCCGACTCGGCTAGCCAACGGGCGATCGATCATCGCCCGCAGCACGGGTTGCACCCCGACCGCGCCGGCGACGATCAGGAACACTGCCAGGAGCAGCGCGATGAGCAAACCGTTGCTCGCCGTCAGGCGGCGTGAGGCGAGCGCGCCGAAACCGGAGCTGACCAGCAGTCCGGCGAGCACCACCGAGAGCGCGTAGGTCGGAAACCCGAGGAAGAGAACGAAGTGCTGGATCAAGACGATCTCGACCAGAATGTAGCCGAGCCCAATCGCCGCGAAGTAAAGCGACCACCGAGCCGGCGGCAACGACGCGCGCGACGACGCCAGCGGTAGGACGAAGGCTACAAGGCAAAGCGCGACGAGAATGCCGAGCGCCGTCCACAGCATCGAGTACGGATTCAACCCGCGCCAGAAGGCAGGCCGTCCGCCCACCTCCGCGCCGCTGCGCTGCATGTTGAAGAAAAAGGGGCGATCATCGGTAGGCGGGCAGACATCGAGCGGTTGGGCGGCACAGAACGCGTGCTCGCTCGCCGACTGCGCCAACTCGTTCCACTCGTCGCTGCCAGCCCCATCCGGTGCGAACACGACCTCGCCGCCGCGCAGCTTGGCGAGAAAGCGCAGCCGATTCAGATCCTGACCCGAAAACGGCGTCAGGCGCGCCAACAGAGTTCCCATGCCCGCACCGCCGAGCTCCGTGCCGCGCATGACGAACACATGGTCGCGCGGTTGCTCGATTCCGCGGGCGCGCAGCGACGCCATGGCGAGAACCGTGAGGCGCAGCACTTCCGGCCCGACGAAATCGTAGAGGCGGGACACGGCGAGAATCCCCTCGGGCTTCAGGTGCTCGAAGTACTCCTGGAACGCTTCCACCGTGTAGAGGTTGTTCTCCATCAGGGCGAAGCCCTGGGCGGCATTGGCACTCAGCGTGTCGGTGAAACCGAGGTGGATCTGGTCGTAGAGCTGTCGCCGCGCGGCCAGCGTCGAACGTCCGTCGCCGACCACGGTGTCGACCCCGGGCAACGAGTACGGACTGCCGGAGATCCGCGCGAGATCCTCGTCGACGACCTGGCGAATCCCCTCGTTGAGCTCGATCACGTCGACCGGATACTGCTCTTCCGACAGCGCCGTATGGATGTCGCGGCCACCGCCCCCGCCGACGACCAGCGCCAAGCCGGGACCGGCGAAGCGGTAGGGGATGCTCTGCAACCCGGTCTGCAGCTCGCGCCAGGTGAGCTCCCGATCCGGCGCGACGATGGGAACCGGCGCGTAAACGCGGTCGTAGAGCACCATCGCGAAGGTCTCGCTCGAAGGATCGTGCACCCCGAGAACCCGCGCCAGCGGTGTCCACCGTTCGTGCACTTCCGCATCCGCCGGCAGCTCGTACCCACTCCCCAGGTCGAGGATCGAGAACGCCTGGTGCAACACCAAGACCGATAGCGCGACCGAAACCGCCAGGGCGGCCCCGCCAAGCGCACCCTTGCCTGCGAACGACACCGCGGCAGCAGCCGCCACCGCGGCGAGAGCGACCACCAGAACCGGCGCCGGCGCCGACCACATCAGCGGCACCGCGACGAACGCCCCGACACCGGCGCCGAACAGGTCGACGCCGTAGACCAAGCCGACGCGCTCGACGTAGCGGCTCAATGCCAGGGCGACGACGACGCCGGCGGCGAACGGGGGAACCGCAGCCACCAGGGACATGAGCGCAAAGCGCAGCGACCACCACCGGGCCGCCGTCGTCGCCAAGTCGAGCTGGGCAGCCGCAACCGGCACGGCGACCAGGGCGACGGCAAACAGCACCGTCCAACTCGCCAGCAAGCTCGCCACCGGGGCGCGAAAGCGGTCGGGACGCAGGTAGAGGAGCATCGCGCCGGCGCCGGTGCCGACCAAGGACAGCGAAACCGCAAGAAAGCTGAAGTGGTAGGCGAGGACCGCCGAGAGCAGGCGCGTCAGCAAGACCTGGAACGCCAGGGCGCAGGCCGTCACCAGACCGAGCCCCAGCAGCATGCGCGGCGCCGGCGCCCCCACCCCGTCCGCCTCGGCGCGCGGATCGACGTCAGGAGTCACGGGTCGGTCGACGCGGCGGAGGACAGCAGTCTGCCGCGCAGAGATCGGGACGCGGCCCGAGCGGCCCGAGCGCGCGCCGCTCGCTACCCGGGTGGATGCGCTCGGTAATCAGCTCGCGCACCATCGACACGAAGCGCGGATCGCTGCCGGCGGTGGCGACCCGAGTGAATCCGATGCCCAGGTCGCGCGCTTTTTCCGCCGCCTGCGTGTCGAGGTCGAACACCACCTCCATGTGGTCGCAGACGAAGCCGATCGGTAGATTGACGACGTGACGCACGCCCTGAGCCGCCAACTGCTCCAGGCGATCGAGGATGTCGGGCTCCAGCCACGGCACGCTCGGCGGACCGCTGCGGCTCTGGTAGGCCAGCTCCGAGGCCAGCGGTTCCGGCAAGCGCTCGTCGACCAGGCGACACGCATCGCGCAGCTGCAGCTCGTAGTCGCTCGTCTGGGCCATCGACAGCGGCACGCTGTGCGCCGTGTAGACGATGCGCGAAGCTTCGCGGTCGGCGACCGGAATCGCCGCGATCGCCTGCGCCAGGCGGTCGACCATCGGCGCGATGAAACCGGGATGGTTCCAGAAGGCGCGCAGCTTGTCGATCGCCGGCGCCGACGAGCCGACCGCCGCGCGGGCGGCGGCGATGTCATCGAGGTACTGGCGACAACTCGAATAGGAGCTGTATGCCGACGTGACGAAGGCAAGCGCCGCGCCGATGCCGTCCGCCGCCATCTCGCGCACGGTGGCCTCGAGGAAGGGATGCCAGTTGCGGTTGCCGAAGTAGACCGGGAGCTGCGGTCCGTAGTCGCGCAACTCGCGTTCGAGGGCGGCGATCAGCTGGCGGTTGAGCCCGTTGATCGGGCTCACCCCGCCGAAGCGCTGGTAGTTCTCGGCGACCTCGGCCAGACGTGCGCGCGGGATGCCGCGACCGCGCGTGACGTTCTCGAGAAAGGGCATGACGTCGTCCGGCCCTTCGGGACCGCCGAACGAAACCACGATGATCGCATCGTACGCCACCCCAGCCCCTACTTCGGCGTGTCGCGGCGCGGCGGTAGCGCGGTGAACTCGCCCTTTCGTTTCTCCCGGTTCGCGGCAAAGGCCTCGGCCATCTCGCTCGGTTGGAACATGCTGGCGTTCCAGATGGCGATGTAGTCGAGACAATCCTCGGTCGAGTGGTCGCGCGCGAAATTCAGCATGCGCTTCGAGCCGTAGATCGCCAGCGGTGACTTCGACGCGATCTCGGCAGCGGTTTCGAGTACTGCCGCAAGCATCTCCCTCTGGTCGGCGTAGACCTGGTTGACCAGACCGACCTCGCGGGCGCGCGCCGCCGGCAACCGGCAACCGGTGTACGCCATCTCGCGCGCCACCCCTTCGGGGATCACCTTGGCCAGCCGCGGGAAGGTGCCGACGTCGGCGGTCATGCCGATATTGATCTCCTGGACACAAAAAAACGCGTCCTCGGTGGCGTAGCGCATGTCGCAGGCGGTGACCATGTCGACTCCGCCGCCGATGCAGCCGCCTTGAACGGCGGCCAGCACCGGCATGCGACAGCGCTCGAGACAGGAGAAAGACTGTTGCAACAGGTGGACGGTCTCATAGGTGCGAACGCCGCGCACCGGCTTGGCGATCTGCTCGCCGTCGCCGGAGGCGAACACCGCGAGATCCATTCCCGAGGTGAAGTGCGGCCCCTGCGACGAGATCACCAGGGCGCGGGCGTCGCCGCTGGCATCGAGCTCGGAGACGATCGCCGGCAAGTCCTCCCAGAAGGAAGGCACCATGCTGTTGCGCTTCTCCGGCCGACACATGCGCAAGTGCGCGACGCCGTCGTCGAGAGAAACCTCGAAACACTCGTAGGAGGTTTTGG
>JAUIGL010000018.1 GCA_030430165.1 bacterium | reverse complement strand
CACAAACGCCTCCAGGCGATCATCTCCTCCGCCCACCAACTTGGCTATCAGCTCGTTCCTCTGCCCGAACTTACGCCAACAGAGGGAGTTTCAGGCTAGCGACCCCACACAAGACAAAGCACTTGCCAACTCGGGGGGTGACGGGCGATAGTCCCGGCGCGGGTGCTCGGGGTGACATCGCCGGCATTCGATTTTCCGAGCGGCCGGCGGGGGTGTCTGCGCGTGCGGTGGCGTTCGGACCGAGCACCAAAACGATTTACGGGGGTAACCACGATGCTGAGCTGGCAGTCGCCAGAACGATTCGCCGCGATTTGTTGTCTCGTATTGGTGACATCGGCCAATTCTGGATTCGGCCAAACCATCATCGACGACTTCAGCGACGCCATCGGGACGATCGAGCCGCCCGGGGTGCAGCAAAACTCGGTCGGCAGCACGACGGTTCTCGATACCGGGTTGTCCGGCGTCATGGGTGGATCGCGCGAGATGACGGTCGAGATGACCGTCGCCGGCGGCGGCAGCCCCCTGGTCAAGTCCGGCGTGGTGCCGTTCGCGCAGATCCTCGACTATTCGTCGAGTGTCGCCGCCGACGGCTTGGTTACGATCTACTACGACGCAAACGGCGTTGGCCTGAACGCTGACTTGAGCCTTTCCGACGGCATCGAGCTGTCGCTGTTGACGGATTCCTCGGCACTGCCGTACACGGTCGAGCTCACCCTCTCCGACGGTACCATCACCGAGTCCGACGTATTCAATGGAGCGATGGTAGGGCTCCAGTTGGTGTCCTTCGACTTTGCCAATTTTCCCACCGTCGACCTCGCCAATCTCGAGAGCATCGAAGTCGAGATCGATCCCAGCATCGCCGGAGACTTCGAAACCGCGGGACCGGGCCTGGTCACGTTCGGCGAACCGGTGTGCGGCAACGGCGAGCTCGAACCGATCATCGGCGAGGAGTGCGACGACGGCAACGCCTTCGACGGCGACGGCTGCGACACCGACTGTACGATCTCCGCCGCATGCACCTTTGCGCACGCCGGCCCGCCGACTGAGCGTTTCGTCGGCGGCTGCGGCGCTCCCAGCTTCGGCGGCATCCAAGCGGCAATCGATGCGTCGGCCGACGGCGACATCGTCTCGATTTGCCCCGGCAGCTACAGCGAATCGTTCGACGTGACCCGTGAGGTCCGCGTTCGCTCGACCGGCGGCGCCGGGGTAACCACGATCAATCCAACCGATTCGCCCCTCGTCGACATCCGGCAGAGCGGCGTCGTCATCGAAGGCCTCGGCCTCGCCGGCGGCACGGCCAGCACGGTCATTTCCGCCTCGGCGATCTGCGGCCTCGGCGAGTCCTCGGCCTGCGCCCAACCCGGGCGCGGCTCGAACGTCACCATCCGCGACAACCTGATCACCGGCGGCGGCACCGCCATTGCCTGGAGCGCCAAGGTCGATTGCGCGCTGCTCGATGGCAACCAGATCACCGGGGCGGCGACGCGTGCCGTTTCGCTCGACAGCCCGGGCGGCGCCGACGTCCTGGTCACGGTGCAACAGAACACCATCGCCGGGCCGACGGCGGAATACGGCGTCGCCCTCGAAGACAAGGGTGAGTCGCTGTTGGTGGCTCAGAACGCGATCGACGATACGACCAACGGCCTGCTGTTGGGCGCGCTGACCGGAACCAGCGCCGCGATGATCGCCGAGAACGACATCAGCAATCACTCCGGCGTCGGGGTCGAGCTCATCGTCGGTGGCGACAACGGCCGAATCGTACAGAACAACATCACCGGGAACGGAGTCGGCCTTCTCAACACCTCGCAGGGGCTTTCCGACGCCACCCTCAACTGGTGGGGGTCTCAGACCGGACCATTCCATGCCACCGAACGGCCCGGCGGGCTCGGCGACGAGGTGCTGGACGTCGTCCCCGCAGACACCTCGTTCATCGAGTTCCTGTGTGCGCCGGCGCCCGGGGGCTTCCCCAGCGTCGCCGGCGAATGCGAAGAGGGCGAGCCCTCCGAAGAGATTCTCTTCGTCGCCATCGGCGAAAGTCCCGACGTGTCCTCGAGCGGCCGGTTCATCTCGTTCGTCTCGGGAGAAGATCTCAACGGCGACGCCAGGATCACCGTCGACAACACCGACGGCAGCGAAGAGACCTTCCTGCTGAACCGAAAGCCGAGCAAGAAGGCGGGGGCCTTCTGTCTCGGCGGGACGAATCCCGGCGCTCCGTGCACGCGCCAGCGCGATTGCCCCGAGGACCTGGATTCCGATCCGATCGTCACGGAAGGGGCGTGCGTCCTCGTAACCCAGACGTCGCACGACCCAAGTGGGGCCGGCAGCACTCTGGCACCACGCGTCAATCGACGCGGCGACACGACCTTCACCAGCGATGCCGATCTCGCCGGGGTCAATCCCGACGGATCGCTCGAAGTGCTGTTGTGGAGCCGCCGTGAATTCCGCCGCAACGAACCCCCAAATCCCAATTCGGTCGTGTTCGCGATCACACCCGGCGACGACCTCGAAGACTCGACTGCGCCACAGCCGGATCGCGGCGGGCGCCGGGTTTCGATCGAATCGGCCGCGGATCTCACCGGCGACAACGCGGACGGCAACGTCGAGATTTTCGCAATCGATACCCGCCAGGGGACGATCGTCCAGATCACCGATTCGACGGGCAGCGACAATCGCCGGCCACGCACGCACACCGGCCGCCAGGTTATGTTCGATTCCGAGGCCGACTACACCGGTCAGAACGGCGACGGAAACCGAGAGATCTATCTGGCGAAGTTCAAACGGGGCGGTTGGGACCTCGAGCAGATCACCGATACCGCACCGCCGGTCGAGAACTTCGCGGGCTCCGTATCGAAGCGCGGCCGCATCCTGGTCTTCAGCTCCAACGGAAACATGGCTGGGCAGAACGGCGACGGAAACCGCGAGCTCTTTCTGTGGGAGAAGGGCGCGATCGAACAGATCACTTCGACCACCGTGGGCGAGAACGTGAACCCGGACTCGAACCCGCGCGGGCGGTTCGTCACCTTCGAGTCGACCAGCGATGCCGACGACACCGGCGCCAGCCTGACCAACCGGCGCACCTTCCTCTTCGATCGCAAGAAGGGAACGACCATCCAGCTCTCGCGGTCACTGTTCGGAGGCAACTTCAACCCGCGAATCAGCAACGGCCGTTTCGTGGTGTGGGAGTCGACCGCCAATCTCACCGGATCCAATCCCGGTGGCGAGCGAGTGATCTACTTGTTCGACCGGCGCAAGGACAACTAGCCTCACTGACCGCATCGATCGCGAGCAGAAACACGTTGGATTGCCAGCTGATTCGGACGAGGGAGTTGGAGCGGCGCAAGTGCGGAGTGGCGCGAACGACAGGCGTGCGAATGCCACCCGGTCGCGGGGGCGGATGTCGAGCACCGATCCCAGATGACCCGTAGCGTGAGCGATCGTGGCTGAACGGCGCAGACAGGCGAGGCTTGGCGACCCGCCGGTGTTCTCGGACCGGCCGATCGATCGGCGTTGCTTCCTGCGGCGGAGCCTCGGCGCCGCCGCGCTCGCCGCCTGGGCGCCGGCTTGCGGCTCCGGCGACCCGGCGCCGGCCGACGGCGGAGCGATCGCGCACATTCTACCGACGGTCAGCCACGACCGCGTCCTGCTGAAGGTGTCTTTCGTCGAAACGCCGGCGGCCCCGCCGATTCTGGAAATCGGCGGCCGGCGAATCGACGGGCTGCAGGGCGACCGCGCTGGGCGCTTCTGGTCGTTCGACGCGACCGGCCTCGCCCCCGGGCGCCGCTACGGCCTGGAGATTCGCTCCGACGGCCAGCTGCTCGGCGAAGCCTGGGATCTCGCCACCTTTCCGCATCCGGATACGGCCACCGAAGGGTTTCGTCTGCTGGTCTACGGCTGCGCCGGCGGCCACGACATCTTTCCGCTGTACCAAAGTGTCGAGACCCGGCAGCGGCTGCTGCGACGGGCCCTCGCCGAGGCACCCGATGCGGCGGTGGTGTCCGGAGATCACGTCTACTGGGATCTGCGATCCATTCCCAACTCGCTGATCACCGGAGCCTCACCGACCGGAATCGACTACGCCGGAGAGTTCGACTTTGGACTGCCGATCATCGGCACCTCGAACGAGACCGTGCTGAAGCGCGCGGTCGGTCCGCAGATCGCCGATCTCTACGGCACCATGCTGCGCTCGACGCCGACCTTCTTCCTGCGCGACGACCACGACTACTTCGAGGACGATCGCTTCACCGAGAGCTTCGTCGCGCCGCCGCCCGACGACATCTCATTGCGTCTGGCGCGGGCGACCCAGCACCTCTACTACCCCGAGTTCCTACCCGACCTCCGCCGCCCGCGCGGGCTGCCCGGCTCGGATGCGCGAGATCGGACGGCCGGACTGAGCGAGGCGTTCGGTACCCTGCGCTACGGGCGCTTGTTCGAGGGGTTGCTCTACGACTGCAAGGGTTTCGTGTCGCTGGCCGGCGAGGGCATCGTGCCGCCGCCGGTGGAGACCTGGCTGCACGACCGCACCGCCGACCGCGCAGTCGACCACGTCGTTCACCTGCCGTCGAACCCACCCGGCTGGAGCGCCGGCAAGTACGCCGAGTGGTATCCCGACGTCGTCGACGGCGACGGCGCGTTGAGCACCGACGCCATCAAGCCCGGCTGGAAGAGCGCCTGGAACGAGCAACACAACCGATTGTTGGCATCGGCATCCGAGAATCGCTCGATTCCGCTGTTCATGGCGTCCGACATCCACAGTATCGCCGAGGAGCGCATCGTGCGCACCGGCTCGGTCGACCTCGCGGCGAACCCGGTGATCAGCGTCATCGCCGGTACACCGGGAACGCGAATCGGCTGGCCCTCGGCGGCGCGCGGCGCGCCGGCTGCGCCGTCGCTCACCCTCGACGTCGAAGAGGTGGTGCCGGTGACGGAAAGCAACGGCTTCCACATCGTCGACTTCGAGCCCGGCGCGGTGACGATCCGTCACTTCGGCTGGGACCACCGCCGACAATCGGTCGACGAGATCGACTCGATGGTACCGTTGGCGGTGAGCCGTTATGCCAGTTCCTGATGCGAGAGTGGCTCGGGGCGCAGGGTCTTCAGAGAACTGATCAACGCCAAGGAGCAAAGTAGCGAAGGAGCAATCGCCCGCTACCACCTGGTGGTCACCCGCAAGCGCCTCGAGCCGCCGATTGTGCGGCGACCGGCGCATTGCGTAGACTGACGCCGCATGCCGTCGACCGAGCACTCCAAGCCCATGGCGCCGTGGCGCGAGCAACTCCACGAGATCATCTTCGAAGCCGACACACCGGCGGGCAAGGCATTCGACGTCGCCGTCTTCGCGCTCATCGGAGTCAGTCTGGTGATCGTCATCTGCGACAGCGTGCCCTGGATTCGCGCCGGCTACGGCGGAACGTTGCGCACTCTGGAGTGGGGGATCACCTTGGCCTTCACCGTCGAGTACGGCCTGCGCCTGATCAGCGTTCGCGTGCCGAGCGCATACGCGCGCAGCTTCTTCGGCGTCGTCGATCTGCTCGCCGTGCTACCGACCTACGCCAGCGTCTTCGTCTCCGGCGCACAGTCGCTGCTGGTGATCCGCACGCTGCGATTGCTGCGCATCTTCCGCGTGCTCAAGCTGGCGCGCTACGTCGGCGAATCCGAGCTGTTGTGGCAAGCGCTCCGCTCGAGCCGCCGCAAGATCGCCGTGTTCCTGTTCACGGTGCTCACCGTGGTCATCATCGTCGGCGCCGCGATGTACGTGATCGAGGGCGAGGAAAGCGGTTTCGACAGTATTCCGACGGCGATGTACTGGGCGATCGTCACCCTGACTACGGTCGGCTACGGTGACCTGGCGCCGGTCACGCCGGTCGGCCGCGCCATCTCCGCAATCTTGATGATCCTGGGATACGGAATCATCGCCGTCCCGACCGGGATCGTCTCGGTGGAAATTGCCGAGGCGACGCGCGGGCGGGTGAGCACCCAGGCGTGCCGCGCTTGTGCCAGCGAAGGCCACGCCGTCGGGGCGACGTACTGTAAAGACTGCGGCGCGAAGTTGTAAGAAGAGCAGATTCCTCCGCGCAAGCGACGCCGGGGAGGGGGCAAGAGGAGCAGGGCGATGGCACGGGACGACTACCACCGACAACTCGAACGTCACGCTGGTGACTACGACGTGCTTCCAGCCGGACTGGTGTTGCCGACTCTGCCGCACGGCAGCGACTGGCGGCCCGGCGCCTGCCGCGGGCTGGCCATCCTTTCCGATCGCGCCCTCGAAGGAAATCGCTGGCCCGCCGTATCCGGCGCGATCCTCGCCGAACTGTCGCGGCGCTGCGCCACGCTCGGTGCTCTCACCGTCGTGCCCAACTCGCTGGCGCCGCTGCCCGCCGAGATCGCGGTCCGCTTCCGCCGCGCCATCCCGGTCGCCGACCCACGCGGCAATCCGACAGTCGCAGACGATGCGCACATCTTGCGTTGGCTCGCCGAAGCGACCCTGGCCAACGACACGGTTGCTGTCGCGGTCCGCCTGACCCGCGGCTCGGGCGACGCCGAACAGGAGCCGGTGCGAGCGGAGATGGAATTCGCCCTCGCTGAGGCCGAGGCGAAGGGCCTTTCACCGGAGCGCCGCATGTCGGACTACCTGCTCGGCTGCGGCCAGCGCCTCGCGCTTCCAGCCTACGAGCTAGGGTGGACCAGCACCCGGATCCGCGGCGCCTGCATCGAGCCGCCGGGGTCTCTGCTGGGCGTCGCCGAACAGGCGCTCGGCGACGCCGGCAAGATCATCCGCGGCGACGGTGTGCCGGCCGATGAAGAGGAGTCGATGCTGATCGGTTCGATGCGCTACCGCTTCCTTGTCGACGACGACCAGCTGCTGGTCCGCTACGAAGCCGAAGCCGGCCCGCGCACCGCCGACGATCGCGGCCGCCACTGGTCGAAGGCGACCGCTCGCCTGTATCGCGACGACGGCAGCTGCGTCGGCGAGGCGGAGGGCGACATCGTCCTGCAGCGCCGTCGCCGCTGAAAGCGGAGCTCGCTTCGGCCTCAGGCCAACGCCGACGCCATCCGGTGGAGAATCTCCTCGAGGATGGAGTGCGAGGTAGCGAAGTTGAGTCGGACGAAACCCTCGCCGACGGCGCCGAACGCCGCACCGTCGGAAAGGGCGACTCGAGCCCGTCGCAGGAAATGCTCGTAGGGCGAGCCGTCGAGCTGCAGGTCGCGGCAGTCGAGCCAAGCGAGATAGGTCGCCTGCGGAGCACGATGGCGCACTCCCGGCAGCCGCGCTTCGGCAAAGCTCTCGACCAGCGCCCGATTTCGCTCCAGATAGGCGAGCACCTCGTCCAGCCACGGCTGCCCCGAACGCCAGGCAACTACGGTTGCGGCCAGCCCGAAGCTTCCCAGACCGCCGCGATAGTGTTCGGGGATGGTGGCGTACCTCTGCTGCAATTCGGCGCTGCCAAAGTGGGCGACCGCGCAGCGAAGACCGGCGATGTTGAACGCCTTGGTGGCGGAGGTCAGGGTGATCGTTCGCTCGCTGATCTCGGGCGACAGCGAGCTGAAGGGAACGTGGCTTGCGCCGGAGAGGACGAGGTCGGCGTGGATCTCGTCACTGCATACCAGCAGATCGTAGCGCAGGACGACCTCGGCCAGTGCTTCGAGCTCGCCCCGAGAGAAGGCGCGCCCGGTAGGATTCTGCGGGTTACAGAAGAGAAGCATGCGCGTGCGCGGGCCGATGCGCCGTTGCAGATCATCCAGGTCGATCTCGTAGCGTCCGTCGACCTCCGCCAGCGGATTGAGGATCATCTCGCGGCGCGACTCCGGCACCGCGTGTAGAAACGGTGGATAGATCGGCGGTTGGACGACTGCGCCGTCGCCGGGATCGGTCAACGTCAACAGCGCGCCGTAGATCCCCTGGACCACGTCGGTGAGCGGCACCACCCGATCGACGTCGATCCGCCAACCGTAGCGCTGCTCGGCGCGCTCGACGTAGGCCTCGCGCAGCTCGACGTAGGACGCGTCGTCCGGATAACCGATGTCGCCGATCTCGATCCGTTGCCGCAGCAACTCGCGAATCGGGCCGCACGGCAGGAAATCCATGTCGGCGACCCAAGCCGGAAGGATGTCATCCGGATAGGTGTTCCACTTCTCGCCGCTGCGCCGTCGCAGCGTCGCGATGTCCAGATCATCGAAGTCCATGAGCGCGACGCCGCCGCCGGCGGCGGGTGATCCGATCAGATCTCCTCGTCCCAGGCGGTCGTCACCTTCGCCTTGCCGCTCATCTGCGCCGGCGAGTAACCGCCGAGGTGGTGGCCGCCGCCGGGGTACTTGGTGACCTTCCAGCCGGCCATGTCGCGATTGCCGCCGTAGCTCGGCAGGGCGAGGAAGCCGATCACCGTGTGGGCGCGAACCGTCTCGAAGAAAAGCGGCGAGGGTACCTCCGCGTGCGGCCACTCTGCCGCCTTGCCGGCCTCGAGGTCGGCGAGGATCTGGTCCTGGCGGTCCGCGTCCAGCTCGTGAAACGGTGCGTCGAATCGCTTCGCCGACACCGCATCGACTCCGGCAACACCGGCGTCATAGAGCGGCTTGGCGCGCGCGTCCTCGTTGGCCAGCGCTTTGTCGATGAAATTGACGCAGTTTGCCTCGACCGCGCCGGGTTCTTCGTCGGTGGGAATGACGCGGCCGGTGATCGCCTCGACCGTGCGCCACTGCTCGGCCGACAACACGCTCGGCGTCGTCGATTCTTGCGCCGCCCGTAGCGCGCGCGGACGCGGGATGTTGGCGAGCGCCCACAGGGCGGTACCGTAAGCAGCCGTGCCCGCCAGAAACGTGCGTCTCGATACATCGTTCGACATCGGCGCCTCCTCAAACGTTCTGCCGTTTCGCTTCGCGGACGAAGCGATCGGCGACGCGGTATGCGTTGGCGAGAATGGTCAGCGTCGGGTTGTACCCTCCGGAGGTCGGAAAAACGCTGCCGTCGACGACCCACAGGTTCTTGACGTCATGGCTGCGACACCAGCGGTCGACGACCGAGGTTTGCGGATCATCGCCCATGCGGCAGGTGCCGTGAAAGTGCATGAAGCCCTTCATCGCCGACTTCTCGGTGGGCAGCGTGTAGAACTGCGCTTCCCACTTGTCGACCGCGCCGGCCGCGTCGGCGATGTCGAGCATCTGCTTGGTGTACCAGCGGTTCATCGCGTAGTCGTTGGGGTGCTGGCGGTGCGTGATGCGCGGTGCCGGCAGGCCGTGACGATCCTTTACCTCGGGATCGAGGTCGATTCGGTTGGCATCCATCGGCAGGTCTTCGAGAACCGCGGCGAGGCCGACCGAGCGCGGAAACTTCTTCAAGTACTTCTTGTAGTCGGCCCCCCAGTTTCGCTCGCCGCAACCGATGTGGGTGGTGAGAGCGAACATCAGAGGCTGGTTGACCGGACTGTTCGCCTCGCCGATCACACCGCCGCGGATGAAGCCGCGCTTGGCGTCGCTCGGGTGGAAGTCGTCCATGGCGATGTGGCTGTGCAGTCCCGTGACGCTGCGCGACGGCTCGTCGAGGGTAAAGGCGACCGCACCGACGTGGTGCAGCGTCAGGTAGCGTCCGACCAGGCCGCTCGAGTTTGCCAGGCCGTGGGGGAACTGCCCGCTCTGCGACATCAGCAGCAGCTGGGGCGTGCCGACGGCGTTGCCCGAGACGACGACGTAGCGCGCCCGAACCTCGTGCTCGTTGCCGTCGTCGTCGAGATAGACGACCGAGCGGGCGCGCCCCTGGTCGTCGACCTTGATCTCGCGCGCGGTGGTGTCGGCACGCAGGTCGAGGTTGCCGGTCGCCAGCGCCTTGGGAATGCACACCGAGAGCGTCGTCGCCTTGGCACCGACCGGACAGCCGTACCCCAGACACGAGCCCCCGTAGGCGCACTCCGAGCGCCGTCCGTAGGGCCGGGAGTTGATCGCCACCGGCGTCGGGAAGGGGTGGTGTCCGAGCTTGCGCATGCCGGCGGCGACGCGATCGCTGGCGACGCGACCGGGATGGGCCGGGTTGGGGTAGGGCTTCTTGCGCGGCGAGCCGAACGGGTTGCCGTTGGCGTCGCCCGACACGCCGAACTCCCACTCGGCGCGCTCGTAGTACGGCTCCATCTCGTCGTAGGTGACCGGCCAATCGGCGAGTGCGGCGCCGGGCACCGCGCCCTCGGTCGACAGAACCTTGAAGTCGTCCGGCAGAAAGCGCCACGACCACGCGGCCCAGTGCGTCATCGTGCCGCCGACGCAGTTTGCCATGAAGTTGAAAATCCCGGTTTCCGTGGGACTGTTCTCGTCGTAGCGATAGGTCTCGACCTGGTCGGCCGAGAACACCTGATCGCGGATCATCGTGCGCAGCTCGTCGTCGTGAAAGTCGGCCGGCTTCAAGTAGGGCCCGCGCTGCAGAGCCACGACTTTGAACCCAGCCGCGGTGAGCTGCTGGATCATCACCCCGCCGCCGGCGCCGGTGCCGATCACGCAGACGTCGAACTCCTCGACCTTGCTCATGACCTCACTCCCCGCAATGAGGAGCGAGTATGCACCGCCCGGAGTCCGGATACAAAGGATCGGGCCGGAGGAAGTAGGCAGGGATTCAGAGCTTCTCGCGCACCTTTTCCGGCTCGTTCTTCAGAGCCGGTGCGGCGAACTCGGATTCGAAGCAAGCGCCACCGTCGCTGGTGTGCATTTGCACGATCACCGACGAGTCCTGCTCGTAGTACTGGCTGCCGTTGACCGGACCGGGCAGGGGGATCGCCGCGCCTCTCGCCTTGACGATGATCTTGGCCTTGCCGGCATCGCCGCCCTTGACCAGCAGCTTGAGCACGCCGTCCTCGACCGTCTCCTTGTCCTTGTAGCGCCAGCCCTTGCCGTCGGGCGGGTCGCCGCCAACCGCTTTGAAGCAGGGTTTCGTGCCACAGAGCTCGCCGCCGCGCGAAACCAGGAGCTGGTGCGACAGCGCCGGCAGGTCACCGGTTTCGTCGTAGACACAGATCGCGTAGCTGGTGTCGCCGCCCACCGGATCGGCGCCGAGCTCGACCTGCGTCGTCGCCGCGCCTTTGATCCACTTCCACAGGAAGAGATCCTTGCTGTCGTCGGTGCGGTCGTTGATCTTCAGGATGCCCTTGGTGGCGGCCCGGCAACCCGCTTCCGGGGTGGCGGGGCAGGCGGCGGGAGGCGCAGGGGTCGAGCTCGGTTCGGCAGTCGCGGTCGGCGTCGGCGTGCCCGCCGATACCAGCATGTAGATCTCGTCGCCGACCGCGGCGTAGAGCTCGCCGTCGATGTCCTCGCCGAAACTGGTCAGCTCGAAGCCGGTATCGGCGACCACCGGGTCGTCGAGCGTCCCGACGTCGAGCGCGGTGATGTCGCCCGAGCAGTAGTCGCCGAAGACGTACCTACCGGCGAGATCGGGAATCGCGCTGCCGCGGTAAACGAAGCCGCCGGTGACCGCGCAGCCCGAGGTGTACTCGTAGAGCGGAAAGGTGAGGCTGGCGCAGGCGGGAATCGGCGTCGGGCAGCTGCCGAGACCGCAGGTCCCGGGATCGCACTGCGTGCCCTCGGCAACAGGCCAGCCGTAGTTCTCGCCGCCGCTGCTTGCCGCCGCCTGGAAGTCGATCTCTTCGCGCCGTCCGGCGCCGCTCTGGCCGACATCGCCGACGTAGAGGTCGCCGGTCACTCGGTCGAACGAGAAGCGCCAGGGATTGCGCCAACCGTACGACCAGATCTCGTCGAGCACGCCAGTGTCGAGAATGAAGGGATTGGTCCCCGGGATGGCGTAGTTCCGCGTCGCATCCGCGGGAAAATCGTCCGCATCGATATCGAGGCGGAGCATCGCGCCGAGCAGCGAGTCGGTCTTCTGGGCGTTGCATCCGACCCCGGCCGCGTCGCAACCGCTGCCGCCGTCGCCCATGCCGACGTACAGGTAATCGTCGGGGCCGAACTGGAGCTGTCCCCCGTTGTGGTTGCCGGCGGGTTGAGCGACTTCGAGGATCTGCAGGGCGCTGCCGCCGTCGGCGACGTCGGGGTCTCCCGAAACGGTGTAGCGCGCGACGACGGTGTCCCCCGAGTTGTCGATGTAGTTGACGAAGAAGAAGCCGTTGCTGTCGTAGTCGGGGTGGAAGGCGACGCTGAGCAGGCCGCGTTCGTCGCCGGTACCCAAGCCGGCGCCGAAGACGATGCTGTCGATGTCGAGGAAGGTCCCCGTGATGCTGCCCCCTTCGTAGATGTCGATGATGCCACGCTTGCGCACCAGGAAGAGGCGATCGTCGCCGGCGACGCCGGAATTGGCGATGTGCACGACCTGGTCGCTGGCGGTGACGATCAACTGCAGGTCGACCGCGGGAGTCGGTGGTGGCGGTCCCGCGTCGGCGGCCGGCGCCAGCCACGACAGCGCGAGCAAACCGGCGCTGAGCCATCGTCGGACTGGGCGGATCGAGTATGGCGACATCGGTGCTTCCTCCCGCGGCGGTCATGCCGCGCCATGCGATGGCTGCGACCGTATCGAGCCCCAGCAGCACGCGCAATCGAAAATGGCGCGGGCGCGCGGCACGATAATGCGGCTTCGGTCACCATCTACCTGCGTTCTAGACGGTTGTGGCAGACTGCCGCGACCGCGCCGGATCGTCGTGGGAAGCGCGACGCCGGAGTAGTCGGGCAGTTTGAAACTCGGAGAGCGTCCGAGGCGCTTCGACCACGATCGCGACGTTTGGAACGCTCCGAAGATACATCGGTGGGGCTTCGCCCCCATTCGAGGGACCCTCATCCTGCCCTTCTCCCACAGGGAGAAGAGAATTCAGATGCCTCTCCCTGTGGGAGAGGTCGGCCGGAGGCCGGGTGAGGGACCCTCGGATGACCGAGCGCAGCGAGGCTCAGTTTAGTTCCCGAGGTCCAAACTGACCCACTACCGACGCCGGGCTTTGGTTCCACAGGCGCGAGCTGGCATACTCCCGTCTCCGATCCAATCCGTGCGAGCAGCAGAAGGGGTTTTCATGAAGCATAGCGTCTGGCTGATCTGGTTCGGCTCGTTGGCCGCAATCCTGCGAGGCGAAGGCTGGGTGGTCACCGCCGGGCACTTCGCGCTGTGGGGCACACTCGCCGCGCACCTCGCCGAGTTCGTGGTCAAACGCGGCGTGATGGAGCGCGCTGGCGGCAGCATGGGCAACCACTTCGTGCAGACGATGATCTACGGTTTGTTCCACTGGAAGCCAATCGAGGACGCCCAACGTGGCTGAGACGAGCGGCGCGGAGGCGAGCACCATGGCTGAGCCAACCCCGATCCTTACCAGTCCGTCCAAGGGACAAGCCGGCGTAGACCCGCGATCGATCCCGCTGGATCGGATCGACGTGTCCGATTCCGAGCTGTTCGAGACCGATACCCACTGGGGCTACTTCGAGCGGCTGCGCAACGAGGACCCGGTACACTACTGCGCGGCGAGCGACTTCGGCCCGTATTGGTCGGTGACTCGCTTCAACGACATCATGGCGGTCGAGAAAGACCCGGAGACATACTCGTCGGAAGGATCCATCGTCATCGGCGACCCGCTACCCGACTTCAACCTGTCGCCCGGCTTCATCGCCATGGACGGTCCGCGCCACACCGCGCACCGCAAGACGGTGTCGCCGGTCCTGGGTCCGCGCAACCTCAGCCAGCTCGAGCCGCTGATCCGGGAACGCGTCATCGCGATTCTCGACAGCGTGCCGGTGGGCGAGCAGTTCGACTGGGTCGATGCCGTGTCGATCGAGCTCACCACCGCGATGCTGGCAACCCTCTTCGATTTCCCCTACGCCGAGCGGCGCCGACTGACTTTTTGGTCCGACATGGCGACAGCCAGCCCGGCGCTGGTCGGCGCCACCGGCACCACCGAGGAAGAACGCCAGGACGCTCTGCGCGAATGCCTCTCGGTCTTCGAGGGACTGTGGAAGGAGAGGGAAGGACAGCAGCCGGACAAGCTCGATCTCATCACCGCGCTGGCCAACAACCAGGCGACCAGCGATCTGACGCCGATGGAGTACCTCGGCACCCTGGTGTTGCTGATCGTCGGCGGCAACGACACCACCCGCAACTCGATCTCGGGCGGCGTGCTCGCCCTCAACGAGTTCCCCGACGAGTACGACAAGCTGCGCCAGAACCCGAAGCTGATCCCGAACATGGTCTGCGAGATGATTCGCTGGCAGACGCCGCTCGCCCACATGCGGCGCACCGCCACCCGCGACGCCGAGCTCGCCGGCAAGAAGATCGGCAAGGGCGACAAGGTGGTGATGTGGTACGTGTCGGGCAATCGCGACGACACCGTGATCGCGCGCGCCAACGAGTTCCTGATCGATCGCGACAACGTGCGCGACCACCTCTCCTTCGGTTGGGGCGTCCACTTCTGCGTCGGCAGCCGCCTCGCCGAGATGCAGCTGCGCATCCTCTGGGAGGAGATTCTGGCGCGCTACGAACGCGTCGAAGTGGTCGGCGAGCCGGTGCGGGTTCGCTCCAACTTCGTCAAAGGCTTCCACGAGCTGCCGGTGGTCGTGCACCCGCGCTAGCATCAGCGGTCGCGTCGACGTGATCAACGGCGCCACCATCGAGATGGATGGCGGCATGCTGCCGGGAGTCCTCTACGAGCCGGGACTCGAGCCAATCCGCAAGTTGCTCGAGTCGGCGGGGCAACGCGCCGGTCGCGAAAAAGACTGACTGGCTCGGGCTCGGCTCGCGCCCACTCGGCCGGCACCCGCCTCACATGAAGTTGCGGGTGTGAAGGGCGGACAGGGCCGCGGCGGCATCGGCGGCGAAGCCGATGCGCACCAGCCGCTGCCGGCGTCCGTCCTCCATCGCCCGTTGCAGCGTCTGCACGGCATCCCAGCCGCGCTCGATCGCCTCCGGTTGCCAGGCCCCGGCGGCGAGCAACACCAGCGCGTCGAACACCTCCTCGTTCAGTCCCGCGGTTTCGGCGAGCGCATCGTGGCGCCGCTCGACCGCCGACGCCAGGCGCGTGAGAAAACCCGGGTCGGCCTCGACGTGGCGAGTGAGGTGGGCAATGCCGAAGGCGACGTGACGCGCCTCGTCCTGCGCCGTCAGGCGCATCACCGCCTGGGTGACCGGGTCGGGGGCGTGCTCGTGGAGAAAGCGCAGCAGGTTGAGAAAGCTGCCTTCGCCGAGCACCGAGAGCAGGAACGACGCGAGGGCGAAGTCGGCCTCGTCGACCAGAGTCTTGAGCGAGGCCTGTCCGCCGACCGTCGACAGCGCGAGACGCGAGCGCCGCAGCAGCGCGCGCCGGGTGAAGACCTCGATGTGGCGTGCTTCGTCGGCCGCCTGGATGGCGAGCAGCTGCATCACCTCGCGGAAGTGGGGGTGCACCTGAGCGGCGAAACGAGCGGGAACGACGAGGGCGGCGGTTTCGTTCTCGATCAGGTAGGTGAGAATCTGGACGATCGCGTCCTCGACTTCGTCGGGCAGGTCGATCGGGGTCTGCCAGGGGATCGCCGTCGCTGGATCCCACTGCGCCGCGGCCGCCTGCGCGTAGAGGGCCGCCGCCTCGTCGGCCCAGATCGCATCGCGCGTGTGTAGCGGAAAATCGAAGGCGGGAGCGCCGGCCTCGACGGTGGCACCGCGCGCGGCGAGTCCCCAGTGCGCCGGGGCGTCGTCGACGACGGCAGAGGGATCCCCGGTCGCCTCGGCGCGCCGCCAGCGGCCGTCCGCGGTCGCACTGCGCCGCACCTTCCAGCCGCCGTCGTCGGCTTCGACCTCGTGGCCCTGGCTGCGGCACCAGGCTTTGAGATCGACCGCCAACCCCGGCGCCGACCCGCGCACGGCGACGGCGTCGCCGGCGGCGCTGCGGCCGAGCGCGCGCTTGACCAGCAGATGGCCGCCGCGGTCGAGGCCGAGGTCGCGCAGATCGACGACGATCACTTCGCCGACTCGGCCACCCGCGCGACGAACTCGTCGATGGTACCAAAGCGATCGATCGCCTGAGCGAGCAGGGCGTACTTCTCGGTGCGACCGGGCTCCCACTGCTTCAGCCCCTCGAGATCGAGCAGCGGGCGCACTTGCGGGTCGTCGTACGACATCGACAGCAGGAGCTCGCGGAAGCGCTGAATCGAATCGGCGGGAGCGTCGTCGAGCACCGTGAAGTTGCAGTGGTCGTATTCGCCGGTCTGGGCGAGGATACGGGTCGACCCCGAGGGGAGGGTTCCTTCCTTGCCGAAGAAGTAGTGGTTGAAGTCGATCATGCAGGCGGCGTCGACCTCGCCGCGGACCAGCGCCTTGGCGGCGTCGCGTTCGCCGCCGACGTGGTCGCCGTGCTTGCCGAGCAGGACGTCGAAGCGGCGCACGGTGAAGTCGCTGTCCGGCTCGAGGCCGGCTTCGGCGAGGTGCCCCAGCGGAATCAACGTCCCCTGCGGCGAGTCGGCGGCACCGACGGCGACCGTCTTGCCGCGCAGATCGGCGGCCGACTCGATGCCCGAGTCCGAACGAGCGACGATGACGCTGGTCAGGTCGCAGTCGGTGTTGCGCATCGCGATCGCCTCGGCGCGGCGACCGGCACGATCGGCGATCCGTTCCGCCTGCAGCCACGCCAGCGGCGAGTTCCAGGCGAGATCGACGTCACCGTGGAAATGGGCTTCGACCAAGCGCTCGTAGTTGGAGTAGAGAACGTAGTCGAAGGCGAAATCGTGCTCGGCGAACCAGCGTTGGAAGCCGTCCCAGATGGTGACCACTTTCGGGTCGTAGGCAACCGCGCCCATCACCAGGGCCTCGCTCATGGCCGGCCTCCGTGAGAGTTTCGGTCGATCGCGTCCCGGTACGGGTGCATACATGACTCCTTCCAGCGCGCGCCGGAGGGAGCCTGCTCAGCGCGCGCGATCGGCGCCCGGAGCCTCCGGGCGAGCATTGCTTCAACGAAATGGCCGACGTGCCATGCGGCGGAGTATTTCCAAGCTCCCAACCTCGGTCAACGGCCGCGCCAAACGGGCGCAGCGCCACGCTCGATCGCACCCTGCGCCGCTGAGCGCGCCGACGGCGGGCTTGCCGAGCGCTCCCACCGCGCGGCGGGTTCGTGCTAGCGTCGCCCCGACTCATGGCCGTTCACACCAAACTGTTGATCGTCGGCGCCGGCCCGTTCGGTCTCTCGATCGCCGCCCTGGCGCGGGCTCGGCAGATCGAGCACGTGCTCTGCGGTCGGCCGATGGAGTTCTGGCAGCGCAACATGCCGCGCGGCATGTTGCTGCGCTCGGCCTGCGATTGGCACCTCGACCCGACCGGCGTCGACACCATGGAGGCGTTTCTCGGCGAACGCGGCCAAACCCCGGCCGATGTCGAGCCCCTGACTCTCGATTTCTACCTCGAGTACGCCGAGTGGTTCCGTCGCCGCAAGGCGATCGAGCCGCTGCCGTCGCTGGTGGAGGAGCTCGACCGAGATGGCGGCAGCGGCCTGGTCGCGCAGCTCGACGACGGCTCCTCGATCGCCGCCGACAACGTGATCCTTGCACCCGGGTTCAAGCACTTCGCCAACATCCCCGCCGATATCGCCGGCACGCTGCCGCAAGCGAGCTATTCCCACACCTGCGACTGCGTCGATCTCGGCGCCTTGGCGGGCAAGCGCTGCCTGATCGTCGGCGGCCGCCAGAGCGCCTTCGAATGGGCTGCGTTGTTGCGCGAAGCAGGCGCGGCGGCGGTCCATGTCTCGCATCGCCACCCGACGCCGAGCTTCACCGAGTCGGACTGGTCCTGGGTCGGCGAGCTGCTCGAGCGCATCGCCCGCGACCCGGCGTGGATCCACGACATGCCCGCCGACGAACGAGCTCGTCTCGACAAGCGATTCTGGGTCGAAGGACGACTCAAGCTCGAACCCTGGCTGGCACCCCGCCTCGACCATCCGCAGATCGAGATCATGCCGGAAACCCGGATCACCGCGTGCCAGACTGGCGCCGATGCGATCGAGGTGTCGTTCGACAATGGCGAGAAGCGCGCCGTCGACCACGTCATCTTCGCCACCGGATACAAGCCCGATCTATCGCGGTTGCCGTATCTCGCCGACTCGCTGGTCGGGCAGATCGCCGTCGAAGATGGCTTCCCCAAGCTCGATACCGGCATGCAGACCACCGTGCCCGGACTCTACGTCACCAGTCTTCCCGCCGCCCGCAGCTTCGGGCTCTTCTTCGGGTTTACCAGCGCGGTCAGGGCATCTGCGCAGATCGTCGTGCGAGCGATCGCCGGCGCCGGTGAGCCGGGCTAGGACGAAGCCCCGTCCTGCCGACCTGGCACTGCGCCAAGCTCAGAGTGAACCGGCGAGCAGCTCGAGATCGGCGCGAATGTCGCTCGCTTGCGCGGTGAGCGTCGCCCGGGTTTCGGGCGGGATCTGCTGTTGCCCGCGTCGCGACCCGAGAGCTCGTTCGAAGCGCTCGAGCCGTTTCGTCGCCCGCCGCAACCTGCCGCTCGCCGAACGCTGGCGATCCTCGGCGACGAGCTGCTCGGCGCTGCGGTTGGACTCGTCGGCGCGCGACAGCAACCGCACCAGGCGTTTGTGCAGCGTTCCCAGATCAGCGGACCGCTGCGCGGTCTCCAGCAGAGTGGCGAGACGGCACTTCAGAGAGGCGAAGCTCGCTTCCTCCGGGCAGGCATTCAAGACGATCAGAACTTCGTTGCTGAGCAGCCCTCCAGGCGTCGCCAGTTGCAGAGCGTGATCGCCCTCGGTCGGAAACTCGGCGAGATCGATCCGCAGCTCGTCGTCATCGCAGGCGGGTAAGGCACCGCCGGAGGCACAGGTTACCGACGCCTCGACGGCGCGGCCGTCGACGACGACGATCGCCCCCTCGGCGATGTGGCGACCGAACAGCGTCAGCGTCGGCTGGTCGGTCAGCTCGGGAATCTGTTGCAGGCTGGTGCGCCGGTTCGGGTTGATCGCCGGCAACCACAGCGCCGGCTGCGGATGGTCGACATCCGAGCTCGGGCCGATGCGGGCGGTAACCGTGACCACCAGATTGCCGCGCCGCGCGCCGCGGATCATCTGCTTGGCGCTCATGCGCAGGCCGCCGGCCGACTCGTAGAACCCGGCGCGGTAGTCGAGCGCGACTTCTTCGCCGGCGCCGTCGAGCAGAATCCCTTGCGCATCGAGCTGGACCACGCCGTCGTCGGCGGCGGCCTCCATACGCTCGAGGATCGCAGCGACCTCGGTGTCGTTGCCGCGCGCTGCGGTCGCGGTGTTGAGCGTGACCTGGCGACCGAAGACCGCCGAGAATCCGGTCGAGCCCTCTTCGAACAACTGGAAGAGGGGAAACGGCCCGGTCCCGGCGCTGTTGCGATTGACCAGCGGCACCACCGCGGTGCCGAAGGTCATGCCCCACGAGTACAGCTCGTCCGGACCGTGCCTCGGGTTCCACGCGACGTCGTTGGCAACGTCGAGCTGGATCAAGCCCCACATGCCCGCTCGGCCGTTCGGCAGAAGCAGGTGGCGATCGGTCATGCCGCGGAAGGTAGGCGCGTCCATTCCGGTTCCCGGCGTGTTGGTACCGGCCCAGAACGGCAGCGAGTGGCAGGCGCCGGCGCGGCTGCAGCCGGGGTGATCGGCGTCGACCCCGACCAGGAAGTTGCGAAAGCCGGTGGCGCCGAGCGGCGAGAAACGGTCGTCGAGCCGGCGCGAACGCGCCGGCGGGTAGGGAACGCTGCGCAGGAAGACCGCCATTGCGTCGCGCTCGGCCTCGCTGAATTCGCCGGCGAGACCGAGCTCGTTGACGTCGGTCGGACAGTCCGACTGATCGCACATGGTGGTCGCCATCGCGCCGTCGACCAGGTGGCGGAAGCAGCTGTGCTCGTCACTGCAGTTGGGCGGCACGGTCTGACCCGAGTCCGCCACCACCGCGTTGATGCCGCCGAAGGGATCGCCCGGGACGCCGTCCCAGTGCAGCGGCAGGGTGTCGCGCAGCCCGCGAACCGGCATCGTCACCCGCGGCTGGATCTGATCGCAGCCGGCGGTGATGCAGGGCGGGGCGCCGACGTTCCACAGTAGCTGGTCGGTGTTGCCGTCGGGATGGCAGCTGGCGCAAGCGAAGGTGCCATTGGTCGAGGCATTGGCGTCGTTGAAGGCGATTCGGCCGAGCTTGACGTCGGGGTGGGTGGGATCGGCGAGCGCGATCCGCGCCGTTTCCTGCGGGCTCTCCGGAGTCGAGACATCGACCAACGACACGCTGTTGTCGAGCGCGTTCAACACCCAGGCGCGGCTGGCGGCGCCGTCTGGCGCCGACTCGAGAGCCAGCCCGCGCGGGATGGCACCGACCTCGGTGATACCGATCACCGCACCGGTGTCCGGATCCATCGTGAAGAGACGGCTCGATGCGGCGGCGACGGCGACCACCATCGCGTCGTCGCCGCTCACCTCGATGCCGAACGGCGTCGCCAATTGCTCGCCGGGGAGCGGATCGACCGGCGGCAGCGGCTCGAGGTCGAAGACGGTCGGACCGGTGCAGGCAAGGGTGCAATCGACTCGCGCCACCTGGTTGAGAAAAGCCCGATTCTCGAGCTCGGCGAGACCGTCACCGGCGGTGCCGGTGGCGCCATTGGCGTCGTTGCGCGCCTCGGTCTGGGCGATGAATACCTGGCCCTGCGAGTCGACGGCGAGTCCGTAGAGAAGCGTGCCGATCCCCGAAACCTCGTACAGCAGGCTGTCGTCCGCGGTGTCGTAGACGAAGAGGTCGCGGTCTGGAGCACCCGGTCGCCGCACGATGTCGGCCACCATGTTGCGGGTGAGAATGATGTCGCGCGAGTTCGACGCCAGGTCGGCGATCGCAAACGTACAGCCAGGATCGTCGGGATCGAGGCAACCGGAGAGCTCGGTGGTGTTGCCCGACTCGAGAGGAATGACGAACAGGCGGCCGCCGCGCACCGTGATCGCGCGCGGCTCCTGGGCGTGAACCTGGATCTGCTTGGTGACGCCGCGGCTGGCGACGTCGACCACCGCGATACGATTGCGCGACGACAGCGCGACGTACGCTTTGTCGTTGTCGGCAAAGGCGATGCCGACCGGCTCGTCGAAATCGGTCGCCCATCCCTCGTCCGCCCAGGCCGTGATGGTGGCGATGATCTGATAGCGCGTCGGACTGCCCGGCTCGACGTCGATCACGCTCACCGTGTCGGAGACGTGATTCGAGACCCAGACCTCCTTGCCGTCCGGCCGCACCGCGACGCCGACCGGGTCGATGCCCACCGCAACCCGTTCGATCACCAGTTGCTGATCGGTATCGACGATGTCGAGAGTGTCGGCGCTGGTGTTGGCGACGTACAGCTCGGCGAGCGTCGGCGACAGAGCGATCGGCGCCGCCTGCGGACTGGCAAAGGTCGGGTGGCCGGTCGGCGCAGCGACCAGGGCGGACGGCACCGACAACGATAGCGCCAAGGCACAGAGGGTGGAGGTCAGTGTGCGGCACAGCGCCGCCGGTCCGTATCGCATGAACGTCAAGCTATCACGATCGCCTGTCGGAAAATCAACTGCCTTGTCTGCAGCTCGGTACCGCGAACCGGCATAGGTACCGAGCTCGGGCCGCCGTCCGGTCGGATTCTCCAGACGCTGCGACAACGGCTCCGCTGCGGCAAAGCAGTGATGATCACGACGGCGCGTTGTCGAGCGGCTCGTAGCCGCGGCAGGGTTGTCCGCGCAACGCGCCACAGATCGGTCGCTCGACGGGCACATCTATAGCCCCCGCCGGCAGGACCGGAAGAACGATCGACGAAGCGACCGAGCCGCCGTGGCCGATATTGTAGCCGATGTCGTCGCCACCCGGGTCGCGGTTCTCGAAGAACCACAGCGGCAGATCGCCGCCGGGCGTATTGATCTGCACCCGCAACTGCGACCCGCTGCGCAGCGGGTGTGCGACGGGGAAGATCGGCACGCGGACCAGCACCCACTGGTCCACCGGCACCGGCTCGAAGGCGTCGGCATCGTACAGAATCTGCAGAGTGAGGTCGTCGGAGCGTTCCTCGTCGACCGGGAAGCCGGCGCGCAGGACTCCGTTCTGGATGCGCACCTCGTCGCCGTCCGGAGTCACCTCGGAGAGCACGATCTCGAGCGCCGCTTCGCTGCTTTCACTGCGCAGCCACAAGTCGGCGTGGCCGGACCCCGCAATCACGAAGTCTTCGGCGAGCGGCTCGGTCAGGTAGGAGAGCCCCTTGCCGTCGGCCGTCGGCTGCCAATCGAGGTTGAGCTCGAAGGTCGGCCGGATGAAGTTGAACCCACCTTCGTTGGCATAGCCGACGAGCCCGATGTCTCCATCGAAAGTGAACCGGTCGGCGCCTTCTTCAGCGGGAGCTTGGTCGGTCAGGCTGCCGCCGCCAGCCAGGTACAAGCGCCAGGCTTCGACGTCGGCCGGCGGGAACTCGTCGAACTGCGCCGAGAAGCGTTCGACTGGCGCGCCGAGCGCGTTCTCCGGGTCGCCCATGCCGACCTCGAAATCTACCGTGACCGCCGGCTCCGATTCCCACCGCGCCAGAGCCTCTTCGTACTGCGAGTCGTCGAGATCGGCGAAACGGTCGGGGTCGAGGTCGAGCGGAACCCCGAAGTTGCTCTCCAATTCCGACGGAAGCACGTCGCGCACCAGTTGGAGCAGGCGAGGCACTCGTTTGGCGACGTAGAGATCGAGGAACTCGTACCAGCGACTCAGGTTGTGTCCGCTGTAGCCGTCCGGATGGTGCCCGTTGGCGAGCACGAAACGCTTCTTGCCGGGGCCGCTGAACTGGTCGATCATCGTCGCGAAGCGCGGACCGGTCTGCTCGTCCTGCCAGGCGCCGGTCAGGAACACCGGCCGGTTGATCGAGCCGACCAGCTTGGACAGGTCGCGGTCGTCGGCGTCGCCGGGACGCGACTCGAGAGCGCGCACGAAGGCCTCGAAGCCGACGCTCTGCGCCCGCAGAGCCTGGTTCGCCTCGCACACCGTGTCGCCGGCCTCGATGCGGTCGCGGGTCCACCCCTGACCGCCGGAAGATTGTCGTTCGCGTTCCTCGATCCACTGCTTGGTGAAGCCGGCGTTGTAGATGCCGCCCGGCCAGGCCATCTGCCACGAGTCCTCGATCACCGACATCGCGGCCAGGCCGGCGAGGCTCGGCGGCTGGGTCGAGCCGACGTAGAGCTGGGTGTTGCCGGCGTAGCTCAGCCCGACCATGCCGACGTGGTTGTGCAGCACCCAGGGTTGGCGCGCGACGATCTCGATCAGGTCGTAGCCGTCGGCCTGCTCGGCCGAGCTGAACACGTCGAACACGCCACCGGAGCAACCGGTGCCGCGCAGGTTCACGCCGACCGTTGCGTAACCGAAGGCGCCGGCGATCAGCGAGCCAGGCTCGGGGCTCCTCGGGTTCGACGGATCGTACCCCGACAACTCGATCACGGTGGGGTAGGGGCCATCGCCGTAAAAGCGCGGGTCGGGGAAGCGAACCATCGCCGAAAGCAGAGTACCGTCTCTCATCTCGAGGTAGTTGACGCCTTCCTCGACGCTGTGTCCGTCGAGCACACCGCCGATGATCTGCCACGGCACGCCGTTCAGGACCTGGCCCTCGTAGAGTGCCTCGTCGGGAAGATCGTCGCGCCCGAGAACGCGAAACGGCTCGGAAGCTTCGATCGGATCGGTCGACTCGTCGCGAATCACGTAACCGTCGCCCGCAGGCAGAGTGAACCCGCGCCCGGTCGGCGGCGCCGCTCCCGTGCCCGTCTCGAGGACGATGTGCTCCTCCGAAATCGGCGAGAATACCGCGTTGCCGTCATCATCGGCGATCAAGGTGATCAGCCGCCGCCCCGACCCGTCGACCAAGGTGAGCGGTTGCTTGGCCTGGGCCCCGGTTACGGTGACCAGGCGCACTCCCGGAGTAACGACGAAGGCGGCCTCCACCGTGTTCTCCCCCGACGAATCGTCGCTGCCGCAAGCGGCGGCGAAGTAGACCAGGAGAATGGTCCCCAGAACCCGGCCGGTTCGGTTCAGATCGAGCTTCATTCAGTCCCCCTCAGACAGAAAGCCGTAGCGGTCCGGCGCAGATCCGTACCGATCGGTCACAAAAGATTCCACTGTAAGCATCCCGGCAAAGGTGAGTCCATCCATGTTCGCCGATAGTGCCGGAACCGCCGCTCAAACCGCCCTCGGCGGGGTGCCTCCGGAAAGGCTATCGTGCGGGTCGAGCCGATCGCGCACGGCCCAAAACAGAACGGAGAGAGGAAGTGTCGATGAAAGCGATGAGCCGAGCAGAGTGTCTCCAGTTCCTTCAGGCGGGAACTCGAACCGGAAAGCTCGCCACCGTCAGGCCCAACGGACAGCCACACTGCGTGCCCGTCTGGTTCGTCCTCGACGGTGACGATTTGGTCTTCACCACCATGTCCACCACGGTGAAGGCGAAGAATCTCACCGCCGAGCCGCGCGTCATGATCTGCGTCGACGAGGAGACGTTCCCATATGACTTCGTCACAGTCATCGGCACCGCTGCAATCGAGCAGCTCACACCGGATCAACTGAGGCCGATCGCGACCCGCATCGCGCGGCGCTACGTCGCAGCAGAGCGAGCCGAGGAGTTCGGGCGACGCAACGCCGTCGCGGAAGAAGTCCTGGTGAGAGTCCGAATCGAGCGCTTCCTCTCGGCAAAAGGGGTCGCGGAGTAGTCGGTCCGACTGCCGCATCTGACCCGGATCCCGACAGCCTGGCGGGCACTCGCAGCGAGGCGCTGCACTCCCTTCGTTGGCCGAGCTGGTGGCGGTCGCGCCCGTGCGACTCGCGGGACGAAGCGCGGGACACCTCAGCGCTGAATGGCTTCAACGATCGCATCGGCGATCGCGCGCACACGCCGCGGCAGGGCTCGTCCGGGGGGAAACACCAGCTGGACCGGGAGAATGGGTCCCGCATACCCTTCGAGGAGCGGAAGCAAACGGCCCGCGTCGAGATCGGCCCGGATGTCCACCTCTGACTTCGAGACGATCCCGTGGCCGGCGATCGCCCACTCGCGAACCAACCCGCTGTCGTTGGTTACCCGGTCGCCACGCACACTCACCCGGACCTCGCCGCGCCGTGTTCGAAACGGCCACACGTGGTCGAGGTAGTTGCCCCAGCGCATCACGATGCAATTGTGATCTTCGAGATCGGCCGGCGTCTTTGGCTCCCCGTGCTTCTCCACGTACGACGGGGCCGCACAGACGAGGCGCGGGTGCTCACCGAGCTTGCGCACGCGCAACGTGCTGTCCGCCAGAACTCCAAAGCGAACCGCGAGATCGATCCCCTCGCCGACGACGTCGACATAACCGTCGGAAAGGATCAGCTCGACGCAGAGGCTAGGGTGCTCGGAGAGAAAGGCGTCGACCACCGGCGCCACCGCGGCACGCCCCAGATCCAGTGGCGCGGCGACCCTCACCCGACCGGACAGAGTCTCTACACCGCTGCGCATCTTGTTCTCGAGGTCCTCCACTTCGCCGAGTACACAGCGCGCGCCGTCGACGAGAGTTCGCCCCTCCTCGGTCAGCGCGAGGGCGCGGGTGGTGCGGTTCAGCAAGGTCACACCGTAATGCGCCTCGAGGGAGGCCAGACGCTCCGACACCGTCGCCGGTGAAACCCCGAGCTCGCGTGCCGCCGCAGCCATGCTGCCCTTTTCGACGATGCACAAGAACGAGTGGAAATGGTCCAAGTTCATTATTCAGTGAAGCCGAATAGAGACTTAAGGATATGCCCTATTCTCAAGGAAAGACAAATGGCTCAGGATCTTTCCGACTGGCAGCGTTCACCGATTTCACAAGAGCGCCGGCCAACCGTTGCCGCCGGCAGCGGCAGGCCTGGCGAGCAGCTCCTGAGCGAGCTTCCCGAGGAGGGCATCAGCGCACATGGCCAAGACGATTCTAATAACCGGATCGACCGACGGCATCGGCTTCGAGACGGCGAAGATGCTGGTCGGGTCGGGTCAGCGGGTCCTCCTGCACGGCCGCAATCCGGCAAAGCTGAAGTCTGCGACCGCAGCAGCTTTCGGCCGCGCCGGGGAACGGAGAGGTCGAAGGCTTTCTCGCCGATCTCTCTCGGATGACCGAGGTCATCGCACTTGCGACTGCGGTCCGCGAGGGGTGCTCGAGGCTCGACGTGTTGATCAACAACGCCGGGGTCTATCGGGTGTCGCAGGCCACGACCGAGGACGGTCTGGACGTTCGCTTCGCGGTCAACGCGATCGCTCCCTATTTACTGACGCAACACCTCCTGCCCCTGCTCGGGACGTCGGCGAGGGTGATCAACTTGTCATCCGCCGCCCAGGCCGCAGTCGACCCGAGAGCGCTCTCTGGACAGACCGGATTGTCCGACGGCGCGGCCTATGCACAGAGCAAGTTGGCGCTGACGATGTGGTCGCGCGGCCTGGCCCTGGCACGCGCAGCGCGGGGACCGACGATCGTCGCCGTGAATCCGGGATCGATGCTCGGCACCAAGATGGTCAGAGAAGCCTACGGCGTGGCCGGCGGAGACATCGGAATCGGCGCGGACATCCTGTGCCGCGCTGCGCTGTCCGAGGAGTTCGCCGATGCCTCCGGGCGCTACTTCGACAACGACGCCGGCCGCTTCGCATACCCGCATCCCGATGCGCTCGACCCGGGCAAGCTCGCCGAGGTCATGCGTTCGATCGAGTCGGTGCTGAGCCATGTCGCTTGATTGCCGGCCGAGAGCTGGCGCTCGAAACATGGGGATGATGGACACCAGAGAAATCCTCCGCGACGCAATCGCGCTGGTTGCGGCTACCCTGGTCGGGCTGCATTCCGCGGCCGACGCGAACCACTCCGTGGAACGAGCCGAGCTTTCGTCGCAGGTCGTTCTCGTGTCCGAGGTCGAGTGGTCGCCGCTCAACCCAGCTCGCGGCAGCAAAGGCCCGCAGGCCGGCGCGCTGTGGGGTGATCGCACCGGCACCGGCCCTTCGGGCTTCCTCGTCAAGTTCGCCGACGGATTCTCCTCGCCGCCCCACGTCCACAACGTCAGCTACCGCGGCGTGGTCATCAGCGGTCGCGTTCACAACGACGATCCCACCGCCGCCGAGATGTGGATGCCGGCGCGGTCGTTCTGGACACAGCCCGCGGGCGAGGCGCACATCACCGCGGCCCGCGGCGAGACCAACCTGGTCTATGTCGAGATCGAACAGGGCCCCTACCTGGTCCTGCCCCCCGACCAGGCGTTCGACCGTGGAGAAAGACCGGTCAACATACACCAGTCGAACCTCGCGTGGGTGGGCGCAGAGCAGCTCGAATGGGTCGACCTTCCGCGCGCCTCCGACTCCTCCGCCGATCCTTCGGCAGCATTTCTCTGGGGCGAGCGCCGTCCCGGTCAGTTGCACGGGACGCTCCTCCAGGTGCCCGCGGGGTTCGCGGGGACGCTGACCCTTCGCGGCTCGAGCTTGCGCGCCATCCTGGTCGAAGGCCGACTCCAGTACCGAGGCGCCAGTGCGGTATCCCCAACCGCGCTGGAGCCAGGCAGTTATTTCAGCGCCAGCGGAGACTCCGAGCACCCGGTGACGTGCCAAGGGGAGAAAACCTGTGTTCTCTACGTCCGCGCCCAGGGCAATCTCGCGGTCGCGGCGTCTCCGCATGAGCGTTCCTCATCTACGGCACCGCGAGAAATATTCGTTGACGACGGCAGCAAAAGCTGACTAGGTCCCGGAGGTAGCGCAGATGTGGAAAGCACGGATCATGCAGGCCTGACTAAGGGGGGAACATGATACGACGCAGCTTTGCAGCCATCATCGCTCTGTCCCTCGCGGTTGGGTCGCCGGCTTGGGCAGCCGACATCGCCGCTTCGTTCTGGGTCGACGGCAAGCACTTCAAGAAGAACCTGAAGCGCTACGAGCAGGCCAGCAGCACCGTCACCGTCGGTCTCTACGAGGACGACGGGTGCACGAGCCTGGTCCAGGAGGAGACCGCGCAGAGCCTGGCTCAGGATTTCCTCCTGCGCGAGGAGGCCAAGAGCCGAGCCGGCTACGACGGGGGCGTCTACAGCAACGGGACCAAAAAACCGACGAAGCTGCTCTACGTGTTCGACGACGTCGACCTGTCGGGCGTCACCGGAGACGCGCTCTACGTGTCCGTAGCCTGTGACGTCGGCACCGATTGCCCGATCGATACCGCTCTCAAAAAGACCGACACCGACCTCGGCGCATGCCAGCCAGTCGCGCCGCTTGCCGGTGGCGGAGGAGGGTCGGCGCAGCGCGTCGAGTACTTCCGCGGCACGATCGATGCGACGTCGGCGGCCGATCTGGTGTTGCACAACCAGGGGTACGTGGAGTTTTCCCAGTTCTCGAACAGCGCCGCCGACGTGTTTGAAGTGGTCACCACCGGCACGTTCGGCGTCCTGATCAAGGAGGCCGGAACGATCACGTGGGACTACGGGCAGGCGGTCGTTGCATTCGCTTCCACTCAAGAAGTTCAGCTGTCTGTGCTCACGGACCCGCCTACCGGCCCGGTTGTTCGCTGGGTCATCCCCTCGACAAGTGACGTCGAGACCATCCAGAGCCACGGCACATTGCCGGTGGCCGCCAACACTACGCTGCTTGTCGGCTTCAACTTGGCCGGGCCTCCTTCCGATATCACACAGCTCGTGGCAACTCCGGACTGGAGCCATCTCTTCATCACCTGGCGAAGCGAGTAGAGACTCGGCGACAAGCCTCAGTTTGTCCCTGGGCCATCGTTCTGAGCCTGGGTTAACCGGAAAGTCCGTCTACGCGCGAGACACGACGCCGGGCCGGAAGCCGTCGATGACGGCGCCGAGTCCGACCGATGCCTCCTCGGAGATCTGCCTCCTCGGAGATCTGTCCTCGGAGATCTGGTTACACCAGCGTAATGGATCCCTCGGAGATCTGGTTACACCAGCGTAATGGCCCGGGATCGCGAGTAAAAGGCGGGCGGATTGGGGCCGAGCGCGGCTTAGGAGGGCGATTTCCCGGCCCAAATCAGCGTCCTATGGACGATGCGCTGCATAGCAGCGCCACCATCCTCTGCCTGTGCCTCGCCTCTGCCTGTACCTCGCCTCTGCCTGTGCCTGCCGGGGCACGATCGAGGAGGGGCGCAACGGCCGCCCCGGCCCGGCCTATCGCGAAGGCACGGGCAGGGGCATAGGCAGTGGCAAAGGGGAATCGGTCTAGTCCTCCTTCGCCAATGCTTCGGAGGACTAGACCGATTCCGGACTCCAAACCCCTTGGAATCTGCCTCTGGAATCTGGAATTTCGCCAAGCGCTATAGCGCTTGGCGAAGAGAGCGGGCGACCGGGGTCGAACCGGCGACGTCCAGCTTGGGAAGCTGAAACGGCGGACAACGCCAACTGCTGGGAAACGTGGGGAAAGCCCGTGATCTCAAGGTTTTGCGAGATCCTGGCGTATCCCAGATTGTCCCGAGATGTCCCGGATCGGCCCGAAAAACCGGGAACGGTTCCCGGTTTATTGCCCACCTAAAAGTGGACATATTTTCTGACCTGTTCTAGTCTTGCGGGATGAAGACGATAGCAGCGGCGAAGTTCAAAGAGCAGTGCCTGGCGGTTCTCGACAAGGTCGATTCCGACGGCATCATCATCACCAAACACGGCAAACCGGTCGCGAAGTTAATTCCGATTGAAGCCGAGTCATCTGCGATGATCGGAAAGCTACGAGGACGAATACGAATCGAAGGGGACATCGCGAGTACTGGGCTGAGCTGGGATGCTGAATCTTGACACGCACGTCCTCTTGTATGCGCTGGCGGACGAGCTCAAGCCGGCGGAGGATAAGCTACTTCGAGCAGACTCCTGGAGCATCTCCGCGATCGTCTTGTGGGAAATCTCCAAGCTGGCGCAGCTCGGCCGCATCGAGCTCGACACCGACACTGCCGAGGTGAGGCGGGCGCTGGCATCGATACACACGTGGCCCATTACCCTCGACGTCTGTGCGGCGAGCTGCGACCTCGACTTTCGCAGTGATCCCGCTGACGAACTGATCGCTGCGACGAGCGTGGTTCATCGTGTTCCCCTGGTGACGAGAGATCGCAAGCTTCGGAGATCGAAGCTGGTGCCGCTTGCGAGATAATCCGTCTTGGGGAGATATGCGTATTGCGGGACAACCGGCTGCCCGGACGCAGTCGCGCTGCACAAACTAACGAACCAGCAACGTCCCGTGTGAGATCTGTTCGAGATCTGTCTGTTCGAGATCTGGTTACACCAGCGTAATGGCCCGAGATCCTGAGTGAAAGGCGGGCCAATTGGGGCTGAGCGCGGCTTAGGCGGGCGATTTCCCGGCAGGAATCAGCTTCCTGAGGAAGATGCGCTGCATAGCAGCGCCACCATCCTCTGCCTGCGCCTATCGCGAAGGCACGGGCAGGGGCATAGGCAGTGGCAAAGGGGAAGCGGGCAATCCCCCTTCGCCAAGGCTACGGAGGACTAGACCGATTCCAGATTCCAAACCCTTTGGAATCTTCCTGTGGAATCTGGAATTCCGCCAAGCGCCATGGCGCTTGGCGAAGAGAGCGGGCGACCGGGGTCGAACCGGCGACGTCCAGCTTGGGAAGCTGGCATTCTACCACTGAATTACGCCCGCGATGTCGCGAAGCGTAGGCGAGGCTGGGTCGGCTGTCAATTTGGCGGGGCGGGAAACCGCAGCGGCGCTCGCGGGGTTGTAACATCGGCACACCACAGCAGTATGAAGGGGAAGCGCGAACGCCGCGCGTCGTCTGTGGTTACGGAAAGGAGTCGCCGTGAAGGCCAGTGACCTCTTGGTACGGGCGCTCGAGAACGAGGGCGTCGAGTATATCTTCGGAATCCCGGGTGAGGAGAATCTCGACTTGCTCGAATCTCTGCGCGACTCGAAGATCCGCCTGATCGTCACCCGACACGAGCAGGCGGCCGGCTTCATGGCGGCGACGGTCGGCCGCCTCACCGGCGAGGTCGGCGTCTGCATGTCGACGCTCGGTCCCGGCGCCACCAACTTCTTCACCTCGGCGGCGTATGCGCTGCTCGCCGGGCTGCCGGTGCTGTTCATCACCGGACAGAAGCCGATCAAGAAGAGCAAGCAGGGCCGCTTCCAGATCGTCGACATCGTTCGCATGATGGAGCCGGTGACGCACATGTCGAAACAGATCGTCGACGCCAACCGGATTCCGTATCTGGTGCGCGACGCGTTCCGCCTCGCAGTCGACGAAAAGCCGGGCCCGGTTCACCTCGAGCTGCCCGAGGACGTCGCCGCCGAGACTACCGATCGCGAACCGTTCGCCGTCACCACGCCGATCCCTCCCGGCGCCAGCCAGACCGCGCTGCGCCGCGCCGCCGAGATGGTGATGCAGGCAAAGCGACCGCTGCTCTGCATCGCCGCCGGCGCCAATCGCCAGCGCACCCAATCGGCGCTCGAGACTCTGATCGAGAAGACCGGGCTCTACTTCGTCTCGACGCAGATGGGGAAGGGCGCCGTCGACGAGTGCCACGAGCGTTTTCTCGGGACGACCGCGCTGTCGGCCAACGACTACGTCCACATCGCTATCGACGAGGCCGACCTCATCGTCAACTTCGGCCACGACCTCAGCGAGAAGCCGCCGTTCTTCATGCGGCCCGGGGGCAGGCAGGTGATCCACGTCAGCTACTACCCGGCGGAGATGGACGACGTGTACTTTCCGCAGCACGAGGTGATCGGCTGCACCGCCGCCAACGCCGAGTCGCTGGCGGAGATGATCGAGCCCTCCGAGCATTGGGACTTCCGCGCCTTTGCCGAGATCAAGCAGACGGTCGATGAGAAGGTCTTCGGCGATCGCGGCGACGGCCGCTTCCCGCCGCTGCCGCAGGCTGTCGTCGCCGAGGTCCGCGACGCAGTGCCGAGCGAGGGCATCCTCTCGCTCGACAACGGCATGTACAAGATCTGGTTCGCCCGCAACTACGTCGGCCACGCCCCCAACACCATCCTCCTCGACAACGCGCTCGCCACCATGGGCGCCGGGTTGCCGGTGGCGATCGCCGCCAAGCTCGTGCATCCCGATCGACCGGTGGTCGCGATCTGCGGCGACGGCGGATTCATGATGAACTCGCAAGAGCTCGAGACCGCGGTCCGGCTCGGCCTCGACCTCAGCGTCATCGTCCTGCGCGACGACTCCTACGGGATGATCCGCTGGAAGCAGGCCGAGGCCGACTTCGAGGATTGGGGCCTGCGCTTCGGCAACCCCGACTTCGTGCAGTACGCCGCCAGCTACGGCGCGCACGGCCACCGCATCACCGAGCCGGGCGAGTTGCGTCAGACCCTCGAGGAGTCGTTCGCCGCCGGCGGGGTCCACCTGATCGAGATGCCGATCGATTACTCCGAAGACCACCGCGCCCTCGGTGAGGGACTACAGAGCGAAACCGAACGACTGAGGAAAGGACTGGCATGAGCACTTTGCGCGTCGAAGCGGCGTACGACGGCAGCCCCCTGGCGGAGCTGCCGATGGTGGACGGCGAACAGGCGATGGCGATGCTGGAGGCGGCGCACGCCGCCTACCTAGACCGCGACCGCTGGCCGCCGGCGCATCGCCGAATCGAGATTCTCGAAGCGATGGCGGCGGCGGTAGCCGAACGCCACGAAGAGTTGGCGCTGCAAGCGGCGCGCGAGGGCGGCAAGCCGCTGGTCGACTCGCGAGTCGAGCTGACCCGCGCGGTCGACGGCATCAAGGCGGCAATCGCCTGCCTGCGCGGCCTGGCCGGGTCGGAGATCCCGATGGGGCTGACCAAGGCGTCCGCCAATCGGTCGGCGTTCACCTACCACGAGCCGCGCGGCGTGGTGATCGCGATCAGCGCCTTCAACCATCCCTTCAACTTGATCGTCCATCAGGTGGTCACCGCGATCGCCGCCGGCTGCCCGGTGCTCGTCAAGCCGGCCAGCACCACACCGCTGTCCTGCAAGACGCTGGTCGACATCGCCCACCAGGCGGGTTTGCCCGAGGATCTCTGTCAGCTGGTGCTGTGCGACAACGACGTCGCCGAACAGTTGGTCGGCGATCGCCGCAACGCCTTTCTCACCTTCATCGGTTCGGCGCGCGTCGGCTGGAGTCTGCGCGCCAAGCTGCCGCCCGGCGCCACCTGCGCGCTCGAGCACGGCGGCGTGGCGCCGGTGGTGGTCGACGAAACCGCCGATCTCGACGACGCGCTGCCCCTGCTGATCAAAGCCGGCTACTACCACGCCGGTCAGGTCTGCGTCTCGGTGCAGCGCATCTACGTCGCCGACTCGGTCGCCGACCGCTTCACCGAGCGCTTCGTCGCGGCGGTGGGCGAGCTCGCCGTCGGCGATCCCGCCGATGCCGAGACCGAGGTCGGGCCGCTGATCCAGCCGCGCGAGGTCGACCGCGTCGAGCAATGGGTCGAAGAGGCCCGCCAGGCCGGAGCCAAAGTCGCCTGCGGTGGCGAGCGCCGCGGCGACCGCGTCTACCAGCCGACGGTGCTCGTCGATCCGCCCGACTCGGCGAAGGTGAGCGACCAGGAGATCTTCGGCCCGGTGGTCTGCATCTATCCGTACAGCGACCTCGAGGATGCCGTGCGCCGCGCCAACGCACCCGACAGCTACTTTCAGGCGGCGGTGTTCACACAGAAGGTGGATGTCGCCCTCGATCTTTCGCGCCGGCTCAACGGAACCGCGGTCATGGTCAACGACCACACCGCATTCCGCGCCGACTGGATGCCGTTCGGCGGTCACCGCAGCTCGGGACTCGGCCGCGGCGGCATCCCTTACTCGATCGAGGACATGTCCATCGAGCGCATGGTCGTCTTTCGCCACGGCTGAGCGATCCTCGGCCGCAGAACCAGCGCGGCCTTGCGACACACCGGCAACCAAGCAAGGATCAAGGTCATGAATCGGCTCCTTTACGGCCTCTCCCTGTTCCTGCTCGCCGGCACCGCCGCAGCCCAGGTCCAGATCGACATCAACCGGCCGCGCAACGAGTTCGACTGCGCCTATCCCAACGGCATCGCCTGGTACGGCTCGCAGGAGCGCTGCCTGCAAGAGCTGTGTCTCGGCAAGAACGTCACCAACCAGTGGCTCTTCGACGGCGACGGCAACTCGAAACGCCGGCGCCGCAACCCCTGCTACGGCGTCGATCCGCGCAGCTTCAACGACTGAGCGGCTGGATCGCGACCATTTCCGCCTGGTTTGCCTGCTTCGGCAGAGCGAGCTGGGGCAGAAGCTCGTAACCCGCCCGGGTCGCGGCGGGCAGGGCGCGCCAGTCGGCGAGCGGTATGACGGCGATGGCGAGCTCGGGAAGCGGCTCCGCGAGGTCGACCACCGGCACCGCACCGCCCGAATAGTAGGCAAAGCCGTAGTCGATGCGCGGGCCGGTGACGAGCGGGCGCTCACCGGCGACGGCGCGAATCTGGACGGCTCCCGCAGCGCGACTGTTGGCGACCGCTGCCGCCGGCAGGATGCTGCGCTGGACCAGGAGAAGAACGCAGAAGATCAGAGCGAACAGCGCCGCCACCGCATGCGGCCAGCGTTGCGCCGACGCGAAGTAGGCCAGGGCGAGCGCGAGCGCAGTCGCCAAGCCGCACACCAGGGCGATCGCCGGCGCCTCGAGCGACAGGGCGGCGGTGAGGAGTGCGCCGCCCGCGCCTCCCTCGGCGGCGGCGATCGGCTCGACGAAGATCTGCAGCAGCGGCACGCCGGCGGTCTCGAGAGCGAACACCGCGAACAGGGCGCCGCCAATGGCGGCGGCGAGCACCGCTCCGGTCGAGGTCGCGGAAGCGAGAAGCCGGCGCGGCGCGGTTCGCTGCAGCACCGCGCTCAACCACAGCCCGACGCACAGTCCGGCCGCGGGGTACAAGGGCAGCAGGTAAACGCTGCGCTTGCTGCTCGACAAGCTGAAAAAGCCGAAGACGACGGCGATCCAGACCAGCGCGTGGGTGCGCAGCGGGCGCTGTTCCGGCGCCACTCGGCGAGCCAGATGAACGACCACGGCGGGTGCGAACAGCGTCCACGGCATGAAGCCGCCGATCCACGCGCCCACCAGATACCCGGGTCCGTGCTCGTGACCGACGTCCACTTTCGCCGTCCCCAAGAATCGCCCGAAGTTCTCCGCCAGGATCTGGGTCTCGACGAACTCGCTTCCACCCGCCTTGGCGGCGAGGCCGTACCAGGCGGCAACCGCGACGGCGACGATCGGAAACCCGAGGTGCGGCGCGTACTCGCGCAGCGCCGACTGACCGAGCGCACCGGCGAGCCCGATCGCCGCGATCGCTCCGAGCACTGCCACCAACCAGTCCGGTGCCCCGGCGGCAACCGCGACCCCGAGCCCAGCGGCAATGCCGGCTCCGATCAGGACCCAGCGCCGGCCGGCTTCGACCAGGGTCAGCACTCCTATGCACAGGGTCGGCAAGACGATTCCGATCGGGCCCTTGGCCAGGGTCCCCCAGATCATGCCGCCGTAGAGCAAGAACAGGCCGAGCGTCCGCTGCGTCGCCAGGCACAGCAACCCGGCGAAGCTCGCGGTCGTACCCAGTGCCAACGTCATGTCGATCCGGGCGCTGGTTGCGGACCTCGTCCACTCGAAGCTCGACAGCAGCACCATTGCAGCGAGAAACCCGACCGTCGGCTGGCCGCGCAGGCTGACCGCCAGCAGCAACAGCAGGGCGGCGCAGCCCGACTGGAGCGCCGACGGCAGGCGGATTGTCCCTTCGTCGAGCGAGCCGGTGAAGCCGGCGGCGACGCCACCGAGCCAGTAGAAGAGCGGCGGCTTGCGCGGCATCTCGTAACCGTTGCGCAGCGGCAGCACGTAGCGTCCGCTGTGCACCAGGTCCTGCACGGCGACCGCTTCGCGCGGCTCCCCCTTGGTGTGAAAGGGGATGTCACCGAGCCCGGCGACGTGCAGCAGCCACACCGTCGCCACCACCGTCATCGCAAACACGGCGACCCGGGGCCCCGTACCCGCCCGCTCCGCAACCGACGCCACCTCCACCGCAGACATCGCTGCCGATGCTCGGCGCAACCGCCGAGAAATGCAACCACGAAGCCAACTCGGTGGGTGTAAGAGGATGGCCGCATTGGAGCTCAGTGAACTGATCAACGCGAAGGAGCCAAGGAGGCAAGGAGCGAAGGCTTAGCTGGGAGGACGGCACCGTAGTCACTCGGCTTCGCAACACCTTGATTTCCTCGAGACACCCCTGGAGTCCTGGGACTCTGAGCCCGCTTCGCTCTTTGGTGTTGTTTGGCTGGCTGAATTCCCAAAGCCGCCGCCCTCTCGAGGGAGTCGAGCCGTTGCAGGGCTGAGGCAGCAGCGCGCGGTGCTCCCACGGGGGTCTTCGCTCCTTGCCTCCTTGGCTCCTTTGCGTTGATCAGTTAAAGGCTGAAACCCATCAAGCCTGAAGGCCTGAGCCCCGGTCGTTGCGCGGGCAAGGGGCGCTTGTCACTGTGGAAGGATGCCACGGTTCTTCCGGTACCCTGCGGCGCTCGGGGTCGTCGCCGCGCTGGGGTGTGCGTTCGGCGGCGCCGGTGTCGCCGCGTCGAGAGCGGCGACCGAGCCGGCCCTGGCGGTCCCGGTGGTGGCGCGCGACACCACCGGCGTGCGGCGCGGCGATTGGCCGCTGACCATCAACGTTCCGCTGCCGCGCGGCGTCGTGCGCCAGGGGCAGCCGCTGACCGTCACCCACAACGGCAAGCCTCTGCCCTCGCAGAGCAGCGTCCTCGCCGCATGGCCCGACGGCTCGGTGCGCTGGGCGCGGGTCGATTCTCGAGTCTCGTTGCGGCCGGGGGAGGAGGCGCCGCTCTCCGTCGTCGCCGCCGCGCCACCGTCGATCCGGCGAGCGCTGCGCGTCGAAGAAACCAAGAAGGCGATCGCCGTCGACACCGGAGCCGTTCGCTTCTCGATACCGAAGGATCGCTTCGCCATCGCCGCCGCGATCGCCATCGGCTCGCTCGATCCAACCGTCGCCGCGGTCGGCTCGAGCATGGTGGTCGACGGTCGCGTCCACGCCGCCGGTGCGCCCACCTCGATCGCCGTCGAAGAGAAGGGTCCGCTGCGCGGATCGGTCGCGCTGCGCGGTCGGTTCGGTTCGGACTTCGAGTACCGCACCCGGATCGAGTTCGACGCCGGCAGTCCGCTGATTCGCGTGCACCACACCTTCGTCAAGACCGGAGGCGCTGCACAGAGCCGACTCGAGCGCCTCTCGGTCGACCTCTCCCTGGGCGACGAGCTCAGCGGTGAATACAGCGCCGGGCTCGAAGGGGCCAAGCCGCTCACCGGGGAGGTGGGAGAGGCTGCCGTCGTCCTGCAACAGCCGGACGGCGAAACCGTGCGCCGCGGCAGCGACGACAGCGAGGGGCGCCTCAGCGGCTGGTTCGAGATCAGCGGTCGACACCGTGCCGTCGGCGTCGCCGGGCGCTGGTTCTGGCAGGAGTACCCCAAGGCGGCTTCGCTTTCCTCGCGTGGCATCACCTACGATCTGTGGTCGCCCGCCGGCGGTGTCGCCCACATCGGCATCGGCGTCGCCAAGACGCATGAGCTGGTCCTGTGGCTGGCCAAGCGCGGCACCATCGGCAAGGCGGTCGCACCCGCGGTGGCGCGGCGGCTGCGCGGCTTCGTCGACCCGGAATGGACGGCGCGCAGTGGGGCGTTGCGCGGCGCGCTCGCTCCGTCGACCTCCGATCTCGACGAGAAGCTGGTCGCCGCCGCCGAACGCTACCGCAATCGCAATGCGCGCGAGCGCTGGGACGACTGCGGCGCGGTGCGCTGTGTCGGCGACGCCAACGCGAGGCCGCGCGACGGCGCCTTCGGGATGCTCAACTGGGGCGACTGGAACTTTCCCGGCTACCGCGACACGGTGAAAGGCACCGACGCCTGGGGCAACCTCGAGTACGACGCGACCCAGGTGCTGGCGCTGACCTATGCCACCAGCAACGACGAGCGGGTGTTCGACGACATGGTCGCCGCGGCGCGTCACTTCGGCGACGTCGACATCATCCACGCTCTGCCCGAACGCGCCGAGTGGGTCGGCATGAACCACCCCAAGAATCCGCTGCACTTCACCTTCGAGCTCGGCGGCATCGACCTCGGCCACACCTGGACCGAGGGCCTGGTCTCGGCCTACTTGCTGAGCGGAGATCGCCGCGCCCTCGACGCGGCGCGCGGCATCGCCGACTACCTGGTTCGCCGCTCGCGCGACGTCCTGCGCGGCAACCCGCGCCAGTGGGGCTGGCCGGTGATCGCGCTGCTCGGCGTCTACGACGTGGTGCGCGAGCCGCGCTACCTGGAAGCTGCGCGGTGGTACGCCCAACGCGGTATGCACGCCCACCCGCCCGCCACCAAGCTCAGCTGGAAGCTCGGCATCCTCGCCGATGGCCTGGCACTGCTGCGCGACTACGCGCCCAGCGCCGAGATCGACGCCTGGTTGCGTGCCTACGCCGCGGCCGTAGTCGGCTCCGGCAAGCGCGACATCCGCTACTACCCCGCAGTCGCCTACGCCGGCTGGCTGGCGTCCGAGCAAGCCTGGCGCAACGCGGCGCAGCGCCGCCTCGATGGCCTCGACCTCGGCAACTGGGGCAAGCCGTTCAGCATCAACGGACGCGCCGCGCTGCGCATCGCCGACGCGTTGCAGCGCCCGCCGCTGCCTACCACTTCGCCCCCTCGGTGACGCGGATCCGTTTCTTCGAGTCGCGCGTCTTGCGCAGCAGCACGTAGAGCGCTCCGGCACCGCCGTCGCAGGGACGGGCGCTCGAAAACGCCATCACGCTGCGCGCCCAGGCGCCGCGCGACAACCAGTCGACGAGATGGCGTTTGAGCACCGGGACTCGATCCGGCGAGTTCAGTCCGCGGCCGTGGACGATCAAGACGCAGCGCTCGCCCGACAGCGCGGCGCTGCGCAGGAAGCCGTCGACCGACTCGCGCGCCTGCGCCACGGTGAGTCCGTGCAGATCGAGATGGCGGCGAAAGGCGAAATCGCCGCGCCGCAGGCGGCGCACCAAGCGCGCGTCGATTCCGCTGACCGCGCCTTCGAGGAACTCGGTGGTGTCGGTGATGTCGAAGCCGCCCGAACCCGAGACCAGCTCCGACAGCTCGGCCAGGGCTTCGGCGTCAGGATCCTCGACCGGCCGCCGGCGACGTTGCTGCACCGGCGGCGGCAGGGACGGGCCGCGCCGACTGTCGAGGCGGGCGACGTCGCTCATCGCGTCGGCGAACAGCGAGCCGTCGTCCGCCGCCGGCGCCTCCCGCGGCGCCGCTTCGGGCGGCGCTGGCGCGGGACGCGGCGACGCCTTCTTCAGCCCCTTGAACGGCTGGTTGGAGAAAGACGGCGGCGCCGACGGTTTGGCCGACCGCTTCGATTTCTTCTTGCGCGGCACACGACGATTGAACCACTCGACGGGGCCTCGCGCCATCGGCCGCGATGCGGCGGCGAAGAGCGCCACGGCACCCCCGACGTTGCCCCGCCCGCAAGCAGATGTTTCAATCCCTGATCTGGCGGCTGCCGCCGCAAACGACTATTCGATGACCGAAGCCACCGACATCCTACTCGTCGAGCGCCAGGATGAGATCGCCTGGCTCACCATCAATCGGCCGCAGGCGCACAACGCTCTCAACGCTCAGCTATGGCGCGAGCTCGCCGAGACCGTGACCGCGCTCGGCAGCGACCCGGCGGTGCGCGTCGTGGTGATTCGCGGCGCCGGCGAGCGCGCCTTCATCTCCGGCGCGGACATCAGCGAATTCGACGAGATCCGAAACGACGCCGAAGCGGCGCGGGGCTACGACGAGCTTTCCGAGGCGACCTGGTCGGCACTCGAGAGCGTCGGCAAACCGGTCCTGGCGATGGTCAACGGGCTCTGTTACGGCGGCGGCGTTTCGATCGCGGCGAGCTGCGACATTCGCTTTGCCGCCCGCTCGGCGCGCTTCGCGATCCCCGCGCTGCGCCTCGGCTTGGCCTATCCGCTGGCCGCCATCGAGCGCCTGGTGCGCCTCGTCGGCACGGCGGCGGCGTCCGACCTGCTGCTCAGCGGCCGCGCCGTCGGCGCCGACGAGGCGCGCGCGATCGGCCTGGTGCAACATGTCGCAGACGACGCCGAGCTCGAAAACGCGGTGCGCGCCGCCGCCGAGCAAATCGCCACCGGCGCGCCGCTCACCCTGGCGGCGCACAAGCTTGCGATCCGCGAGGTCGTCGAATCGGGGCGGCCGCGCGATCTCGAGGCGCTGGATGCGGCGCTGCGGCGCTGCTTCGGCAGCGAGGACTACCGCGAGGGAGTGCGCGCTTTCGCCGAGAAACGCGCCCCACGGTTCACCGGCAAGTAGCTCGAGCACGCTCGGGCGAGCGACCGCGTTTGGCTCGCCAAAGCGTCTGCCATAGCAGACACCCAGCGGATCGATCTAAATGAGAGATCGGCAGAATTGTCGCTTGACGACCCATAGGACCGCCCGTAGCCTTGCGAATCGAGGAGGTTGTGGAATGCGATCACGTGGAATTGTTTCGGCCATCGCCGTAGGCGCCGTTCTCTGGACCAGCGCGGTCAGCGCGCTCGAGTTTCGCGAGGAACCCTACCGGGTGGGCATCGTCGACGTCGGCGAGCCGATCCTGTTGGACTACCCGGAGCTCCGCAACGAAATGAACAAGAACAACGAGCTGCGCGACTGGATCGATGCCTACGGGCCTCCCGACTACGCGGAGTTCCAACGGGTCGAGCTCGACGACCCATTCCTGCCGTACGAGATCCGGCTCTACTACATCGAGGGCCGCCGCTACGTCGCCTTCGGCCGGGTCACCGTCTCGCCGTGGGAACGCAACTTCGGCGTGCGCAAGTACATCGGCAAGCTCGACTCGGCGCTGCTGCAGCGCCTGCTCACCGCCAAGCCGATGGTCGACAACGGCGACACCATCGCCGCCGCTTCGGTCGGCGCCTACGACGGCAGCGCCACGATTTCCGCCGACGAGTTGGTCGTCGGCGAGGAAATCGTCGTCGAGGAAGTCATCGAGATGCCCAGCGACGAGGTCGTTCTCGTCGAAGCCGAGCCGGTCGAAGCCGAGCCGGTCGCCGATGCCGAGGCAGAGGCGGCGAGCGAAGGCGAGGAAGCGTCGCAGTAGCGGGGTAGGGTCCGCCTCAGTCGCGCGACTTGCGCGCGCGGCGGACCACCTCATCGCGGCGCGCCGCGGCGGCGTCGGCGGACATCCGCCGAGCCGACTCGAGAGCGCGCTCGGCTTCGAGGTCGAGGGCACTGCCGAGATCCGTGGCGTAGCCTTCGTCGATCAGTTTCTTGTAGTCGGCCAGCACCGAGCGCGGCGCCGCGATCATCTCGCGCGCCAGGGCGTGGGCGGTCGGCAGCAGCTGGTCGCCGGCAACGACGCGGTTGACCAGGCCCCAGCGCTCGGCGCGCTCGGCGTCGACAAAGCCGCCGGTGAACGCCAGCTCCTTGGCGCGGGCGATGCCGATCAGGCGGGGCAGGCGCTGGCTCAATCCCCAGCCCGGCAGGATGCCGACCCGCGCGTGGGTGTCGGCAAAGCGCGCTTCGGTCGAGGCGATGATCAGATCGCAGGCGAGGGCGAGCTCGAAGCCCGCGGTGGCCGCCGGACCGTTGACGGCGGCGATGATCGGTCCGGGAAACTGCTCGATCGCCGGGATCAGCTCGCTGCGAATGTCGCCGCCGGCGGTCGCGGCATCGGCACCGGCGGCGCCGCTGGCCAATTCGGTGAGATCGAAGCCGGCGCAGAACGCCGAGCCGGCCCCGGTGAGGATCACCACCCGCGCCGTCGATCGCAGCTCGGTGAAAGCGCCGGCGAGGGCTCGGCGCAGCGCTCGGTCGAGGGCGTTGCGCGCCTGCGGGCGATTGAGCGTCAGCTGCGCGATCTCGCCGTCGCTCTCGATCAGCAGCGGCTCACTCATCGCCGCCACCGCTTCGCGCAAAACCCTCGCAAAGCCCAAATGTTGACAAGGTCGGGGGCCGCTGGTAGCCGAGGCCGGAGGAGGAGTTCGACGTGCTCGCAGCCGCTGGTCCCAATACCCCGCTCGCCCACTTTCTCTACATCCTCACCTTGCCCGACAACATCCCAATCGTCGGGTTGATGGTGCTCCTCTTCTACTTCACCTACCTGGCGTTGCGCGAGGCGCGCAAGAACGACGAGCTCGAGCGGCAGGGGCGCGAGGACGAGATCATCAGCCGCATGCAGGAGTAGCTGCCGCGCGGCTGCCCGGCTTCACGATGCCTGGGCGGCCGCGGCGATCTCCCGGCGCAGCTCCGGGGTGATCAAGCCGTCGTTGGGCCGGCGCTGCCAAAAGCGCCACCACGGAATGGCCTCGTTCTGTTTTCGCTGGAACGCTTGAATCGAGTTGACCAGCACCGGGTCGATCTCGCCGTCGATCTCGCCCATGAACTCGTCGAGGGTAGTCAGATTCTCCTGCACCTCGACCACCGCGCTCTCCTCGACCTGCTGGTTGAGGGCGGGGGTGTCGTAGTCCTGGATCGACGCCTCGATGTCGGCCGCCGCCTCGCGGGCTCGATCCTCCGCCGATGGCGGGCCGGCGCAGCCGATGGCGAGCGCCGCCGCCACCACCAAGGTCGACCGTTTCAGCGGCGACGCGCTCATATGATCTTGTTCAACGGGTACTCGATGATGCCCTCGGCGCCGGCAGTGCGCAGCTCGGGGATCAAATCGCGTACCTCGTGCTCGGAGATGATGCTCTCGACCGCAAACCAGTCGCTGCCGTAGAGCGGCGAGACGGTCGGGGCGGTGATGCTCGGCAGCATCTCGACGATCTTGTCGAGTCCGGCCTTGGGGACGTTCATCTTGAGACCGACCTTTGCCTCCGCCTGAAGAGCGCCGTTGAGGAGCAGCGAGATCTGCTCGATCTTGGCGCGCTTCCAGGGATCGGCCATCGCCGACTTGCTGGCGATCAGTTGCGGGTTCGACTCGCAGATCTCGTGGATGATCCTGAGGCCGTGCGCGCGAATGGTGCTGCCGGTCTCGGTGACCTCGACGATCGCGTCGACCAGCCCCTGTGCCACCTTGGCTTCGGTTGCGCCCCACGAGAACTCGACCTCGACGTCGACGCCTTGCTCGGCGAAGCAGCGTTTGGTCAGCCCCACCATCTCGGTGGCGATGCGCTTGCCCTGCAATTGTGACAGCTCGGTGACCGGTGAGTCGCCGTTGACCACCACCACCCAGCGCGTCGGCCGCATGCTCGACTTCGAGTAGACGAAGTCGGCGACGACCTCGACGTCGGACTCGTTCTCCAGCGTCCAGTCGCGGCCGGTGATGCCGGCGTCGAGAGACCCGCCTTCGACGTAGCGCGACATCTCCTGCGGGCGCGCGAGGACGCACTTCATGGCGCTGTCGTCGACCGACGGGAAGTAGCTGCGGCTGCCGCCTTGGATCTTCCAGCCGGAGCGGCGAAACAGCTCCAGCGTGGTCTTTTCGAGGCTTCCCTTGGGAATACCGAACGTCAGTTGCTGCTCAGACATGAACTCTGCCTACCTTCGTTGGGGATGGGACGGCCGCCGCTCGTGTGGAACCCGGCGCCGATCGTTGTGGGGCTACCATAGGGGTCGGGCCGCCGCAACGAGGCACCGGCGGGTCGAGCGGCGCCAATTTCCTCGACCGTGCGCCCCCAGAACGTGTGCGCCGGCGCCCCCTCCCGCATTGCGGGTGTGGGGCTTTCGCGGGATAAGATTCGAACATGAAGCTCCGCGAAATCGCAGAAGCCCTGGACTGCCGACTGGTCGGCGATCCGGATACCGAGATTGCGCGCGTGTGGCCGATCGAAAGCGCCGGCAGCGGCGATCTCTCCTTCGTCGCCAATCCCCGCTATGCGCGCTACCTCGAGTCCTGCGCGGCGAGCGCGCTGATCGTTGCCGACGACCAGGTCGACGTCAGCGTACCGACCCTGCGGACCAGCGACCCGTACCTCGCCTTCGGTCGCGCCGTGCGTCTCTTCTACACACCGCCGCCGCGGGTCGCCGGAGTGCACCCGAGTGCGGTGATCGCCGCCAGCGCCGTGGTCGGCCGCGGAGCCTCGATCGCCGCCCACGCCTGTATCGGCGAGGAGGTTCGCATCGGCGCCGACGCCACCATCGGCCCGTGCGCGGCGATCTACCACGGCACCGTGATCGGCGACCGCTTCACCGCCCACGCCAATACCACCGTGCGCGAGTGGGTGACGATCGGCGACGACGTCACCCTGCACCCGGGGGCGGTGATCGGCGCCGACGGTTTCGGCTACGTGCCCGAGCCGAGCGGCCGTCTCGAAAAGCTCATCCAGGCCGGAACCGTGATCCTCGGCGACGAGGTCGAGGTCGGCACCAACTCGACCATCGACCGCGCCACCGTCGGCGAGACCCGCATCGGCAAAGGGGTCAAGATCGACAACCTGGTACAGATCGGCCACGGCTGCGAAATTGGCGAATATACCGTTATCGCCGCCCAAACCGGGCTGGCCGGCAGCACCAAGATCGGCTCCTGGGTGCAGATGGGTGGCCAATCCGGCACCGCCGGCCACAACACGGTCGGCGACCTCAGCCGCGTCGCCGGGCGCGCCGGGGTCACCGGCGACGTCGAGCCGGGCTCGGTTGTCGGCGGCTTCCCCGCCGTCCCGGTCCAGCAGTGGCGCCGCGCCGCGGTCCTGACCACCCGTTTGGGCGAGCTCTTCCGCCGCGTCCGGCGGCTCGAGAGCAGGCTCGAGGAAGGGGCCCGATCTTGATTTCGCGCAGGCGCTTCGGTAGCTTCCGAACACTGTTTGAGGCCTGGCGCGCATGAAGATTCGCGTCCGCGATATCACAGAGTCACCGGAGGAGGTCGAATTCGAGGAACCCACGTCGGGCCTGAACCCCGCGCTGCGCAACGGACCGAGTCAGGATTTCCGCTGCGAGCGACCCGCGGAGGTTCGACTGACGCACTACCGCGCCGGCCAGGATCTGTTCTTCGACGGAACGATCGATGCCGCGCTGGAAGGGCACTGTGCTCGATGCCTTGGGGATTTCGCCGTGTCGATCTCGGCGCCGTTCCACTTCATGGCGAGCCCGCGCGATGCGGGACTGGGCTCCGGGGAGGATGAAGATGTCGATGTCACCGTATACGAGGGAGAAGAGATCGACGTCGCGCCGCTAGTGCGCGAACGGATTCTGTTGAGCCTGCCGACCACACCGCTGTGCCGCGACGACTGCCGCGGCTTGTGCAGTCAATGTGGCGCCAACCTCAACGACGATAATTGCGGGTGCCCGAGCGACAGCGGCGACCCGCGCATGGCGATCTTCAGGAACTTGAGGGTCGATCGATAAATCCAGGGGCGACCCGGAGGAGTACGACGCAATGCCAGTACCAAAGCGCAGAACATCCACCTCGAAGCGAAACAAGCGACGCGCACACGACGCGATCGGCGCTCACCAGACCGTCGAGTGTCCGGAGTGCGGCGAGCCGACGATCCGCCACCGCGCCTGTCCCCACTGCGGTATCTATCGCGGTCGTCAGGTCGTCGAAGTCGAAGACTAGGCGCCGGCGGACGGGTCGGGGCGCGAGCGAAGGTGCGAAGTCTCGTCGCCGGAATCGCCGGGCGGGAAATCGATTTGCAGCGGGATTGCTTTGCCGGCAGGCCGCGCAAGCATGCTCCAGCGTGACCAGCCTGGAGTTGGAGAAGGAGAGGAGTGAGGAATGGCGTCAGCGGTAGAAGAGAAGGTCAAGGAGATCGTCTGCGAGCAGCTCGGGGTGAGCGAGAGTGACGTCACCATGGACGCGTCGTTCCTCGAAGACCTCGGCGCCGACTCGCTCGACATCGTCGAGCTGGTGATGGCCCTCGAAGAGGCCTACGACACCGAGATCTCCGACGAGCAGGTCGAGAAGATCCGCACCGTCAAGGACGTGGTCAACTACATCGAGAGTCAGCAGGCGCAGGCCTGATGCCGCCGGGGTGGCGCTCCGCGCCACCCCGGCACGAAAAACCAACCAGCCGCGGCGCTCGCTTCAGCGTGGGCCGCGCTTGCGCACCGAGCTCAGGAAACTCTCGTCGAGCTCGAACGGTTCGCCGCGGGACAGCACCGTGTCGATCGGCTGCGCCGCGGTCTCCGGGTAGTCGATGTTGTAGTGCAGACCGCGACTCTCGCGGCGCCGAATCGCCGAGCAGATGATGAGCTCGGCGACCGCCGCCAGGTTGCGCAGCTCGATCAGGTCGCCGGTGACGATGAAGTCCCAGTAGTACTCCTGGATCTCGGCGCGCAGTGCGGTGATCCGGCGATGGGCGCGTGCCAGCCGGCGGTTCGAGCGAACGATGCCGACGTAGTTCCACATGAAGCGCCGGATCTCGTCCCAGTTCTGGGTCACCACCACCGACTCGTCGCTGTCGACCGCCTGCCCCGGATTCCACGCCGGCAGGGCGGGCCCGCGCGACGGGTCGCCGGCGAGCAACGCGCTGGCGTGACTGGCGGCGCGGGTGCCGAAGACGACCGCTTCGAGCAGCGAGTTCGACGCCAGCCGATTGGCGCCGTGCAAGCCGGTCATGGCCACTTCGCCGGCGGCGTAGAGCCGGCGAATCGAGGTCGCGCCGTCGAGATCGGTCATCACACCGCCACAACAGTAGTGCTCGGCCGGCACCACCGGGATCGGCGCCGCGGCGAGGTCGAAGCCGAACGAGCGGCAGCGCTCGTCGATGGTCGGGAAGCGATCGCGCACGAACTCGCGCGGGCGGTGGCTGATGTCGAGCAACACGTGGTCGAAGCCGTGCACCTTCATCTCGTTGTCGATCGCCCGCGCCACCACGTCGCGCGGCGCCAGCTCTGCGTCTTCGTGGTACTGCGCCATGAAGGGCTCGCCGTCGGGGCGGCGCAAGATCGCGCCTTCGCCGCGCAACGCTTCGCTGATGAGAAACGACTTCGCCTGCGGGTGGTAGAGGCAGGTCGGATGGAACTGAATGAATTCCATGTTGGCGATGCGCGCGCCGGCGCGGTACGCCATCGCCACGCCGTCGCCACTGGCGACGTCGGGGTTCGATGTATACAGGTACACCTTGCCCGGACCGCCGGCGGCGAGCACCGTCGCCCGCGCCGCCACGGTGAGCACCGCGCCCGACTCGACGTCGAGCACATAGGCGCCCCAACAGCTCGCCGGCTCGTCGTCGCCGAAGCGCGGCTCGGTAATCAGATCGATCGCCATGTGGCGATCGAGAACGCGGATGTTGGGCTCGGCAGCGACCGCCGCGCTGAGCGCGCGCATGATTTCCGAGCCGGTCGCGTCGGCGGCGTGGAGAATGCGCCGGTGGCGGTGTCCGCCCTCCATACCGAGATCGTAGTCGCTGTCGCCGGCGCGCGAGAATCGCGTGCCGAGGCGTATCAAATCTTGCACGCGGTCCGGTCCTTCGTGCACCACGACCTCGACCACGTCGCGATGACAGAGCCCGGCGCCGGCGCGCTCGGTGTCGGCGACGTGATCTTCGAAGGAATCGTCGGCACTCCACACCGAAGCGATTCCGCCCTGCGCGTAGGCGGTCGCGCTCTCCGGCTGGAGGTCCTTGTTGAGGACCAACACAGTGCCTGTCTTGGCAACCCGCAGGGCGAAGGACAGCCCCGCGAGACCGCCGCCTATGACCAGATAATCAGCTTCCATGCACTCTTACGAAGCGGCCAGAGGAAAGGCTTGCGCGCGCGAAAAAGTCGATTGACCGGTTTTTGTTTCGGACGTATTTTCCAGCATGATGTTGAGGTTGGTCGGCCTAGGTGTGGTGGCAATCGCTCTGCTTGCGTCGGACGCGAATGCCGAAATCTACATGTACAGAAGTGGCGACGGCACCATCCATTTCAGCAACGCGCCGTCCAAACGCGGCTTCAAGCGCATGCCGCACCGGCGCAGCTTCGGCGCACGCTACATCGTCGATCGACCGCACCATACGGCCTTCGATCATATCATCACGGAAACGGCAAAGCGCGAAAAGGTCGATCCCGCTCTGGTCAAAGCGGTGATCCGCGCCGAGTCGGGTTTCGTGCCGACGGCGCGCTCGCCCAAGGGCGCGCTCGGGCTCATGCAGCTGATGCCGGCGACCGCCAAGATGCACAAGGTCTGGAGCGCCTACGACCCCGGGCAAAACATCGAGGGCGGTGTGAAACACTTGCGCTTGCTGCTCGATCGCTACAAGGGCAACGTGCGCCTGGCACTGGCCGCGTACAACGCCGGCGGCGGCGCGGTCGCAAAGTACGGCGGCGTACCGCCGTACCCGGAAACCATCGAGTACATCCAGCGCGTCTTCCGCTTTCGCGACCACTACCGTCCTCAGTTCTGACGGCGCTTTAGTCGGCCGCGCCAGCGCCGGCACCGCATTGGGTCGCGCGCGACGGTAGTGGGTCAGCTTGAGTGCCGGGCAGTGTCGAAGGACGCGCCCTCGGATCCCCCCTCCTTACCAAGGAGGGGGTTAGCGGGAGGTCACGGCGCGCCGCAAGGAGCTTCTGTGTACGGGCCAGCGGCAGCTCCAGTTGACCCCCCTGAAGTCCCCCCTTGCCAAGGGGGGACGGAATTCGGGTTCGGAGCGTGCTCCCCCAGCAAACGCAGTTGCGAGTCAAACTGACCCGCTACCCACGCGACGCGGCCCTTGACCCGGACCGGCCTACGACCCAATGTCGTGGCCCTGCAGCTCCGGTCGAGAGAGAAGACCGAAGTGCTGCAGCAGTTGACCGATGGGATACGCAGCGCAGCTTTCGAGACCTCGGCCGGGCAGGGCGCAGCCATGAACGGGCCGCGCCCACGCTCGGCGTTCAACGCGGCAAACCTGACCACCGGCTTGCGCATCGCATTGGTGCCGGTGCTCGTCGTCCTCCTGCTCGAGGACGACCCCACGCACAGCCTGCTCGCCGCCGCGACCTTCTTCATCGCCTGCGTCAGTGACTTCGTCGACGGCTACCTGGCGCGCCACCACGACATGGGCACCGTCGTCGGAAAGTTCCTCGATCCGCTCGCCGACAAGCTGATCGTGGTTTCGGCGCTGATCATGCTGGCTTCGATGGACGAGCCGCGCGCCCCCGGGTGGCTGGTGACCGCAATCGTCGGTCGCGAGCTCGCGGTGACCGCGCTGCGCACCATCGCGCTCGAGCAGGGCATGGTTCTCGATGCCGACGAGCTCGGCAAGTACAAGACGATCTTCCAGATGTTCGCGCTGCACGGGCTGCTGCTGCACTACCCCTTCGCCGGGATCGACTTTCAGGCGGCCGGGACCTGCTTTCTCTGGATGTCGGTGGTGCTCGGATTCTGGTCGGCCGGGCAGTACCACGTGCGCGTAATCCGCGGCGCCAACCACATCTGAGCGAAACCGCGGCGGCGGTCGCCGCCTACGGCGGCGGCGCCATGAAGACGAGAACCCGCATGCGCGCGTCGCCGGTGTTGGCGACGCCGTGCGGCTCGCCGGCGGCGGCAAGCACCGCGGCTCCCGCGCTCACCGCGCGCGTATCGTCGCCGACCTGGATCTCGCCGGCGCCTTCGAGGACGACGTAGACCTTGTCCGACCCCTCGTGCGCATGCGCCGCCTGGGTCTGCCCCGGCTCGAAGCAGTAGACGTCGCAAAACATTCGCTCGGTCGTGAACAGGTTGTTCTTCTTCATCTTCGATGCGGCAAACTGAGAAGCCGCGTCGAGGTCGAGGAAACGTTCCATGTCGTTTTCCCTCCGTGAGCGATTGCGCCGTTCGATCACACCATCGCCGTGGCGATCCAGGAAATCAGGGCGCACAGCGCGAGCACCAGGGCGCAGGTGATCTGAACCCGCAGAATCATCGAGGAGACCCATTCCGGCGGCGGCGTCTCGTCGAGCTCAGCGCGTCCGACCAGGCGATTGCCGAGGCCGAAGGCGAGATACGAGCCGACGATGATGAGCAGGAAGGTGACGCCGAGCTTCCAGGTCAGCATCACTCCCATCTGCTCGAAGAACCTCTCGCGCAGCGCGTCCTTGAACTCGGTGAGGGCGAAGGCGCCGGTCATGACCATGACGCCGAGGGCGGCGATGGCGAGTGGGTCGTAGACCTTCATCGCCGCGGCGGCACGGCGCAGCCGCTCCTCCGGCGACGCCGCGCGCCGCGCCCGCGGCATCGAGTAGACCAGGACCACCAGGGTCGCCGCCGCGAAAAGGCATACGGATCCAACGTGTAACCAGGGGTAAGTCGTGGCAGTTCCTTTCGTCGGCGGCGGCGTCGCGGCAGCCCGTAGATAGCAAGCACATCGCCGACGGGGAACTACCGCTCGGATCCAGCGACTCCGCGGGCGGAATTCACCCGCGTCGCGGCTGCCACCACGTTGACTCCCAGTAGCTTGCCGGGTAAGCCCAAAGCTATAGGATCAAAGGCGTTATGGAGCTGCGAAAGATCTCGGAAAGCGGGGGAGGGGAAGCCCTTCTCGAGGACAGCGTGATCCTCACCACCGTCGACAAGGCGGTCGGCTGGGCGCGCAAGTTCTCGCTGTTCCCGTACCCATTCGCCACCGCCTGCTGCGCCATGGAGTTCATGTCGCTGTCGATGTCGCCGTACGACATCGATCGCTTCGGCGCCTTGCTGCCGCGCTTCACGCCGCGCCAGGCCGACCTGCTGATGGTCATCGGCACCGTCACCTGCAAACAGGCGCCGATTCTCAAGCGCGTCTACGAACAGATGGCGGAGCCGAAGTGGGTGCTCTCGTTCGGCGCCTGCGCGTCGACCGGCGGCTTCTACGACAACTACACGACCGTGCCCGGGATCGATCGCATCGTTCCCGTCGACGTCTACGTCCCCGGTTGTCCGCCGCGACCCGAGGCCGTCCTCGACGGCCTGATGGCTCTGCAGCGCAAGATCCAGGGCCAGAAACAGAAGCTCGCCGGCGAAGTCTCCGAGCCGGTCTGAGCCGAGCAAGCAACGGCATGTCGGAAAAGATCCTCCTGCGCCACGAGGATGTGGACAACCTGCGCCAACTGAGCGTCTACGAGCAGGACGGCGGCTATGCGACGGCGCGTCGCGTGCTCACCGAAATGAAGGCCGAGCAGGTCATCGAAGAGGTCAAAGCTTCCGGACTGCGCGGACGCGGCGGCGCCGGCTTCCCCACCGGGATGAAGTGGGGCTTTCTGCCCAAGGACAATCCGAAGCCGCGCTATCTGCTGATCAACGCCGACGAGAGCGAGCCCGGCACGTTCAAGGATCGTCAGATCATCGAGCACAATCCGCATCTGCTGCTCGAGAGCATTCTCCTCTCCGCCTTCGCCATCCAGAGCCACAAGGCCTACATCTACATCCGCGGCGAGTTCGCCCACGGCGCCAATGTCCTGATCGAGGCGGTGCAGGAAGCGGAGCGGGCCGGCCATTTCGGCGAGAACATCTACGGCTCGGGCTTCGACCTCGACGTCGTCGTCCACCGCGGCGCCGGCGCCTACATCTGCGGCGAGGAAACCGGGCTGATCGAATCGCTCGAGGGCAAACGCGCCTACCCGCGGGTCAAGCCGCCGTTTCCGGCCGTCTACGGCGTGTTCGGCGCGCCGACCATCGTCAACAACGTCGAAACGCTGAGCTGCGTGCGGCCGATCCTCGAACGCGGCGCCGCCTGGTTCAAGGAGATCGGGCCGGAGAAGAGTCCGGGGCCCAAGCTCTACTGCGTCAGCGGCCACGTCGAGAAACCCGGCGTGTTCGAGCTGCCGATGGGAACGCCGCTGCGCGAGCTGATCTACGACCACTGCGGCGGCATCCGCGGCGGCAAGCAGCTCAAGGCCGTGATTCCGGGCGGCTCGTCGGTTCCGGTGCTGACCGCCGACGAGATCGACATCAACATGGACTTCGAATCGGTGTCGGCGGCGGGGTCGCTGATGGGCTCGTGCGGCGTCATCGTCATGGACGAGGACACCTGCATGGTGCGTGCCCTGCGCATCATCGCCCGCTTCTACCACCACGAGTCGTGCGGGCAGTGCACGCCGTGCCGCGAGGGCACCGGTTGGCTGGAGCGGCTGATGATCGGTCTCGAAGAGGGCGGCGCGACCGATCGCGATCTCGACCTCCTGCTGCAGATCTCCGACAACATGATGGGCAATACCGTGTGCGTCCTCGCCGACGCCGCGGCAATGCCGACCAAGAGCTTCGTCACCAAGTTCCGCTCCGAGTTCGAAGAGCACCTCCGACTCGGCGGATGCCCGCAGCGGCTCGCCGCCACCGGCGCAAGCGCAGTAGGGGCCTGAACCGATGCCGACTCTCGTGATCGACGGCCAGGAAATCACGGTCGAAGAAGGCACCAATCTGGTGCAGGCGGCCGAGCAGCTCGGCAACGAGGTGCCGCACTACTGTTACCACCCCGGGCTCACCGTCGCCGGCAACTGCCGCATGTGCCTGGTCGAGATCGAGAAGATGCCGAAGCTGCAGATCGCCTGCAACACCAAGGCGACCGACGGGATGGTGGTGCACACCAAGTCGGAGAAGGTTCTGCACGCGCGCGAGGCGGTGCTCGAGTTCCTCCTCATCAACCATCCGATCGACTGCCCGATCTGCGACCAGGCCGGCGAGTGCAAGCTGCAAGACTACTACATGGACCACGATCGCCAGGAGAGCCGCATCCCGCTGCAATCCAAGGTGCACAAGGGCAAGGCGATCGACATCGGTCCGATGATCATGCTCGACCAGGAGCGCTGCATTCTGTGCACGCGCTGCACCCGCTTCCTCGACGAAGTGACCGGCACCAACGAGCTCGGCATCTTCCAGCGCGGCAACCACAGCCGGATCGACTTGTTTCCCGGTATCGAGCTCGACAACCCGTATTCCGGCAACGTCGCCGACATCTGCCCGGTGGGCGCGCTCACCAACAAGGACTTCCGCTTTCGCGCCCGCGTCTGGTACCTCGAGCGCACGCCGTCGGTCTGTCCCGGCTGCGCCACCGGCTGCAACATCGACATCCACCACCGGCGCGACGAGATGTTCCGCTTCCGACCGCGCCACAACCCGGAAGTCAACAGCTACTGGATGTGCGACGAGGGGCGGCTCACCTACAAGCGCTACCAGGGCGAAGGGCGGCTGCTGCAACCGGTTCGCCGCAGCGGCGAGAACTGGCAGCCGACCACCTGGGACGAGACCATGTCGCAGCTCGGCAACCTGCTCAGCGGCGGCACCAAGGTCGCGGCGATCGTGTCGGCGCAGGCGACCAACGAAGAGATCCATCTGCTCAATCTGGTGACGTCGAGCAACGACGCGCAACTGGCGGGGCACGCCTGGTCGCCGGCCGATGCCACTCGCGACGACTACCTGATCGACGCCGACAAGAACCCGAACAGCGCCGGCCTACGCGCCCAGGGGCTCGACCCGAGCGAAGGCCGGGCGGTGATCGACGCCGCCCTCGCCGGCGAGGTTTCGGTGCTGCTGCTGTGGCGCACCGATCTATCGCAGCTGTGCAGCGACGAGGAGCTCGACCAGCTCGGCGAGCGACTCGAGCACATCGTCTCGATCGACACCCACTACACCAAGAGCGGCGAAATCGCCGACTTGATGTTGCCGATCGCCTCCTTCGCCGAGACCGAGGGCAGCTTCACCAATCGCAAGGACCGGGTGCAAAGCCTGGCCGCCGCGCTGCGCCCGCCGGGTCAGGCGCGCAGCGGATGGGAAGTTCTCGCCTCCCTCTCGGGCGAGCCCGCGCTCGACAGCGCGGCCGACGTATTCGCCCACCTGGCGCAGTCGCTCGACTCCTTTCGTGGGCTCAGCTCGGCCGACCTCGGAGCCACCGGACAGCCGCTCGCCTCCGCTGAATGAGTGACGTCGGCGAGCCCGGCGGCCCGAGTTACTACCAGGGCATCATCAAGCGGCTGTTCCGCGGCTCGGAACGCGGCATCGTGCTCTCCAACAGCGGGCGCGAGATCGAGTTCACCTTCCAGCACGTCACCATGCGCGGCCCGCGCCGCCACTTCACCGACCTCAGTGAAGGCATGCAAATCGGCTTCGACGTCGGCTGGACCTCGAGCGGCCTCCGCGTCACCGTGATTCATCCGGTGGAGTAGGGCCGCAGCGCGGCCCTACTCCGAGGGGCTAGAGACTAGGGGCTAGGGACTAGGGGCGGCTGGCCTTCATCGCCTTCAGTTCTCGATGCCAGCCAACCACCCCTAGCCCCTAGTCCCTAGCCCCTAGTCCCTGAACTCACAGCGGCAGCCCCGTCCGGAACAACAAGTACCGCCCCAACACCTCTCCCACGATCGCCCCCAGCACTGCGATGTAAAAGAGTCCGGTGGCGGCCATGGTTTGCGGGATCTGCAGGGTTCGCCAGATCATCAGGCCGAGGACGGCGGTTCCCAGCGGGCTGATCAGGGCGCGGCCGAGGAAGACCGTCGACCACTCGCTCCACAGAGCGGCGGAGTCCGAGGCGACGGCGAGCAGGGAGGCCACCAGCAGGACCGCAATCTCGACCGCCAGACAGCCGAGATACAGCTCGAGAATGTTCCACAGCGGGGTCAGCGAGAGATCGCGATCGATCAGGTACCAGTGACCGAGCAACATGCCCGAGGCGGCCGTGCCCAGTACCATGGCGCCGGTCAGAAACGACAGCGGGTAGACCACGCTCGCCGCGAGCAGCGGGCTTGCGCCGGCGAAGGAAACGCCGCCGACCAACAACGCCACCGCGCCGAGCAGCCACGCCGCGGTGAAGCAGCGCGCGCGGATGATGAAGTACTCGTACCAGAGCGAAGCCAGATAGCCGCTGGCGGCGAGGCAGTACAGAGCCCACAGGAACAGCTCGAAGCCGCCGACCGTCGAGTCGGGGCGCAACCACAGAGCGAAGTGACCGAGCGTCGCCAGCACGCCGATGCCCCAGAAGACGAAAGCCGACGACTTGTAATAGCCACGGTCCATGTCGTGGAACGGCGGAATGCTCATGCAGAACAGACCGCCCACCGACAGCTGGGCGAAGACGAGCAGAAACGTGCGCGGAAACAGCGTGTCCATCGCGGGCGCGGGGGGCCGGGCAGGGCGCGGCTCAGGCGTGCCGCTCGGCGGCGCGGGCGCCGCGCAGCCGGATCGCGCCGATCGCCGTCAGTGCAAGTCCCAATAGCGCGATCAGGCGCCCGCCGTTATTGATCAGGGCGTAGAAGTCGCGCTTGGCCTCGGCAATCCCGAGGGTCGCCGGTGTGCGGTGCAAGCGCCGCAGGAGAGCCGCGTTGGTGCGGAAGTCGAGATGCTTGAAACCATAGAGATCGCTGCCGTCGAGCGACCGCGAAGCCTCGATGCGCTGCGTGTACTCGGCGATCTTGCCGCGGCTGACCCACCAGTTGCCGACGCCGAGCACCAGCAGAAAGAGGCCGATCGGCAGGGCGGGATGGTGCCAGAAAGGGTGCGAAGTCATGGCCAGCGCAAATGCTCCGATACCACCCCCGGAGCTATCAGCGGACCCGGCCGCAGGCAAGCCGCCGCGGCACCGGGTAGCGGGGTAGTCTGATTGCCGGCCAGTCACGAACGACGCACCCGCAGATTCCCCCTCCTTACCAAGAAGGGGGGGAGGTCACTGAGCAAGGAGCTTCTGTTGTCAGCCCTACGGCGCTCCGGTTGACCCCCCTGAAGTCCCCCCTTGGCAAGGGGGGACGGAGCTCGGGTTCGCAGGGCACCCCTGAGCAAACGCAAGTGCAGATCAAACGGAGCCCCTACCCGGTACCGGCGAATGCCGACCTCCGTGGCACCTCGGCGACAAGCCGGCTAGGGTGGGCGTTCGAGCGGCAAACTCCACCGAAACGACGCCGCACAGCCGGAGAGGCCAGACACAGGATGCGCACCACCACTCGAGAGCTCGTCGAAAAGATGAAACGGGGCGAACGCCTCGCCCTCGCCAAGCTGATGACCCTCGTCGAAAACCGCGAGGCGGAGACCGCCGAGGTCATGAGCGCGATCCACGGGATCGGCTCGGCATCGATCATCGGCATCACCGGCCCTCCCGGAGCCGGAAAATCGACCCTTCTCGACGCCCTCACCGAGAAGCTGCGCGGACTCGGGCGCAAGGTCGGTATCGTCGCCGTCGATCCGTCGAGCCCGTTCTCCGGCGGCGCCGTGCTCGGCGACCGCATTCGCATGCAAAAGCACTTCCTCGACGAGGACGTGTTCATCCGCTCGCTCAGCGCGCGCGGCTCGGTCGGCGGCCTCGCCCGGGCCTCGCGCGACGTTGCCCGCCTGCTCGAAGCCTCGGGCAAGGACGTCGTCATCGTCGAGACGGTCGGCGTCGGCCAGAGCGAACTCGACATCATGCGCCTCGCCGACACGGTTGCAGTGGTGCTGGTGCCCGAGGCCGGCGACACGGTGCAGGCGATGAAGGCGGGCCTGCTCGAGATCGCCGACATCTTCGTCGTCAACAAGGCCGACCGCGACGGCTCGGCAAAGATCAAGACCGAGCTCGAGCAGATGCTGCACCTGCGCCCGCCCGACGGCTGGGACATCCCGGTTCTGATGACCGTCGCCACCGACGCCAAGGGCATCGACGAGCTGGTCGAGGCCTTCGACCGCCACGCCGACTACCTGCGCAGCAGCGGCAGCGGCGCGCGACGCGGCGCCGCCGGCCGCCGCAGCGAGTTCCTCGCCGTGCTGCGCGACGAGATCGGCCGCCGCATCGAAGGCGCGCTCACCGATGAACGCCTCGGCGGATTGCTCGACCGCGTGCAAAAGGGCGATGTCGACCCCTACGGAGCCGCGCTCGAGCTGGTCGGCGACCGCGCCCTGCTCGAACACATCCTGGCCCAACCCGGCGAGGGCTAGCAACGACGCGTCGGAAGTCTGACACCGGCACCCGCTGGATCAGCACGATGAGAACCAAGGCAAAGAAAACCGCCGCTCCGCCAACCGCGATCTTCGCCACGATCCTCCTACCTCCCGGCGAGCGCAGCGAGCGGTCCGACCCGAGAAAACACCGGGCGAAGCCCGCACCGCCCCCTGCCTTTGTCCATGCCGCTGCCGGTGCCTACGAGCGCAGCGAGTATCGACCATGAGCGAAGGCCGCCTCTTCGTCGTCGGCGACATCCACGGCTGCGCCGACGAGCTCGACAGCCTGCTGACCTCTCTGCAGCTCGCGGCCGACGACGTCATCTGTTTTCTCGGCGACTACATCGACCGCGGCCCCGACTCGCGCGGTGTCGTCGACCGCCTGATCGAGCTCGACGCCGGACCGGCCCGCTGCGTCTTTCTCAAAGGCAACCACGAGGACATGCTGCTCGATTTCCTCGGCCTGCCGGGCCACCACGGCGCGGCGTTCCTCGCCAACGGCGGCGCCGTCACCCTGCGCAGCTACGGCCTCGCCCCGCGCCCCAGCGCCGACCTGCGGCACCAGCTGCCACCGGCTCACATGCGCTTCTTCGAGCAGCTCGGGGTCAGCGAGACGCTCGGCCGCTGCCTCTGCGTCCACGCCGGCCTGCGCCCGGGAGTGCCGCTCGACGAGCAGAAAACCCAAGATATCTTCTGGATCCGAGAGGAGTTCTTCGCCAGCGACCACGACTTCGGCGCCACCGTCGTCTACGGTCACACCCCGCGCCGAGCCATCGACTGGGCGCCCCCCCTGCGCATCGGCCTCGACACCGGCCTCGTCTACGGAGGCCATCTGAGCTGCCTGGAGCTGCGCTCCGCCACCCTGCACCAGATCGCGCGGCGCTCGACGGATGTGGAGCAGATCGTGTTGGCGGCAGAGCTCGGCGGGAGTTTGTTGGCTTGAGTTTCGGGATCTGGGAGCTGGGAGCTAGGAGCTGGGGAACGTCGGCTCGCATTGGCCTCTGCCCTCGATGCCACCCAACCACCCCCCAGATCCTAGATCCCAGATCCCAGATCCGGGCTGGGGCCGGGCCGAGGCCCGGCCCCAGCCCTAGGGTTTCCGCCTGCCAAAGAGCTGCTAATATCCCGCCCCGGCAATGGCGGCGTAGCTCAGTTGGCTAGAGCACGGGTCTCATAATCCCGGTGTCGGCAGTTCGATTCTGCCCGCCGCCATCCCTCCGAACCCTGCGACCGGGCTGGAATTTCCGCGGCCGGGCAGGGAGGGCGAAAAAATATTCGCCGAATGCAGCAAAGCGCTCGATCGTTCCGTCCCCTACCAACGAGAAGCCCATTCGTTGGGAACGGGCCGCAGCCGGCCGATTCGGCCGGGGGGAGTCACGATGACGATCGACCGCGAGTTGGACAGCTCAATCGACACACCTCTGGAGCCTTGTGACCCCCACGCCGAGGCGGGGCTGCAGCCGCTGCTGCCGCCGAATATTTCCCCCGAGTCGATCGTCGGTAGGTCCATGCACGCCAACCGCATCGACAAGCACGAAGGGCCGAAGAGCCAGGTCGCCGCGAAGCTGCGGCGGATGGGCCTCCGGGTACGGGAAATGCGCGGTGCCAACAGCTACGATCTGCTCGTCAACGACCAGATTCGGGTGACGTTGCGGGTCGCCTACCCGGGAATGAGGCGCCACCGGGTCACCGTCGGCGGGCGCAGCTACCGCTACCGCTACGAGACCTGGCATTTCAATTTCCACCACCACGGCAGGCTCGGCGAGCGCTACACCGACTTCTTCATCTGCATCGCCACCGACCCCAAGCGAAACGGCAAGGATCAGATCTTCGTGATTCCGTGGGAGCAGGTGACGGGAAAGACCTTTTCCCTGCACTGTGGCCGCAACCGCTACCGCGGCCGCTATGCGCCCTACGTGGACGCCTGGGAGGCGATCGCCGAGAGCGCCGGGGCGCGCCCCAAGGACCTGCTGCACGTCGCTTAGCCGCCGCTTCCTCTCGGGGCGTCAGCAGCAAACCAGCACCCTCGCGCTAACCGTCATACAGCCCCTTGCAAGCAGGGGGGCTCACCCTGTATGGAAGATAGCGACATCTTCCAGCGAAGGGATATGACTCATGAAGCGTGATCTGAAACTCGAAGACCTCAAGCAGCGCAGCGAAGTGGTGCCGATGAAGCTCCTCTCGGTGCGTGTTCCGGTCGACCTGATCGACCGTATCGACGACGTCGTCGACCTCCTCAACGCGGGTAAGGGCGAGGTGGTCGTCGCATTGCTCAACGAGGGCCTCGGCCGCTACCGCTCGTCGGGAAGCGCCGTAAAGAAGCGCGTCGCCAAGAAAAAGCGCTGATTTCTCCATAGGCGGCCCATGCGCCGCCGCGTCGATGTCGCGGCCGCCGGCAGGCCGCCCGCACCGGCATTCGCCGACGACCGTATTGCGAAAGAACACCGGGCCGTGTTAGCTGCGGTCTGATTGGCGGCGTACCCAAGTGGCTAAGGGAGAGGTCTGCAAAACCTCCACTCAGCGGTTCGAATCCGCTCGCCGCCTCTCTTTCTCTCCCCCTCGGATCTCCCGCCGACAGCTCTCGGCGCCGGTAACCGTCTGAAATCAGGGCGGAACGGTTAAATCCCCGGCCTCGTAAAAAAGGTCTGGAGAAACTTTGACCTGCGGGGAATGCTGACAGAGTAAGGTCAGCTTCTTTAAGGGGGAAACGAGGGGAATGGCGCGAGATCGCGGGCTCCCGGACGGTCACGTCCAGGCGCTGGTCGGGCTCGGCGGCGGCAATGGCAGCTCGTCGCCGCTGACCGGCACCAAAGCATTGATGTTGGCAGTGATGGAGGACGCCCTGCGGGCGTTCCTCGGTAGCGACATGCGCGCCCGCGAAGAGGCGGAGAGCTGGATGTTCGGGCCGCACCCGCGTTCGGTGTTCTCCTTCGTGGTGGTCTGCGAGACGCTCGGACTCGAGCCCAAGGCCGTCCGCTGCGCGCTGCGCGACATGCGGGGCAGCAACGGCACCGTCGTCCTGCCGCGGAGCCGCCCCAATGCGCGCGGCTCGCGCGCCTTCGGACTCGACTACCGCGACGACGATTGACCGGGCGACCTCAGGTCGCGGCGTTGCGCAGCCGCAGCGCGTTTCCGATCACCGAGACCGAGCTCAGGCTCATCGCCGCAGCGGCGAGCATCGGCGACAACAGCACGCCGAAGAAGGGGTAGAGCACCCCGGCCGCGATCGGCACTCCGGCGCTGTTGTAGGCGAAGGCGAAAAACAGGTTCTGGCGGATGTTGCTCATCGTCTGCCGCGACAGGGCCCGCGCCCGGGCGATGCCGCGCAGGTCCCCCCTGACCAGGGTGACGTCGGCACTCTCCATGGCGACGTCGGTCCCGGTACCCATGGCAATGCCGACATTGGCGCGCGCCAGCGCAGGAGCGTCGTTGATGCCGTCGCCGGCCATCGCCACGATCCGGCCCTGGCGCTGCAGCGCCTCGATCTCGGCCGCTTTCTGTTCCGGCAGCACCTCGGCGATGACGTCGTCGATTCCCAAGCGATCGGCGACCGCGCGCGCCGTGGTCGCGCTGTCGCCGGTCAGCATCACGACGCGAAGCTCCTCGCGGTGCAGCGCCGCCAGAGCTTCGGGGGTCGATTGCTTGATCGGGTCGGCGACGCCGACGAGACCGGCCAGCGTACCGTCGGCGGCGACGAACATCACCGTCTGCCCCTCGGCGCGCAACGCCTGGGCGCGCGCCTCGACCGCGTCCGCGGCGGCGCCGACCTCGCGCATCAAGGCGCGATTGCCAACCGCGACTGCGCGCCCGGCTACCGACCCGCGGACACCGCTCCCGGTCAGCGACGCGAAATCGGACACCTCGGCCAGCTCGATCCCGCGCTGCACGGCGGCATCGACGATCGCCTCGGCCAGAGGATGCTCGCTGGCCTGCTCGAGGCTCGCGGCGAGGCGCAGGAGCTGCGCCTCGTCGCAGCCGGCGGCCGGTTCGAGCGCCACCAGCGCCGGCCGCCCCTCAGTCAGGGTGCCGGTCTTGTCGACCACCAGGGTGTCGACCTTGCGCAGCACCTCGATCGCCTCGGCGTTGCGGAACAGGATTCCCAGCGAAGCGGCGCGACCGGTGGCGACCATCACCGACATCGGCGTCGCCAGCCCGAGGGCGCAAGGGCAGGCGATGATCAGCACCGCAACCGCGTTGATCACGGCGTGGGCCATGCTCGGCGGCGGACCGAGCAACGCCCAGACGACGAAGGTCACGAGCGCGGCCAGGATCACCGCCGGCACGAAATAGGAGGCGACCACGTCGGCCAGGCTCTGGATCGGCGCCCGACTGCGCTGCGCCTCGGCGACCATGCTGACGATGCGCGACAGCAGGGTATCGGCGCCGACTCGCTCGGCGCGCATGATCAGGGCGCCGGTGCCGTTCACCGTCGCGCCGACCAGTTGATCGCCCGGCGCCTTGTCGACCGGCAGCGGCTCGCCGGTCACCATCGACTCGTCGACGTGACTGGCTCCGTCGAGCACCGTGCCGTCGACCGGAATCTTCTCACCCGGGCGGATGCGCAACCGGTCCCCCTCGCGCACGTCGTCGAGGGGGACGCTTTCCTCGCTGCCGTCCTCGGCGATGCGCCGCGCCGTCTTCGCCGCCATGCCGAGTAGCTTCTTGATCGCCGCGCCGGTGCGGCTGCGGGCGCGCAGCTCGAGCACCTGGCCGACCAGGATCAGGGTGACGATGGTGGCGGCCGCCTCGAAGTAGACCGCGACCTCGCCGCCGGCTCCGCGAAACGACTCGGGGAAGATGCCGGGCAACAGCGTCGCGACGACGCTGTACAGGTAGGCGACGCTGACTCCGAGCCCGATCAACGTGAACATGTTCAAGTTGCCGGTCTGCAGCGAACGCAGCGCGCGAACGTGAAACGGCCAGGCCGACCACAGGCACACCGGCGTAGCCAGGGCGAGCTCGATCAGGCCGCGCCACCCCTCCGGCAGAATGCGGCTGATCGGTCGCCCGGGCAGCATGTCGCCCATGGCGATGACGAACAGCGGCACCGAGAAGGCAGCGGCGAACCAGAGACGGCGAGTCATGTCGACCAGCTCCGGGTTGGGCTCGTCGTCGACCACCACCGTGCTCGGCTCCAGGGCCATGCCACAGATCGGACAGTCGCCCGGCTCGTCGCGCTCGATCTCGGGATGCATCGGGCAGGTCCACAGCGTGCGACTCGCCACCGCCGGCAGTCCCTGCGGCTCGAGCGCCATGCCGCACTGCGGGCACTCGCCGGCACCGATCTGCTCGACCTCGGGATGCATCGGGCAGGTGAAGACGGTGCCCGCCGGCGCCGGCGGAGCCTCTTCGCGCGGTTCGAGAAAGCTCGCCGGGTCCTGCGCGAACTTCGCCGCGCAACCGGCCGAGCAGAACAGGTAGGTCGTACCGTCGTGCTGGTGGCGGTGGCGGGAATCGGCAGCAACCTGCATGCCGCAAACCGGATCGCGGTGCGAGGTCGACTCTGGCGACGCGTCTCGACTGCTGGTGTCGCTCATCCGAGGCTACGCGTAGCGAGGTGAAAGGGGCCGCGCAACTGGCAGCGGCGGCACGGTGACGCCGGTTTCTTTGTGGGCGGCCCACCGTGCTGGCGGGCCGCCCCAAAAAAGGCTCCCCGGGCCGGACTCGAACCAGCGACCAATCGGTTAACAGCCGATCGCTCTACCAACTGAGCTACCGAGGACCACGACGGCTTCGCGATGCGCCGTCTTTGTTCAATCGCCACGCGTTACCATACGCTCGATTCGCGGGCAAGGTAACATCGCGGCGCGACCGGCATCCCGCGCTCGCCGCGCGCCTGTCGTCGCGCGACGGCCTTGACCGCCCCGGCTTCGGGGCTAGTATTCGCGCGCACGGACGTGTCATTGAGGTCTCATGGGTCCCATTCTGCACTGGCTTTTCCTGTTCGCATTCTGGTTGATCCTGTCCGGGGTCTTTGACGCCAAGCACATCGGGCTCGGCATCGCCGCGACCATCGCCGTCGCCTGGCACGCGCGGCCGATGGAGAAGGTCGACGTCGAGCGCGGCGAGCAACCGCCGGCAGCGCACCTCGGCCAGGTTCCGTGGGGCCGCATCGCCATGTACTCGCTGTGGCTGCTGCGGCAGATCGTCGTCTCCAACATCGAGGTGGTGCGCGTCGTCCTCGACCCGAAGCTGCCGATCGACCCGGCGATCGTCCGCGTGCCGACGCGAGTCACCTCCGACGCCGGCATCACCCTCCTCGCCAACTCGATCACCGCGACCCCGGGGACGATCACGGTGCGGGCCGCCGACGAGAACCGGCCGGAGTTCACGGTGCACGCCCTGCTGCACCCCGAAACCGTTCCGGAATCGGTACGGGAAATGGAAGACCGCGTCCTGCGCGCGCTTCCCGGTTGGGAGGAACGCCCGTGAACACCTTCGTCACCGCGCTCGCCCTGATCCTCATCGTATCGGTGATCGTCACCCTGGCGCTGGTCATTCGCAGGCCCGGCCTGCTCGACCGCATCATCGGCATCGGCGTCATCGGCACCAAGACGACGGTGCTCCTCGCCTACATCGGCGTCTTGTTCGAACGCCCCGGGGCGTTCGTCGATATCGCTCTCACCTACGCGCTGCTCAATTTCGTCGTCTCGCTGACCGTCGCTCGCTATTTCACCTGGCCGGAGGCGATGAAGTGACCTGGGTCGGCGGAATCTTGATGGGTCTCGGGACCTTCTTCTTCCTCGCCGGCACGATCGGCTTCGTGCGCCTTCCCGACGTGTTCACGCGCATGCACGCGCTCAGCAAGTCGGACACCCTCGGCGCGATCCTGTCGCTGCTCGGCGTCGCCTGCATCACCGGCTGGAGCCTGGTATCGGTCAAGCTGGTGCTGGTCGGCGTCTTCATCCTCATCGCCAACCCGACGGCGACCCATGCCCTGGCGCGGGTCGCCATCATCAACGGCGTCCGCCCGTGGACGCGCAAAGACCGCGGTAGCGACGGAGTGGTCGCGCAGCCCGACGCCTGAGGCGGCGATGCAAATCGACCTGGTTTCACTCCTGCTGTTCCCGACCCTGATCGTGCTTGCGATCGCCGCGCTGAGCGTTCGCGACCTGATCGCCGCGGTGTTCCTGCTCAGCGGCTACAGCTTCACCACTGCGCTGTTGATGGCGCACATGGGCGCGGTCGACGTCGGCTTCACCGAGGCCTCGGTCGGCGCCGGTCTGACCGGCGTGTTCTTCATCATGGCGGTAGCGCGAACCCGCCGGAGGTCGAAAGATTGACACCGCGTAGCGCACTGGTGCTCGCCGTGTTCGGCGCGGTCCTGCTCGCGGCGAGCGCGACACTGCCGCGCCTGCACAGCGCGGATGCGCCGATTCGCACTCGAGTCCAGCCGTATTACATCGAGCACGCCGTCGAGGACACGGCGACGCCGAACGTCGTCTCGGCGATCCTCGCCGACTATCGTAGCTTCGACACCTTCGGCGAGACCACGGTAGTGTTCGCCGCCGGACTGGCTTGCTTCCTCTTGCTCGGCAGGCGCCAGCGCGCCGGGGGGTCGTGAGGTGTTTGCCGCCTACGACACGGTGGTGGTCCGCACCATCGCCAAGATTCTCGTGCCGATGATCCAGGTGTTCGGTCTCTACGTCGTCTTCCACGGCGCCAAGAGTCCGGGCGGCGGCTTCCAGGGCGGCGCCATCCTCGCCGCCAGCATCATTCTCAGCCGCATCACCACCGGTCCGGGGATCAGTCTGTTGAACCTTCCCGGGCTCTCGGGCCTTCGCTTCGGCGCCGTCGGTGTCTTGATCTACGCCGGCGTCGGCCTGCTCCCCCTCCTGTGGGGCGGGCAGTTCCTCGACTACGGCGCCGTGCCGTTGCCGGGCATCGACACCGCCGAGGTGCGCGCCCTCGGCATCGAAGCGGTCGAGGTCGGAGTCGCCCTGGCGGTGACGGCGATCATGGTCTCCATTTTCGACGATCTGGCGCCGACGACGCGCCCGTTCCGCAGCGCCCGCGGGGCCGACAGATGATCGAGCTGATCGCGGGGCGGTTCGAGTACTGGATGACCGGGGCACTGATCCTGGTCGGCCTCTACGGCCTGCTCAACAAGCGCAATCTGGTCAAGCAGTTCATCGGGCTCAACATCATGCAAACGGCGATCATCCTCCTGTTCATCTCGATGAGCATGCGCGAGGGCGGGACGGTTCCGATCCTGGTCAAGGGCAGCCAAGCTCCGATAATGAGCCCTCTGCCGCACGTCCTCATGCTCACCGCGATCGTCGTCATGGTGGCGACCGCCGGCGTCGCGCTGGCGCTGCTGATCCGCATCTACCGTCGCTTCGGAACCCTGGAAGAAGACGAGCTCCTCGAGCGTTCGAATTGACCGCTTCCTCCGCCATCCTGCTGGCGATCGTGCTCGCGCCGCTGCTCGGCGCGCTCCTGATCGTCGCCGTTGCACTGCGCGCGCCGCGCGCGGCGCAGTCGATCTCGGTGATCAGTTGCCTGGTGTCGCTCGCCGGCGCCTTGCTCGCCGTCGAGGCCTGCGAGAACGGCGGCACGCTCGGCTATGCCTACGGCGGATGGATCGCGCCGTTCGGCATCGCCGCCCGGGTCGACGGCATCGGCGCGGTGCTGGTTGCGCTGATCGCCGGAGTGGCGACGCTGACTCTGATCTTCGCCGAGCGGAGCCTGCAATCGGAGCTGCCGCGCGACCGCTCCGGGTTCTACGCCATGGCACTCCTCCTGGTCGCCGCGCTGCAGGGGATGGCGACCACCGCGGATCTCTTCAACCTCTACGTCTTTCTCGAGATCTCGTCGCTGGCCGCGTACGCTTTGATCGGTGTCGGCGGCGGACCGGCATCGCTCGCCAGTTTCCGCTATCTGATCATCGGCACCGTCGGCGCCAGCTTCTATCTGCTCGGCGTCGCCTACATCTTCGCGCTGACCGGCTCCCTCAACGGACCCGACATCGCGCTGGCGCTCGGCGGCCTGCCGGATTCGACGGCGCTCCTGGTCGGTCTCGCCTTTCTCGCCGTCGGGCTGGGGCTCAAGATGGCGGTGTTCCCGCTGCACGGCTGGTTGCCCGACGCCTACTCCTACGCCCCGTCGACCGCCTCGGCGCTGATCGGCGGTCTGATGACCAAGGTCAGCGCGCTGGCGCTGCTGCGCGTCCTCTACGTCGTGTTCGCGCCGGGCAAGCACGAGCTGCTGCCACCGGTGACCGATCTGCTCGGCTTTCTCGGCGCGATCGGCATCGTCGTCGGCTCGCTGATGGCGGTCGCGCAACGCGACTTCAAACGAATGCTGGCGTACTCCAGCATCGCCCATCTCGGGTTCATCGCGGTTGGCATCAGCCTCGGCAACGCATCGGGAATCAGCGGCGCGGTGTTCCACATGGTGGCGCACGGAGTCGCCAAGGCAACGCTCTTCCTGATCGCCGGAGGCGTCGTCTACCGACTCGGCGCGCTCGGCGTCGACGGCCTGGCCGGCCTGCACCGGATCATGCCGATCAGCACCTTCGCCCTGGTCGTCGCCGCTTTGTCGATGATCGGCATTCCCCCCACCGCAGGGTTCTTCAGCAAGTGGTATCTGATGCTCGGCTGCCTCGAGGCGGGCAGGGGAGACCTCTTCGCGGTCATCGTCGGCAGTACGGTTCTCAGCGCGTGGTACTTTCTCCGCCTGTTCGAGACCATCTTCTTCACCCAACCCGACGACGTCCGCAGTCGCGAGGAGCTGCCCGGCTCGATGCTGGCGCCGATCGCGATCGGCAGTGCGGCGACGATCCTGCTCGGCATCGCCAACCAATACCCGCTGGAAACGCTGATCGCCAAAGCGCCGGTGTTGTCTCGCCTGGTCGAGGTCGCCAGCCGATGACCGAGTCGATGCTCCCCTGGGCCGCGGTGACGGTTCCGGCGCTGGCCGCGCTGCTGATTGCGCGACTCGATCGCTCGCCGAACCTGCGCGAGACCTGCACCCTGGTGGCGGCGACCGCCCTGATCGCCTGCACGCTGCCGTTGCTGGCCGGCGCGCTCGGCGGCGCCGTGCTCGAGACCCCGGATTTCGAGATCGTCCCCGGGGTCGGGCTGCAGTTGCGCGCGGACCGCTTCGGAGTCGTCTTCGCCGTGCTCGCCTCGGCCCTGTGGCTGGTCACCTCGGTCTACTCGATCGGCTACATGCGCGGCTCGGGCGAGCACGCGCAGACGCGCTACTACGCGAGCTTCGCCGCGGCGATCGCCTCGACCATCGGCGTAGCGCTCTCCGCCAACCTGCTCACCTTGTACCTGTTCTACGAGGTGCTGACCTTCGCCACCTACCCGCTGGTCGCCCACAAGGAGACCGAGAAGGCTCTGGTCGCCAGCCGCAAGTACCTCGTCTACACGCTGAGCGCCGGGGTGGCGCTGCTGGCGGCGATGGGAATGCTCTACGCCGAGACCGGAACTCTCGACTTCCGCGCCGGCGGCATCGAGGCCCTGGGTCGCGCGCCGGTGCTCACCCAGAACCTGATCTTCGCCGGGCTGATCCTCGGTTTCGGCGTCAAGGCGGCGCTGATGCCGCTGCACGGGTGGCTGCCGAGCGCGATGGTCGCGCCGACTCCGGTGAGCGCGCTGCTGCACGCGGTGGCGGTGGTCAAGTCCGGCGTGTTCGGCTGCATCCGCACCATTGCCTTCCTCTTCGGACCGGCGACCCTGGCGGCGAGCGGCGCCGCGACCTGCGTCGCCTACGTGGCGGCGTTCACCATCCTGTTCGGTTCGGTGGTGGCGCTGTCGCAGGACAATCTCAAGCGGCGGCTCGCCTACTCGACGATCAGCCACCTCTCGTACATCGTTCTCGGCGCGGCCCTGCTCAGCACCAGCGCGACCATCGGCGCGGTGCTGCACCTGGTCAACCACGCACTGCTCAAGATCACGCTGTTCTTCTGTGCCGGCGCCATTTACGTCACCACCGGATGCGATCGGGTGAGCCAGCTGTCCGGAATCGGCCGCCGCATGCCGCTCACCATGGGAGCTTTCGCCGTCGCTGCGCTCGGACTCGCCGGGGTGCCGCCGCTCAACGGCTTCGTCAGCAAGTGGTACCTGTGCCTCGGCAGCCTGCAGGCCGAGCACCCGCTGCTGGCGCTGGTTCTGATCGTCAGCGGCGTGCTCAACATCGCCTACCTTTTCCCCATCGTCTACCGGGCGTTCTTCGAATCCTCCGACGACTTCGGCGATCTCGGCGAGGCTTCGCTGTCGATGCTGGCGCCACTGGTACTCACCGCGCTGGCGTCGATCGCCTTCGGCCTGTGGCCCGACGGCGGACCACGAGCCTGGACCCTGGCGCAGTCGATCGCCGAGGCGACGGGCCAATGAAGGACGTCTCGCGAATCTTGTGGACGGTTGCCGCGATCGTGGTGGTCGGCGGTGCCATCTTCGGGCGCAATCCACATCCGCACGTCTGGTGGGAGGCGATCCCGGCGTACGGCGCCATCTTCGGCTACGCCGGAACCTACGCCCTCGCGCTGTTCGCCAAGAAGCTCCTGGCGCCGAGGATTCGCAGGGAATAGATGCCTCCGTTCGTCCCCATACTCGGCGCCGCAATCGCTCTGCCTCTGCTGCCGCTCAACCTGAGGCGCCTGGTCTGCGTCGGCGCCCCCTTGCTCGCGCTCGGCCTGGTGGTCAACGCCGGCGACGGCAGCGCCTACACGCGCGAGTTCCTCGGCCAGTCGATCACGCTGCTGCGCGTCGATCCGCTGAGCCGCATCTTCGCCATGGTCTTCGCCCTGGCGGCGACCGCGGCCAACCTCTACGGCTGGCACCGCACGCGCACCGCGGAGCAGGTCGCGGCGCTGCTCTACGCCGGCGGCGGCATGGCGGTGGTCCTCGCCGGCGACCTGCTCACCGCGCTGGTCGCCTGGGAGGTGATGGCGGTGGCATCGGCGGTGCTGGTGTTCGACCGGCGCTCGGCGCGAGCGGTCGCCGCCGGGCAACGCTACCTGCTGGTGCACCTCGCCGCCGGCAGCTTGTTCCTGCTCGGTGTGGTCGGCCTGCTCAGCGGCGGGCAGGGAATCGAATTCGGCGCGCTCGCCGACCTCGGCTGGCCCGCCTGGGCGATCCTCGCGTCGCTCTGCATCAACGCCGCGGTGCCGCCGCTGCACGCCTGGCTGCCCGACGCCTATCCGGAGTCGACGGTGTCGGGCAGCGTCTTCCTCAGCACCTTCACCACCAAGGCAGCGGTATACTGCCTGGCGCGAGGATTCGCGGGAAGCGACGTGCTCATTCCCCTCGGTGCGGTGATGGCCGTCTACGGCGTCGTTTTCGCCACCCTCGAAGACAATATGCGACGGCTGCTGTCGTACCACATCGTCTCCCAGGTCGGGTACATGGTGTGCGGCATCGGCGTCGGCAGCGCGCTCGCGCTCAACGGCACGGTCGCCCATGCGGTGTGCCACATTCTCTACAAGGCGCTGCTCTTCATGGCGGTCGGCGCGGTGGTCTACCGCAGCCAGCGCGAGCGACTGAGCGAGCTCGGCGGGCTGTATCGCTCGATGCCACTGACGCTCGGCCTCTACATGGTCGGCGCGCTGTCGATCTCCGGCGCGCCGCTGTTCAACGGCTTCGTTTCGAAATCGCTGGTGGTCAGCGGAGCCGCTCTGGAGCACCACGGCGCCGCGGTGTTCCTGCTCACCCTGGCGTCGGTCGGGACCTTCCTCTCGGTCGGGCTCAAGCTGCCGTACTTCGCCTGGGCCGCGCAGGCCGCCGAGAACGACACCGGCGAAACCAGTGAGCCGCCGCCGCACATGCTGATGGCGATGGGGCTGCTGGCCGCTCTCTGCGTCTTCATCGGCGTCCGCCCCGGCGCCCTCTACGCGTGGCTTCCCTGGCAACCCGTCTCCTACGACGCGTTCACCAGCTACCACGTGTTCGAGATGCTGCTGATCATGGCGACCGGCGCTCTCGCTTTCTGGCAGCTGCGCGGGTTGCTGACACCGCATCGCGGCGAGACCCTCGACCTCGACCAGCTCTACCGCCGGCCGTCCAACTGGTTGGCCGATCGCTTCTCGGTCTCTCTCGACGAGTTGGCCGATCGCCTGGCGGCGCGCTTCGCCCGGCTGCGCGACGCCACGGTGCGCTGGGTGCGCGATCCGACCCGCCTGCCGGACGCCGCCGAAGCGGAGCGTCCGGCCTTCGACGAGAACCGGGCGCGGCCGCCGGTGGCGACGCCAATTACCTGGATCCTCACGACAATCACGATTCTGGTCGCGCTCCTCCTGCTCGATCGCTGAACATCCGCTTCGCTTGACTATCGGCGCGGGATTTTCTCAATATGGCGCCGCTCGGCCGGGGCCGGGTACTTTTTCTTGACGGACTGGAGGGGGGATCCCATGAAGTTTCGAGCCCTTATCGCGATCGCGGGCGCACTTTCGATCGGAGTGATCGGCTGCACCGACGACATCACCAACATCATCGAAGAGGTGCCGGCGACGGAAGTGCCGGATACGCCGGGCACGCCGACCGAGGCACCCGACACGCCGACCGAGGCCCCGGTCACGCCGACGATGGGTGTCCCCGTTTGTGAGGATGCCGAGGAGGGCGAGGAGGTCGTCTGCGGTGACGGCATCTGCCACAACCCCGAACAGTGCGACATCGGCGGAATCTGCGTCGGTGGCGACAACGACCTCGACGCTTGCACCAGCCCCGACGACTGTCCGGGCGGTCGCTGCACCGTGGTCGGCGGGCAACCGAGCGGCGACGGTTCCTGCTCCGCCAACTGCACCCTGGAAGACCGGCGCACCGCGCCGTACGCGGAAGGCACCGGCTCGCTGGTGCAGACCGCCAACTTCGGCATCCCGGTCGTCCTCACCGGTCAGCAGACGATCCAGACCGGACAGCCGCGCCCCGACGACACGGTCGACATCAACGGCGAGGTCACCTTCCGCGCCGGCGACATCCCGATGATCACCAAGGCGGAAGACATTCAGATCGATCCCGCCTCGGTGCCGGGATTGGTGTGTGCCTGTGTTCGCGGCATCGAGGTTCCGGCCTTCGGCGCCGGCAACTCAGCGACCGGCCTGATCTCCTGCGGCGGCGAGCTCGACGACATCGACTACGTGGTGACCCAGGACCATCACACCGACCCACTCGACGACTTCGAAACCAATGAAGAGTGCGCGCTCGATCCGGATCCCGAATGCGACGACAGCCGAGAGATCGTTCCCGGAGTCGTCTCCAACGCCTGTCGCGAGCAGGAGGACCCCGACTGCAGCGATCCCGCCGTCAACCGACACGCCGGGGTCTGCAACAGCCCGCGCAGCTTCGAGTTCTCGGGGACCGGTCCGGCGGGATCGGGCATCATCTTCAACAACACCGCGATCGGGCTGCTCTCCGACATGGGGCAGTGCAACCTCGGCTTCGGCGGCATGGATCCTTGCCCGTTCGAGGACTACGGGCCGGACTGCCTGCCGTGCACGGATGACGACCTCGATTTCGGCATTCCCGAAAACAACCCGACCACCACCGGTAGCGCCCGGGCGCGTGTCGTCAACGCAACCAATCTCGAAGGCCGCGTGATCGACGAAGGCTCGCTCACCAGTTGCGAAGACAACGACGGTTGCAGCCAGCTGCTGTGCGGCAACGAAGAGGTGTGCCGGCCGATCATGTCCGGCCCGGACGCTCCGACGGTCTGCGGCCTGGCGTGCGGCGGCACCGTCTGCCGCACCGTCGCCGAGGGCACGCCCTTCGACTGCGACGCGATTGCCAACAACCCGAGCGGCGGTCTCGGCGGCGGAGCGTTCGCGGTTTCGTTCCCGTCGATCGACGCCGCCATCATCGGCGACAACGTGACCACGGTGATCTTCGCCTTCGACGAATAAGCCGAGCGGGTCAGCGACGAAAAGGGAAGGGCGGCGCCGGCAAGGCGCCGCCCTTTTCGGTGCTGGGTCTTTTGCACCTCCGGAAGTAAACTGAGCCTCGCTACGCTCGGTCATCCCAGGGTCCCTCACCCGGCCTTCGGCCGACCTCTCCCAAAGGGAGAGGCATCTGAAGTCTCTTCTCCCTGTGGGAGAAGGGCAGGATGAGGGTCCCTCGAATGCGGGCGAAGCCCCACCAATGTATCTTCAGAGCGTACCAACCGACCGGTCGCGGTCGAAACGCTTCGGTCGCTCTCCGCGTTCCAAACTGCCCCACAAATCTCTTTTCTATCGCCCACTACCCCCCTTCGCTCGGAGAGCCTCGCCGGTCGTCCAAATGGGGCGCAGGTTCTCGGCTCTCAGACGGTCAGCTGGTCGACTGACTCGCAGAGGCGGCGCCAGCGGTCGTAGGTCTCGGGTGCGATCGCCGGCGCCGACGGATTGGGCTCGATGGTTTCGCAGTCACTCATCGCCGCCACCGCGGCGTGCAGGTTGGGGAAGGTTCCGGCGCCGGTGAATGCGAGGATGGCGGCGCCGAGCGAGGTCGCGTCGCTCACCGTGCCGAGATCGACCGGAAGGTTGGTGACGTCGGCCACCATCTGAACCAATAGCCGGCTGCGCGACAGACCGCCGCCGACGCGGAGTCTTTGCGGCGCCGCGCCGGTCGCCGCGCTGAGCTGCTCGAGGTTGCCGCGCACGGCGCAGGCCAGGCTCTCGAGGAAGCTGCGCAGGAGCTGCCCGGCGTTGGGACGCAGCTGCAGCGACGGGAAGGGGAAGAGAAAGGCGCCGGGGAGGTCCGGGCGGATCTTGCTGAGGTCGAACACCCGCGGCCCGATGAAGCTGGCAACCTGACCGCCCGCCGCTTCGCTCGCCATCAGCTCCTCGGCGCGCTGGTAGCGCTCGGCCTCGCCGCCGACCAGCAAGTCGAGCAACCACTCGTAGGCGTCGCCCGAGCTGCCGGCGTTCGACTCGAGCACCCAGCGCTCGCCGACGACGTGGCATCCAGCCCACAGGGTCTCCGACGAGTCGAGCCGGGGGCGATCGAACACCGCCTGCACCGGGCTGGTGGTGCCGAGGGTAACGGCGACGTCGCCGGGCTCGATCGCGCCGACTCCGAGCAGGCCGCACTGGGTGTCGGCGCCGCCGGCGTGAACCGCGGTCCCGGCCGGAAGCCCCAACTCGAGCGCGCTCTGCGGCGACAGCGTGCCGACCCACTCGCCCGGCGTCGCGATAGCGGGGAGGGTGGCGCGGTCGATGGCGAACAGGTCGACGATCTCCTGCGACCACTCGCGCTGGCGAAAGTCGAAGAGCATCGACTCGCTCGCGTTCGACGGCTCCGACCGCGCGGCGCCGCAGCAACGCCAGACCATCCAGTCGTTCATCATCAAGAGCTTGCGGATCGGCCGCTGGTCGTTCTTGCGGAACCAGAGATAGCGCGAGATAGGAAAGATGAACGGCGCCGAGTGTCCGGTGATCTCGTACAGGCGAGAGTTGCCCAGCTTCTCCAGGACCTCGAAGCCCTCGAGAAAACCGCGACTGTCGAGATTCGGGCCGGCGTAGATCTCGCGGTCGTCGTCGCCGATGAAGACACAGCCTTCGCGCTGGCTGGTGGTCACCACCGCGATCACCTCGGCGGCGTCGACCGCTTCGACCGCGCGCCGCGCGCACGCCGCGATCACTTCCCAGAAGCGGTCGGGGTCGAACGAGTACTCCTTGACCATCGGCACGTCGGGGTTGGCGACGACGTGGTACTCCCAGGCTTGCGTCGCGAAGCCGCGCAGCGACCCGCGCTCGTCGAAGACGGCGCACTTGGCGCCGCCGGTCCCCGCATCGAGAGAGAGTACCAGCGGCACCGCAACCTCCTCAGCCCAACACTTCCGGGTTGGCGAGAAAGCGCGGCTTGCGCCCTTCGATCCAGGCGAGGACGCCGGCGACCATGATCTCCGACTGGTGCCGCACCACGTCGCGCGTCGCGCCGCCGAGATGCGGCGCCGCCAACACGTTGGCCAGCTGCACGAAGCGGTTGTCCGCCCGCACCGGCTCGTCGGCAAAGACGTCGAACGCCGCACCGGCCAGATGCCCGCTGCGCAGCGCTTCGAACAACGCGTCGTCGTCGACCAGCGCCGCCCGCGCCAGGTTGAGAAAGTAGGCGCCTTGCTTCATCGAGGCGATCCGCTCTGCCGAGATCAAACCGCGGTTCTCCTTGGTATCCGGGCAGTGCAGGGTGACGACGTCGGCGCGCCGCATCAGCTCGTCGAGCTCGACCGGCTCGGCGCCAGCGGCGCGCGCCTGCTCGGCATCGACGAAGGGATCGTAGACCAACAGAGGCGAGCCGAAGGCACGGCAGCGCGCGGCGACGCGGCGGCCGATGGCGCCGAAGCCGACGATCCCGACCAGCTTGCCGCCGAGCTCGAAGCCGCCGTAGCGCTGGTAGGCGGTGAGGTAGTCGGCGACTCCGCTGAACACCATCTCGCCCGACTTCAGCTTCTGGTTCACCGTGTAGATGTTGCGCAGCAGGGCGAGCAGAAACCCCAGCGTCAGATCGGCGACCGCGTCGGCATTGCGCGCCGGTGTGAACAGCACCGGAATCGACAGCTCGGTGGCCTTGGCGACGGCGATGTTGTTCGGATCGCCGCGGCAGCTGCCGATCAGCTTGAGGCCGCTGCCCTCGATCGCCGCGTCGAAGACGAAATCGGCCTCGACGATGAGCACGTCGGCGCCGACCTCTCGAACTTTGTCACCGAGCTCGGCGGCATCGAGGTAGATGTGCTTGTTCGACCGCCAGTCCTCGTGCACGATCTCCATGTGCTCGGCCAACGCGTCGAGCCCTTCGCGAGAAAACGAAGCCGTGATCAGAGCCTTCATCCAGTCTCCAACGATCGAATCGGGTGCGCCGACTCGCCGCCGCCCAGTGGTGAGAAGGGGGCATAGTCTCGATGTGGCTTGACCCTGTCAACGCCGCGAGCGTCGCTATTTCCTGATCGAGCGGTCAAGTGAGAGCCGTCGTACAACGAGTGCAACGCGCCGCCGTGACGGTTGCCGGAGAAACCGTCGGCGACATCGGCCACGGCCTTCTCGTGCTGGTCGGCGTGCGCCGCGGCGACGGCGCGGCCGATGCCGAGTGGATCGCCCGCAAGCTGGCGGCGCTGCGCATCTTCGCCGACGACGAGGGGCGCTTCGACCGTTCGCTCGGCGACGTCGGCGGCGCCGCGCTCGTCGTATCCCAGTTCACGCTGTACGCCGACACGCGCAAGGGCCGGCGGCCTTCCTTCGTCGAGGCACTCGGCGGCGAAGAAGCGGAACAGCTCTACCTCGAGGTGGTCGCGCAGCTGCGCGCCACCGGCGTCGCGGTCGAGACCGGACGCTTCGGCGCCGACATGCAGGTTTCCTTGATCAACGACGGGCCGGTGACGATAATCCTCGACTCACCCGCGACCGACGGGTCGTAGGACGGAGCGCCCCGTGGCTGTCGCAGGCTTCTACGCCATACACAACTCTGAGATCCGCTTCGGCGCCGACGGCCGCTGGTACGCCGACGGCGAGCCGATCACCAACGATCGCATCGCTCGTTTGTTCTCGCGCAGCGTCGAGCCCGACGGCGAGGGCGGGTACCGCCTGCGCGTCGGCGACGAGATGGCGCCGATCGCGGTCGACGACACCCCTTACGTGGTCACTTCGGTCTCGTGCGAGGATCCACTCGAGATCACGCTCAACGACCAGACCACCGAGGAGCTCGACGAGAGCAGTCTCGAGATCAGCGCCGACAACGTCTTCTACTGCCGGGTCAAGGGAGGCCGCGAGCGCGCCCGCTTGCTGCGGCCCGCCCACTACCAACTGGCCTCGCTGGTCGCCGAAGACGACGACGCGGGCTATGTGCTGCGCTGTCATGGCCGAGCCATCCCGATCCGTTCCATTTGAGCCGCACGGGCTCGGCGTCGTCCTGGTGCACCCGGAGATCCCGCCGAACACCGGCAACATCGGCCGACTGTGCGCCGCCACCAGGACGCCGCTGCGGCTGATCGAGCCGCTCGGCTTCTCGCTCGACGACCGCTACCGCCGCCGCGCCGGTCTCGACTACTGGCAGCACCTGCAGTTCGAGCTGCACGACGGCTGGGCCGCCTACCGCGAGTCGGCGCCGGCGCGGCGCCGGGTCTACCTCTCGGCCCGCGCCGAGCGATCGCTCATCGCCGCCGACTTCGGCGAGGGCGAGCTCGATCTGGTCTTCGGCTGCGAGACCAAGGGACTGCCGGCGGAGATCTTGCAGCAGGCCGGAGACGAGATCTTTCGCATCCCGATCGCCGAGCCGGCGGTGCGCTCGTTCAACCTCGCCAACGCCGTGGCGATGGTCGTCTTCGAAGCCTTGCGCCGCCGCGGCAGGCTGGACTGACGGCGCGGCTCAGCCGGCTTCTTCGTCGGCCATGCGGCTGCAGCGACCGCCGCCGCATTCCGGATTGCCGCAGCCCTGCAGCTCGAGCAGACCGTAGCCGAAGTCGGGAAGATCCTCGCCGAGAGCGGTGCGCAAGCCGTTTGTGACGCGGGCATCGCAGTGCACACAGCAGATGACCTCTGCCTCGCCTTCGTACGCGGGATAAGTCAGAACCTCGCGCTCGCAAACGTCGCACTGACCGACGTCGAAGCTGATCCCGGTGAAGTCGCGACCCTCTTCCTGCATGCGGTCTTTTGTAGCCGACACCGGCCGCAATTGCACGCGGCGGGCAGTCGTGGGTCAGCTCGAACCCGAGTTCCGTCCCCCCTTGCCAAGGGGGGACTTCAGGGGGGTCAAACGGCGCGCCGTTGGGCCCGCCAACAGAAGCTGATTGCGGCGTGACCTCCCCCTGACCCCCTCCTTGGCAAGGAGGGGGAATCCGTGGGCGCGTCCTTGGTTACCCTAGATGCCGATGGCAGCGCCGGCGAGGCTGTGTCACCCTGATGGATCATGATGTCAGTGTTGTTGCGGACGACGATCGTCTCGGTGTGGGTCGGCCTGTTGTTCCTGCTGTGGCAGGACGGGGAACCGCGGCCGTCGCAGAGCGGCAACGCCGCAGTGCTCCCCGACGCCCCGGCGGAGCAGGGCGAGGCCGTCTGGATGGGCCTCTACATGAATGGAAAGAAGGTCGGTTACTCGAGCTTCCAGGAGAAGCGCACCGAGGACGGCTACGAGCTCCAGGACCGCTCGGTGTTGCGCCTGCGCATGCTCGACCAGAACCAGACCGTGCACGCCCAGAGCAGCGCCCGGGTCGACGAGGCCTACGCGCTGCGGTCGTTTCGCATCCGCCTGCAGAGCGGTATCGGCCAGTTCCTGCTGGTCGGCGAGGCGACTCCGGAGCAGCTCACCGTCGACGTCGACCTCGGCGAACAGAGCGACCGGCACACCTTCCCGCTCGACGCGCCGATCTTTCTCCCCAGCGGGCTGCGCGCCGGCGTCGTGCGCCAGGGCCTGAAGCCGGGGGCGACCTTCGAGTCGGCCGTGTTCGACCCGGCGGCGATGGGCACCCAGCCGATCACGGTGCGGGTGATCGGCCGCGAAGCACTGGAAACCGCCTCCGGAGAATCCTCTCAGGCCTGGAAGATCGTCGAGTCGTTCCGCGGCATCGAGACCACGGTCTGGCTCGACGACCAGGGCGACGTGCTGCGCGAAGAGGGGCCGATGGGCCTGGTCGCCGTGCGCGAGAGCGCCGAGCACGCCACCAAGTCGGGATGGGCCGACGACGCACTGGTCGACCTGATGGACGCCGTCGCCATCCCGATCGACCCGCCGCTGGCGCAGCCGCGCCAGCTGTCGCATCTCGAAGTCGAGCTCAACGGTCTCGGCGACCTGACCATCCCGAGCGGCGGTCGCCAATCGCTGCGTGACGGCAAGCTGTCGGTACGCCGCGAGGACGCGGCGGCCAGCGCCAGCTACCAACTGCCGTACGCCGAGCAAACCTGGGCCGAGGCGCTGCAACCCTCCGCCTTCGTGCAGAGCGCGCATCCGCGGCTGCGCGAAACCGCGGCGCGGATTCTCGACGGCGAGCCGGATGCCCGCTCGGCGGCGGTCCGGCTGCGCCACTGGGTCTACGCCAATCTCGAGAAGCGCGCCGTGGCGAGCATCCCCAATGCCCTGCAGGTGCTCGAGATGGGCGCGGGCGACTGCAACGAGCACGCAGTTCTCTTCGCCGGACTGGCGCGCGCCGCCGGAATCCCGACCCGGGTCGTCGCCGGCATCGTCTATGCCGACGGCGTGTTTCTCTACCACGCCTGGAACGAGGTCTGGCTCGGCCGCGACTGGGTGAGCGTCGACCCGGCCTTCGACCAGATGCCGGCCGACGCCACCCACATCAAGCTGGTGGTCGGCGAGCCCGACCGCCACATCGAGCTGGTGCCGGTGATCGGCAAGTTGTCGATCGACGTGGTCGAGGCGACGCCGGGCTCAGGCTGAGCCTTCCGGCCCGCGACTCGGCAGCCAGATCCGCAGGCCGCGGCCGCCGCCTTCGTAGTGGACCGCCGCCATGCTACCGCCGAGGATCTCGAGCAGGCGGCGCGCGATCAGCAGCGACACCGGAGCCCAGGGAACGTCGCCGTCCTCCGGTAGCTCGATCACCTGCGGCACCTCGCCGGCCACCTCGGCACGGGCGGGCACGACCTCGACGTCGAAACCGCCGCCGGCGCTCCTCGCGCATGCCTCGAGTCGCGTCTCGGGGTTGCCGAGGATCGCCGCCTCGAGCACCTGACGCAGGGCCACCCGCAGCTGCAGCGGATCGGCGAAGACCTGCAGCTCGCGCTCGGCCGAGCAATCGCTGATCACCACCCCGTCCAGCCGGTGCGCCGTGATCGCTTCGTCGATCTGCTCGGCGATGAGCTCGATCAGATCGAGATTTGCGCCGGCGAGTCGGCGATCGCCGACCTCGAAGCGGCTGACGTCGAGGGTCGCGTTGATCAATTCGAGCAGGGTGCTGGCACTGCGATGGGCGCGGCCGACGACCTCGCCTTGCTCCTCGCTCAAGGCGCCGAAGTCGCCGTTCACCAGCAGCTCGGTGTAGCCGAGAATCGCACTGAGCGGCGAGCGCAGCTCGTGCGACATGGTGGCGACGAACTCCGACTTGGTGCGGTCGGCGCAGCGCAGATCCTCGCGCAGATCGGCGTGGGCGAGCGCCGCGGCGGCCAACCGGCAGGAGGAGGCGATCTGCTCGACCACCGCCGGCGACGGAGTCGCGTCGCGCCAGCCGGCGACGAGCACCCCGACCAACTGGCTGGCGGTGGGCAAGACGCCGACGACGAGCGCCGCGTCGCCGCCCACCGCGCGCTGCCACGGGTGATCGGGGGCGAGGGGGCAGATTTGCGCTTCCGCACCGCTCTCGTCCCAACCGGCGAGCAGGGCGAGCTCGCGGGGCGTCATGTTGTGCGCTTCGTGGAGCGGCGCCGGGACCGGTCCGACGGCGGCGGTCACGTCGAACACGGCGTCCTGGCTCGCCAGGTGGAAGACCGCGCTCCAGTGGCAGCCGGCGCGCCGCACCACCTCCTCGGCGAGCAGCCGGCAGGTGTTCTGCGAGGTCGGCGAGGCGAGCAGCTCCTCGGCGAAGGCCGCCACCGCGGCGGCATCGCGCAGCGGTGCCGCCGTCTCGCCGGCAGCGTCTTCGGCGCCACCCGTCATCGCCGCCGGTTCGGTCACTCGGCAGCCGGCTCTTCGGCCGGCTCGGGATCCAGCGGCAGGTGGATGCGGAAGGTGGCGCCGCGACCGGGCGCGCTCGAGACCTCGATCTCGGCGCCGAGCGCCGCCGCCAGCCGCTTGACGATGTACAGCCCGAGGCCGACGCCGCCCGAGTGCGACTCGCCGTCCGGCGCCTGGCGGAACATCTCGAATATCTGCGACAGGTGCTCCGCCTTGATGCCGACGCCGGAGTCCTGCACCAGGAAGGTGATGCAATCCTTGTTCGGATGGCGCTTCGCCGAGACCAGGACCAACCCGCTCTCGGTGAACTTCATCGCGTTGTGAATCAGGTTGCGCAGCAGGATCTGCAGCTTGTGGGCATCGGTGCACAGGCTCGGCAGCCCGTGGTCGATCTTCCACTCGAGCTGCACTCCCGGCTTGCGCCAGGCCGGCGGGATCTTCTTCTGCAGATCGCCGAGAACCTGCTCGATCTCGACCTCGGTCGGATCGAGCGACACCAGGCCGCGCTCCAGCCGGCTCATGTCGAGGGTCGCCTGGATGAGCTCGAGCAGCTGCACCGCCTGCTCGCGAACCGTGTTCAGGGTCGAGCTGTGCTCTTCGTCGAGGTCGCCGAACGCTCCTTCGAGCTGCATGTCGGTGTAGCCGATGATGACGTTGAGCGGGGTGCGCAGCTCGTGCGACATCGTCGCCATGAACTCTTCCTTGAGCGCGTTGGCCGACTCCAGATCGGCGATCAGCGCCGCGTGGGCGAGCGCGGCGCTGGCGTGCGGCGCCAGCGCCGCGAGGATCTCCGATTCGGTCTCACTGAAGGCGGCGCGCGCCTTGGAGCGAACCAGCATCAAGACGCCGACCGCGTTCGAGCCGCGACAGAACGGCACCACCTGAAGCGACTTGGCGTGCCAGCGCCGCATCAGCGACTGCAGGACCGGCTCGCGCAGCGAGGCCGGGTCGAGCGCGACCACCGAGTTGGCGTCGATCCGGCGCGCCCGCGGAATCCAATCGGGATGCAGCTCGACCTGGCGGATCTCGTCGAGGTCGACCGGGCCGGATCCGGTGATCGCATCGATGCGGTAGGCCTCCGCCGTCTCGTCCCAGAGCAGGAGAATCGCTCCGCAGGCGCCGAGCGCGCGGGCGATCTCGTTGACCACGACCTGGCCGACGGCACCGCGCTCGTGCAGGGCGAACAAGCGAGCCAGCTCGAGCGCGACCACCGACGGGCGGTCCTGGCGCGGGCTCGGCTCCTGGACGTCGGGGGCCGGCGATTCGACCGCGGCCGGCCGCGAGCGGCGGCCGTAGACGGAACCGAGCGCGAAGCACCCGAGCACCGCCGCCGCCAACGGATAGCTCACCGGCGGCTGCACCGAGGCGGCGGCACCGGGCAGGGCGCCGATCGCCACCAGCGCCGTCGCGGTGGCGATCAGGGCCCACTGGCCGGGCCACACCAGGGCGACGGCGATCGTCGGCGCGCACAGCACCGGCACCGCTATCCACGGCGATGTCGGGTTGCCGGCCACCCATACGCCGCACAGCAGCGACCCGAGCAGGGTGCCGAATAGAATCGCGAACTGCAGGGCCCGCTTGCCGAATTGCTTGAGGTCGATCTGAGGCAGCAGGGCGAGCAGGCCGGCCGCCGCCATCATCCCCATCGCCATCGCGCTCCACATGCGCGGCGAGAGCTCGAATGCCGTTCCCAGCCCAACCGCACCGGCGATCACCGCGCACAGCAAAAAGCACGCGATCACGACCCGGCGCAGATCGAGCTTGCGCTCGGGCACGGCGACGGGCGGCGGGGGCGGCTCGCGGCGCACGCGATGGACCTCTCCGCCGCGCACCAGGCATACCGCTGGCGCCTCTTCGACGGGATCGTTCTGTTTCTCCACAGCCTGCATCTTCACGCGGGTCGCACTCGACCCACCTCCTCACCCCCAGTCCATGCGATCTGCGTGCCAGCAGAGCATCCGCCAACCCCTCTGAAGACCGGGCCAATCCGGCGAATCTGCCGTCCAGATCCGCCGCCCGAGTGACACTTTGTGCGCAACGATATTGACTCCCGCAACGCTCCCGATTACGAAGGGGAAACTCCTTTAAGACTGGTCCGGTGAGACCAGAAAGGTGATCCGATGTCGTCCGCAGTTCTGAGAAAATTGAGGTAGGCCTCCTCGCGTCGAGGGGGCTTTTTTTTCATGGAGCGACGTATTGTGGTCGACGCCAAGGGCGTCGAGCGCGTGCTCGCGCGAATTGCGCACGAGATCGTCGAGCGCAACCGAGGCGTCGGCAACCTGGCGCTGATCGGGGTCCGCTCGCGCGGGGTCGACATCGCATCGCGCCTGGCACAGAACATCGCACGCATCGAGAGCAGCGAGGTGCCGCTCGGCATCATCGACATCACGCTCTACCGCGACGACCTCAGCCGCTCGACCGAGCAGCCGCCGCAGGTCAAGAGCACCGATATCCAGTTCCCGATCGACGACCGCCACGTCGTCCTGGTCGACGACGTGCTCTACACGGGTCGCACCGTGCGCGCGGCGCTCGACGCGATCATGGACTTCGGCCGGCCGCGCTCGATTCAGCTGGCGGTGCTGATCGACCGCGGGCACCGCGAGCTGCCGATCCGCGCCGACTACGTCGGCAAGAACCTGCCGACCTCGCCCAACGAGTCGGTGCAGGTGCAGATCCTCGGTCGCGACGG
>JAUIGL010000017.1 GCA_030430165.1 bacterium | reverse complement strand
CGCTGCCGCCTACGAAGCGCGCTTCGCCCACAAACGCCTCCAGGCGATCATCTCCTCCGCCCACCAACTTGGCTATCAGCTCGTTCCTCTGCCCGAACTTACGCCAACAGAGGGAGTTTCAGGCTAGGGAAGGTAGGGAGCTGTTTGAGAATTTTGGAGGTCGACATGGTCTGGCGTCGGCCGGAGCTTCCCGCGGTCAGATCCTCCAAGAATCGAAATAGCTCCCTACATTCCCTAGCCCCTAACCCCTAGTCCCTAGATCCTAAACGTTGTCGGCAGTCCGCCAGGACTGCCGACAACGTTTCTTCCCAATCATGCAGAGGCTGCCAGCCCGTGTGGTCGCGCAGCTTGGCGGCCGAGCCGACGAACACCGGGACGCGGCGCGGGCGCAGCTTGTCGGGGTCGACCTGGACGTCGACCTCGACTCCGCTCTGGGCAATCAGCTCGTCGAGAATCTGGCGGATGGTGCGGCCGACGCCGGAGCAGACGTTGTAGGCCTCACCGCGAACTCCCTTATCGTACAAGGCTAGGTACGCGCGCACGACGTCGCGAACGTCGCTGAAGTCGCGCACCACCTCGAGGTCGCCAACGTTCATCCGCGCCTCGATTTCGCCGCGCTCGATGCGCGCGATCTGGGTTGCGAAGTCGGGACAAACGAAGACCGTGCGCTGCCCGGCGCCGACGTGGTTGAACGGACGCACCCGCACCACGTCGACCTCGCCGCTTTCCGCCCACTGGTACGCCGCCAGGTCCGCCGCGGCCTTGCTCGCCGCGTACGGGCTCAACGGATGCAACGGGGTGGTCTCGCGAATCGGCAGGGCCGATTCGGCGACCAGGCCGTACACCTCACTCGAGCCGATCGCGATGACGCGCGCCGACGGCCGGTGGCCGCGCACCGCGGCGAGGACACGGATGGTCCCCAGTGCGTTGACCTCGAACGCCAACGTCGGCTTGGCCTGGGCGTCCGGAACGAAGGCGATACCCGCGAGATGAAAGATCCCATCCGGCGCCGTCTTGGCCACGACGTCGTCGACCTGCGCCTGATCGCGCACGTCGACCGAATGCAGCTCGACGCCGTCCAGCCCGGCGCCGGCCAGAGGATCGTCTTCCGGGGCGAACGCGGTACCGTGAACCTCGGCCCCGCGCTCCAGCAGCAACGAGCTCAGGTGCCGTCCAACGAACCCGTTCACCCCGGTGATGAGAAACCGTTCCGCCATCCCCTACCGATAGCCCCCGGCTTCAGCGAAGACCAACCGCCCCCCGAGATCCCAAATCCCAGATCCCAGATCCCACTCAAGGTTCCTTGGTTCCAGTCCGGCCGTACCTGTCGCCCAACCGCACGACGTCGTCCAGCTCCGGCGTCGACACCTCGAGCACGTCGCTGGTGGTTCGCGCAGTCAAACGATGACGGCGCCCGGGGGTGAGATGAACACTCTGCCCGGGCTTCAGATCGTAGCTTTCCAACTCGTCCTCGTGGTCGCCGAGCTCGATCTGAATCTCGCCGCTCAGCAGATACATCGTCTCGTCTTTGACCTCGTGGTACTGCAGGCTCAGCGCCTGGCCCGCCTCGACGTGCAGGATCTTGCCAACGTACTGGTCGGTGTGGCCCCAGATCAGCTCGTACCCCCACGGCTTGTCGACGCGCCGCCCCTCGAAGATTCCGCGCAGTGGCTCTTTTTCCGCTCCCATGCTCAATGCCAATACAACAGGAGCGCGGCAGTGAGAACCCAGAGCGCCACTCCGGCCTGCAGCGGGCGGTCACTCAGCAGAAGCTGGGTCGGATTTCCGCCCTCCTCCTTCTGGTGAACCAGGTAGAGGTAGCGAAAGATTCCGAACAGGACGAAGGGAATCGTCAGGTAGAGCTTGTCGGTTCCGAGCTTGGCGTGAACCTCCGGACTCGCCGTATACGAAGCGTAGGCGATGACGGTCGACGCCGTCACCACCGAAATCATCTGGTCGAGGAAGTAGGGGCTGTAATCGCGCAGCGCCGTGCGATGCTCCATCGCGTTGTCGTCGAGCAAGACGATTTCGTGGCGGCGTTTCGAGAAGCCGAGGAACAACGCCAGCAGAAAGGTGCAAATGATCAGCCACGGCGAGATCGGCACTTCGATCACCACTCCGCCGGCGACCGCGCGGATGACGAACCCGGTGGCGATCGACATCACGTCGAGAATCACCATGTCTTTCAGCGAAAAGGTGTAGGCGACCTGCAGAACCATGTAGCCCGCCGTCAGAATCAGAAACTTGGAACCGAGGGCGATCGATCCGGCGAGCCCGGCGACCAGCAGCGCCACCGCGACGGCGAGCGCCGAGCTGCGCGCGATCCGCCCGGCGGGTAGCGGCCGCTTGCACTTCTCGGGATGCTGGCGGTCGCGCTCGCAATCGCGCCAGTCGTTCATCACGTAGGCGGCGCTCGCGACCAGGCTGAAACACACGAACGCCCCGGTGACCGCGACCGCGTCGGAGACCACGAACAAGTGCCCGGAGAACAGCAGCGCGGCGTAGAGCAGCAGGTTCTTCGACCACTGCGCCGGGCGGATCAGCTGTACCCAATCCGCCAACGTCGCCGTCGTCCCGCCGGCATCCCCGTCCGCCATCGTGTGACTGGCCTTGTTCAAGACAACCGCTCCACCGCGCTGAACTATACAGATCGAACGGCCAGTTGTCAGCGATCACCTTACTTTCGGTCGCGGATCAGCTTGATTGGCGGACAGTGACGAAGGACGCACCCTCGGCCCCCCTCCTTACCAAGGAGGGGGTTAGGGGAGGGTTAGGGGGAGGTCGATGCCGCGACGCAGGAGCTTCTGCTCTCGGGCCAACAGTGCTCCGCTTGACCCCCCTGAAGTCCCCCCTTGGTAAGGGGGGACGGAATTCAGGTTCGGGCCGTGATCCACGATCAAGCGCAGCTGCGAATCAAACTGACCCAGTACCCTTGCTGTCGGCGATTACCCAGGTTGGAGCCGCCCGCGGGCGCCTGCTATCGGTGGCCGCCAAATGGGATCGACCAGGGGCAAGAACATCGCGCTCGGCAAGGTGATCGAGCGACTCGACGCCGCGCATCCCGACGCGCGACTGGCGCTCGATTTCGCGTCGCCGTTTCAGCTCCTGGTCGCGCTCATCCTCGCCGCCCAGTCGACCGACGCCAAGATCAACCAGATCACCCCCGACCTGTTCGCCGAGTTCCCGTCGCCCGCCAGCTTCGCCGGCGCCGACAGCGAGCGCCTCCAAGAGGCCATCCGTTCCTCTGGCTTCTACCGGCAAAAGGCGCGCACCCTGCAAGCTTGCTGCGGCCGGCTGGTCGAGGAGCACGGCGGTGAGGTGCCGCGCGACCTCGAGGCCCTGCTGAAGCTCCCCGGGGTCGGCCGCAAGACCGCCAACATACTGCGCGGCAACGCCTGGGGGATACCGGGCATCGGTGTCGACACGCACGTCTCGCGTCTGTCGCAGCGACTCGGCCTCAGCCACAATCGCGACCCCGACAAGATCGAGGCCGATCTGAGCGAGCAGGTTCCCACCGAATCGCAGATCCGCTTCTGCCACTTGCTCCAGTTCCACGGGCGTCGCGTCTGCCACGCCCGGCGCCCCGACTGCCCGAGCTGCGTCATCGCCGACCTCTGCCCCTTCCCCGACAAGACCGAGGCACCGCCGCCGAGCGAGAAGCCGCAGCGTTCGCGTTGGGTTCGCTGAGCCGCGGCGACGCAAGAACTGCGTTTCCGCTTGGCATTTGTTGGCGACCGGGCTACAGACTGCCTAGTCGAGCGATGAATCGCGGGGGGCGTGGCTGGACAAGGGGTGGTGGAGCCGACTCATCGAGGATTGCGTCCAGATGAATCGAGTCGAGATCCATGAAGTTCCGAAAGCCGCGGTCGCCGCGCACCTCGAGCAGCTCGGCCTGCGGCACGCCGGCGCGCCGCCGCAATCGCGCCTCGACTTCCTGATCGAAGGCAGGATCCGCCTCGCTCTGCGCGTCGCCTTCCCGAGCGCTTCCAAGCGACGCGTCCACGTCGGCGGACGCCACTACAACTACGTCTACCACGCCTGGAACTTCAATTTTCACCACCGCGGCAAGGTCGGCGAGCAGTACGCCGATTTCTTCGCCTGCGTTCCCCTGTCGGCCGACAAGGCCCTCGACCTGTCCCAGGCCTTCGTCATCCCGTGGAGCGCAATCAGCGGCAAGACCTTCTACCTTCCGGACTCGCGGCGTCCCTACGCCGGCAAGTTCGCACCGTTCCGAAACGCCTGGGACCTGCTCACCGAAGCCACCGACACCGAGATCGCCAACACCGATCTCGACGACGAAGAAGACGCCAGAGTCGGCTGACGGCGAACTCGCCGACCGCTCTTCTCCACGAATCGGGCTGGTTCGGCGCGAGCTCGCTTCCAATTCGCACAGCGACAGTGGCGGACCCTGCCGCGCGACGCTATATCATCCGAGAGGTGCAACTCATGCGATCCAAACTCTCACCGGTCCTTCTCTGCGTCGCCACCCTGTGCTCGGGCTGCGTCTTCGTCAGCGGCAACGTCAATCCCTTCGCCCGCTCGCAGCAGCCTCTCGAGGAACACGTTCTCTCCGGCAGCGGCAGCGATCGCATCGTGCTGGTCGACGTCAGCGGCGAAATCACCAGCCAACCGAGCGGCAACGCCTTCGGCATCGTGGTTCGCGAGAGCACCCTGTCCAAGGTCGAAGGCGCGCTCGACATGGCCGCCGAAGACGACCGCGTGCGCGCCCTGGTCCTGCGCATCAACAGCCCCGGCGGCAGCGTCACCGCCAGCGACATTCTCTACAACGAGATCCGTAATTTCCGACAATCGTCCCGTGTTCCGGTGGTCGCCGACATTCACGACGTCGGCGCATCCGGCGCCTACTACGCGGCACTGGCCGCCGACGAGATCGTCGCCCACCCAACCTCGGTGGTCGGCAGCATCGGCGTGTTGCTGCAGAGCGTCAGTGTCTCGGGGCTGATGAAGAAGATCGGCGTCAGCAACCAAACCATCACCACCGGTGCGATGAAGGACGCCGGCTCGCCACTCGACGAGATGAGCAGCGAAGAGCGCGCCATGTTGCAAAGCGTCGTCGACGACATGTACGACCGCTTCGTTCAGCTGGTGCGCGAGAACCGCAAGAACCTCACCGACGAAATGGACCAGCAGATGCGCGACGGGCGCATCTTCAGCGCCCAGCAGGCCCTTGCCGGCGGGCTCGTCGACCGCATCGAGTATCTCGACGAGACCATCGAGCGCCTCAAGCGCAAGCTCGCCCTGACCGAAGCCAGCGTCGTCACCTACCGGCAACCCGACGAACCGGTTCGCGGACTGTACTCACAGGCGGGACCGTCGCCGATGCAGGTCAACCTGCTCAACATGGGCGACAGCCTGGCGCCGTCGACACCGCAGTTTCTCTACCGCTGGCTTCCGTGATCGCGGGCGCGCCGGTCGACCGGGCGGCATCCGATCGAATGCCTGACGGCACGACCAGCGCCGAGGGTTGGACGGCGCGCGCCTGGCGCCTGTTCGCCGCCACCAGCGCCCTTCACTTCCTCAGCGGCAACGAAGCCGACAACGACCTCTGGGTGCACCTGCTGATCGGCCGCCGCATTCTCGACAGCGGCGCGATCCCGCGCACCGACGACCTTTCGTTCACCGCGGCGGGGGCCCCGTGGGTCGACCACGAGTGGCTCGCCCAGGTCGCCATGTTCTCGGTCTTCGACGGCTTCGGCGCGACGCTGCTGTGGCTGCTCAAGCTGGCCGCCGGCCTGACGACTGCCTATCTGGTGTGGAGCTCGATCCGCAGGCGCAACGGCATCCTCGCCATCGACGCCTTCACCCTGGTGCTCGCCCTTGCGGCGATGGCGCGCGGCTTCGCCACCCGCCCCCAGGTGTTCAGCTATCTCTTCGTCGCCGTCCTGCTGTGGCTACTCGACCGCCAACGCGGCCAACCGTTGCGGGCGAGCGTCGCGATCCCGATGGCCGCAGTCGGCATGTGCGCGTGGGCGAATCTGCACGGCGCATTCATCGTCGGCCTCGGCATCCTCGGGCTGTGGGCGATCTCTCCGCCGTGGCGCGACCTGCCGACTCGCTTCGCGCTTCCGGCGGTCGGCCTGCTCGCCGCCTGCCTCAACCCGTACGGTCCGTGGCTGTTCACCTACATCTGGGGCGAGCTGTCGATGCCGCATCCGCTCACCGAGTGGCAACCGGTGCGCTTCGGCGATCCGGCGCAGTGGCCGTTCTGGATCGCGCTGACCGCGGTCGCGGTCACCGCCCCGCTGTCGCGCGTCTTGCGCGAGTCGCCGTGGCGCCTCGCGCTCGTCGTCATCACCGCCTATCTGGCGCTGCGCCACCAGCGCCACGTACCGCTCTTCGCCCTGTGCGCCGCCATGCCACTGGCCGACCAGCTCAATCACCTCGCCGAGAGGTTCTCCCTCCGCCTCTCCGACGGCGCGGTGCGAATCGTCGCCGCGGCAACCGTGGTCATGGCGCTGCTGCAGCTCGCTCTGTTCACGACGCGGGTGACCGGCGACCGCGCCACCCTGGTGTTCGAGGCCGACGACTACCCGGTCAATGCAGTCCGCTACGCCAGTCTCAACGATCTTCGCGGCGACATGGCCCTGCCGCTCGATTGGGGCGGCTACGCGCTGTGGCACCTCGCACCCGAGATCAAAGTCTCGATGGACGGACGCTTCGCCACCGTCTATCCGCCAGACGTCGTCGCCCGGAACTTCGACTTCTTCGCCGGCGCCGGCACCGAGCTCGTCACCGAGCACGAGCCCGACTACATCCTCGCCTGGAGCAACGTCGTGTTGCCGGACCCACTGGCCGCCACCTATTCGCTCGCCTTCCGCGACGACGTAGCCGCCCTCTACGCCCGCCAGCGCCCGAGCAGCCGAGGAATGGCCACAGCCCCACCAGGCCGCCTACCATTCCCTTGAGCTCGCGGATCTCGCAGGCATAGGCGAGGCACGGGCACAGGCAAGAGGGCGGTGGTCGCTGCCGCGACCCCAATGAAACCCTACCACCCCCCAGATCCCAGCGCCCAGATCCCAGATCCCCCAAAGACACACCATCTCGCTTCCCCTGCCGATTGCCGCTACACCAGAAGCAATGGTCACGCCGCAAGAAATCCTCAACGAGCTCAAAACGATCGCGTACCCCGGCTACACGCGCGACATCGTCTCCTTCGGCATCATCCGCGACATCGAGGTGGGAACCGACTCGGTGAAAGTGAGCATCGCTCCGGGCGGTGCCCGCGATGAGGCGATTGCCGAGATTCGCGCCGCAGTCGAGACCGCGGTGCGCGACTTCACCGGCGTCGACAACGTCGAGATCGCGATCGAGGCGTCGCAGACCCCGGTGCACCGCGAGCCGCCGCGGCGCGCCGAAATCCCCGGGGTCAAGAACGTAATCGCCGTCGCCAGCGGCAAGGGCGGCGTCGGCAAGTCGACGGTCGCGGTCAATCTCGCGCTCGCCCTGCACAAGCAAGGCCACGCGGTCGGCCTGCTCGACGCCGACGTGTACGGTCCGAGCGTTCCCCTGTTGCTCGGTGTCAGCGGCGAAGGTGCCGGCACCGACGGCGACCGAATCCAGCCGGTGCACAGCCACGGCATCGCCGCCATCTCGCTCGGCATGTTCATCGACCGCGGCCAACCGGTGATCTGGCGCGGTCCCATGATCAACAAGCTGCTCACCCAGTTCTTTCGCGAGGTCGCGTGGGGCGAGCTCGACTACCTCGTGCTCGACCTGCCTCCCGGCACCGGCGATGCTCAGCTCACCATCGCCCAACAGGCGCCGCTGGCCGGCGGAGTCATCGTCACCACGCCGCAAGACGTCGCGCTGCTCGACGTCCAGCGCGGCATCGCCATGCTGCACCAGGTCGGCGCGCCGGTGCTCGGCGTAGTCGAGAACATGTCGTTCCACATCTGCCCCGACTGCGGCCACCGGTCGGAAATCTTCGGCCACGGCGGCGGACGCAAAATGGCGTCCGAATCGGACATCGCCTTCTTGGGCGAGATTCCCCTCGCACGAAGAATCCGCGAGACCAGCGACGCCGGCCAACCAATCGTCATCTCCGAGCCCGACGGCGAGCACGCCAAGGCATTCGACGCCCTCGCCACCCGCGTCCGCCAAGAAGTAGAAAAAGCCGGCCGCCTCGACCTCCCCCTGGTCAACTGACCACGGCGATCCGCTCGCCCGACATCTCTCGCGTCCGCGCGCTGCGATCCCCTCCCCCTACGGGAAACCTGCCCTCCGAAGCGTTCGCGAAGGAGGGAGGGTTAGGGAGAGGGCGTTCTAACACCAGCGGCACAGCCGCTGCACCAGCTCATCGTGGCGGAGGAAGCCAAATCACTCCACCCGCACCACGATCCGCGACTCCGGCCCCGGGTTACCAAGCTGATCCAACGCGCGCACGGTCAACACCGTGTCCCCGTTGGGCAGCGTCAGGTTCTGCGACACCAGCCCGCAGTACTGCACGGTCGAGAACGCGTTCGCACAGCGGAACTGTCCGTTGCTGCGCAGCAGACACGGATCGCCGAAGCAGCTGCGCGCCCGCGCCTGTCCTTCGCCGTTGACGAATCGGCAACCGAAGTCGTTGAGCTGATCGAAGACGTCCGGTGAGAACTCCGCCGGATCGACCGCCGGGACACCGCCGATGATCGGCGGCTCGTTGTCGCAAACCTCGCTGCTGCCGTTGCCGAGTGGCTCGCTGGCGACGATCTGGAGATCGGGCGCGCCGCCGTCGGGATCGAACGAACGGCTCCCCGGCTGGAATCCGCTGGCGCCGAAGGTCGCCTCGACGACTATCTGGAATCCTGAGCCGAGCGGGCGGGTGAACACCGGCGCGCCGTCGATGATCTCGCCGGTCGGCTCGATCTCGACGTCACCCGCGGTGGCGAGGCCGAAGAACGTGATCTCCGGACCGATCGGACCGTCCGATGTCGGGGTCGGCGTGAACGTCGCCGTCGCCGGCGGCCGGGTGCGCGTCGGCGTCGGCGTGTTGGTGCTGGTGCCGGTGCGCGTCGGCGTGCGCGTCGGCGTCGGAGTTCGCGTCGGCGTGCCCGGGCGCGGCGTGTTCGTCTGGGTGCGGGTACGAGTCGGCGTCGCTGTGCGCGTCGGCGTCGTGGTGGGCGTCAGAGTCGGCGTACGCGTCGGCGTCGGCGTGTTCGTGCGGGTGCGCGTCGGCGTACCCGGGCCGACGGTGTCCTGCATGGTCGGCGTGCGCGTCGGAGTGGGAGTGCGCGTGAACGAAGGCGTGCGCGTCGGGATCACCGTGCGCGGGGTGTTCGTCGGCGTGCGGGTCTGGGTCGGTGTGCGCGTCGCGGTAAAGGTCGGCGTGTCGGTCACGACCGGAGTCGCGGTGAACGTCGGCGTCGCGGTGAAGGTCGGCGTCGGCGTGAAGGTCGGCGGCGGCGGACCGTCACCAACCCGCACGATCAAGCGCGCGACCGGCGAGAGCATTCCGGCCTGGTCGCGAACCTGCACGACGACGCGGGTATCGCCGTCGGGGAAACGCAGGAAGCCGTTGACCGCGAGACAGAACTGCACGCGGCTGCGGAACGACGCGAAGCCGGCCTGGCCGAATTCGTTCTGGGTGCAGGTCGAGCGACCGGTCGTCGCCACCGCGAAGCGGCAACTGAGATCGTTGATCGAGTCGGAGATCGGCTGCTCGTAGGCGAAGCTCTCCGGGTTGACCGCGGGCACGCCGCGACTCGCGTTGCACACCATGCGGTTGCCGTCGCCGAGCGAGTGCTCGACGATCACCTGGAAGTCGGGGCGACGCCGCGGGTCTTCCGGGTCGTAGTCGAAGACGCTGGTGCCGACCCGCTCACCGGTCGGACCGGGCGCGGCTTCGGCGACGATGCTGAAGCCGAGCCCGCTGTTGACGAAGTAGACGATCTCGCCGCTCGGCAGCCGTCCCAGCGGCGACGCGAGGTGGCCGTCCGGACTGGCGAGTCCGACGAAGGTGACCAGTGGCCCGTGGACATACGCGGTCAGGTCGGCAGCGCTGAGCCGGCCGTCGCGATTGACGTCGGCGGCCTCGCAGCCGGGATTGCGCTGGAACAACAGGGTGGCGAGATCGCCGCGCTCGTCGTCGCTGACCATGCCGTCGCAGGTCACATCCCCAGCGCCCTGCGCGTGCAGCGACGACGCCGCGCACACGAGCGCGACCGCGATCACCAAGGATCGTCTCAGCGTTGCCCCCATGTCCCGAGTAGAGATGCGCACAAATCCCCAGCTTGCTGCAAAAAGCGGCTACTGGCCGAGCATCGGATCGACGACGATGTCGATCTCGTCGTCGCTCTCCGCCCCGTCGGCGCCGCGAACCCGAACCACGGCGACGAAGTCGCCGGTCATCTCGTAGGTGTGCTTGGGGTTGGCGACGTTACCGGCGGAGGCGCCGTCGCCGAAGTCCCAGGAGTAGGTCACCGGCGACGAGGAGCAGTCGAGCTCGGTCTCGAAGCGCACGGTGAGTGGCGGGTTGCCGATATCCGGTTGAGCGTCGACCAGAACGACGCACTCGGGCTCGTCGTCGGCTGCGTAGTGCGCCGGTCGCTCCGACACCAACCGCGCCTGCGACTTCGACTGCGCCGGCGGTGCCGGTTCGCTACAGGCGGCCGCGATCACTCCGAGCGTCAGGACCCAGCGCGGCGCGGGCGTGAGCACGGCGACGGCGTCCCCCCGGCATACGCCGGGGGGACGCCGTCGCGCGACCTTGGAGCGGACCGCCAACCGCCGTTTACGGCCGGCGCCGAACCGGCGTCGGGGTCTGGGTCGGCGCCTTGCGCGGCGGCTGGGTCGGCCGCGCCTGTCGGCGCAGAACGAACTTGCTGACCGGACCGGGATTTCCCTCGCGGTCGCGAATCCGCACGCTGACCGTGGTGTCACCCTCGGGGAAACGCCACTTGCGCGCCACCACCATGCAGAACTGCACCGAGGCCTCTTCGCCGCTGACGAAGGCGAAGTCGCCGTTGCGAGCGTTGGTACAAGAAGAGTCCGACTCGATGAACGTCTCGAAGCGGCACGAAAGATCGTTCAACGCCGCCGACACCTGCTTGGTCTCGGCCCAGCTCGTCGGCGAAACCGCCGGGATGCCGCCGAACTTCGGCGGACGCGCATCACACACCGCCTCGCTGCCGTCGCCCATCGGGCGGTCGACCTGAATCTCGAGATCCGGCCGCTTGGTCGGATCGTTCGGATCGTAGCGAAAGATCGAGCGCCCAGGCTCGAGGTTGGAGAAGCCGGGCTTGGCTTCGATGACGATGATGAAGCCGGAGCCGACGTAGTTGAGGAAGATCGGCGTGCCGTCCTTGGTCTTGCCGATCGGCTCGTTCGGATCTCCATCGGCCCGCGCCGTGCCGGCAAAGGTGACCACTGGACCCACCACCTTCTTGGCCGCCAGCGCCGCTTCCGTCTCCGGGTTCTTGATCGGCCGCACCTTGAGCTTGTTGGCCTCGGCGCGTTTCTTCTGCGACTCCTTGGTGACCACCTTCACCGTTGGCACCTCGACCGGAGCCTGCGGCGTCGGGACCTTGGCGACCGTCTTGACCGCGGGCGCCTCGGCGACCGGCGTCGCCGCCGGCGGCGTGGTCGACATCGTCGCGCAGGCCGCCAACAGAGCACCACCACCCAACCAAACCAGCTTCTTCATCGCAGTACTTCTCCCTCAACACTACCGACCGCGGACATGCGCGGTCGCATCACTGACGACATGGCGAGAGCGGGCGACACCGCCGACCGGACCGACCCGACCCCACCGGAGGGGTAGCCGCGCCCCACCGGCGAGTCAAGGCGGCGGCCTCCGGCCGCCGCCGTCCAAAGCGCCGTCCCCCCCTGCGCTCTGCGAGCTCCGGCGGGAACGGCGCGGCCAAAGACTGCCCCTTGCTTCGCTCGGGCAGTCGGCCAAAGCGCCTGCCGGCGCGTCCAAATGGTGGGTCGGGTTGTTTGGCGATCGGCCCGCCCTTTGGCCGCCCGGCGAGCGAAGCGACGCCGGGCTTTGGACGCGCGCCAGCGCTTTGGACGCGGCGTCTCGAGCCCCGAGGCTCGCAGAACATCGGGGAGCGAGACGCCGCTTTGGCTTTGATTCAGTTGCCCGTGCATACCCATTCCTGTATCGACGATAAGATGTTGCGGAAATTCGCCGCCCCGATTCTCGCCTGTTCGCTCGCCGTTGCCACCGGCTGCTCGCAACGGCTCCCGCTCGAGGAAGCCGGAGAAACCGGCGCCCCGCCCGACTCGATCGCCGGCGACCTCGCCGAGTATTCCGACCCCCTCGACATCACCAGCTTCGAAGTGGTCGCATCCGGCGGCGGCTATCGCGGCGTGTTTCTGCGCCTCAGCCGCTTTCCCGAAGGCATCTCCTACAGCGATCAGGACAGTCCGGCGCGGATCGTAATCGACATCCAGGGCCCGACCGGAATCGAGCTGCCCGAGGAAGTCTTCCCCGGACGCGACAGCCTGGTATCCAAAGTCCGAGTAACCCGCAGCCTCGGCAACCTCCGCGTCGTCCTCGACCTCGCCGCCGACGAGCCCCCCGAGTACAGCGTCCACCGCATGGCCGACTGGGTCATGGTCCGAATGCGCCCCATCGGCGAGTAGAGCCCAGGCCCCAGGCACAGCGGAGCGCCCGCAATTCCGTATCGCCTCTCCTCGCGGGAGAGGCCGCGCGACCTGTCCTCCGTAGCTCGTAGAGCGAAGGGGGAAGCGCGGGTGAGGGGGACAGAGATAACCGAGCGCGAGCGAGGCCCCTTGGGTTCTTCGAAAGCCGATACTGCCCCCGCCCTCAAGTAGACCAGGGTTCCCTTCCAACCTGACCCGCCATTTGGACGCGCCGACAGGCGCTTTGGCCGACTGCCCGAGCGAAGCAAGGGGCAGTCTTTGGCCGCGCCACGGGCGCTTTGGACCGCGCGTGAGTTGCAGTCGCCAAGCACGGCCGATACGCTTCTCGATGATGCGCAACGCAGCAAGCTACCTCGCCCCCGCAATCGCCGCGCTTTGCCTCGCCGGCGCCGCGCTGGCGCAGGGCAACGTCACCGACGCCGCCCGCCAGCGTTACGAGAACGCCAACAAGGAAGCCAACATCCAAGATGTCGCGCGCAGCATGGAGAGCGGCGACCCGATGGAGCGCCTCGACGGCTTGCGCGAGATCAAGAGCCTCGAGGATCAGCAGGCCGTCGATCTCTTGCTCCAGGCGCTCGGCGACAACGACATGCGAGTGCGCGCCAAGGCGATCGATTCCTGCGGCGACCTGCGCGCGACGCCGGCAACCCCGGTGCTCATCCAGCAGTTGTTCATGAGCAACACCGAGCCCGTGGTCCAGCGCCGCATCCTCGCCGCGCTCGGCAAGATCGGCGACGTCAGCGCCGCCCAGCCGATCATGGACCTGCTCGACCAGGACCTCGACACGCGCACCCGCGGCACCGCGATCTACGCCCTCGGCGACCTCGGCTCACCCGACTCGCTCACCCTCCTCGACGGCATCGCCGAGCGCGAGCAGAACAAGACGATCCAGCGCCTCGCATCGCAGGCCGCCGCCAAGGTTCGCCACGCGCAATCCCTGCGCGCCAGCGAGGTGAACCAGCCCCTCAACACGTTCCTGCGCCCCGCCGAGCCGCCACAGTAACTCGGGTCCGGAAGCATGCTCCGCATCCTGCTGCTCGCCGTCGTTGTGCTGTCGAGTAGCCAGCGCGATGTCGTCGCCCAGCAGTGCGTCGGCGACTGCGACGCGGACGGCCGAGTCACCGTCAACGAGCTCATCCTGGGGGTGAATCTCGCCCTGTCGGCAAGCCCCGATCTCGCAAGGTGCCGCGCCTTCGACGACGGTGGCGGCCGGGTGACGATTCAGCTGCTGGTAGCAGCGGTCGCCAACGCGCTCGACGGCTGCGCTTCGGCCGACCCGTGCGCGGATCTCCCCTACGTCGAAAGCTTCGACGCCCCGACCGACGGCGCCCCCTGGCCGGCGCCATGGGTGGCGATCGGCGACAGCGTCGACGTCGCCGAGATCCGCGGCGGCCGCACCCGGCTGCGTCCGCTTGCCGATCCCACATACTCGCTCGCCCGCATGTACGCAGACGTCCGCACCCTCGATGTCGAAGTCGTCTTCAGGGTTCGTTTCGAGGACCTGTCGACGCAGGGAGTCGGCTTCTACGTTCGCCAGAACGGCGGCTACCTGACCGACACCAATCCACCCGGCGAAGGGTACAGCGTCTTCATCGAGGGCTTCCGCGGCTTCGACGGAATCGGCGTTTGGCTCGAACGCGACGGCGAAGAAATCCCAATCGAGATCGACCGCAGCCTGTCGCTGCAGAGCGACACCGACTACCTGGTGCGCTTCCGCGTGACCCAGGCGAACCCCACTGCGACCCGCCTGCAGGCCAGGATCTGGCCCGACGGAGCCCTCGAGCCACTGACCTGGAACCTCGACGAGCTCGACCAGACCCCGTCGCTGCAGAACACCCCGGGCGGCCTCGCCATCGACTCCTGGAGCAACCGGCGGACGCCGAGCACCATCGAAGCCCACACCCTGGTCGATGCCATCGAGGTCCGCTGCCTATCCCCGCTTGACCCCCTCTCCCCCAGATCCTAGCTTCGGCAACGCTCAACAGCCGCAACCATCCGGCCTCGTGGTGGAATTGGCAGACACGGCAGACTCAAAATCTGTTGCGGGCAACCGCGTGGGAGTTCAAGTCTCCCCGAGGCCACTTACAAATATTCTTTTCTTTATCGATAGGTTATCGCCAAGCGCAGATTCCCCGCGCGGAGAATCCCGAGTGTACGCTGCGGCATTGGGTAAGCACTAGGTAAGCGGAAGAACCTGCTTAGCACGATCGTGGCACTCCAACCCCCGGCCGATGTTCACCACAAGTTTCCTTTCGACATTAGTGTCGTATTTTGGTAAATACGATCGCAATTTGGCGCGACCCGGTTCGGAAATTGGCTCTGCATGGTCAGGTAAGAGAGAGCTTTGAGCCATTCGGAAGCAGAAGGGGGCTGTAAGATGCCGACAAACAACGTTCGGTTACGCCAGCTCGTCGACCTGTCCGATCTTTTCATCAAGGTGGCGAGTTCTTTGCGGCAGCGTCAGCACGGCCGCGAGTTGAGACACCCCGAAGTTGTGCAACGCGCCATTGAGTTCCTAGACAATGCGCTCGAAGGCGGTGGATTTCTTTCGGGAACGAAAAGCGAACTGCACGCCGGCAGCCTACGTCCAATAAACTGGGTTACAGACACCATGTCGATCATGACCCCAGCGGACGACGAAGCCCAAGCTCCAACCTACGAGGAAATCGTAGAGTCTTTAGAACCAATCAAGCAGCTCCTGATCACATCCCTAGATCACCCACTTGGGGATGAGGCTGATTCTGCGGTCGACTTCTTTGGCGCCCTAGGCGACCTTCTCGCCGCGCAGGCCGACCAACAAATGAGAAAGACCTCCGCTCCTCGACCATGCCCATCGCAGGTCTGAGTGAGCCGCTCCTTCGTCGCCAACGTCTGGTTCTGGAACTCGAACTAAGGTCGTTCGAGCAGAGCTTAAACAAGCTAGCCGCGAACGATTACCCAACCGACGTAGGACCAGCGCTCCTAAACGAACTCTTCTCGCAGCTGCACGCCCAGCGAGCCGAGATCGACTACATCGATACTCTAGTCGACGATGACCCCAAGAACGCTGGACGCCAATTCCAATCTGAGCGGCGCAAGCTTAGCCTCCAAATCCAGCTCCTGTACTCACTGGACAACGCGCAAACAAGCAAAGTCCCCTGGAGTTTTATAGCGAGTATCGAAAAGCTCGCCCAGGAATTGCTGCCCCACCACAAAGTTCTGACGACGTGTACGGAATCTCAAACGTACACAATCCAGTATGTTCCAGATGAGCATGTAGACGGCATTGAGGCTTTCGACGTACTGGAGATCCCGCAATCCCATCGCCTGGATGCTCCGCTACACGTACTCGTTGGGCATGAGCTCCTACATCCAACTCTTCCAGAGTACCTACGGGAACGTAGCACCGAGGTGCTCCATCGCCTCAAGGCTCCCTGCGAGGGGGTGATCAAGAAGAGGCACCCCGATCTCGCGAAACCGTCGCTGTTCAATCCGCTTGGTTCCGACCCACTTGGAACGGTCATAGAGCAAGCGAGAGAGATTTGGCAGAGAGCGATGGAGGAACTGATTTGTGACATGGGTTGCGCGGTCATCTTCGGCCCTTCTACTCTGCTCGCACTGTATCAAGAAGCACAGTTCATGTCCCTCGACTTACCTATCGAAGCAGGCAATCTTCATCCTCCGTTTCGATTTAGACTTCGTACCTTGCTCGAACGCTCCTTCGGCACATCGCCCGGATCGGAGAGTCTTGAGGAACTACGTAGGACACTCGATGATGCACACCGTACCCCCCTCGATAACTTCCTTAACTTCTTAAAAGCGGAAGTCGCAAAGGACAGCGACAAGAAGATCATTGAGGGCGATCCGCTGACGAAGATCGCGTACGATCAGGTTGCGCTAGAGATTGAGGCCGCCTCCAATTATATCCAGAGTTTCCTGCGAGAGCGGGATCTTTGCTGGGCAAACACAATTGACGAGGTGCCCCACATCCTCAAACGCTTCGAGATGCTCGTGCCAGCCGGGCAAATTGAGTTTGAGGAAGGTAGAGGGCGTGCGGCATCGACTTCTTCGTTGGCTCTTGCTGGATGGCTCGATTCCCTCCGCCGTGAATCCGAAGGCGAGATAAGCTTGGATTCTCACCTTCGTGCGTGTCGCCTACTCCTAAAATCGTGGGAAGATTCTGAGTTGATTCGCGGGTTCGAACGCAAGTTCGTTAGTGAAGAGGTGCCCTCAAAATGAGCGTCCTCGCAAGGAGTGCGATCCGAGGAGCGATGGCCGCAGAGGAGGATCCTCTCGTAATCACTCCCATTCTCGACCCGAAACAAATCGGCCCTGCGAGTGTGGACGTCAGGTTGGGGCACGAATTCATTGTCTGGCGAAGGTCCGCACTAAACTGCATCGACCAAGGCAAGAAGGAAGAAAGCTGGGAACGCACACTGCACAAATCCCAAGAGCGAATTCGCGTACGCACAAGAGAACAGTTCGTTCTGCATCCGGGAGAACTAGTGCTTGGCGCAACCCTTGAGTACATCGCCCTGCCACGACAGCTTGTCGCAAGCGTTGAAGGGCGGTCATCATGGGGTCGCCTTGGGCTGATCATAGCAACGGCAACGACTGTTCTTCCTGGGTTCAGAGGCTGCCTAACTTTAGAAATAATCAACAGCGGCGAAGTCCCCCTGATCGTCTACCCTGGGGTACGAGTCGCTCAACTGGTCTTCCATCGCGTCGAAGGCGAGAGCCCAAAGTACGACGGCAAGTACAACTGCCCAATTGGACCTGAGTTCACTAAACGTGACCTTGGACCAGACGCACGCTGGTGGAGCCGATAGAAGGAACTCTCGAGTGCCCCTCAAAAAGAAACAGCTCATGGAGCTTGAAGAACTGTGGGGTGATCCCAGCGCCTTGGAGAACGCCCTTGTCAACGCCATCCCGGCAGATGAGCAAAAGAGGATCTCTGCCCTAGTGCTAAAGAGGTTCGAGGAGAGAACACCACCACCAGGCGCCAGGACGTCCGCACGTGCTTGGGGAGAATCGTATGGTCTTGCCGTCCGGGACGCACTCCTTAGATGGACAGCGTCCCAGGTCCGGCGATTCAAGAAAGAAATATACGAGCTGGTTTGTGTTGACCTCGCCTACTGCCAGAAGCGCGACAGCGATGGCTTAGATTTGGCAGTTGCGGTTGCAGATTCCTTGGTCAGCATCGCCTCTCAGATGCCCTTGCCTGTTACGGCCGTGAGCGTTTACCTGATCAAGAAGCGTGTCCTCGATAAATGGTGCGACTGCTAGTCACTCCCTTCGCCCCTCTTAGTCGAACCTATTCCGCTCCTCGGTAGCTGGAACGAAAATAATCCACGTGCGACCAAACTCTGGAACCTCTCGTTGATCAACCTATCGGTGGAGACCAAGCAAGCCGTTGCCCAATGGGTCCCTCGAATAGACCAATGGCTGTCGTCAAGTTGAATGGAGCGGCGATCGGCGAGAGTTCCGCGGTGAATCGGCTGCCGTTCTGAGCGTCGCCCAGCGGCTTGAGGTCAGCGCGGAACCTAATCGGGGGCCGTCTATCTTCTCATGACCGCGACATAGCCGTCAGACAAGCTTCTGCCCGCTCCCTAGCGTCTCCCTCCGAGACCCCGGCCTCAAGCATCAGGCAAAGCCGCTCCTCGTATGCTTCACTGGCGTCTGGTCCCCATTCCAACGCCACCCGATGAACTGGGATCGCGCGCAGGGCTCCATCGGCGAGCGTCAAGTTGATGTGCCCAGCCGGTCCGATCCCGGCATACTTGGAGGCGAACAGCGCGTCGCCTTCCCGGTAAGCCAACCACTCGCCGGGTTTCCACGTCTCGCGGACACGTTCGAGGGCCAGAATTTCGAGGACCGCTGGTTTGCTCGCGACCAGCCGCTCGCGCAACTCCGGCGTCAGCGCTCCGCGAGGTGCTTGGTAGCGGATACCATCCGGCGCCGGTCGAAGCGTAACTCCGCGCGCGCTCAGCTCGTTCAGTAGCTCTGTGGCGGACATCAAATCACCCCCGTCTCAATATCCTCGTCGAGAGAGATTCCCCCATGCGCGTCATAGTTGCCCAACCATTCCGGCTGGACATCCATGTCATCCATGGTGATTGGAAGTCCCCATAAAGAGATCCCACCAGGGCCGAATCCGGATCTGCGGATCTGCACATTGAGTTCTTCGCGCGCCCGCCTCAATGTGCTCGGGCTGATCCCGAAATCGACCGCGAGCTGCTGGACTTGAGTTGCCGGTCGAGCGCCCGATCCGAGTTGTTGCCGAAGGAACTCCATGGCCACGCCGAGTGCGCCCCCACCTCGCTGGGCGCGGTCCCCCTTGGCCAACAATTCCGACGCTGTCACTTCCGATTCGCCGATCCACTCGAATCCGCCCCTCTCCCTGTCTACACGATACTCGATGCTGGTCGGCATAGGACCGATATTCGACTTTGCCGCTGCGAGCACAGTGTTGTCCGGACTCCCGGGGTTGGCTCCAGCAATCAGCATCACGCGCGCCGCTCCCGCGAAGTCGATCGACCCTAAAGCGGCGGTCACAGCCCTTGCCGCAACAGCCTTGGCCATGTGTGCGATGATGAGGCACGCACAGCCATGCCGCGCACAAATCTCCGCCAAGGCGTCGAGAATCGGGCGCGTCTCGTTCGCACGGTGCGCGTCGACACCCGCGCCGAGCCAGCTCTGAACGGGATCGACTACGATCAGGGAGGCTCCTGATCTCTCTATCGCATCCTCGACAACAGACAGATCGGCCAAATTGACTGATTCGTTGTCACTCGCACCGACGAGGACATGGACGCGGGTGAGATCGGCGCCCATCGCATCGAGACGCGGCCTGAGAGTATCTGCCACTCCGTCCTCGCGCGTCAGATAGACAATGCTAGTCGGGTCACGGCCGGCTTGATCGCCAATCAAGGCATCCCCCTTCGACAGGGCGGCGGCGACAGCCAGCGCTAGAAACGTCTTCCCAGAACCCGGGTCGCCAGCCAACAACGTGATCTTGCCGCGCGCCAGCCGCGAATGCCAGAGCCACTCGATCTCCTCGGGTTCCACATCCGCGACGCAAACCAACCGAGCACGCCGACGACCTGGCTCCGCATCCGGCAAAGATGCACCCTCCCGACCCCCCTCAACGACATCACGCAGGTCAGGCCACTTCTTGCCGGCGCAACCGTTGTGCTGGCAACCAGCCGCTACCGCTCCGCTCGGAAACTGAACCACATATGCGCTGTCGTCTACGTGATCGGACGACCACGGGCAGACTTTCAATACCCACTTTCGCCCCGACTTCCACGGACCCTCGCGAGATACCGCCAACCCATGCTGGGAAAGGTACGCAGGTACGTCGATTGATCCCCCCTTCCCGCGACCACGCTGATCCGGACTATCGACAGGAACCTTCTCAACCAAGGCAAGAAGTAGCTCCTCTGGAACGACCGCTGGGTCCTCGGCCGGCGCTTGGAGAATGCATGAGGCGCGGTGAGGGCGCCCCGGGCTTGAATCTCCTTTTCGTGCCGTCGTCCCATAGAGCCGGCAAATCCGCGAGGGATTGGCGACGCTGGTGTTAATCACGACAGCGGAGTCGGTCCAGACCAACGAAATCGCATCGAGACAGCCGCTGACCAATCTTCGCCCGTCGGCGTCCGCGGGGAGGTCGATGCGTACGAGGAGGTGAGCACCGTTGCCACTGTCAGCAACCACAAACGCATTTGTCGGCCAGCCAAAAGCCTCAAGCCATGCCGCGATCTTTCTCGCCCGCTCGATTGCCGCCTCATGCTCCGCGTCCGTTGAGCTGATACCAGACGGCCGCACCGGATCGCAGTCGATATAGAGCCACCGGTAGCGACGAACATCCGCATCGGACGTTGTATGTGGCGGTCGATCAACAATGCGGTTGTCGGAGCGTGCCATGAGGGCCGGGTGCAGTTCGTTGAGAGTGAAGTGGACGCCGGTGGGTTCGCGCGCGTCGGCCTCTACGGCCGCTTCCACAAACGCATCGGGATTGTCGAAGTACCCCGAGCGCACCAATCGCCCGTCGAGCGCTCGGATCTCCGTAACTCCATTCCCGACAATGATCTCTGCGACCTTGGCAAGGTCCTGGATCGCGCCCGGGCTCATGGCAAGGCTCCGGGGTCACTGGTGCTTCTGCGGCTCGCTTGCTCGACAAAATCTCGCACCGCAGACCGTTCGTACCTAATCGCACGCCCTAGTTTTAGGAACGTCGGCCCGTCACCTGACCACCGCCACTTTCGAAGGGTCGCCGGAGCAACCCGCAGAAGAACCGCCACATCCCGCTCCGTCAGGAGCCCCTCAAACTTCTCTTCACCACTCGAAACTTCGGCGCCGGGCTGCCGCGCATCAAGTCGTTTAGTTTCAGTAGCATAGCTTGGTCCGACCCCTTGGTTCCTTGCCCTTGGTTCCTTGGTTTTCTCGCGCGGGGGCCGAGTTGCCTGGCCCCCGCCACGATGATCACTTCGCTTTGAAGAAGTTGCCGTCGTCTTTGACGACGTCTGAGACGGTCACCGAGATGCACTGGCCGTCGCTCGGCAGGAGCTGGATGGTTGCGGAGGCCGAGCCGTTGAGCGTCGAGGCGATCCCGGTCGGCATCGTGCCGGACTTGTTCTTGGCCTTGAAGATGGCTTTCGATCTGCCCGGGCTGCCTCCCTTGACGTTGATCAACAGGGCCCCGTCGTCGGCCAGCGCTTTGTCCTTGTACTTGAATCCCTTGCCGTCGGGCGGGGCGCCGCCGACGGCCTTCCAGCAGTCTTTGCCGCTGCAGGTGTCGCCGGCGCGGTCGACGGACAGGTCACCGACCAGATCACCCGCCTCGTCGTAAACGCAAAGCTGGTAGCTCGTCGAACCGCCGACCGGATTGCCGAAGTCGGACTGCAGGAGAAGCGGCCCCTTGAGGAACTTGGCGGTCAGCTTCTCGTTGCCTTCCTTCTTCTCGTTGACCAGGAGCTGCCCTTTCGCGAACCCGGTGACACATGCCGACGGAGTCAGGCTGCAGCCGCACGGGGCCGCTTCTTCGTACGTCAGATTGTCCATGACGAAGGCGTCGCCGAACGAGTCGAAGGTGACGATGGCCCGGCGCACGCACGCTCCCGAAGTGTTCTCGAAGAGCCCCGACGCAAAGGCGAACGATCCGGGGTCGACATTGATGTAGGTCGTACCGAGCGAGTTCAATGCCGGATCGAACAGCTCCACAGCTACCGCCTCAATTTCACTGGTGGTCACGCTGACCGCAAAGCCCATCTCGAGAACCGAGGTCGGGTTGTCGAAGTCGATCTGCAGGACGCCCACCGTGTCTCCATGCAACGAAGGGTCAGTCGTGTGGGTGGTGGTGACCGGGCCGGTCGGCGAGTTGTACACGGCATCGGTACTTGGCGACCCGGACTCGGTGTAACTGAACGTCACGCCGAGGTGGGACAGTCCGTCGACTGGCTGCGTCGGCAGATCGTCCATCGTCATCGTCGTGAGGGCGCGTGCCGAGCCGGTGGCGAACAGCAACGTCGCCCCGATCACTGCGGCGCCGGCCTGCAAGCTACGCCCACGCCTCAGTAGACCACTATCTGAATAGCCTCGTAGATCACTTCTCATCGAAAAAGTCCCCCTTCTTGTTCTGATCACCTGAGAAAGAACGTCATTCAGCATCTGGGGGACCTACCTACTCCAGCCACAACGGGTCACGTAAGTTGCGAATTGTGCGTAGGTATTTCCTCGTACCGGCAACATCCACGACAACTGCGCCCGCTGGACTGATGAATGGACGAGTGAATCGAGTCGGGCGGGCGTAGGGGCTTCTGGCAAACAACCAAGCCGCTGATTGACACGGATGAACGCTGGTCACGGGTGACCGGGAGCGCAGCATCGGGCCCGTAACGAACCATCTCGAGCCAGCGTCGGCCCATCTTAGCCCGGGCTTGGCTCCGAAGAACTATGGTGATTCAACCCAGTTCACCGGTTGCACACTGGGAGAGGAGCCGACGGAATCAATGCTGGAGCGAGAGGACAAGAGGTTGCTCGAAATCGTTCGGAACGAGATCGAGCGTGTTCACGGGTTCATCGCGACGTGGTTTCGCGGTGCTGTTGCTGGCTCGAGTGACGAATTCGAGCGCCAGCTCGGGGCGTCGATGGCGGATGATCTGATCAACATCCAACCTTCGGGCCGGGCGCTCACCAAGCACCAGCTGCTCGACGGAATCCGCGGCGCGCACGGCGCCAATCCGGCCTTCGACATCACGATTTCCGACTGCGCGGTGCAGGGAGTGTTCGACGAGGGCCGGCTCATTCTCGCCACCTACCGCGAGTCGCAAACCGGAGCCAAGAACACCATCCCCGCAGACAACGACCGCGTCACCACCGTCCTCCTTGAGCTGCGGCCGGATTCCGATCGCCCGCTCTGGCTCCACCTCCACGAAACCGCGGTCGACCGATAGCTAACAGTCCGTTGAAAAAGTAGGGCAGGAGCGAAAATGGGAGATTTCGTCGCAGATCAAGGCGCCGAACCGGAGGCAAAGCCGAGGCTTTTGTCGAGGATCCGGCAACGCGGAGCTGCGGCGAAAGATCCATTTGCAGCCCGGCCTACTTTTTCAACGGGCTGCTAAGTCCTGCGGAACAGCATCCGCGCTCATCAGCGCCAATCCGCGGCTAAAACTCGGCCAACCTGCAATCCAGATCGGCTACAAGTCGGGAAGATACAGCGTACAGTCGAAGCCCTCAGCGTGGAGCTCGGGGGTGGCGCGGCCGCCCAGCTCGTAGCCGGCGAGCCCCTCGATCAATCGCAGACCTTCTCCGGGGACCAGCGTCGCTGCGCCGCCGGCGACGCCGCGCTCGCGCCAGTGAAAGCGCAGGTCACCATCCTCGCCCAGCGACCACTCGACCGAGACGCGGCCACCCTCGCGCGACCAGGCACCGTGCTTGGCGGCGTTGGTCGCCAGCTCGTGCAGGATCATGGTGAACGGCGCGACTCGGGGGGCGGCGATGGTCGTGTCGTCGCCGGAGACGACGAGCTGGTTGTGCCCTGCGGCCTTGAAAGGCTCGAGTGTCGTGCTGACGATCTCCGCCAGTTGCATCGGTTGCCACTTCGAACGCGACAGGCCCTCGTGGGTTCGCGACATCGCGCGAACTCTGCCGACGAAGCGATCGAAGAACGAATCGAGATCGGCCGAGCCATTGCGACTCCTCTCGGCCAGCCCGAGCACGCTCGCCAGGGTGTTCTTCACCCGGTGGTCGAGCTCGGCGACCAGGAGACTCTGGTGCGACAGCGCGCGCTCGCGCTCGGCGACGAGGCCGGCGACGACGATGTTGGCACCGCCGATCGCGGCGAGAAACATCCACAGAGACAACATGCCGGTGCGCGGCGATGCGGCGACGAACGGTCCAACGCCGAGCGCCGTGCCGACCACCAGAGTGCCGGAGACGACGGCGATCGCCAGAGTCGATTCGCGCAGGCCGGTTCGCAGTAAGATCCAGAGGGAGACAACACCGAAGCCATACGGCAGCGACACCATCTCCTTGCCGACCCCGAGAACGACCGCCAAGAACAGGACGGTGAGAGCGGCGAGCACCGTCTTCTCGACGACGCTGGCGCGTTCCCACTCGACCGTGTCCGGTGTCGACAGCCAGGTCAGAACCAGCGGGCCGGCGATCAGCAACCCGGCCACCTCGCCGCCGAACCACGCCATCCAAACCGTCCAGTAGTGGCTCCACGGCGCGGCGCCGAACGCGCAAAGAACGAGCACGCCGATGGTCGCGGTGAACGACCCAGCGCCGATGACGCCGAACTCGAGGTAGGACAGCGCATCGCGCAGTCGGTCGAGCTGCGGTCTGAAATCCCGGGTCCGCACCAGCAACATCCCGGCCGCCACGGGAGCGAACGTGTTGCCCGCCGCGATCAGCGCCGCCGGACCGGGAAGCTCGGGCTCGACGCCGACGTTGATCAGGAACGACGCGAGGAAGATTCCCGGCGCGAGGACGGGACCGGCGAGCACCACGGCGGCGAGAGCCACCGCGGTCGGCGCCCACATCAACGTGACGTGCTCCTCGTAGTACGGGAGCATCAACCCCAGCCGACCGGTCAAGAAGTACGCGACGAAGACGGCGATATTTGGTCCGACCGATTGCAAACGCCGACCAATAGAAAATGCGGCCGCGGCCGACAAGCCCGAGGCCGCAGGCTCGGGTTGCGGGGGTGAGCTTGGTTCTGTCATGGAGGCGGGGATGTCGAAGGTCCGGCACGCGGTCCTCCGGGTCGGTCTGTCGGTGCTGGGGCTGACGGCATACGCGCCGGACTATTGCCCGGCGCTGCGCGCCTACTACGACGAGGGAATTCGCTATGAGCTTGAGAACGGAAAGCTCGGGCTGCGACTGCAGTTCCGTTCGCAGTTTCGCTACACCCTGGTCGACTCGGGAGACCAGCAGAACCAACCGGGCGAGCCCGACCTGATCGAGGAGCGCAGCGATCTCGACATCAACCGAGCCCGCATCAAGCTCGGCGGCCACGTCTGGAAACCCTGGCTCGAGTTCTACTGGGAGAACGACCTGCTGAAGGGCCGTTTGCTCGACCTGCGCGCGATGATCCAACCGCGCAAGGAGATCGGTCTGCGGCTCGGGCAGTACAAGGTGCTGTACAACCGCGAACGAGTCGAATCGTCCGGCAAGCAGACGCTGGTCGAACGCTCGATCGTCAACACCGCATTCACCGTCGACCGCCAGCTCGGCGGCAGCGCCGTCGGGCATCTTTGGCAAGGCACTCCCTTCGACGCCAACTACGCGCTCGGCTTGTTCGTCGGCGCCGGTCGCGACGGCGACCCCGACGATTCGCAGCGACCGATGTTCGTCGGCCGACTGCAGTGGAACTTCCTCGGACGCTATCTCGACTACTCTTCGACCGACATCCGCCGCCGCAGCGAGCCGGCAGGATCGTTGGCGCTGGGGGCGGTCAGCTATCGCAGCGCCTTCACCCGCTACTCGACTTCGGGCGGTGGTCAGCTGAACAAGGTTCACCGACGGTGGCGCCGGCCGCTACGAAGTCACCCAGGCGATGATCGAGGCCGCCTACCAGCACCGCGGTTTCGCTTTCAATTCGGAGTTTCACTGGAAGGGAATCGACGATCGAGCGACCGGCCACTACAGCAACATCGGCGGCTTCTATCTGCAGGCCGGATACTTCCCGCACGGAGTTTGGGACTTTGTCCCGGAACCCCTGGAGCTTGCCGCGCGCATCGCGCGGGTGCTGTCGGAGAGGCCGACCAACGACGCCGGTGAAATCGCCCTCGGCGCCAACTGGTTCTTCATCGGCCACCGCAGCAAAGTCACCACCGACGTCACATGGTTCGACTACGACGCCGAGCTCGACTCCGAGAACGCCTGGATGTGGCGCATCCAGTGGGACGTCTCGCTGTGACGGCGGGCGCAGGAGTAGCTATGCGAACGAGGCCAGAGTTCCGCTGGAGCCTCGGCCGGCTCGCGGCGCCGATCCGGATCCCGACTACGCGAGCTCCGCAAGCCCTGGACCGAACAGGTGCTTGAGCAAGTCGCCGGTCGAGAGCACGCCGAGATAGCGATCTTGCTGGTCCACGACCAGCACCAGCTTGCTCTCGTGTTCATGCATCCTCGTCGCCGCCTGCTCCAACGTTTCATCGTCACGCACGCTCACCGCGGGCTTCGCGAGCTCGGCGAGGCGGCAGTCGCGTTCTCCGTGCTGGGCTTTTCTCAAGACATCGTCCTGGCGCACGATTCCAAGGACCTCGTCGGGCCCACCCGCGTAAACGGGAAATCGGCTGTGCCCCATCAAAACACTGCCGCGGCAGACTTCGTCGACAGTCTGGTCTCCCGAAAATGCGGACACCTCCGCCGCCGGCGTAAACGACGAGTGCACCTTCGTCTCGATGCGGCTCAGAAACCTGGAGATGACGTCCGCCTCGCGTTCCACCATGACGCCGTCGACGACACCCAATCGGGCTGCCAGCTGGACGTCCTCGCGAGTGTAGGGCTGTGCCCCTCCGCCTCCAACCAGCTTGGACACCTGGCCCATCAGCAAGACGACCGGATAGGTGATGAACAACATCGTCTGAACCGCAACGGCAATGGGATTCGCCAGCCGCACGGAGTGGCTGGCTCCCAGTGTCTTCGGGATGATCTCGGAGAATACGAGGATGGTGACCGTCAGCACCGCGCTGGCGCTGGCCATGCCCGACGGCCCCCAAATGGCGGACGCGGCCGAACCCACGCCAGCCGCGCCGAAGCAGTTCGCCAGCGTGTTGACGGTCAAGATGCCCGCCAAGGACCGCTCGACGTTGGCCTTGAGTCGCTCGAGCATGCCGGCCCCCCAGACACCGGACTCCTTCAACTTGACCACGTCGGTGCGGCGCAGCGACAGGAGGCCCGCCTCGGACAACGAGCAGATGAACGAGACAACGACGGCGAGAACGAAGAACGTGACCAATGTAAGCATTTCGCTTTCCTCTTCAGAGGCTGTCCATAGCCTGGCGTCGGCACCACCATCGGTACCGCCCTCGCTCTCTTCGATACCGACCTACGAAGCGAGTAGCGACCGCGCTTCGCGAAGATCCGCGGTGTCGAAGCCTTCGGAGAAGGTCGCGAGAATTCGTTTGAGGGTTGCGCTGGCGCGCTGTTTGGCTCGGCCGTCGCTGGCGGTGGCCAACAAACTCGTCGCAGCGCGCAACTCCAGAGCCGTTGCACCCTGCTCTCGCGAGCAGCGGAGTGCACGTCGAATGAGTTCGCCCGCCTCGCCGGGAGCCGGCTGCTCTGGCGAGCCCGCCACCGACCGAGCGCCATCTCGCGAGGACAGGACGCCCTTGATCCGCCACAGCTCGGCTGCGTAGATGCGCTCGAGATCGTTTTGCGCCAGTGCGATCCCCTGGTCGGCGCGCCGGATGCCCTCCTCCCATTCCCCCAATCGCCCGTGCGCGTCGGCGATCAATCCGAGAATCACGTGGCAGAAGAAGGAACCGTTGAGCTGCTGCTGCAACCTCAGCCCGTCGATCATCCGCGCCAGAGCCGAGCGCGCGTCGCCAACCCGAACCTCGGCAGCTCCGCGCAGGACGCGACTCAGCGGCAGGATGAAGGCGACCTCGTTCGCCTGGCAAATCTGCTCCCCGCGCGTCGCCAGCGTCGACGCCTCTTCCGCATCGCCACAGAGGAGCTCGACCAGGGCCGCCTGCGCCAACGCCGACGCTTGGTCGTAGGCGAGCCCCGATTGGTCGGCACGCGCCATGCCGTAGCGCGCATGCCGGCGAGCGCGGATCGGCAGTCCGACGAACCACGACGCGAGCGCCAGTTGCATTCGCGCCCCCACCAGCGGGTCGATCCCATACGATGTGGCCGGGAACGTGATCGTTTCCCTACTGGCTTCCTCGATCACCGTATCGAGAAGCTGGTATGCTTCTTTGAACGCGCCGCGCCAAAAACTGCTCCGCCCTCGCGCCAGTCGAGCACGCAACTGCGCTTGTGGGGTGCCGAGGCGCTCGGCAATCTCATCCATCTCGTCGAGTACCGCTTCCAAACCCGAGCCCTCGCCGGCCAGACAGGCGTACCAGCGCACCTGGGCGACCTCGAAGCGGTGCGGCAAGTCGTCGACCATCCGGCAAATCACCCGCATGCGGTCGGTATTCTCGATCAGCTCCGGCGACGCATAGCCTCGGGTCACGTTGAGCGAGACGTTGGCAAGCAGTCGCAGGCGAAGCTCTTGCGGGAGACGGTCGGGAACAGGGGGCAGGCGGTCGAGCAGAGCAATCGCCCGCTTCAGGTAGCTCAGTGCCTCCTTGTGAGCGGCCCGACCTTGCGCGCGCTCGGCGCACTCCGCCAGGTAGTGTACGGCTCTCCCGTCGGCGGCATGCTGGAAGTGTACCGACAAGTCCGCCGCGAGGTTCCCCGAGTCGTCACCTCGCATGCTCTCGAGGATCTCTCCGATCAGGCGATGCAGGCGGCGACTGCGCGTGCTCCCGATCTGATCGTAGATGACCTGACGATGGAGTGGGTGGATGAACTGAAAATGTCCGGGCGCCTGGCCCCCTGCTTGGCCCGTGAGGTGCCCGACTGGCGCAAGGAGGCGTCGCTGCACCAGGGTCCGGCAACGCTCTTCCGCATGCTCGGTGTCGCAGCCGAGCGCGGCGGCGACGACTCGGGGGTCGAACACCAAACCGGCAACGCTGGCGACATCGAGCAGGGCTCGATCAGAGTCGATCAACGGCTCGAGCTGGACGAGAATCATCTCACTCAGCTCTCCGGGAACCGCCTGCAGCACCGCGTCGTCTGCCGCCCCCGTCGCCCACTCGTTTTCTGTCATGGCAAGCCACTCGCGGCGCAGTAGCTCGTCGACCAGAGCGACCACGAACAGCGGATTGCCGCCGCTGCGCTCGTGGATGAACGGGCCGAGACCGGCGATCTCGACGCCGAATCGGCGCTGCAGATAGTCGCGCACGTCGCCGAGCGACATCGCCGGCAGAGCGACCTCGGTACAAGACTGCTGCAGCAGCAAGCGCTGCTTGGCAGCACGCAGGGGGTGTTCTGCGGTCGATACATCCCCATCCCGGTAGGTCCCGACGATCAGCAGCCGCGCAGGATCGCGGCGGCGCGCGAGATAGTCGACCAGCCCCAGCGTCGAAAGGTCGCTCCAGTGAAGATCCTCCAACACCAGGAGGACCGTCCGCTCGCCCGAGATCTCCTCGAGGAACACGGCGATCTCCCGCAACATCCGCTCGCGTGGTGGCGCCACCACCGAGCGTTCGCTTGCGCCTCCCGTCCCCCTCAGCCACGGGATCTGCTCGCACCAAGACGGCGCCAAGCTCTGCATGGCTGGCACCAGAGCGCGTCCGGATGGCGAACTCAGGACGCGTTCGAGCCCCTCGAGCAACGGCATGTACGGCTCGAGGGGGCCGAGTGCCTGAACGCACTGGCCGCAAACGACCAAGTGACCGGCCGCATCGTTGTCGCGAAGAAACTCTTCGACCAGCGACGTCTTGCCGCTACCCGCTTCGCCGGTGACGAAAACGAGCTGTCGCCGGCCTGCAGCCGCTTCGCCTGCCACCGCCGCCAACTGCTCGAGCTGGCGGCGGCGGCCGACGAACGCCCCCGCGTCGCCTTCGGCACTGCGCAAACTGGAACGCGCTTCGCCCAAGTCTGCGCTGACACTTCGCCATTCCGTCACCTCGGCAATGAAGCGAAATCCACGCCGGTGAACCGTCTCGATGAAACGCGGGCTGCGCGGGCTGTCACCGAGGAGTCGCCGCAGCTCGCCGATCGATTGGGTGAGGGTATCCTCGACGACGGCGGCATCTCGCCAAACCGCCTGATGCAACTCCTTCTTCGTAACCAAAGTCCCGGCGCGCCGCAGCAGATAGAGCAACACCTGCCAGGACTTCGAGCGCGGCGAATCCGCGCGGGCACCGTTCCAAACCCTCTGACCGGCGAGATCCACACGGAACGGGCCAAATAGTAGATCACCGTCGCGCGGCGGGGGGACCGGCCGAGAATCCGATATTGGCCTGCTCACCAGATCCTCCCGGGAGTCGGCCCGTCGACCATCGGTGTCGCTGCTCCACATCTCCCACTCATCGACTACCAGTTCCGTCGCGCATTCGAGGTCTCCCGAAACCGTCGATAGTGCAGGATTCACGCCACAATCAAGCCGCCTCGCGCGTTTCCTCTGAACGTTCCAAAGATGCTATTCCCTACCCTGTGATTCCGGCGCCCCATTGTCCAATCGCGGCCTTCGCGACAGCCGCGGTCGAGCCGCCTCTCTCGGGACAGGGAGGCTCGCCCGGCGCAGGCGACGAATGCCGGACGACACCGAAGAAACCGGGAGGAGGAACCATGAGACTCTTGACGCACCAGCTCGGCTGGCTGCTCCTTCTCGCCCTGGCGGCAGCGCCGCTGGGAGCCCAGGAAACCGACACCCCCTTCAAGGCCGAGGAGATCGAGCAGTTGGTTGCCCCAATCGCCCTGTACCCGGACTCGCTGCTCGCCCAGGTGCTGATGGCCTCGACCTACCCGCTCGAGGTGGTCGAGGCGGCGCGCTGGGTCGAGAACAATCCCGACGTCAAAGACAAGGCGCTCGAAGAGGCAATGCAGAAACAGAGCTGGGACGAGAGCGTCAAGTCACTGACCGCTTTCCCGCCGGTCATCAAGATGATGGACGAGAAGCTCGACTGGACGCAGAAGCTCGGCGACGCCTTCCTGGCGCAGCAGAGCGACCTCATGGACGCGGTGCAGCGACTACGCGCCAAGGCCAAGTCCGAAGGCAACCTCGAGTCGAACGAGCAACAGAAGGTGAGTGTCGAGCCGGCACCGCCGCCGCCGGCCAACGTCGAGCAGAACGTGAACGTCGAGCAGGCGCCGGCGTCGGACACCGTCATCATCGTCGAGCCGGCCGACCCGCAAGTGGTCTACGTGCCGAGCTACAATCCGACCGTCGTCTACGGCGCCTGGCCCTACCCGGCCTACCCTCCCTATTACTACTACCCGCCGGGGTACGTCGCGTCGTCGATGATCTCTTTCGGCGTCGGGATGGCCGTCGGCTCCGCTCTCTGGGGAGGTTGCAGCTGGGGCTGGGGGCACAGCGACGTCGACATCGACATCAACCGCTACAACGAGTTCAACCGCACCGACATCTCCAACCGCGAGTGGAACCACAAGGCGGAGCACCGCAAGGGCGTGCAGTACCGCGACCAGAAGACCCAACAGCGCTACGGGCGCGACAACCGCCAGGCCGCGGCGTCGCGCGACCAGTTCCGCGGCCGCGCCGAGCAGGGCCGCCAGGATCTGGCGCGCGGTGGGGCGGACCGCTACAAGCGCGACGCCGGCACCAGGGACTCTGTTGCCGCCCGCGATCGGCAACGCCAAGCCGGCGACGCCGGAACCAGGGACTCGGTCGCCGCCCGCGACCGGCAACGCCAGAACAGCGGCGCCGGAACCAGGGACTCGGTCGGGGCCCGCGACCGGCAACGCCAAGCCGGCGGCGCGGGAACGCGCGACGCGCGTCCGGCACAACGCCAGTCGCAGACATCGCGCCAGCCCAGTCGGCAGCGCGACAGCGGCGCCTTCCAGGGAGTCGGCAACAGCAGCTCGCAGGCGCGGCGCAACAGCAACCGCGGAGCCAGCAGCCGGCGCAGTGCCGCCAACTCCGGATTCGGCGGTCGCGGCGGCGGCGGTAGAGGCGGCGGCGGATTCGGCGGGGGCAGAGGCGGCGGCGGCGGCAGGCGCGGAGGTCGGCGATGAGCACCACCATGGAGAGAATGCCACGCGGCATCGTCGCGCTAGCAGCCGGCGCCTGCCTGGTGCTCACCCTCGCCGCGGCCAGCTATGGCAGCGATGCAGCGGTCGGCGACGGCGACGGCGCCGCGCCGGCAGTGGTGCAGCAGCATTTCGAGTCGCCCGGAGCGGCGGCGCAGGCATTGGTCGCGGCCCTCGCCGCCAACGACGAGACGGCGATGCTGGCGGTGCTCGGCGCGGACGCCGACATCGGCTCGGGCGATCCGGTGGCCGACCGCAACGCCCGCGAGCGATTCGTCGAGCTCTACGAAGAGAAGCACGAGCTCGTCGCGTCGAGCGACGACTCCACCACCCTGGAGATCGGCGCCGACGGCTGGCCGTTCCCAATTCCCATCGGGCGCGACGATCAGGGCTGGCACTTCGACACGGCGGCGGGTGAGGACGAGATCATCAACCGGCGCGTCGGCCGCAACGAGCTGAGAGCGATGCAGGCCTGTCTCGCCTACACCGATGCGCAACGCGAATACTATTTGCGCGGCGTCGAGGGGGAGCCTCTGCGCTACGCGCAGAAGTTCGCCAGCACCCCCGGCAAACGCGACGGCCTCTACTGGCCGACCGAACCCGGCGAGGTGCCGAGCCCACTCGGCGAGCTGTTTGCTGCGGCCCATGCCCAGGGCTACGCGGTCGAGGGCGGCGGTGAGCCGTTCCACGGCTACTACTTCGAGATACTAACCGCGCAGGGCCCGCACGCGCCGGGAGGCGCCTACGATTACGTCGCTCACGGGGCAATGATCGGCGGCTTCGCCCTCGTCGCCTACCCGGCCGAGTACGGTCTATCCGGAGTGATGACGTTCATGGTCAGCCACGACGAATCCGTCTACGAGAAGGACCTCGGTCCCGACACGGCGGAGATCGCCGGGGCGATCAAGACCTTTGACCCCGACGAGACCTGGAAGAAGGTCGACGAGTCGGAGCTGGTGCCCGAATAGGCAGAGGGTTCGGTCGAGAAGAAGGCTACGCTGGGGCAGAAGGCTCAGGCTGGGGCAGAAGGCTCAGGCTGGGCGGTTGCCGCCGCCGCAGCGGCTTTCGCTCACTCCGGCGCCGTTCACAGGCGGGGCCGGGGAATATGCTCCGGGCTCGGGCAATACGCTCAGCCACCGACCCACTCTTCCGCCACCGCAGCTTCGGCGGCATCGAAGAAGCGAATGTCGATCGAGCGCAACGGCGCCGCCATGAAGGCGAGGACGTCCTCGCGCCACTTTTCCTCGCCGACCACCGCGATGCGTTCGATGCCGGCGTCGTTCTCGGCCTGAAACGAGAGGTCGCCCCAATCCCCGTCGCGCTGCCAGCCGCCGAAGTCGTCGAGGACGAGGAGGCAGCGGACGCTGCCGAAGCGCGCGATCGCCCGCTTGGCGTTGTCCTCGATCTGCGCCCGATCGCTGCCCGTCAGCAGGCCGGACAAACGAGCGCGAAGGACTTTCGAATCCGCATCGATCCATTCGCACGCCATTTGGAGCTCCTTTTCGAGTCAGCTGCGCTGGGCAGTGTAGAGGACTTCCCCGCCCTTGGCGACATCGATTCGCGCCGGCCGCCTGTGTCCGCGTCCGATCAGAGAGACCCAGCGAGCGGCGCTACTCGTCGTCGAGCTTCTCGCGCGCCACGGCGAGGAGGCGCCGCTGGTCCTCGTCGACCTCGGGGGGGCGCAGCCCCAGGTCGGTGATCGAAGACGTGAGGATGTCGGCGACGATGGCGCGCGTCACCCACTTGTGGTCGGCCGGAATCACGTACCACGGCGCCCACTTGGTGCTGGTCGCGCTGAGCGCGGCCTCGTAGGCATCCATGTAGTCGTCCCAGTGCCCGCGCTCGGCGAGGTCGGCGGCAGAGAACTTCCAGTGCTTTTTCGGATCGTCGAGACGGTCGAGGAAGCGGGACTTCTGCTCGGCCTTGGAAACGTTGAGGAAGAACTTGAGGATCAGCGTACCGTTGCGGACGAGATGGCGCTCGAACGAGTTGATGTCGTCGTAGCGGTCCTTCCAGAATCGCGCGCCTCGCTTGCCTTCCGGCAGCTTCGCTCGATCGAGCAGCTCGGGGTGGACGCGCACCACCAGGACGTCTTCGTAGTACGAGCGATTGAAGATTCCGATGCGTCCGCGTTCGGGGAGAGCCTTCATGTAGCGCCAGAGAAAGTTGTGGTCGAGGTCCTCGCTCGACGGCTTCTTGAAGCTGAAGACCTGGCACCCCTGCGGATTGACCCCCGACATGACGTGCTTGATGGTGCCGTCCTTGCCGGCGGCATCCATCGCCTGCAGGACGACGAGCACCGAGTGCGTGTCGTTGGCGTAGAGCAGCTCCTGTGCCGCGGCGAGCTCTGCGAGGTTGACCCGCAACACCTCCTGGGCACGCGCCTTGATGACCTCCTTGCCGAGCTCCTTCATCTCCTTGGTCTGCGCCCAGCCCGAATCGTGATCCTTCAGCCGTAGCTTCTTGCCCGGCGGAACTCGGAATCGATCAATCAGACTTGCTCGGATCATCGCGCCCTCCCGTCGTGGTTGGCGGGCGGTCTCGGCGAGCGGCAAACAGACTCGCCGCGCGTCGCTACCAGCGGGGCCACAGCCAGTTCCACTGCCATCGGCGCCCTTCTTCCTCCGCGTGCTCGACGTCGGCCTCCTGCGTCTCGCTGTCGAGCAGGCCGCCCCAGTTGGTGCGCTCGCGCATCTGGTCGCGGATCTCTTCCGGCAGGAAGTCGTCGCCGGCGCGGATCTGCCAACCGCCGCCGAGGGCGCGGTAGAGCCCCACCACGTTGAAGGCGAGGTTTCCCTGCGCCCGCACGTAGCGCTCGGTCGCCGCGAACAGGTCCTGCTGTGCGTTGAGGACGCGGATGTAGTCGACGGTGCCCTCGCGATACTGCAGGTTGGCCAGGTCGACGGCGCGCTTCGACGCGTTGACGGCATCGTCGAGGGAGGCGACTTCGCTGCGCGATCCGAGGAACCCCGCGATCGCGTCCTCGGCCTCCTGTTGGGCGAGTAGCACCGTGTTCTCGTAGACCGCGATCTGCTGCTGGTAGCGGGCATCTTCGACACGGATGTTGTTGCGGATGCGGCCGTAGTTGAGAATCGCCCAACGCACCCTCGGTCCGCCGAAGCCCTCGAAGCTGTCCCCCGTCCAAAGGTCGGAAAAGTCCTCGGCAGCCAGGCTGATGGTGCCGGCCAGCGAGAACGCCGGCAGCAGGTCGGCGGTGGCGATACCGATCCGCGCGCTCTGCGCGGCGAGCTCGTACTCGGCCTGGCGGACATCGGGCCGCCTGCGCAACATCTGCGCCGGCACCCCGAGCGCCACCTCGGCGGGTGCCGCGGGAATCGTCGCCGGTCCGTCGCCCAGCAGATGGCTCAGATCGCGCGGCACCATCCCGAGAAGAATGCACAGCGTGTTCTGGGTCTGGCGGATCGCCGCCTGTGTGACCGGGACCAGCGATTCGGTTCGGCGAAGGAGCGACTCCGCCTGCGCCCGGTCGAGCTCGGTCACCAAGCCGTTGCGAAACTTCGCGTCGGCGATCTCGTAGGTTCGCCGCTGCAGCATCGCGTTGGCTTGGGTGACGAACAGAATCTGCTGCAGGGTACGGATCTGCACGTAGTTGGCGGCGACCTCTCCGATCAGGCTGACCAACACGTCGTCGTAGCTCGCCACCGCCGCCAGCAGCTCGGCATCCGACGCCTCGATGCCGCGCCGGAAACGGCCCCAGACGTCTACCTCCCAGGCAGCATCGAACCCGACCTGCCAGTCCGAGTAGACACTGTCGAAAGCTTGGCTCTGGTTGGCGCGGTTCTCACTGAGCTCGGCGCCGCTGAAGCTGCCGATGGCGTTCTGGATCTGCGGAAATAGGCCGCCAATGGCGATACCGCGGCGCGCTTGCGCCTCGACCACGCGGCCCGCGGCGACGAGCAGGCTCTTGTTCTGGCGGTAGGCAGTCTCCACCAGCTCGTCGAGCACAGGGTCGCCGAAAACCTCCCACCATGCGCTCAACTCCTCCCGATCGCGTCGCAGCGACGGGTCGGCGGTCTCGATCCAGTCGTCGGCGGTCGGCACCGGCGGTTCTACGTAGTCGGGGCCGATCATGAAGCAACCGCTCAGCAGGACCGCCAGCCCGGCGCAGAGATAACGCTTCATGCCGGCTCCGTCACCCGATACAGGATCGAGTAGAGCACCGGGACGAAGATCATCGTCAGCAGCGTCGCGAACATCAAGCCGGCGATGATGGTCACCGCCATGGCGACGAAGAACGCGTCGACCAGCAACGGGATCATGCCGAGCGCGGTGGTCGAGGCCGCCATCGCCACCGGTCGCAAACGACTCACCGCCGAGCCGACGATGGCGTCGTAGGGCGCCTTGCCGTCGGCCAGCTGAGCGTTGATCTCGTCGATGAGGACGATGGCGTTCTTGATCAACATGCCGGATAGGCTGAGGAAGCCGAGCAACGCCATGAAACCGAAGGGCTGCGCGGTCAGCAGGAGTCCGGCGGTGACGCCGATCAGCGCCAGGGGCACGCACAGCCAGATGATCGTCGGTTGCCGCAGGTTGTTGAACAGGGCGATGACGATCAGCACCATGGCGACGACGAAGCCGGGGATGGTGCTGGCCAGCGCTGCCTGCGCCTCGCGCGAGCTCTTCGATTCGCCCCACCACTGCAGCTCGTAGCCGGGCGGCAGCTCCAGCGCCTCGACCGCGGGCCGAATTCGCTCGAGCACCCGGCTCGCCGCGCCCGTCACCGGGTCGGAATGGACCGTGATCGTCCGCATGCGGTTCAATCGCATGACGATCTCGTCCTCGAAAACGGTCTCGAAGCCCGCGACGACCTGGCGCATGGGGATCATGCGTTGCGCGACCGGGCTCCAGATCTGCAGGTTGCCGATGCTCGAGACGTCGCCGCGTTCCTCCTCGGGCGCCCGCTGCAGGATGGGAAGCAGCTCGTCGCTCTCGCGGTACACGCCGACCGGCTCTCCCTGGAACGCCTCGAGCAAGGCACGCGAGACGTCGGTCCGGGTAATGCCGGCGAGGTCGGCCTCCTCCTCGGCGAGGACCGGGCGAATCACCTTGACCGGCTGGCGCCAGTCGCTGCGGATCCCCTTGGCACCGCCGTCCGCCTCGACGATCGCGATGGTGCGTTCGGCCAACTCGCGCAACAGTGTCGGATCGGGCCCGCGGAACCGCGCCTGGATCTTGCCACCGTCGCCCGGGCCCATGATGAAGCGACGGCCGTAGCTCAGGGCGTCGGGGAAAAGTTCCCGCATTTCCGTGTCGACCTGCTCGATCAGCCCGGGAATGATCTCGTAGTCGTCGACGTCGACGAGAAACTGCACATAGGCCGTGTTTGCTTTCTCGGGCGTGTAGGTGAGGAGAAATCGCATCGCCCCGCCGCCGACCAGCGTCGTGACATGGGTCACGCCGTCGAGGCCGGCCAGGTACTCTTCCATCTCCTGCGCGCGCTCGCCGGTGACCTCGATGTGGGTCCCCTGGGGGAGCCATGCGTCGACCATGAACTGAGGCCGCGTCGAATCCGGAAAGAAGCTCCTGTCGACGAACTGAAAGCCCCACAGCGACACGCAGAACAGACCACCGACGATGCAGACGACGAACCAGCGGAACCGCAGGCAGAAGCCCAGGAACTTGCGGTAACCGTCGTAGAAGGCGCCGCCGTAGGCATCGCCCTCGTCCGCGGCATCCGCGGCCGGTGGCTTCAGGACCATCAGGCAGAGCAGCGGAGTTACCGTCACGGCAGTCAGCCAGCTCAGTCCCAACGAGATGAAGACGACCTGAAACAGCGAGCGGCAGAACTCGCCGGTGCTGTCCTGCGAGGTGCCGATCGAGGCGAATGCCATGATCGCCACGACCGTGGCGCCGAGCAGCGGCATCGCCGTCTGGGCAACGACGTCGCGCGCCGCGGAGCGACCGTCCTGCCCTCTCTGGATGCGCACCAGCATGCCGTCGGTCACCACGATCGCGTTGTCGACCAGCATGCCCAGCGCGATGATCAGTGCGCCCAGCGAGATGCGCTCGAGGGCGACGTTCCAAGGCCCCATGAAGATGAAGGTCGCGGTGATGGTGAGAACCAGGATGAAGCCGATCAGCAGGCCGCTGCGCAGCCCCATGAACAGGAGCAGAATGGCGACGACGATGGCGACCGCTTCGACCAGGCTTATGACGAAACCGTCGATGGCGACGACGACCGCATCGGACTGAAGCGAGATGATGCCGATCTCGACGCCGAGCGGGACCTGGTCCTGCAACTCGCGCATCCGCTCGCTGATCGCCTCTCCCATGCGCACCACGTTGCCGCCGGCGGACGTCGAGATCCCGAGACCGATCGCCGCTTGCCCATCGTAGCGCAGGATGCGGCTCGGCGGCTCGACGTAGCCGCGGCGGATGCGCGCCACGTCGCGCAAGTGAATCTGCTCGGTCGCTCCCGGTTGCGAGATGAGCAGCGCACCGATGTCTTCGACCGAGTCGAAGGCCCCGGTGGGCTCGATGGCGATGAACTCCGGGCCCACCTGGACCCGACCCGAGTTCGTCACCACGTTCTTCGCCTGCAGCGTCCGCGCGATCACCTGCGGGTCGATACCGAGCTGTGACAGGCGGTCGCGCAGGGGCTCGACGTAGATCGCCTCCTTCTTGTCGCCCCAGAAGTCGATCTTGGCGACGTCCTGTACCAGGAGCAGCTCGCGCCGCAGGAGCTTGGCGAACTCACGCAGCTCGGCGTGCGAGTACTCGGCGCCGAAGATCGCCACGAAGACGCCCCACACGTCGCCGTAGTCGTCGAGGACCAGAGACGGGCCCGCGCCGGGCGGAAGGTCCCCCTGCATGTCGCCGACCTTGCGGCGCAGCTCGTCCCACACTTGCGGCAGCGTCGTCTTGTCGTATTTGTTCTGGATGCGAACCGTCACCGTCGAGAGACCGCGATCCGACTTGGACTCGACCTCCTTGAGCTGGCCGAGCTGCTGCGCCGCCAGCTCGACCTTGTCGGACACCTCCTCTTCGACCTCGTAGGCCGACGCGCCGGGGTACGGCGTGATGACGAGGGCGTCCTTGATGGTGAATACCGGATCCTCCAGCCGCGAAAGATCCTGGTAGGAGACGTATCCGGCGACCAGTCCGACGACCGTGAGCACCAGGGTCACGGTCCGGTTGGCGATCGAACGCTCGGCGATGTTCACGCGCGCCTCAACGTTCGAAGCGGCGGACCTGCATTCCGTCGCGCAGGACCGCCACCCCGGAGATCGCGATGACGTCGCCGGCGCCGAGCCCGCTGCGCACTTGCACCTGATCGCCCTGCAGGGGGCCAAGCGTGACCGGGCGGCGCGACACCGTCATCGAGTCGGGATCGACCAGCCATACGAAGCTTTGCCCGTCGCTGGCCGCCGCCACGGCATGCGCCGGGATCAACACCTGGTCGGTGGCGCCGCCGGCGGCGCGGACGACCACCTTGGCCGTCATCCCGGGCAGGACGTTGACGTCCTCCGGGTTGGCGAAGCGAAAGGTCACCGCGAAGGTCCTGGTCACCGGGTCGGCCGTGGTGGCGATCTCCTTGAGCCGCGCCGGGAACTCCCGATCAGGGAGGGAAGACACGACGATCCGAGGCTGGATCTGGTCGGTGAGCTCGTCGAGCGACGCGCCCGCGCGCGGGCGAGTGGCGAAGTCGCGCTCGGGGACGTTGACCACCATCTCGAGGTGCGACACGTCCTGCAGCACCAAGATCGGCTGCTTCGCCTGCACGTTGGCGAAATCGTCGACCAGCTTGCGGCCGACCACACCACCAAAGGGCGCGCGCAGGATCGTGTCTTCGTACGCCTTCTCGGCCTCCCGAGTGCGCGCCTCGGCGACCTCGACCCCGCGCTTGTCGGCATCGAGCCTGGTCAGCGCGATGGCGCCGGGATCCTCCTTGTGAAGGTTGGAGGTGCGCCGATAGTCGGCTTGCGCCTTGCGCAGGATTGCAATCGCGGAATCGAGCCGAGCCTGATAGTCGCGCGGGTCGAGGCGCCCGAGCACTGCACCTTTGTCGACCGGATCCCCCTCGTCGACCGGAAACTCGATCATCTGGCCCGACACCTCGAAGGCCAGGTCGGCGCGCTGCGCCGCGGAGACGACCCCGGGGTACTCACGCGCAGCGCCCGAACCCGATTCGCCGATGGTGAGCAGCTTCGCCGGCTGAACTGCGACGGCGCGCTGCGGTGGCTCTTCGCGACAGCCGACGACCGCCAGCAACAAGCAAGCCAGGGACCCCAGTCTGACCGCGAGCATCGAGCCGCGCCCACGCGAGCGCAGCTGCACCGCCGGTACAGAGGCCGCCGTATTCTTCTGTGATTCAAGCTCCCGTCGAGACATCAGTGCTACGTACCCCTACAGGACCCCGCTGAGCTCTGCCAGCGGGACCGAATCTGCCGCGGCTCGAGGGCGACGCGGACCTCGCAGGCGCCGTTCATCCGCCATCAGCCGATGACCACGGGGCTCAACACGAGCGCCATCAGCGTCGAAGTCACTGTGGCGACCAGGCCCGGCCGCATGAAGCTGTGGTTGAGCAGCAACTTGCCGATGCGCGTCGTACCGGTCTGATCGAACGATACTGCCGCCAGCAGGGTGCCATAGGTGGGTAGGAAGAAGGCACCGTTCACCGCCGGGTACATGGCGACCAGCATCCACGGCGCGAGGCCCAGGCTGATCCCCACCGGCATCAGCGTCACCACGGTTGCCGCTTGGCTGAACAGCAGAGCGCTCAGAAAGAACAAGCCAAGCGCGAAGATCCACTGCGCCTGACCGATGAGCTGTGAGATCTCGCCGACGATCTGGCTTTCGTTGGCAGCGAAGAAAGAAGCGCCGAGCCACGAGATGCCGAGAATCGAGATCACCGCCGACAGCCCGCCCCGCATCACGTTGCCTTTCATCATCGCCTCCGGCTTGGCCCCGAACAGCAGCAAAATCAGACCGCCGATGGCGAGCATGACCACCATGATCGCGCCGGCCGAGCCGATCTGACCGGTTTGCGCGACCCCGTCGACGATCGAGGAGTAGGTCGGCCGCAGCCCCGGGAACAGACCGATCAGAACGACGAAGACGATCCCGGCCAGAAACAGGAGCGTCGAACCGCGCGCGCGCGCCAACGCTTCGGCGGCGAGATCCTGTTCCGCGGCTTGGCGCGGTGGCGCCAGTTTGCCGCTGGCGAGTCGCTCCCGGTAGAGGGGATCGTCGTCGAGGGCCGGGCCCCTCCAGGCCACCGACAACGCACCGACCAGAACCGCGGCGAGGGTCGACGGGACGATCACCAGCAAAACCTGCGGCAAGCCTATCGGATGGCCGCCGAGGACGCCGAGCAACGCAACCGTGGCGGCCGAGATGGGCGAGGCAATGACCCCCTGTTGCGCCGCGACGACGGTGATCGACAGCGGTCGCTCGGGCCTTACACCGGCCTTGCGCGAGACTTCGGCGATCACCGGCAGCAACGCATAGATCACGTGCTGCGTCCCCGAGGCCATGATCAGCACGTAGGTGACGAGCGGCGCGACGAAAGTGATGTATTCGGGCCGCTTGCGCAGAATCCGCTCGGCGAGGATCACCAGATAGTCGAGGCCGCCGGCCGCCTCCATCGCCGCCAGCGCGGTCACCACGGCGATGATCATACCCAGCACCACCGTCGGCGGGCGGCCCGGCGGCATCGCGAACACGAACACGAACAGCAACAGGCCGATGCCGGCAATCGGCCCCAGGGAGAGCCCGCCTAGCCGGGCACCGACGACGATGCAGCCCAACAGGATCGCCAACTCGACCCAGATCATCGCTTTGCCGGATGACGATTGCTGCAAGCCATTCGCGCGCGCCCCCCCTTGCTCCCGAATCAGTAGCGGTTGAAGTAGTCTTGGATCTTCTTTGCATCCGTCGTCTTCAACAGCGCGAGCTGGAGCAGGACCCGCGCCTTGGCGGGGTTCAGATCCATCGACGCGACGGTCCCGAGCTCGTCGTCGTTGACCTCGATGTTGCGCCGGGTAATGCCTCCATTGGTGCGCGAGGACCGCACCACGACCACCCCTTGCTCGACCACTCGCCCAACCTCTGCCAACGCCGGAGCCGTCATGTTGCCATCGCCAACGCCGGCGATGACGATCCCCTTCGCTCCGTTCTTGGCGGCGGCAGCGATTAGATCCGGCGACATGTTGGCATGCGCGTAGATGATGTCGACGCGCGGCAGGACCTTCTGATCGGCAGCAATCGAGAATTCGCTCTTCGCCGTGTGCACCTTCGCCGGCGCCCGGTACCAGGTGTTCTCGCCGAAGAGCGATACACCGACGAGCCCCGGCTCGCCCGAGGTGAACGTCGCCACGTCGGTGGTGTGCCGCTTGACGACGTCGTGCGCCGAGTGGATGTCGTCGTCGATGAGCACCAGCACGCCGCGACCGCGCGCTGCAGGGTCGGCCGCGATGGCGACGCAGTTGTAGATGTTGAGCGGGCCGTCGGCGCTCATCGCGGTCGACGGCCGCATCGACCCGGTCATCACCACCGGCTTGTCGCTCTTGGTAACCAGCTGGAGAAAGTACGACGTCTCCTCCAGGGTGTCGGTACCGTGCGTGATGGCGATGCCGTCGACGTCGTCCGACGCCAAAAGTTGGTTGACCCGCTTGGCGAGCTTGAGCCAGACCTCGTCGTTCATGTCCTGGCTGCCGATGCTGGCGATCTGCTCGCCCGAGACGTCGGCGATCTCTTCCAACTGCGGCACCGCGTCGATCAAAACGTCGACGCCCACCGCCCCCGATTTGTATCCGGGATCGGTCGGCTCGAGGGCGGCGCCGGCGATGGTACCGCCGGTGGCCAGAATCACGACCTTGGGCTTCTCCGCGTACGCGGTCGCCCCGAAGAGAACCGCTGCCGCGAGGAGAATTGCGCATCGATACGTTCGTTTCATGAAAGCCTCTCCCTCTGTCTGATTCGTCACTTGTTCTTCCGGTACTGGGCAGGATCGAGATTGGTGAGCTTCATCGGGTCGAGCAGATCGGCGATCTGCTCCTCCGTCAGAGCCTTTCTCTCGCGGATGACCTCGAGGATGCCCTTGCCGCTGCTCTGCGCTTCTGCGGCGAGCTCGGTAGCCGTCTCATAGCCGAGCACCGGGTTGAGAGCGGTGACGATGCCGATCGTCGTGGCCATGTAGCGCTCGAGTACCTTCTCGTTCACGGTGATGCCGTCGACACACTTGGAGCGGAAGAGGATCGAGCCCCGGTAGAGCAGACTCTGCGATTCCATGGTGGCCACTCCAGCCAGCGGCTCATATGCGTTGAGCTGCAGCTGCCCGGAATGGGCGGCCAGGGTGACGGCGTAGTCGTTGCCCATCACGCGAAAGGCGATGACGTTCATCACCTCCGGCACCACCGGGTTGACCTTGCCGGGCATGATCGACGACCCCGGCTGCAGCGCCGGCAGATTGATCTCGGCGAGCCCGGCACGGGGGCCGGAGGTGAGCAGGATCAGGTCGCCGGCGATCTTCGAGATCTTGATCGCAACGCTCTTGAGGGCCGACGAGTAGGCGACGAAAGCCTGCTGGTCCCAGGTCGCCGCGATCATGTCGCTGGCCGGGACGATCGGCTTGCCGGTGAGCTCAGCGAGATGAGCGGCGCACTTCTCGGCGTATCCCTCGGGGACGTTGATTCCGGTGCCGATCGCAGTCGCCCCCATGTTGACCGGATAGAGGTAGCGTTCGGCGTCGCGCAGCACCTGAATCTCGGTTTCGAGCGACGCTGCAAAAGCGTGGAACTCCTGGCCGACGGTCATCGGAACGGCATCCTGCATTTCCGTGCGCCCCATCTTGACCAGCATGAGAAAGGCGTCGCCCTTGGCTCGGAAGGAGGCCACGAGTTTCTGCAGCTCTTCGACCAGCTTGTCGTTGCGAAGGAGGAAGGCCACCTTGAGCGCGGTCGGGTAGGAGTCGTTGGTCGACTGCGACATGTTGAGATCGTCGTGCGGTTCGACGATGTCGTACTCGCCCTTGGCGTGGCCGGTCAGCTCGAGGGCGACGTTGGCGAGAACCTCGTTGGCGTTCATGTTGGTCGAGGTCCCGGCGCCTCCTTGATACCAGTCGACGACGAATTGGTCGTGGTATTTGCCGTCGAGCACGGCCTGCGCGGCTTTTTCGATCGCGCCGAGGGTCTCGGGCTCCATCGCCCCGACGTCGGTGTTGGCGCGCGCCGCCGCCAGCTTGACGATCGCCCAAGCCTCCACGAAACCGGGATAGTGGTTGATCTGGATCCCGGAGAGCTGGAAGTTCTCGAGCGCACGCGCCGTCTGAACGCCGTAGTAGGCGTCCGCGGGGATCTCCTTCTCACCGAGCAAGTCGTGCTCGGTACGGGTGCTCTGGGCCCCGACTGGCGCGACGCTGGCGCTAGCGAGCGTCGCGACGATGGCGAGGCGCAGGGTCTGGCGGAACCGACGTGTCATTCGTACCTCCTGTAGTTCGATTTCTTCCGGTCGGCGCGTTCCGAGCCCACCGAGTACAACCCACCGAGTGATCCGAGACCAAGCGGCTCCCGGACGCGCCTTCCATCGATGCTCCACGAGGCGCGTGCTATGCCACGGGAAGCGCGCCCGGAGCCTCTATTGCTTCTGGCGCGCAGGGAATCCGTCGCCTGCAAGTCCGTGATGCCATGACCGCCGCAACCAATCGTTCGGCCGCCGCTCGCCGCAGTGGACGCAGGCGCCGTTTCTTGGCCTGCGTCGCGCTGCTGGCAACGTGTCTCTGGTCCTGCGCCGGCTTCAGGCGATTTCTCTACGAAGGCATCGACCGCGACCAGTGGCAGCGACCGCAGCTCGTCATCGCCGAGCTCGGGATCCAGCCGGGCGAAACGATCGCCGACATCGGCGCCGGTGGCGGCTATTTCACCCGTCACCTGGCACGAGCGACCGGCGAGACTGGAATCGTCTACGCGGTCGACATCGACCCCGACATGATCGCCTACGTCGCAGAGATGGCGCGCGACGAGGAGTTGCCGCAGGTGCGCACGGTTCTCGCCGCGCCGGACGATCCGAAGCTGCCGGACGCCGCGGTCGACCTGGCATTCTTCTGCGATTCCTACCATCGCATCGAGCGTCGCCCGAGTTACTTCGCGCGCTTGCGCCAGGCGCTTGCAGCGAACGGGCGGGTTGCCATCATCGAGTTCCGTCAAGGCAAGCTGTTCACCGAGCTCGGGCAAGCCGCCGACGCCAACCAGGTCGCCAGGGAGATGCGGGCCGCCGGCTATCGCCTGGAACGCGCGCCCGGTCGTCTCGACCGCCAATTCTTCCTCATTTTCTCCGCGCGCGACTGAACCCGGGAAGCCGGGGCCACGGGGGTGGTTGATCAGACCGTGCCGTTTCTCACCGTGCAACATCGCGAGCCCGCCTCAGAAGAAGATCGACGCCGCGACCGAGACCGTCGACCCGGTCTGACCGGCTGTGTAGTAGCCGAAGGTGCTGCCGACCGGCGATCCCTCCACGTAGATGTATTGGACGTTGATGCGGTGATGCCGAGAATCGGCAACGTAGTAGTTGACCCCGGCGAGGTACTCGGCGCTGTGCCCGAATCCCTCCTCGCGGTCGCCGAATATCTGCGAGGTTGCGGTATAGAGCTCGACCTTCTTGCGCCACGGGAAAAACGCCGCCTGGACGTAGAACCCCTGGTCTTCGATCTGATTGAGCGGGACGAAGCCATCGGCTTTGAAGTCGTTGAGCCAGCGATGGTAGTACTCGGTCTGTAGGAAGATGCCCTTGTACTTGAGGCCGGCATCCGCAGACAGGATGTAGTAGTCCGCATCGGTCACCGTGACACCGTCGGCGAGCGCGCCGACGTCGAACAAGTTCAAGCTGTCCGCCAGCTTGATCGACGTGTTCCCAGAAGGCGAGCCGATCGGATCGTAACGCTCCTCCGGGCTGTAGACCGTCGAAACGCCGAAACGGGTCGCCAGCTTCTCGTGCCATTCCCAGTCGCCGTAAGCACCGCGCGGACCGAATTCGCGGGTCGTCGGCATCCACCAAACCGAGCCACCGTAGGTGAGCTCTCGGTCGAGCTCGACCGCGGTGACGCCGAGAATGCTCGACGAGTTACCGATCGAGGCGTTGTACCACAAGCCGGGGAGGACCTCGCCGTTGGCCCAGACGCCCTGGGTGAAGAAGGGCCGGAAGAACTCGTCGGCCATCACGCGATCGTGCCCCAGCCAGTACGGATGCGAGCCGAGAAGCGAACGCGTGCCGGGATTACCGTTGATACCGGCGTAGAGATTGAATGCCTTGTGGAAACGGTAGCCGATGTTGCCGAACAGCGCGTCCTGATCGGTGGTGTTCACCGTCCAGAAGATGATCTGGTAGGTGAGCCGCGGCGTGCCCGCCCAGCCGTGCAGATAGACGATCGCGCGGTGCGCGTAGATGTCCTGCCGCTGGTCCACCGGATGCTCGCGCCCGAGATGGTCGGTGAACACGCCATCGTCATCCCACTGGTTGAGATAGCGAACCATCGCATAAGCGCTGATTCGCAGCTCGCCGAGACTGTTGCGGCCGACCAGGAACCCCTTGCCCGGGTCGAGATGTCCCCAGGTCTCCCAGTACCTGTCCTCCTCGTACTCCTCCTCCGCGGCGGGTTCTTGCGCTGCGGCGACCTGCTCGGGAGCGGGGGTCTCGAGCGAAGTCGCCGGCGCTGGAGCCGCTTGGATGATTTCGCCGGTCGGAGTGACCGGGGTTGCCACCATGCCGGGCTCGACGCGGTCGTTCTTGAGTCGTTCGATCTCGGCCTCGAGCTGCTCGATGCGAGCGTCGCGCGCCTCGACCTTCTTCTCGAGTTGGTCGAGGCGCTCGAGGACCTCCGCCTGGGAGATCGACTCGGCGCGAATGGCCGGACACAGGGCAGCGGTCAGGCCGAGAATCGCCAGGACGAAGGACAACCGGTCCGCAGAAGACGACATATTTCTTGTACAATGGGCGGTTCGGGCGGCCGTTCGACGGCGTGTGTCGGCGCGGTACCGAAGGCAGGGCGCATCAAGACAGCGCCCTGCCTTCCCGGATCAGTCGAACAGCGAGTAGAACAGGCCGAGCTGTAGCCGAAACGCGTCCTCTTCGTCGCCGCTCTTGACCTTGTTGACGCCGTACAGGCCTTCGACGCCGATGCTCATGCGCTTGAACAGCTGGTAGATGAGGTTGACGCTGGCGTAGTGGGTCTGGTCGTACGCGGTGGCTTCCTGCATCGCCGCGTTCTGGAGGTTGACGAAACCGTAGGTGGCGGTCGACCGCCAGCGCGGGGTCCAGCGGTGAGTGAATGCCACCATCGAGCTGAAGTAGTCGAGGGCGACCAGGTTGCCGTCGGCGTTGAAGGCACCGTCGGTGTTGTGGAAGCTGGTGTCGTTGCCCATGCCGCCGATGCCCTCGCCGTAGACGAACCAAAACATCAGGGTATCGGCGTCGGTCACGTTGAGCGAACCGGCGATGTTGGTGCCCCAGGCAAAGGTCTCGTCGCTACCGACTGCGTCTCCACCGTCGATGGCGAGGGTTCGGAAGATGGTACTGAACTGCACGTGGCCGAGGTCGCCGGGTAACCAGCGGACGTTGAAACCAACGTCAGGCATGACGGTGCGCCGGCTGGCGTCGGGATCCCCGGTGGTGTCGAGGAAGATGTCGGGATCCTCGACCGCCAGGGTGAGCTGCCAGTCCTCGAAGAAGTTGGTCTTGTACTGCGCCACCGGCCGACGCGCGAAGATCACCGAGTTGGGCCCCTCGTAGTCGACGGTATCGGGCCAGGCGTCGGGGTCCTCGAAGACGCCGTAGGTGAAGCCGGCCACGACCCCGTAGAACTGCCCGTAGAAGTGCTGCAGCCGGTAGCTGAAGTTCTTGTCGTCGGAACCGAAGAAGTCGTTCTGGTAGTAGAATCGGAGGTTGCCGGGGAGGTCCGGCGCCTGCATGTCGACCCGCAACTGGCTGCCGTTGCCGTTGACGTTGAAACGCGCCCCGCTGCCCTGGTTCTCGACCGGAATCAGACCGGGCACGAAGCGCATCTCGCTGCCGTTGTTGCCATCGTCCAGGGTCATGTCGACACGCGGCCGCGGGTTGAACTTGACCATGAACGCGGTGTTGGGAATCGGGATGAAGCCGCGGAAATCGGGGTCGAGAGTGTAGTCACCCGGACGCGCCGCCGCCTCCTGCTTGTCGTCGAAATTGTCGTGGTAGCGGACCCGAGCTCTCCGCGCGCGAACCTCGCGCATCCGCGCCTCCGCCTCTTCGATCGGCGACGGTGGCGCGCTCGAATCGGCGGCCGCTGGCGGTGCCGCCGCCGGCTCCACCTGCGCCGCAGCCGGAGCGGGTTCCGCCTCATTCGCCTCGAGAGCATTGATGCGATCGCGGAGGGCGCGCACCGTCTCCTCCTGCTGGTCCAGCGCCCGCTTGAGCTCGTCGATTTCCGCCTGCGACGCCTGCTGCGCTCGCGCAGGGCCCAGGCCTACCGCGATAGCGACGCAAAATAGGCCGACCCCAATCAATCCGTCCTTCATACCCCACCCCTCTCCATATGGTTTCGCGTCAACCGTTACTTCGGCGTTACCGCGTAGGGATTGCCGCCGATCGCGTTCGAGATGTCGGCGATCGCGTTCTGAGCGCGAACGCTGTTGCCGGCCGCGTCGAGTGGCGGCGAGATCACGGCGATGCCGAACTTGCCCGGCGAAACGGCGATGATGCCACCGCCGACGCCGCTCTTGGCCGGCAGGCCCGTGCGGTACAGCCACTTTCCGGAGTCGTCGTAGAGACCGGCCGTCGCCATCACCGCCAGCACTTCGGGGACGTGCTCGCTCGACAGAACCTTCTTGCCGGTCACCGGGTTCTTGCCGCCGTTGGCGAGAGTTGCAGCCATCACGGCAAGGTCCTTGGCATTGACGCCGACCGAGCACTGTTTGGTGTAGATGTCGGTCGCCCGCACCGGCTCTTCCTCGATCTTGCCGTAGGCGTACATCAGGTGCGCAATCGCCTGGTTGCGCTGGTTGGTGGCCGCCTCCGACTCGTAGACGTCTTCGAGAACGGTCAGATCGCGGCCGGCAAAATCACGGTAGTAGCCGAGGATCTTGCCCCAGATCTCGTCGTAGGTCTTTCCCTGGACCATACTGGTCGCGGTGATCGCGCCGGCGTTGACCAGGGCGTTCATCTCGGCGCCTTTGTACTGCTCGATGGCGACGATCGAGTTGAACACCTGCCCAGTGGCGTCGACCCCCATGTTGTCGCGCAGCGCCTCGGGACCGGATTCCTCCATCACCTTGGCCATCGTGAACACCTTGGAGATCGACTGGATGGAGACTTCGGTGCTGACGTCGCCCTTCACGTAGACTTCGCCGTCGACGGTGATCAGCGCGATCCCATAGACGTTGGGGTCGACCTCGGCCAAGGCAGGGATATAGTCCGCGTTCTTGCCTTCCTGCAGGTCCTTGTACTTGGCGAACGCCGCATCCAGCGCTCCCTTGATCGCTGCCTCATCCGCCGCATGCGCCGCGCAGTTGGTCGCGGCAAACGCGACCAGCAGCGCCGCGCTCCAGCTCCGCACTGATCTCATCTCAGCTTCTCCTTCTCCGTGTCACCGCGTCGATTCGGGTCGCGGCGAACATTAGCGGCCTCCCAGGCGCGCACCTTGCGGTTGGCCTCGTCGAACAATCGCTCGTAGTTCCCGATGCGTACCTTCGCCTTGGTCTCTGCCGTCAAGGCATTCCAGAGCGGACCATAGAGTTCGTTGATCTTCAGATAAGAGTGTTGATTTTGCGGCGCGACTTCGTCGGTTCCGAACAGGAATCGATCAGGATGGCCTTCGATCATCCCTGCGGTGAGCTCGACCGCCGCCGGGCTGCTGACCGCGTACTTCGCCATCTCGTTCCAGGAGATGTCGAAGTGGACGTGGTCGAGATCCGGGTCGTCGAGGATTTCCTCGAGCATGGCGACGTGTCCGCCGACCGGTTGAATGACCCGACCGAGCCCGGTGTGGGCCCAGATGATCACCGTCTTCGGATGACGGGCGAAGAGTTGCTTGATGCGGTGGAACTGAACGTGCGCCTCGCTGGGTTCCGCGAACGGCATGTGGATGTCGTTGTGGAGGATGACGACGAGGCCGACCTCGGCGGCGAAGTCGAAGATCCGATCGATCGCCGGGTCGCTCAGACTGGGAACGTCTCCGGCAATCTTGGCGGAGACGAACTCCTTGTGGACCGTGAATTCTCCGATACCGGAGAACACCCCGGGGAACGTCTCGAGCACCCGCCGAATGTGGTCGGCGGCGTACATGTCGGCTGGATTGAATCCAGTGATCATCGGATCGAACCGCTCGCGCTCGCGCTCCGAGAGCGAAAGGTACTCCGTCGCGATGTAGGCGTCCGTGAACGAGTAGTAATAGAGATCGGAATCGGCATCGAGGTAATACGTCGGCGCCACGTCGCCCGACACCCGATGCGACCATTGCTGCTGCAGCGGAATGCCAAACAGGGCTACCCGCCAAACACGCGTTCCCATGATCTCGAGAAAGTCGTGGATGTCGGTTCCTTCCTGGACGTAATTCGTCAGGTGGAAGTGGCCGTCGTTCAGCTCGTAGCCGGGCGGCGCCGCACCGGCATCCTCTCCCGACAGCGCGAGCAATGCCGCGGCGAATACCGCGAGGACGAGCTGTCGCGGCCGGCGCGAGCTCGTCGCGCGACCGGCTCGACGCGCCGAGGTAAAGGCGCCGCAAGAGGGTTTGTCGCTACCGCCTTTTTCGGCGGAACAGGGGAGTCTCGGCATCGGCGGCAGTACGAGGGAAGAGAACCGGCATCTCGTAGGCCGGCACGGGAACCCAATCTGGCGAAGCAACACACGCGACCCCGGCAACCCGGTTCTCCTCGGACACCCGCCTGTTGCCAGACCAGGCGGCCCAATGTCCCGAACGAACTCCGAAATAATTCCGATACCTCGACCACCGAGAAGGCTCTGGTACGAGTGTCATTCGACTCGAGGCGGCGGAGCCGCGGATCCCCCATCTGCGAGAAACCGACCGTGCGGCTCGTGGAGGCAACCCGGGAGGGAGCGACGCAAGCGTCAATCGCCGAGGCAGACGCCGAGCGCCCGCGCGGCGCGCACGAAACCTCCGTCGAGCGGCACCCGGCGGAGCTCGCCGACGGCATCCGCGAGCGGCACACTGGTCACTTGAGTGCCGGTGTAGGTCACCATCTCACCGAACCGCTGCTCGGCGACGAGATCGACCGCCGTGGTGCCAAAAACCGTGCACAACGCGCGATCGAAGTTGGTCGGCCCCCCGCCGCGTTGCAGATGACCGAGCACCACTGCTCGCGTTTCCTTGCCCGTGCGCCGCTCGATCTCGGCCGCAACCTGAGCGCCAACGCCGCCGAGACGCGCCTCGCGGTTTTTCTGCTGACCACCGCTGGTGACGAAGTCGCCGCCTTCGGGCCGAGCACCCTCCGCGACGACGACGATACTGAAGTGCCGGCCGAGCTTCTCCCGCTCGTCGATCTTCGCGCAGATGCTGTCGTAGCCGAACGGAATCTCTGGAATGAGGATCACATCCGCGCCACCGGCGACCCCGGAATAGATCGCGATCCATCCCGCGTAGCGTCCCATCACTTCCAGCACCATGACGCGCTGGTGGCTTTCGGCGGTGGTGTGCAACCGGTCGAGGGCGTCGGTGGCGCAGGCCACGGCGGAATCGAAGCCGAAGGTCATCACCGTTGCCGCCAGGTCGTTGTCGATCGTCTTGGGGACGCCGACAACCGGAATGCCGTACTCCTGCAGCTGCTGGGCGATACTGAGCGAGCCGTCGCCGCCGATGCAAACCAGCGCAGACAGACCGAGCTCCGCGCAACCGCGCTTGGCCGCGCCCAGCACTTCCGCCGGAATCCCCTTCGCCTCGCCGTGGCCGACCTTGGCGGCGAAGCGGCCGCGGTTGCTGGTGCCGAGGATCGTGCCGCCGCGATTCAGCAGGTCGCCCAGCTCCCGGTAGTCGAGCTCACGGGAGGCGCGCGGCTCGAGCAACCCTTCATACCCGCCGAGGATTCCGACCGTCTGCCATCCGCGCCGGTCGGCAGCCTTCGCCACCGCACGGATGACCGCGTTGAGACCTGGGCAGTCACCGCCGCCGGTAACGATGCCGATTCGCTGACTCATACTTTCCTCGTGAGGCCGCGATCCGCCAGCATCTCACTTGGTCTCCTTCTCTCCTCATCAAGTCGGGAACAAGTCCGACAAGCTACCAACCCCCCGGGACCGGCCGCAATCAAAACTCCACACGGCGATCGACGCACACCAGACAGTTGCCGCGCAACAACGCGCATGCGAATACTGAGCCGGCTGCATGGCAACCATCCTCGGATTCGATCGCAGGTGTCCAAAGACGCTCCCCCTTCCGACCGTACGTGACTGAGTAGATGAAGATCGATCTCGCCGCAGGGCGCTTTGACGCAGTTCTGTTCGATCTCGACGGCGTCTTGACCGACACTGCGCGCTTGCACGCCGCCAGTTGGAAGAAGATGTTCGACGCCTTCCTGGAACAGCGGGCCGCGGCAACCGGCGAGCCCTTCCGCCCCTTCGAAATGGACGACTATCGGCTGCACGTCGACGGCAAGCCGCGCGACGACGGCGTTCGCGACTTCCTCGCTTCGCGGGGAATCGAGCTGCCGCAGGGAAGCCCGGAGGACCCGGCGGATCGCGAGACGATATTCGGGCTGGGCACCCGCAAGAACCAGCTGATCGACGAAACGATCCGATCCGAGGGCGTCGCAGCCTACCCGGGGTCGGTGGCGCTGGTGCGCTACCTGCTCGATCACGGGGTCCGCGCGGTCGTGGTCTCGGCCAGTGCCAACTGCGCCGCCGTCCTCGAAGCAGCCAACATTGCAGACCTGTTCGAGGCGAGGGTCGACGGTCTCGTCCTGCGGGAGCTCGGACTGCGCGGCAAACCCGCGCCGGACTCTTTTCTCGAGGCGGCGCGGCGACTCGCGGTCGAGCCCAGTCGCGCGGTCGTCGTCGAGGATGCCATCGCCGGGGTTCAGGCGGGCCGCGCGGGGGCGTTCGGCCTGGTGGTCGGCGTTTCCCGCAAAGGCGACGAGGACGCCCTCGCCGAGAACGGCGCCGACCTCGTCGTGCACGACCTGGCGGAGCTGATTCCGTGAACGAGGCGAAGGGCGGCGCGCGGGCGAAACGCCTTCTCAGCCGCGTCCCACGCACCCGCATCCACCCCCCTAGCGAAAACTTTCCCGTGCACCCGTGGGGGATCACCGAGGCAAGGTACTCGCACGAGCTCCTCGGCCAGGCCGAGACGATCTGCGCTCTCGCCAACGGATACCTCGGGCTGCGCGGCGACTTCGAGGAAGGGACGCCGGTCTCGCGGCCAGGGGTCTTCCTCAACGGCTTTCACGAAACCTGGCCGATCGTCTACGGCGAAAACGCCTACGGCTTCGCGAAAACCGGCCAGACGATCGTCAACGCCACCGACGCCAAGATCATCCGCCTGTACGTGGACGACGAGCCCCTGGAGATCCACAAAGCGCGGCTGCTCGAATACCGGCGAACGCTCGACTGGCGCGCTGGTACACTCGATCGCGAGATCCTCTGGGAGACACCTTCGGGCAAGCACGTTGCCATCTCGTCGCGGCGAATGGTGTCGATGACCCACCGGCATCTGGCCCTGCTGACCTACGAGGTGCGCTGCCTGAACGACACGGCACACGTCCTCCTGTCCTCCGAGATGACGACCCGCCGGCTGGGCGGAACGGGAGAACCGGATCCCCGCAGAGTCACCGGCTTCGATGGAAGCGTTCTCATTCCGCTGGCGCAGCGGGCCCGCGGCCGGCGCGTGATCCTCTGTCACCAGACCCGGAGCAGCGAAATCGCCCTGGCCTGCGGCATGGACCACCAGCTCACCACCGCAGGGCGTTGCCGGGAATCCAGCCGCTGTGACGAGAACCGCGCCGACGTCGTGTTCTCCGTCGATCTCGGCGCGGAGCAGCCGGTCCGTCTGACCAAGTTCCTGGCCTACCACTTCGCCGAGGAGTGCGAGGTCGATGAGCTGTGCAACCGTGCAGAGCGCACTCTCGACCGAAACATGGAGATCGGCGAAACTCGGCTGTTCGAAGAGCAGCGGGCGCACTACGACGCTTTCTGGGAGCGGGCGGACGTCGAGATCGAGGGCGACCCGCGGGTACAGCAGGCAGTGCGCTTCAACCTGTTCCAGGTGCGCCAGGCGACGGCGCGAGCCGAGGGCCACGGCGTGCCCGCCAAGGGGCTCACTGGCCAGGGCTACGAGGGGCACTACTTTTGGGACGGTGAGATCTACGTGCTCCCCTACGTCACCTACACCGACCCCCGACTCGCCGGGAACCTGCTATTGTTCCGCTGGGCACAGCTCGACCGAGCCCGCGCGCGAGCGAAAGAGCTCGGCCACGAGGGCGCGCTCTTTCCCTGGCGGACCATCAACGGCGACGAGGCATCCGCCTACTACGCCGCCGGAACCGCTGCGTACCACATCAACGCCGACATCGCCTACGCGATGCGCAAATACGCCGCGGCGACTCTCGACGAGCACTTCCTGCTCCGCGGCGGCGTCGACGTCGTCGTCGAAACGGCGCGCATGTGGCTTTCGCTCGGCCACTTTTCCGAACGCCGGGGAGGAGCCTTCTGCATCAACAACGTGACCGGCCCCGACGAGTACACCGCCGTCGTCGACAACAACCGCTTCACCAACATGATGGCGCGCGAGAACCTGCGGGCCGCGATCCGAGGGGTGCAACGCGTTCGAGAGTCTCACCCCAAGGACTTCGAGCAACTCGCGCGACGCACCCAGCTCGATATGGCGGAGCTGGATGCCTGGGAACGGGCGGCCGAGCGCATGTATCTGCCGGTCGACGAGCGTACCGGAATCCATCCGCAGGACGACAGCTTCCTCGACAAACCCCGCTGGGAATTCGCGCAGATCCCGGCCGACAAGCACCCGCTGCTGCTCCACTACCATCCGCTCACCCTCTACCGCCGGCAGGTCATCAAGCAGGCCGACGTGGTAATGGCGATGTTCCTCCTCGGCGCGGATTTCACCCTCGACGAGAAACGCCGCAACTTCGACTACTACGACCCCCTCACCACGCGCGACTCGTCGCTCTCCAGCTGCGTGCAGAGCATCGTCGCGGCCGAGGTCGGATACGAGGACAAGGCGATGGAGTATTTCCTGGAAGCGGCGCTGGTCGACCTCGGCGACATCGGGGGAAACGTCGTCGACGGCGTGCACGTCGCCTCGGCCGGGGGCGTGTGGATGGCTCTGGTATACGGCTTCGGCGGCATGCTCGACCACGACGGCGAGCTCGACTTTCACCCGCGCTTGCCGTCCCAGTGGTCGCGCCTGCGTTTCCCACTCGCCTGGCGCGATCGGCGCATCGAGGTCGATATCCGCCGCACCGAGGTATCCTACCGCTTGATCGATGGGCCGGCGTTGACTCTCAAGCACGGCGGCGAGCCCTTCGAGCTGGCGCCGGAATCGCCGCTCATCCGCCGGCCCGGCGCGGTGGAGTAGCCGTGGCACGGGCCCTGCCGCGCGCAGCGTTCCACCTTCGACGTGGCAAGCGACACTCCCGGGGATGCTGCAGCGGCTGACGCGGCGCTGGTTGGTCGGTAACGCCAGCGAGATGATGTGAGATTACCGCAGCACCGTCAATTCTCCGTGCTGGAGCGGGCCTCGGCGGCAGCGCGCCTTCGCGACACCACGGCATACCACAGAAATCCCGGCGGCGCGGCGATGGCGGTCGGGATGACCGAAGTGAGGGGCTCCGGCGTTCCCCTGAGCGTATGCAGCAAGGTCGTCAGGCCGATGGCGATACACGACGAAACCGCCACGGCGACGACGAGCCCGAGCGGCCGATTGTCGACCGCAACCGCCAATCTTTCGCACAGGCGGGTGATGAAGCCGGCGACGAAATAGGTGTAGGTCGCCTGCTTCAGGGCTGCCGGCAGCGCCGCCAACGGGCCGTGGGGAAGATTGATCGCCCATACGGCCAGCCCGAGGAACAGAGCACCCTTCCACGCCATCCCGTAATCGATGTAACGGGCGCCGTAGTCCTTGAGCGCGCGCAAGCGAGTGACGACGGCCGAGGCCGGCCGCGTCGCTGCTACGGGCTCGGTGAGGCGGGGGGTGTCGCTCCGCCCGGGGTCAGTCGTCGAGAAACTCTCGCTCATAGTCTGCGAACTCGAGGGAGAGCGCCTTCGCGTCGAGGCCAAAGCGATCGGCGGTGTAGCTGTGCTTGCGACTGCGCGTGCCCCGCCGCGCCGACTCGTGCTCCAGATGGGCGGTGATCTTTGCCGGCATCGCGTCGTCCCAGGTCAGACCGAAGTGGTCGTACACCTTGCGAACGGTGCCCGCCGGGTCGCGAGTGAGATCGGTCATGCGGATGTCGAGCAGCCGATCGGCCGGGATGCGCTTGCGCGATCGCATGGCGCGCTGCAAGCCGCTGCGGCAGTACTCGTGAAAGAACTGACCGTGCCGGACCGGATCGAAATCCGCCGCCATCGGCTCCGCCATGATCGCCGATAACGAGCACAGGGACGGAATCGCCTCCGCGACCGCTCGGTGCGTATGGATGATCCGCGCATCCGGAAACGCCTTGACCAGCTCGTCGAGGAACCACAGGTGCTGCGGACACTTCATGATCCACTGGAGGCCAGGGCGCTGCGCCGCCAGCACCTGGTACTGCAGGCGCAGCTCCTGGTAGGCGTCGGACAAGTCCGTCTCTTCGAGCGTCCGCGCGTACGTATAGCCGCACCATCCGATGATCTGCTGCACGAAGAAGCCCGAGTTGGCGAGCAGAAAGAAGCACTCCTCGGGGCCGTCGGCGCGCAGCTCGTGCGCGTACTTCTGATTCGGGGCGATCATGTCGCCGAGCCACCACCGGCGCGCCGTCCGGCGGATGCGCGCGCGCCGGTCGCGCTCGGGGTTCGCGTACAGCGCCAGCGGGTGGCACAGCTCCCAGCACCAGGGAACCCGGTGATTGGCGTCGAGGCTCAGCAGGTTGTGCAGGTTGGTCGTCGCCGTTCGATAGAGGCCGGTGATGAAGATCGGCTTCTCGATCTCGACATCGGCAACCTCGGGGTGGCACTTGGCATAGTCGACGATGCGCAGCCGGTTGGTGGCGTGCCAGTTGTAGATCACGTGGCACGCAAGCCGGCCGAGCGGGGTCAGCCGCGAATCCGCCTCGGCCAGATCCACGGCGGTCCGCAACCGCCGGAGAAAACCGTCGCTGCCCCAGTCGCTGCGGCGCACCCGGCGCTCCGCGCTGGCGACGATGGCGTCGAAGCTAGGATCGAGGAGATCGATCCCGAGACCCGAGATCGTCGCGTTGACCACTCGCGCGAGCCGGCCGACGCCGGAGGAGCGGAGCGGGAGGGCCCCGGTGCCGGCCTCGGGACGGAGGGGCAGAGGCTCGGCGGCCTGGAGCAATCCGGTGTCGCCTTCGCCGGCTGCAGAGTTCACGAGAAGGCTGACTCGCAGATACTCGCGGCCACCGCAACCCCACGAGCGCAGGCGGCTCGACGGTAAGGGGAAACCACAAGCCAGCTGGATGCGGGCGGCCCCCCCTGGCGGCTGGCCCTCCCCTCTTTATCCGCTGGCGAACATGTGCGACCGTGCCGGCCCAGCGCGTCGTCGTACCGGGCGCGATAGAACAACCCCATCGGCCGATCGAGCCGCTTCTGATCGGAGGGGCCAACGGACGAGGGAGCTTGGTGGGCCAATCGCAGCGACACGCGTCAGTAGGAACGAGTCCCGACGGGCGCTGGCTCAACCGGTGGGTAGGCTTCGTCGCCGGTCATCCACTGACAGTGCTGCTGGCGACAGCGGCGCTTACCGTCGCCGCGATCCTGCACTCTGCGTCAGCGGTGCGCATGAACTCCGACGTCTCGACGCTGCTCAGCCAGGATGAGCCGTTCCGGCGGGACTTCCGGGACTACACGACGGCGTTTCCAGAGCTCGCCGACACCACCCTGGTCGTCGTCTCCTCGGCTTCGCTACAAAGGGCCAGCGACGCCGTGCAGCGGCTGGGCGAGGCCCTCGAGCGGCGTACCGATCTGATCGCCAGCGTCTTCGCACCGGGGACGGGCGAATTCTTTCGCCAGCATGCCCTCCTGTACCTGGAACGAAAGAAGCTCGCCGCGGTCGTCGACCGATTGGCGGAGGCGCAGCCGGCCCTCGCCGCTCTCGCGCGCGACCAGAGCTTGCGCGCTCTTCTGCGGCAGCTGGAGATGGCAACCGACAATCTCCAGGAGGGCCGCGACGCGCCCGGCTCGGCTCGTATCGCCAACCAGGTTGCGGCCGCGGCCGAGGGGCTGCTGTCGGGCGAGCCGCAGGCGATCTCCTGGGCGGACGAATTCATCGGCGGCGATGCCACGGTCTATCACCGGCTGTTGATCGTGCAGGGGCGCAGCGACTTCGCTCAGAGGATTCCCAGCCAGCAGCTGGTGCAGGGTATCCGCGACACCGCCGCCGAGCTCGGGCTGACGCCGGAGAACGGGGTACGCGTCCGCCTCACCGGCACCGTGCCGCTGCTCCACGAAGAGCAGGAGGCGGTCCAGGTGGGACTGTCGCTCGCGGCGATGATCTCGGTCGCCCTGCTCGCGCTGCTGCTCTACTTCGGCATTCGCTCGGTGCCGATCATCGTCGCCACCCTGGTCAGCCTGTTCGTCAGCCTGTGCTGGACGACTTCCTTCGCAATGCTGACGGTCGGCGAGTTCAACATGATCTCGGCGGCGTTCGCAGTGCTCCTGATCGGTCTCGGAGGCGACTTCGCCGTCCACGTCGGCCTGCGCTACGAAGACGAGTTTCGCGCCGGCGATGGCGCGCGGGCGGCGCTGACGCGCGCCGTCACCGTCCTCGGCGGCGCGCTTTCGCTGTGCGCCTTGACCTCCGCGATCGGTTTTCTCTCGTTCGTTCCGACTCCCTACCACGCGCTCGGCGACCTCGGCATCATCTCCGCCGGCGGCGTATTCATCTCCCTGCTGGCCAGCTTCACCGTGTTCCCGGCAATCCTCGCAGTGATGCCCGAACCGAAACCGCGACCCGCGACGCCGGGGGTGGCCGTCTTCGTCGGCTACGAGCTGCCCAATCGATACCCGCGAACGGTGCTGGCGATCAGCGCGGTTCTGGGGATCTCCGCGGCGCTCGCCAGCACCCGGATCGAGTTCGACTTCAGCAATTTGTCGATGCGCGACCCGCAATCGGAATCGGTCACGACCTTGCAAGAGATTCAGGCCGAGGGAATCGTCACCGACTACGCAGCGACGGTCCTCGCCCCAGATCTGGCATCGAGTGAAGAGCTCGCTGCCCGGCTCGCCGCGCTCGCTCCGGTGGCGTCGGTCGAGACCCCGATGGACTTCGTGCCCCGGGAGCAAGCGGCGAAGCTCGAGCTGATCGACGACGCGGCCTTCTTTCTCGAGCCGGCCCTGAATCCGCCGACAGAGGAGCCCGCGCCAACTGCCGAGGAGCGAATGACCGCCCTCCTCAGCCTACGCGATCGGATCGCCGAGCTTCCGACAGGTCGCGGCGAGGATGACAGCCGGCTGGCAATGCGGCGGCTCGGCAGCGCGCTCGACCGCATCGCCATCGCCCCGAGCGCCGCCGCTCTCGCGGCGCAGCTCGAAACGCTGGTCATCGCCGATCTACCCGACCGCCTCGACTGGCTGCGCGAGGCCCTGGCGACCGGGCCGGTCGGCTTCGAGGATCTCCCGCGGAGCCTGCGCAGCCGCTTGGTCGACGCGCGCGGACGCGCCCGCCTGTCGGTCTTGCCACGCGGCGACATGAGCGAAGTCGACGACCTTCGCGAGTTCGTCGCGGCGGTGAAGACGGTGGCGCCGCACGCGACCGGCCGCCCGCCGGTCGAGGTGGGAGTCGGCGATCTCGTAGTCGAGAGCTTTCGCATCGCCATCTTCATCTCGCTAGTACTGATCGCCGTGGTGATGCTGCTCTACTTGCGAGATCCGGTGGACGTTCTCGTCCTGCTGGCACCGATCCTGCTCGGCGCGCTGTTCACGATCGCCATGGCAGTGCTCATCGACATGCCGTTCAACATGTCCAACGTGGTCGCCATCCCGCTGGTCATGGGACTGGGCGTCGACACCGCCATCCACATGGTGCTGCGTTTTCGCGAGAGCGGATCGCTTGCCGAGACGATGGCATCGAGCACACCGCGGGCGGCGATTCTCAGCGCGCTGACGACGCTTGCCGCCTTCGGATCGTTGTCGGTCTCCGGCCATCTCGGAATCCGCAGCCTCGGCCTACTGCTGGCGATCTCGGTGTTCTGTCTGATCTTCACCTCGCTGGTCATTCTGCCTGCGACGATCATCCTGCGGCGACCGGTGCGCCGCTGGATATACAAACACGAGGCCGCGGCGTTGCGCGGCGGCCGCTAGAATGAAGCCTGCGACACGAATCGACACACCCAACCGATCGTCGCGACGCCCGCGCGGTTGGCTGGTCGCGGCCCTGTCGGCGGTCATGCTCTGCGGTTGCTGGCCGACCGTGGCCGGCGCCGACGACGCGATTGCGACGCAACCCCTGTCCGGTGACGTTCCGGCAGTCGCCGCGCAACCGATGCCCGGCGACGACCGCGAGACACTCGCGAGCGACGTCGACTGCGACGCGAACGGCACCGAGCTTTCGGCGACGTGCGTTCTCGAAGGACTGCACGAGTTGCTGTCCGCTACCACCGCGGCGCCCGATCTCACCTTCGAGCGGCGCTGCGAGATGCTCACACCCGGCGTGCTCGCAGCCTACGACCTGCCTTTCATGGCCAAGCGAGCTCTCGGCCAGCGCGGTGAAGGGCTCACCAGCGCCCAGCGCCAGCAGTGGATCGACACCTTTGCTCGCATGACCGTCGCCACCTATGCGCGCCGGCTGTCCGAGTCGACCGGTCCGCGAAAATTCGAGATTCTCGGCGAGCGGGCGGCGCCGAAGGACACCGTCCTGGTGCTCGGGCGCGTGGTCGGCGCCGACAAGAGCCCGATGCCGATCAACTACCGGATGCACCAGGTAGGCGGCTCCTGGAAGATCGTCGACGTGTACGCCAACGGCACGATCAGCCAGCTCGCCCTGCGGCGCGCCGAGGTCGCCTCGTTGTTCGAGCGGATGAGCTTCGACGAGGTCGTCGCCTACATCGACACCACGTCTCGCAACCCATAGGCGCTCTCCCGCTCCACCGACAGCGCCCCTGCCACTTGACGATCAGTAGAGGATTGATCATGTAGCCGAGGCGGCTCGGCCTCGAGCTTCGCCCTACGCGCCGCGCGACGACTCTGGGAGTGACCAATGGATACCGTTCCGTTCCGCTCGAACGCACTCGCCGTCAGACGACCGCAACCCGGGGGACGTCGCGGCTCCAGCATTCGTCTGGGCTTGCTGCTGGTGATGACCATTTCGGCCGCCGGCTGCTCAGGTTACAAGATCGAGCTCGATCGCGTCGCCCCCGAGGAGGCGTACCGCGAGCGAAACGAAGATGCACTCTCCGGCAACGAGCTGAGCAACGCCACCAAGATCGCGCTTCGCCGCAACGACCTTGCAGAAACTCAGCGGGTCGCACCGCAAGAGGTCATCGCCGCCCTGCATCAGAAGGTCGTCGATGGCCGCGCTGAAGTCGACGACGTCGGCGCACTGGCCGAGGTCTCGTTCGCCTATGCGCGGAGCCTGGAAAAGGCGCTTCCGGAGGTCGACCGGCGCGAGGAAACGGCCGCGCGCGGTGCCGTTTTCGAATCGTCCGCCGGGCGGGAGGCGCGCGCCCACTACCTGGCGGCAGCGCTCTACGCGTTCGCCTACGTCTTTCCGCCCACCAGCGGCGACAAACCCGCGGTGATCAACCCGCGGGCGCGCGATGCCACCGAGATCTACAACGAAGCCCTGGCTCGGGCGTTCAGCGACGACCTCGGTGTCGTCTATCCGCGCAGCGGCACGTTCGGTCTGCCCTTCGGCACTCTCGAGGTGGGCTTCGATGCGAACGATCTGCGCTGGGGGGACCGCGAGCTCGCCACCATGCTTCCGGTGATCGACTACAACGTGCACGGCGTCGTGAACCGGTATCGCCAAGAGGGCGCGGGCGCCGCACTCGTCGCCAAGACCGTACCGAGAGCAGAGACATCGGCGCCCGATTTCGTCGACCCCAACGCCTGGGTCGCCGCCACCCTGATCATGCTCTTCAAAGATCCCTGGCAACAGCTGCGGGAGACGAACCTCGAGGCGCGGCTTCGATTGTTCAAGGAACACGACGGCGACCCGTCGCTGGTTCTCGACAACCGCCATCTGCCGATCGAGTACGAGCCGTCGGCAGCGCTGGTCGCGTCGTTCGAGCAGTCGAAGGTCTGGGAATCCGGAATGTCGCGATTCTTCGGTCGGGCGATGGCGATCGATCAGGCGAGTCGGCTCTACGCGCGCAAGCCCTACTCGGGCGGCCAGATCCCGATCGTGCTCGTGCATGGAACCGATTCGACGCCGGCAACCTGGATCGACACCGTCAACGACCTCGAAGCGGATCCGGAGATTCGCAATCGCTATACCTTTTGGTTCTTCAGCTACGAGTCCGGCAATCCGATCCTCTACTCGGCGTGGATTCTCCGCAGCTCGATGGACGCCGCGCGCGCCAGGCTGGACCCGGAGCACCTCGACCCGTGCCTCGACCAGATGGTGGTGATCGGCCACAGCCAGGGCGGACTGCTCACCAAGCTCACCGCCGTCGACTCGGGAACCGAGTTCTGGGACAAGCAGTTCGACGCGCCCTTCGAGGAGCTGGAGGACGAGATCGACCCGGAGGTCCGCGAGCTGGTGCGGGAAGGAATGTTCGTCAAACCGCTGCCCTACGTCGATCGAGTCGTATTCATCTCGACCCCGCATCGCGGCAGCTACCTGGCCTCACCGGACCTCGTGCGGCGACTGGCCGCGCGCTTGATCCGCATGCCGCGCGACGTGGTGACGATCGGCGCCAGCGCGGGCAGGCTCAACCGCCACCGCTACAAGCGGTTCCAGAGAAGCACGGTGTCGACCAGCATCGACAACATGTCGCCGAGCGATCCATTCATCGAAGTGCTGAGCGAGATCCCGATAGCACCACCGGCGAAGGCGCACTCGATCGTCGCCTTGCGCCCCGGCGAAGACCGCGAAACCGGCGGCGACGGCGTCGTCAAGTACAAGAGCGCCCACATCGAAGGCGTCGAGTCGGAGCTGATCGTCGCATCCAGTCACTCCGCCCAGGCCAAGCCGGCGACGATCGAAGAGCTGCGCCGCATCCTGCGCCTGCACACAGCCGAGAACGGCTGCTGGGGCCCGAACCCCTAACACCCATCAGCGACCATCTGCGTCGATCTGCGGCTAGAAAAGCTGACGCCCCAAACAGGAGGCTACTGCTCAACGAGAGAGCACCGCGGCGTGGTTGGCAATGTCGTGCGAGACGACGACCGCAAAGGCGTCGTCGCCGTCCAGCTCTCGCAACCAGTGGCGGATCTCGGCGGTACGACCCGTGTCTTCCGGCACCAGCAGGTAGCTGTAGATCCAGGGCTTGTCGACGTCGTCATCGATGCTCGCCTTGGTGTTGGTGATGTCACCGGAGAACAGCAGCACGCGATCCGCCAGGGCGACCGCCCACAGCGTCGACCCCGGCGTATGGCCGCCCAGGTTGAAGGCGCCGATGCCGGGGAAGCGATCGTCGGTCACCAGTCCATCGCCACCGAGCTCGACTGCCTTGAGGCAGGAAGAATCGACGATCCCCGCCCCTTCGGAGGTGTGCAGGTTGTGCAAGGTTTTCTGATTGGTCGTCTGCAGCGCAACCGCGCCGTCGCCGCGCGACGCGCAGAAGTCGACCAGTCCTTGCGTGTGGTCGATGTGCAGATGGGTGAAACCAACCCCCTGCACTCGGGCGACGTCCGCCCCCATCAGCTCGGCCAAGGTGCCGTGGATGACCGGTGGGCTCGATGCGCCGGCGATCGTCGACATCAGCTCGCCGAAGTCGCGCGCGCTCTTCTCGTCCATTCCCGCATCGATCACGAAGAGGTCGCCGTTGGGCCATTCGACGATCACCGAGTTGTGACCGATCGTCCCGCGGTCGAGGTCCTGCTGCGACGTGGTGATGAACCCAACCCGGCTCGGCCCCGCCTCGGTGCGCAACGCCAGCAGGTCCGCCCGACTCGGCAGCTCCGCCGCAACCCCCCGCACCTGCAGATGCGCCGGCAGCAGGACGACCAATCCGGCGACCAACCCGAGTATCAGCACTACCCCGACGAGCTTCAGAAGCTTTGCCATTCGCCCCCCCTTTCGCGGCAACACTACCGAGTTCTCGGCCAAGCGGGCAAAGAGTCGCCCCTGCTCCGAAAGCCGCGCGCCGCGGTTCGTTCGGAAGAATCGACAGGTCCGCCGGCGCGCCGGGTTTCAGCTCGGACTGGATTTCATGCCTGGCGACGACGGCGCTTGGGCCGGATCGCTTCCGGCTCGTCGTCGTGGCGCAGGTGCTCGCGGCTGAGGTCGAGCAGCATGCGCACGTGCTGGTCGTCGAGACGGTAGTACATCATGCGGCCGTCGCGGCGGGCGCGGACGACGCGGGCGGCGCGCAGCAGGCGCAGCGCGTGCGAAACCGAGGTCTCGGCGACCTCGACCGTCGCCGCGAGATCGCAGACACATAGCTCGCCCGCCTCGAGCAGCGCGAAGAGCAGCCGCGTTCGTGTTGGATCACCCAGCAAACGAAACAGCTCGGCCAGCTGCCCCGCTTCATCGCGGCTGATCAACTGGCGCTGGGTGGCGACGACCTTCTTCGGATCGACCGTCTTTTCAGCGCAACCGTCGAGACCAACGACCTCACTTGATTTCATATCTGAATATATCTACAGATATCGAACCCAGAAGCAAACGTATCGCCCACGGAAAAAGGAGAAGTCATGCCCTACACGGCACTCGCGTCGTACCTGGTGCTCATCGTGCTCGCCTTCGGCCTGCGTTCGTTTCTGCAGTGGCGGAGAACCGGCTCGACCGGCTTCAAGGGAGTCAGCGGACGGTTCGGCTCGCTCGAATGGGTCGGCGGCGCAATGTTCGTCTTTTCACTGGTGCTCGCTCCGGTCGCGGTGATTCTCGGCGCCCGCGGGGTCGTCCCTTCCCTGCCCGTCCTCGACCAGCCCACCGTTCGCGTCGCAGCGCTCTTCCTCTACGGCATCGGTCTCGCTGCAACACTGGCCGCGCAATTGGCGATGGGGGACGAGTGGCGCATCGGAGTCGATGCCGAAGAGCGCACCACCCTGGTCACCAGCGGACCGTTCGCGATGGTTCGCAACCCGATCTTCAGCGCGCTGCTGCTCGCCGCCGCCGGCCTGGCCCTGATGGTGCCGAACCCGGTCGCGTTCGCCGCGCTGGCGGCGATGTTGCTCGCCGTCGAGATCCAGGTGCGCCACGTCGAGGAGCCGTACCTGCTCGAAGCACAGGGCGAGGAGTATGCAGCCTACGCCAGCCGCGTCGGCCGCTTCGTCCCGGGAGTGGGCCTGCTCGCGAGCACCAACCCGCAACCCCGATGAGGAAATCGGCCCAAGCCGATTTCAGTACCAAAACTTCTCCCCCTACGGGGGAGATGCCCCGGCAGGGGCAGAGAGGGCGAATGAGATGACTTCGCCGCCGGCGGCGAAGCACTGCAGATGACATGAATCGGCCCAAGCCGATTCATGTACCAAACCCTCTCCCCCTACGGGGGTGTCGATTTTCTCCAGTGACCGCCGAACCGCCTGTGATCCCCTCTCCCCCCGGGAGAGGGCCAGGGTGAGGGCGTATCCAATGGCTGCGGTACGCAAACCGCTGTGCCGCATGGGCTAGCGACGCCTTTCCTTTTGGTCCCCTCACCTTTAATCCTCTCCCGCCGGCAATGCGGGAGAGGGATTCTGTGCGCGCTTCGCGCGTTTCTTTCGAGAAAATCGACAGCCTCCATAGGGGGAGGAAGTTCCCGGCCGATTTCCGCACTTGGGGAAGAGAGTGCGAAGCACGGACACGCTGGACTCGCGCCACCGGCCGCTTTAGGTTCCCTTCTTCATGACCCGCGCGATCGATCCATTCGAGATTCGAGTCGACGACGCCGTGTTGCAGGACCTGCATGCGCGACTGCGCAACACGCGCTGGCCCGCCGCCCTCGCCGACCGCGAATGGGCATACGGCATCGAGCAGGCGTACCTGCGCGAGCTCGTCGCCTACTGGCTCGACGACTACGACTGGCGCAAGCACGAGGCGCGCCTCAACGCGTGGCCGCAGTTCCGCACGGAAGTCGACGGGCAGAACATCCACTTCTATCACGCGCGGTCTCCGGTCGCGCAGGCGATCCCCCTGATCCTCACCCACGGATGGCCGGGATCGGTGGTCGAGTTCATCGACCTGATCGGTCCGCTGACCGATCCGGCGGCACACGGCGGCGACGCGCAAGACGCTTTCCACGTCGTCGTCCCCTCCCTACCTGGATACGGATTCTCGCAGCCCAACGACGCCAAGGGCTGGGAACCGAAGCGCACCGCGCGCGCCTGGGCCGAGCTGATGGCCCGGCTCGGCTACGAGCGTTACGGCGCGCAGGGCGGCGACTGGGGCTGGTTCGTCAGTCAGTGGGTCGCCAGGCAGGATCCCGACCACTGCTTCGCCATTCACCTCAACCTGCTGTTCGCCATGCCGCCATCGCCAGACGCCGTCGCCGAGCTCGACCAACTTTCCGAGTCGGAGCGCGAGAAGTGGGATCGCTTTCAAGCCTACAGCGCCGGCGAGTCGGCCTACGCCAACATCCAATCAACCAAGCCCGAAACTCTCGGCATTGGTCTGGCGGATTCGCCGGCGGCGCAACTCGGCTGGATCGCGGAAAAGTTTCGCAGTTGGACCGACTGCGACGGTGTCGTCGAGAACGCAATCGACCGCGGCGATCTTCTCACCAACGTCATGCTCTACTGGGTCACCAACACCGGCGCTTCGTCGGCTCGGTTCTACTACGAAGCGATGCGCTCGGGCGCCCTGTTCCCGCAACCGCGCCTCGAAACACCAGTCGGCCACGCCTGTTTCCCCAGGGAGATCTTGGCGGCGCCGCGCAGCTGGTGCGAGGCGGCCTTCAACATCGTCCACTGGACCGATATGCCGCGCGGCGGACACTTCGCCGCGCTCGAGCAGCCGAATCTCCTGGTCGAGGACATCCGCGCATTCTATCGTCGGTTTCGCGACTGATCGCCGCGGTCGCTAGATGAGCCGTCCCGCCGACATCCGCATCGACGACCTCGCCGCGCCGCGCCTCACCGACATCCAGCGCGCCGCGCTCGACACCGTCGCGCAGATGCCACCGGTCGTCTTCACCGAGGACGCGGTACTCGAAGCGGCGATGCGGCAGACGGGTCTCGCCGACTTCGGCGACGCCGACTTCCGCGAGCGCCTCGCCATCTGGCTACAGGCGTTCGACGAAGACGCCGAGCTCAACCCGATCGGTCGCATCGGCTGTTGGCGCGACTGCGTGCGCTACGCGGCCAACCGATTGCGCTTCGAAGACCTGATCAAGCGACACCCGGAGATCGACGAGATCGAGATCAGCCGGCCGATCATCATCGCCGGATTGCCGCGCTCGGGCACGACCCATCTGTTGAACCTGATCGCCGCCGATCGAAGGCTGCGCTCGCTGCCGTACTGGGAATCGGTCGAACCGATTCCCGATCCCGGCGAGCAACCGGGCGAGGACGGCGTCGACCCGCGACTGGCCCGCTGTCGCAAGGCATACGAGCAACAGATCCTCCTGTCTCCGCTGCTCAAGAACATGCACGACATGACGCCGGAGCACGTGCACGAGGAGATCGAGGTCGAGAACCTCGACTTCGCCTCGTACCAGCCGGAGTGGATCGCCACCGTGCCGCGCTGGCGCGACTACTACTTGCAGCTCGACCAAACTCCGCACTACGAATACATGAAGCGGGTGCTCAAGGCCCTGCAGTGGATGCGAGGGCCCAACCGCTGGGTGCTCAAGTCGCCCCAGCACATGGAGCAGCTGCGTCCGCTGCTGGCGGTGTTCCCCGACGCCACCGTGGCGATCCCGCACCGCGATCCGGTCGCGGTGATCGCGTCGGCAGTGACCATGCTGGCCTACGGCGACCGCATCCGCCGCACTCGAGTCGACCCGCCGGCGGTGGCCGCATACTGGGTCGACCGGGTGGAGAAGCTGCTGCGCGCCTGCGCCCGCGACCGCGACGCATTACCGCCAGACCAGGTCATCGACGTCCCCTTCCACGAGTTCATGGCCGACGACGTCGGCATGGTCGAGCAAATCTACGCCCAAGCCGATTTGCCTATGACCGACGCGGCACGCACCCAGCTCAGCCGCTACATGGAGGAAAACCCGCGCGGCAAGCACGGGCGCATCGTTTACGACCTACAAGCCGACTTCGGCCTCGATCCGGCAGCGCTGCGCCGGCGCTTCGCATTCTACTTCGAGCGTTTTCCGGTCCGCGCTGAGAGTTAGCGTCGAAACGAGACCACGGATGAACACGGATGGACACGGGAACACGGATGGACACGGAAAGGGAGTGGCCGAGGGGTACCTCGAGTCACAGTGTCCAACCGTGTTCATCCGTGTTTTCTGTTCTTTTCGACTAGCCCGCGTGGTCCTGGATCCGCGCCCAGGGTCGCTCGGCTTCGATCTCGTAGGCGAGCTCGAGCAAGGTGCGCTCTTGCCCGTACCCCGCGGTCAGTTGAATCGCGATCGGTAGACCGTCCGCAGTGCGCGACGCCGGTAGAGAAATTGCCGGGTCTCCGGTGACGTTCGAAAGCGGCGTGAAGGCGACATAGCGGGTCAGGCGGTCGATCAACTCTTCGTACGGAATCGTCGGGCTCAGGTGGCCGAGGCGCGGCGTGGTGTGCGCCAGAACCGGCGACAGAAGCGCGTCGTAACTCGCGAAAAACCTCGCCGAGTCTCGCCGGCAGCGCTGCAAGCGATACAACGCCAGCGGCAGCCGGTAGGCGTTGCGCATGAAATGGCGACTCAGGCCGCTGGTCAGCCCGTCGAGCTTCGAGGAGTCGAAGCTGGCATCGACGATCCGCTTGCCGCCGAAGCGGAGCGAGAACGCCAACAGCCCCCAGTAGACGAGGAAGTCGTCCTGAAAGCTGGCGGGTACGGGAATCGGCACCGACTCGACGCGATGCCCCTGGTCCGACAGCAACGCGGCAATCGCCTCCACCGCGGCGCGGGTCTCGGCGTCGGTGGCAGTCCCGGTGATCGAATCGACGACCACGCCGATCCGCAAGCCGCGTTTGCCCGGGCCTTCGACCAGACCGAGCTCCGGCAGCTGCGCATTGCGATAGTAGCGCTCGCCGGCAGCGTGGAAATGCGCGGTGTCGCGCACGGTGCGGGTCACGACGCCCTCGCTGATCAGATCGATCGGCATCGCCTGGCCCGCTTCGGGGATGACGTGGCGGCCGCGGCTCGGCTTGAGGCCAACCAGACCGCAGCAGGCCGCGGGGATGCGAATCGACCCGCCGCCGTCGTTGGCGTGCGCGATCGGCACGACGCCCGCGGCAACCATCGCCGCCGAGCCACCCGACGACGCCCCGGGCGAGTAGTCGGTGTGCCAGGGGTTGCGAGTCGGCTCGCGCAGCGCGAACTCGGTGCTGGCGTTGAGGCCGAACTCGGGTAGCGAGCTCTTGCCGAGGCAGACGAACCCCTGCGCCATGTACTGCTTGGCATAGATCCCGTCGTGATCCGCCGGCTTGGAACGCACCGCGTCGGAGCCGTGGTCCGTCGCCAACCCGGTGAGATCGGTATTGTCCTTGAGAAACGTCGGCACACCGGCGAAGGCACCGTCGCCGGGCATCGCCTCGGCGTCGCGCAGCGCCAGCTCGAAGCGGTCGACGACGATCGAGTTCAACGACGGCGCTACCAGCTGCGCCCGCGCGATCGCCGCCTCGGTCACTTCCTTCGCCGATACTTCCTTGCGGGCGATCAGATCGGCGATCGCAACGGCGTCGCGATCGTCGAGGACGTCGTCCGCGAATGCATGCTGCACCTTGGTCTCACTCACCGGTCATTCTCCATCGAATCGGTCGAGCACCCTCGCTCGACCGGGCCTTGCGGTCAACTCCGCAGCCCGTCCCCCCTTGCCAAGGGGGGACTTCAGGGGGGTCGACCCAAGAGCGATCGACCACACGAAGGAAGCTCCATGCGTCGCCGCGCGACCTCCCCCTGCCGCCCCCTGACCCCCTCCTTGGTAAGGAGGGGGGATTCGCTGTGTCAGGGCGGCCAATGAAACAACCAATCCGCCCACTTCTGGACGAGCCGACGCGCAGGCGATACGGATGAGCCGCGCCGCGATTCTCGATCCCGAGAAGCATTCCGCAGATTGTCGCGAGAGGGTGTGACCGATCGGCCGGCACACTATTTGCGCGCCAGCGATCGAGGAGTTTTCCACCAAGATGGCTCAACGAAACGTTCTGCCGGAGATCGAGCAGCTGTTTCGCGACCTGGTCGAGAACCGGTGGCGCGGCCCGGGCCGCGCTCAGTCCGACCAACGCTTCTTCGAGGTGCAGCTGCCAGCTCCGATGAATCGTCACCGCGGCGTACAGGTCGCCGTTTTCAATCGAACCCTCCACGTCGTCGTCGAGTCCGGCACCGGAGCGGACCGCGAGCGCGTCGAGCGCGACTTCGCCCTGCCGCCCAACGGCGACGTCGACACGGTCGAAGCGCATTTCGAGGGAGCGATTCTGCGCGTCCGCGTCACCATGCGGCGGGGGCCGGGATGAGCGACGAGCGCGCCCTACAGCCGGCGCCGGCACCACAGCCGCTGTCGGCGGAAGAGCTGGCCTACGTCGCGCCCGAGACCAAGGCTCCGGCGGCAGAGCCGGCACAAGACGCTTGGCAGGGCCAGGAGCGAGCCCTCGGCGCGATCGAGATGGGCTTGGCGATCGACCACTCGGGGTACAACATCTACGCCTGCGGCCTGGAGGGAACTCACCGCGAGCGCGAGCTCGCCGATCTGATCCGCGGCTTTCTCGCCGACAAGCCGATCCCCGGGGATCGCGTTCTGGTCCACAACTTCAGCAACCCCGACCGACCGAAGGCTCTCGACCTCCCGGCGGGCGCCGGTTGCCAGCTGCGCAAAGACATCCACGACCTCATCGAGGATCTCGAATCGGACCTGCCCAAGACGTTCCGCGGCGAGACCTTCGAGGAGGAGAAGGAATCGCTCACCGAACGCTACGGTCGCGAGGGAGAGGAGATCCAGCGCCAACTCACCAAGCAGGCGGCCGAGGCGGGGTTCGCGCTGCAACTCGACTCGTCGGGCGACATAGGCTTCATCCCGATCAAAGACGGCAAACCGATGACCCAGGAGGAGCTCGAGGCGCTCGGCGAACAGGGCCTGGCAGAACAGCGTGAGCGACGACGCAAGCTGATGCGCGAGGTCAAATCGGTGATGCGGCGCCAGACCGCGCTGGTACGCCAACTCAGCCGCGGCGTCAGGCAGGCCGAGCGGCGCGTCGCGGCGGAGGCGATCCGCCCGCTGATCGACGAAATCGACCAGCGCTACGACAGCACCGAGGTCAGCCACTACTTGCGCGAGCTTGCCGACGACTTGCTCGACAATCTCCAGATCTTCCAGGAGGCGCCGCCACAGCCGATGCCGTTCGCGATGTTCGCCCCGCGCGAAGACGCACGCACCAACTACGAGGTGAACGTGCTGGTCGACAACGGCGACGCGAAGAGTCCGCCCGTGCTGGTCGAGCCGTGGCCGACCTACCGCAATCTGTTCGGCGCGATCGAGCGAGTGGTCGACCGCCAGGGCAAGCTGGTCAGCAACTTCACCCGCGTGACCGCCGGCTCGCTGTTGCGCGCCAGCGGCGGCTGCCTGGTCATCAACCTGCGCGACCTGCTGTCGGAACCGCTCGTCTGGCGAGCGCTCAAGGAGTGCCTCAAGCGCGACGAGGTCGAGATCGAGACCTACGACCCGTTCGCCATGTTCACCGCGTCGACCGTAAAACCAGAGCCGACCGCGATCAGCACCCGCGTCGTGCTCACCGGACCCGACTATCTGTTCCAGCTGCTCTTCGCCTACGACGACGAGTTCCGCGAGATCTTCAAGGTGCGCGCCGACTTCGGTCGCGAGACCGATGCCGGGCAGAATCACGCGTCGATCGCGGCGCAAATCGAGCGAATCGTGCGCGAGGAGGGACTGCTCCCACTCGACCCCGGCGCCCGGCCCGCCATCCTCGAGCAGGCGGCGCGCTCGGTCGGCGACCGACGCAAGCTGCCGACGCAGTGGGACGAGCTCGGCGATCTCCTGCGCGAGGCGAGCTACTGGGCGGGCAAGGCTGGCCACGACAGGATCGAGAGCTCGGACATCGACGAAACGGCGCGGCAGCGCGACTTCCACAACAGCCGAACCGAAACCAAGATCCGCGAGATGATCCGCGACCGCACCCTCCTGGTCGACGTCGACGGATCGCGAATCGGGCAGGTCAACGGGCTCGCCGTGCTCGGGCTCGGCGGTTACCGCTTCGGCCGGCCGAGCCGTATCACCGCCGTCACCTCGCCCGGCGCGCACGGTGTCATCGCCATCGACCGCGAGGCCAAGCTCAGCGGCAAGACCTACGACAAGGGTGTGCTCATCATCAGCGGCTACCTGCGCCACGTCTACGCGCAATCCGCGCCGCTGAGCCTCTCGGCGAGTCTCGCCTTCGAGCAATCGTACTCACCGATCGACGGTGACAGCGCGTCCGCCGCCGACCTCTTCGCAATCATCTCGTCGCTCAGCCGAGTTCCGCTGCGCCAGGACCTCGCGGTCACCGGCAGCGTCAACCAGTTCGGCGACGTCCAGCCGGTCGGCGGTGTGACCGAGAAAGTCGAGGGCTTCTTCCGCACCTGTGAAGCAATCGGCCTGACCGGGAAACAAGGGGTGATCCTGCCCAAGAGCAACGTCGACCAACTGCTTCCCGACCGCGCGCTGATGGACGCGATCGCCGCCGGCACCTTCTCGATCTACCCGATCGAAACGATCGACCAGGGTCTCGAGCTGCTCACCGGGATCCGCGCCGGGACGATCGACGAAGCCGGCACGGTGCACCACGCCGCGGCCGAGCAGCTGACCGCCTTCGGCGACGCCCTCAAGCGGCGCAAGCCGGGTAACGGCGCGGCCGACGCGAGTGACGACCTGGGCGCTGCCGGGGAGGACGAAGAGGCAGAGTCGGAGCCGGACCGTGATCCCACCTGAGGGGGGGCCGACCGGAGCCCGACCGCCCTCAATCCGCCGGCGACGCCAGCCAGCGATCCCACCAGGCGAGGATGTCCTCGGTGGCGACCGCGACCAACTCGTTGTGCGTCGCCTTGGGCCACCAAGACTGGCGAATGCGCTCGGCGCCGCCGGCGCGCGCGTACGCCTGGCGCAGAGTCGGGATCGAGCCGTCGACGCAGTGGTTGGGGATCACGTGATCGCGGCCGCCGTTGACCAGCAGCAACGCGGTGCCGGTGAAGCGATCGACCTGGCGAACCGCCTCGTGCGCGCTCAACCAGCGCTCGTACTCGGGGTCGAGCTCGAGTGCGGCCCCGCCGAGCGCCACCGGCGAATCGGCGAGGAAGGAATGGTAGTCGGCGCAGGCACCGACGATCACCGCGGCGCGCAGGCGGGCGCCGGCCATCAGCGCAGCGTAGACCTTGAAGCCGTTGGTCGAGACACCGGCGATCCCAATCCGTTCCCCGTCGACGTAGGCAAGCTCGCGCAGATAGTCGACGACTTCCACCGCGGCAGCGCCGTCGCTCGAGATGAGTCGGAAGTAGCTCTGACCGATCACGTCGGCGCTCGGCGACGCCAGCAACCATACGCCGACTGTTTTCCCGCCGGCCGCCGGCGGCTTGCCACTCGACGCCGTCTCGCGCGCTGGCCGCTCCGGGGCCAACACACTCCAATCGAGCCGATAACGGGCGACGACAAACCCGCGCGCGGTCAACGCTTCGTCGGGAACGACTGGGTTGACGACTGCTGGGCGCGGCTGGTCGGCGGACGCCCCCTCGGGAACGAGAAGGGTGCCGCGGATGAATCCGCCGCGGATTTCGAACGAACGCTCGATCCAGGTCGGCGCCGCCGCGTCGACCGCCGGCGGCGGCGTGTCGGGAACCGCAGCGCAACCGCTGGCGATCACCGCCCAGGCTACCAGCATCCACACAACCCGGCGCGGAGCACCCTCGCTGCGCTGCTGCTCGGCGCGCTCGCCATGGGGTGCGGCGCCACCGCCGACCGCGAGATCGCCGACGCGGGCTGCCACCCCGTGCTCGCGCGCGCGATCGAGGTGCGCGGCGGGCCGCTGACCAGCTTCCGCAGAATCGTCAGAGCCGAGGTCTACATCGGTTTCCCCGGCACGTGGCAGTTCGAATACGCGTTCCATCTTCCCGACTTCTATCGGTGGACCATCCACACCAGCGACCAGCCCGACCACTACTCGTGGGATGGCCACACCATGCGCGCCAGCGTAGGCGACACCGTCGTCGGCGTCGACTCCTCCGGAGCCGCACCGCTGCGCTCACACGCCCTGTGGAACGCCATCACCAACCTCGACTTCCTGTGCACGCCCGATGCCAACGCTCGCATCATACCGCAGCGTCCGGCGAGCGCGACCGAGCAGAGGCTGCTGGTTCGGCTCGCCGATGGCTCCGAGTACCGACTGGCCTTCGACATCCAGTCGCGGCTGATCCGGGCATCCGGACCGATCGAGATGGCGCCCTACGGCAGCGGCCTGATCGTCGCCGAGTACTACGAGCACCGCCGCCTCGGGAAATTCCTCGTTCCCACCCGCAGCCGCTACCGCTTCGCCGGAAGAGATCTGTCGGAGGAAACGACGACCGCGTTCGACGGCAACGACCCGGCGATCGCCGAGCAATTCGGGATCTCGAAACCATAGCCTCGGCGGGGAATCCGAACGGGCGTCAGAGCTCCGCGTCGGGCCCGTCGATTTCGGAGTGGAACTCCTCGATCGAAGACGCGGCCGAACGCGGTCGTTCCAGCGAGGCGATGTGGAACAGCGCGTCGCCCTCGTTGACCAGGGGCAACTCGGTCTTGCCGATGATGACGCCTTTGGTGGTCGCCCCGACCAAGACCTCGCGGCTGCCCAGCGGGTCGGCGATCACGCCCATTACCTGGTCCTTCTCGACGAACTTCCCCAAACTCACCTTGGGGCGCACGATGCCGGCGACCGGCGCCCGAACCCAGGTCGTCGATTGCGCCACGAAGGGCTCGCGGACGGCCGGCACGCGGGTTCGGCTGGGCAGCATGCCGAGTGTCGTCATCACCGAGAGGACGCCGCGCATTCCGGCGCGAATCGAGGTCTCGTCGAAGCGCAGCGCCTCGCCCGCCTCGTAGACCAGCATCGGCACGCCGCGATTGGCCACCGCCTTGCGCAGCGAGCCCTCGATCAGGTCGGTGCTGAGAATCAGCGGCGTGCGGAAGGCCCGCGCCATGCGATCGATATCGGGATTCTCCAGGTGCGCGCGCACGTGGGGCAGGTTGGCGCGGTGCACCGCCGCGGTATGGAGATCGACGCCGTGCGTCGACTGATCGACGACCTCCTTGAGGAAGGTGTGCGCCAGGCGCGACGCCAACGAGCCGGTCGCCGAGCCGGGGAACGAACGATTCAAGTCTCGTCGATCGGGCAGATAACGGCTGAGCCCGACGAAGCCGAACGCGTTGACGATCGGCACCGCGATCAGCGCACCGCGCAAGCGACGCAGCGAGGGCGAACGCAAAACTCGACGGATGATCTCGACGCCGTTGATCTCGTCGCCGTGGATCGCCGCGCAAACGAACAGCCTCGGTCCGGGGCGCCGCCCGTGCACGACCTCGACCGGGAGCAGGACGTCGCCGCCACCGACGTTGCCGGCAACGTGGATCTCGACGCGCTTGCGCGTCCCCAGCGGAATCTCATCGCCGGAGATGCGGACCGGCTCGACCGAGTCGACGGCGATGGTCATGCCGGCTTCTTCCGCGCTGCCTTCTTGCGCAGCGGCCTGCCGAAGACGTAGCGCCGACTGACGTCGACGATGAATGGTCCGCTCAGCGCGGTGCGACCGAGCAGCATGCGGTGGATCATCGAGCCCCGGTCGATGAGGCTGATCTCGACCGTCCGCTCCACCGGGCCGAGACGCACCATCGCCTCGACGAAGGTCCGCGTCGTCGTGTGCCCGGTGCTCGAGCGAACCCGGCCGACTCGGCTGATCGGAGCGACGACGCGCCGCCTGCGGCCGGTCGACTTGCGGTTGCGCACGATGTCGAACGCCACCCGGTTGCCGCTCAGGTGCTCGACTTTCTCGACGTGGAGCGCGCTCGAGCGCGCCCCGGTGTCGACCTTCGCCCGGACTCCGGAGATACCCCAATCGGGAAAATCGACGAACTCCGTCCAGCCAATCACGACCGGGGGTTGGCGACGCTTCGACATGCCCTATTCGGCCTTCTTCTTGCGGCGCCGGCGCGGCGGCGTGAGGCTCTTCAGGGTGAGGTTCTTGCCGAAACACAGCAGTAGATCGCCGTCGAGGATCTCTCGATCGCGGCGTGGGTTGGGAATCGACACCGAACCGCGCTGGATGGTGAGCACGACGACGTCGCGCTCGCGCAGACCACTGCCCTCGATGGTCCGGCCGCACAGCTCGGAGCGCTCGGTCACCGGCACCTCCATCACCCCGTAGCCGCTCTGCAGGGTCAGTCTCTGGCGCAAGTCGAGCTCGGGGAAGAGGACCTCGTCCTCGATCAGACGAACGATCTTGCCGGCGACGTCGACGCCGGTCGCCTTTTCGATCCCCTCCAGCCCCGGCGACGAGTTGACCTCCATGAGCACCGGTCCGTCCGGCCCCTCGAGCATGTCGACGCCGGCGACGCGAAGACCGATGATCTGCGCCGCGTGCACCGCCGTGCGCTCGTACACCTCGTCCAGCTCTACCGTCTCGGCGACCCCGCCGCGGTGCACGTTGCTGCGAAACTCGTCCCCCTTTGCGGTGCGACGCATCGCCGCCACCACCTGGTTGCCGACGACGAAGGCGCGCACGTCACGGCCACGGCTCTCCTTGACGAACTCCTGCAGCAACACGTTCATCTGCGCCGGTCCCGACAGGGTCTCGATGATCGCCTCGGCGATCTTGGTCGACTCGGCGAGGATCACGCCGATACCCTGCGTGCCTTCGAGGAGCTTGATCACCACCGGGGCGCCACCGAGCCGCTCGATCCCGGGCAGAATCTCCGAGGTGTCGCGAACGAAGAGCGTCTTCGGGATGCCGATCCGATGTCGACTGAGCACCTGCAGCGCGCGCAGCTTGTCGCGCGACACGCTGATGGCGTGCGATGGGTTGACGCAAAACGTGCCCATCTGCTCGAACTGCCGCACCACGGCGGTACCGAAGAAGGTCACCGAGGCACCGATCCGCGGGATCACCGCATCGTAGTCGCGCAGCCGCTTGCTGCGGTAGTAGAGGCTCGGCTCGCCCTGCTCGACCTCGATCGAGAAGGATAGAGTGTTCAGTACCTTGGCTTCGTGGCCGCGCGCGGCACACGCTTCTTTCAAGCGCTTGGTGCTGTACAGAGACGGGCCACGCGAAAGAATTGCAATTCTCATCTCACCTTCCTCGAAGGATCATCCCGGCTCACCGAACCGTCGCCTCAGAGCTTCGTCGCGATTCGGACGGATTGATCTTGTATCGTCTCATCATGCGGTAGAGCGAGCGTCTGTCCACCCCCAGCACTGCCGCTGCGCGACTGATGTTCCCTTGGGCCTCCGCGACGACGCGAACGATGTAGCGCCTCTTCAACTCTTCCAGCGTCGGGTGATCGACGGTCAGGTCGTCGGGCGTTCCCGCCCTGCTACCGCGCACCTCGAGCGGCAGGTCCTCGACCCCGATCGGATCGCTCTGGCTGAGCACGACGACTCGCTCGACGACGTGGGCGAGCTCGCGGACATTGCCCGGCCACTCGTAGGCAACCAGGGCCTGCATCGCCTCTGGTGTCACGGAAAGCACGGGTTTGGAATTCTGCCTGGCAGCTCGGTGCAAGAAGGCCTCGACGAGCAGTGGGATGTCCTCGGCGCGATCGCGCAGCGGCGGGATCGCGATGCTGACCACATTCAGTCGGTAATACAAATCCTGCCGGAAGGAGCCGCGCGCCACCGCCGCCTCGAGATCGAGGTTGGTCGCGGCGACGATACGAACGTCGACCGAACGCGGCCGGTTGCTGCCGATCGGGCGCACCTGCTGATCCTGCAGCACGCGCAACAGGCGCGCCTGCATCGCCAGGCTGACGTTGCCGATCTCGTCGAGCAGCAAGGTGCCCCCGTCGGCTTCCGAGAACAGGCCCGGCTTGTCCACCAGGGCACCCGTGAACGACCCCTTGGTGTAGCCGAAGAGCTCGCTCTCGAGCAGCGACTCGGGAATGGCGCCACAGTCGATCGCGATGAAGGGCCCCGCCTTGCGCTGGCTGTGCCGGTGGATCGCGCGCGCCACCAGCTCCTTCCCGGTACCGCTCTCGCCGCGCAGCAAGACCGTGCTGCGCCCCGGCGCGACTTTGGCGATGGTTCGATAGACGTCGACCATCGCTTCGCCTCGCCCGACCATCTCGTCGTCGCCCTGGTCGACAGGCAACCGCTGCGCACTGCCGGCCGCGGTATGCAGCGATCGCCGCACGGCCGAACGAAGCTGGTCGATGTTCATCGGCTTGCTCAGGTAGTCCACCGCCCCGGCGGAGATCGCCTCCACGGCGCCTTCGACGGAGCCGAATCCGGTCATCACCAGGATCGGCAGACTGGGGTCACGCGTCCGCAGGCGTTTGAGCAAGCTGACCCCGTCGAGCTCGCCCATCCGCACGTCGACGATTGCCAGGTCGAAGGATCGCGCGTCACCGATGCGAATCGCCTCGACCGGACTCGACGAGGTCACCACCTCGGCGCCGTCCTCCTCGAGTATCTCGGCGATCAGCTTGGCGTTGACAATGTCGTCGTCGACCACCAGGATCTTCGGCATCAGCGTTCCAACGGCAGACTGACGCAGAATACGGCGCCGCCCGAAGCGCCGTCACCGACGACGATCCTGCCTCCGTGCTCGCGCGCCAGCCCCAGGGCAATCGCCAGTCCGAGCCCGGTACCGTTCTCGGCTTGCTTGGTCGTGTAGAGCGGCTCGAAGATCAGCGCCCTCTCCTCCTGCGCCACGCCGGGACCGGTGTCGGAGACTTCGAGCGCCAATGCCGGACCAATGCCGGCTTCGGCATCGGCGCGCGCCGCGACTTCGACGCTGCCGCCGGAGCCGGCCGCCTCGATCGAGTTCTTGACCAGGTTGATCAGAATCTGCCGTACCGCGATCGCATCACCGCGGTACGGCGGCAGGGGAACCGGGATGCTCGTCCGCAACGTCACACCCGCCGTCGCTGCCAGTGGCGACAGCGTGGCGACCGCATCGTCGATGACGGCGCCGACTTCGACCTCGGCGTGCGGCGTTTGGCGGCCGCGCGTCCGGTCGAGCACTCCCTGGATGGTGTCGATCATTCGGCGAACCTGCGACTCGATGATCGCCAGCTTCTCGCGCCGATGCGCATCGGGCTCTTCCTGCAGCAGCAGCTGAGTGTACCCGAGGACCGAGTTGAGAGGCGTTCCCAGCTCGTGCGCAATCGTCGCGGCGACGCGACCGACCGCGGCGAAGCGTTCGCGCTGGGCGACCTCGATCTCTCCGCCCGGGCGAAGCGGCAACCGGCCGCTCACTCGACACCCCGCTTACACCGGTACATTGCGCGGCAACGTTATGACCGCGGGTCGAATCTTTTCAAGACCGCCGGAGCGCGCCCTCGCCCCCCCCTCCTTGCCAAGGAGGGGGTTAGCGGGAGGTCGCTGGGGTGGACCCCCCTGAAGTCCCCCCTTGGAAAAGGGGGGACGGGTTTCGGGTTTGCGTAGTACTCCGAGGAAACGCGGATGTGAACTAGACGGACGCGCTACTCAGGAGCCCACCTCGGGCGCGCCGGCTCCGTCCCCGGTAGCGGGGTCCTCGGCCGGCGGTAGGGTCGCGAGAACCGGACGCTCGACCGCGCCCGCCGACGGCCGCACCGCGAGCGTCCTGAACTGGACCCCGGCGGCCGGAGTCTCCGGCGCCGGTGTTCGCCGCAGCAGCACCAATGCGCCCAACCGGGAGAGCGAGGAGAGGCCGAAGAGGAGCACGAATCCGTACTCCGGCGGCGCCCAGCGATAGACGACTCCGCCGATCACGGCACCGGCGGCGATCGCCAGCGAGTTGGCCATGTTGAACAACGACAGCACGCCGACCCGGTGGTGGTCCGGAATATGCTCGAAGAACGAAAGAGTGGTCGCCAACTCGAGTGCCGCCCAGACCACGCCGGACAACGCCTGCACGGCCAGCAAGTACCAGAAATCGTCCGAGATCAGCCACAGAGCCGGCAGCGGGATGATGCCGGCGCCCCCCAGCCAGAGGACCCACTTGGTGCCGCGCGATTCGGCGAGCTCGCCGAGCCGCGGCAGCGCGAAGACGCGAGACAGGAAGGCCATCCCGGTCAGTGCCATGAACTGATCGTAGGTGAGGCTCAGCGGACCGAGCATGAAAGGCGTGAAGTAGGGAGCTGCGATGTTGACCCCGACCTGGATCACCACCAGGTAGGTGAGGACCGGCAGCGAGCTCCCTGCCCTGACGTCGCGCCAGGCCGTCGACATGCGCGCCGCGGCGATGTGCTCGCGCGCGCCGTCCGCCTCGTCGTGCTGCGACAGAAACACCGCGGAAGCACCGCGCGAGGCGAAGGCCAGGGCGAACACCGAGGCGAAGGCGACGATCTCCCAGCCGCTCCGCCGGCCGACTTCCAGCAGGGTCCCCGCGCCGATCAGGGACAACAGCAGGGAGAGCTGGGCACGCGAGGTTCGCTTGGCGAAGAACTTCGCCCGTTCGGCGACTGGAACCAAGGATGTGATCCACGAGCTCCACGTCGACGAGGCCGACAAGCTGCAGCCCCAGTACACCGCCATCAACGCCACCAGGGCGGCGAAGCTGACCGACGTCGACCACGCGCCGGCCGCCAGAACGCCGAGCGAGAGCGCTTGCAGAGTGGCACAGCCGATCACCCAGCGACGAAACGAGCCGACCCGCCGCAGCGCCGGCGGCGTGAACAGCTGCGCGATCGCGCCAACCACCATCGGCACCGTCGCCACCAACCCGGCGGCGACCGCGTCCATCCCCACGGCGAGCGCAAACGCCGGCACGTAGGTCTCGCCAAAGCCGACCATCGCAGCCGACGCCACCCCATCCGCAATACTCGCCCGCTGGTAAGGCTGGTAAGGCATCCGGCCATCCATAATACGGGCGACAGCGCGCCGCGACGGGGGAGGCGGGGGAACTCTTTGTCTTTCGGAGAAGTCCGGAGCCTCGCTAACGCTCGGTCATTTCTGCCAGCGCGGCGGTAGCCTGCTCAGGCGTCCTCGTCGGGCAGGTCAGGCAGCGGTTCGGCGACCGCCTGGTTGTCGGCCGTCTCGTATCCGAGCTTGCGCAGGATCTCGCGATGCGACTCGTCGAGTCGCGGCGCATCCCGTTCGGGCTCGTCGTCGCGGCTCCAGGTTTCGATCTCCGCCGCGAGGCGGCGCACCACCTGCGGGTACTCGCCCGCCAGATCGGATTTCTCGAGCGGGTCGGTGGTCAGGTTGTAGAGCTCGAACCGAGTGTCCTCACTGGACAGGTCCCAGCTCGGCAGCCCGCCGTCGAGACGATCCTCGCTCGGCGCGGTTCGCGCGATCAACTTCCACCAGCGATCGCGCACGCCGAGCTCATGGTGGCCGTCCTCGAAGAAGTAGCGACTGTGCATGGTCAACCCGCGATCGCGACGGTCGCGGCGATCGTCGAGAATCGCAACCAGGCTCTCGCCCGATACCGGCTCGGTCTCCCGCACCGACGCGAGATCGAGAATGGTCGAGCGCAGATCGATCAGGTCGACCGGCTCCCCCACCCGCTTCGCTTTCAGCACTGGGGGATAGCCGACGATCAGCGGGACCCTCAGGACCTCGTCGTACATCACGTTCTGGTGACCGACCATGCCGTGGTCGTCGAATGCCTCGCCGTGATCGGCAACGAACACCAGCAGCACCTCGTCCCAGACCCCGAGCGCTTGCAGCCGGCGCACCAAGCGTCCAAACACCTCGTCGGTCCAGCGGATCTCGGCGTCGTAGGTCGCCCAGCCTGGCTCCTCGAGATACGGATTACCGGGGGTCTCCGGATGGTGCGGGTCCATGTCGTGGATCCAGAGAAAGAATCGGTCGTCGGCGTGACGATCGAGCCAGCCCATGAGCTGGTCCTCGACGCGGGAAAAGGCGATCTTGTCCTCACCCTCGAGAACGACGTCGAAGTCCTCCGGGTGAACCTCGTCGAAGCCCTGGGTGAAGCCCATCTCCGGCTGCAGCAGAACCGAGTGGCTGTTGAACATCGCGGTTCGATAGCCGACGTCGTGCAACACCTCGGGCAGCGTGCTCCAGTCGGCGGCGATGCCGGTCTCGTTGGTGAACACGCCCAACTGCCTCGGATAGAGGCCCGTCATCAGCGCCGCGAGGGACGGCACCGTCCACGGAGCGTGCGCGTAGGCGCGGTCGAAAATCACCGCGTCCCGCGCCCAGGCGTCGATGTTCGGCGAAGTCGGCGCCTGCGAATAGCCATAACAACCGAGTCGGTCCGCGCGCAGGGTATCGACCGAGAACAAGATGATCTTCTCGGCGCGCGGCAGCGCCCGGGCCGGCGCCGGGCTGTCGGGACGCATCGCGCCGATCGGAAGCACGGCGCCACACAGGCCGAGGAACAAGCCGAGCCCCAGCACCGGCGCAACCCTCCGGTTACGCCAAACGGTCGTGCCTCCGGGGACCCCGCTCGGGGCCCCGATCGGATCAGGCATCAAACGACTTTACGTGGCGACGCCGCCGGCGTGGACGCACGTCCACCGACTCTCGAGCGGCCTCGTGGTAGGGCTCCAGGCCCCGCAGGGCGCGGCGTAGCTCGTGCGAAACGATCCCCCGCTCCGCTGCCTTGCGACGCTGATCATCGCGTCTCTTCATCGTCGTAACCTCTTTTGCGATCGGAGCGGCTGAGCGCCAGAACTGCGTGTCACTCGGGCTCATCCCGGGCAACACCTCCGATTTCACAGCGGGCGCAGCAATCTCCACGCCACGTCCGACCACTCGCGGCGACGCGGCGCGGACCAGCGAGGGACACATCCCGGCGAGACAAAATGCCCCACGGGGTGGGGCACGGGGTCCCGCTCGAGCGCGCCGCCGCGGGCGCCGCCGTTTCAGAAGAAGACGCGCAATGTCGCTCCGAATTGCCGCGGCGGGCCGTTGAGCCCGGCGAAGCCGCTGGTGATCGGGACGTCGATTCCGAACGCCAGATATTTCTGGTCGAGCGCGTTGGTGGTCCACATCGTCAGGTCCCAATGTCCGCCGTCGGCGAACACCCCGGCGCGGATGTTCATCAGGTGCACCGGCCCCTGGGTCAGGTTCTGGTCTAGGTCCTGCGACAGATAGATGAAGTCGCGGTAGCTGTACTCGACCCGTAGGCGGCCGAAGATGGGCGACCCGAAGAGCTGGAGATCGCCGAGTGGACGCACCAGCTGGGAGTAGACGTTGGCGGTCCAGCGCGGCGCGTTGTCGAGCCGCCTGCCGCCGAGATCCTGGACGCAGTCGGCGCGCTGGTTGATGTCGCCGCTCTCGACGCGGCTCTCCCACGCCTGCTGGCTGGTGCACGGCGACTTGTCGAAGTCGTCGTAGTTGGCCTGGTTCCAACCGAGCCCGCCGCCGACGGTCAGGTCGGGGTGCGGTACGACGAAGGCATCGGCCTCGAGCCCGTAGCTGGTCAGGCTACCTGCATTGGTCACGGTGAAGCCGGTGCCATCGAACGACTGAGCCTGGAAGTTGTCGTAGAGAATGTAGAAGCCGGTCGCGTTGAGGGTGAGCATCCCGTCAAACCAGCTCGAGCGGGCGCCGAGCTCGAAGTCGGTCGCCTCTTCGTCGTCGAAGGGAATCCCGTCGCCGCCGGTGGTCCGCTGCTGGTTGAACCCGCCCGACTTGAAGCCGCGCGCAACCTTGGCGAAGGTCATCACCTCCTCCATCGGGCGGAACTGCACGACGCCCATCGGCGACACGTTGAACACCGAGAAGCTCTGATCCGGGAACCGGTCCGGTCCGAACGGACCGGTGTCCACCTTCAAAGTGGCGATCTGGCTGCCGCGACGCGACTTCTCCTCGTAGGTGCCGCGGATGCCGATGGTCAGGTCCCACTGTTCGTTGAAGTGATAGGTGCCCTG
>JAUIGL010000126.1 GCA_030430165.1 bacterium | reverse complement strand
CGAGCCCTCCTGCTCGAGCACCATTCGCACTGCCCGCTCTCGGACCTCCGCTGAATACCTTCTCGGCTTTCCCATGGCTCCATCTCTCCCAAATTATGGAGCCTCCGGAAAACCCGGGGCGGTTCACACAATCGCAAGAAACGTGTTCGTAGCTCCTCGCAACTCCCCTTCCCCAAAACGTCGACTCGGGAACTTTCGAACGACGTTCTCTGGCAGGATTGACGCCGAATGAGCCGTTTCCGCCAGCATTCGAAACAAATCATCCGGGTCCTGTAAATCGACGCTGGTCCGGTCCCGAGGGGCAAGAAACAGGTGCGCCCCTGTCGCCCATTCCGGTGCAAACTCTGTGAGAATCCCGCAGAAGTCGCGACAAAAACCCCGATCAAGGATCCGGCAACCGAAGTTCACATCAAAGTCCAAACTGTATCCCACCAGTCAAAGCTCCTCGAGAATCGCAAAAAGACCTTGGTCGATGGCCTGCGCGAGCCCGCCGCGTTTGGGCTTTCGGACACCCTTACGAGCACCCAATACCAATTTCCCTCCGGCCGCCTCTGCCGCATCCCGAAAGGCCCGCTATTGCGCCGAGTCAGAGAGCCTCTTTGTGATAGCTACGCTGGTCAGACCAGAAATGGTTGGATGTCCTCGCGCAGAGGCGCGGAGGGGTTGGCGGTTCCCCTCTCTGCGGACTCCGCGGCTCTGCGCGAGGAATTCTCTGAAACCGTCTAGCAGTCCCGCTCAGCCGCAGCCCGGGTCGGTGCTCACCCATTCACAAGCCGTGTCGGCGGTGCAGTCTCCCTCGTTGAGGATGTTGCCGCAGTCGTTCGGATACGTCGCGTCGGAGCGCACGCAACAGGGGCGGTGGCCGAAGATGAACGACGAGTTCTGGCCGGCGTACATGGTGTGGCAGCCGATGCAGCTCGCCGTGACGAACTGGGTCGGCGTCTCGGCGTCGTCGGTGCAGGGCGTCATCGCCTCCTCCTCGGTGGCGACGCAGTCGCCGTTGCAGGCGCGGCAGAAGGGATTGTCGGCGTTGAGGCTGCAGCCGTTCGATGCCGGCATCGCCGAGGCGACCGAGAAGGTCTCCATCATCGTGTTGCGCATGGTGCACGGAAAGGTGGCTTCGACGCTCGGCTCGTAAAAGGGAAAGTTGGTCGACGAACCGCGCAGCGGCCACTGGGTGCTGACCAGAAAGTAGTTCTTCCACACGTTGTCGGATCCGAAGTGCGTGTCGATGGCATCGAGATAGTACTCCGTGCAGTCCGTCGGCAGGACGGTCGACACGCTGGGATCGGTGAGGCGCGTCACCTGGGTCGGGATCGCGTCCTCATCGGGGACTTCGTCGGTACTCGCGTACAACTTCAAATTCGGACAACAGCGAAACTCGCTGCGGTCGTCCTCGCTCGAGTCGAAGTCCTCGCACTCGGCGGCGGATTTGACCGGCGTGCAATCCGGATCGTTGAAGGAGAACGAGGTAGCGCCGTCGTTGATGCCGGCGGTCGGAACGTTGCCGACATGCTCGAAGCTGGCCCACACCCACTCCGGATTTCCGAACAGAGCGGGCTGATAGACGATGTGCATACCGACCAGCCCCATCGTCGTTTCCGCCTGACATTCTTCTCCCGCCGGCGCGTCGGGGTCGTAGACGGTGAAACTGCGCGTGTAGAACGTTCCGCCGGCAATCTCGTCTTCGCTGAGCTGTTTCCACGAAGCCTTGATCTCCATCGAGCCGATGTCAGCGGGGCTGAAGTCGCCGGTGCTCGCCGCCGGGAAGGCGCCGGCGGTCTGCCCCGGCGCCGCCGAGTAGTCGCGCGTCAGCCCGGGCGTCAGGTCGTCGAGCGAGCTCCCGGTTTGCCAGTAGTCGTTCTGGTTGACGATGAACTCCCACTCGGTGCGATTGACGCGGATGTCGTCGTAGACGATCTTGCCGTTCTGGTCGATGAGGGTTCCCCCGCCCGCCTCGATACTGCCGCCTAGCGGACCGATGGCGCCGAGCGGCGGCAGCTTGCTGAGGAAGACGTCCGACACCTTGGACGACATCTGCAAACTCTCCGCTTCGTCGCCGCAGGGGGACGGCACGCCGAAGACGTCCTCCGGCGTCGGGTAGTCCAGCCACACCGTCTTGGCGTGGCTGTCGCCGTCGGAATCGAGCGCGCCGAGCTCGCTCGAGGGATCGGGATAGCCGGGCTCGTCGGGATCGGCCGGCCAGTTGACGGCGATGAACAGTTGCCACGCAAGGTTGTCGCTGCTCGCCTGCCCCGGCGCCCAGGCGGCCGGCTGCTGCGTCGGATTGCAGACGTCGGCCGGAATACAATAGCTCGGCTCGGAATCGACGATCGCAGAGGTACACGAGTCGCCGCCGGTCAAAGTGCTGCTGGCGCCGGTCGGGTTCGCCGAGCCGTCTTGCGGAGTCATCGCATTGACGAAATCGCACTCGTAGAATGTCAGCCGCTCCTGGCAAGCCGGATCGGTCTGGTAGATCGTCTGTCCGACATGTGCGCCGTCGGAATCGTATTCGGAGTACTCCGGATAGCCCCACTCGAAAGTCGGCTTCATCTGCTCGCCGCCGACGAGCCCATCGTCGTCGTCATCGTCGCCGCTACACCCGACCAAGACCACCGTGCTGAGCGCAAGGACGACTACGATGCTCGCCGCTCGCCACCAGAGCCTCACCGAATCAGGGTTGGACGTCTTCATCAACTTCCTCCACAGGCTATCGGGTTACGACCGCACCCGCTCCGTCCTCGCGAGCAGGCGATGTATATTGATCGATCTTCTCGCCGTTCCGACAAATTCGCAAACGGTATCGTCGCCGGGCGGTGGGCGGTTCGATTCGCAACTACCGTTGCGAGGCCCCGGCCCGAACCCGAACTCCGTCCCCCTTTGCCAAGGGGGGACTTCAGGGGGGGGGTCAAACGGAGTTCCATCGGCCCGACAACAGATACTCCTTGCGTCGCGGCGACCTCCCCCCACCCCCTCCTTGGTACGGAGGGGGATTTTCGCTAACCAGCCGCGCCGTCGAGCGCTGCCAGGTCGGCTTCGATGCCGGCGATCAGGCGCTCCGGGTCGTCGACGACCTCGGCGTCGGCGCAGAGGCCGAAGCTGAGCTCGTCGGCCAGGGAGATCGCGGCGACGCGCAGGGCGTGGCGGTCGGCGATCTCGGCCAGGGTGAACAAGTCGCGCACCGGGCCGCCGAGCACGGCGACCGGGGTGCGCGGTCCCGGCACGTTGGAGACGTTGATCGTGAAGACGTGCGGGTTGACCGACCATCGCGCCAGGGCGTCGGCGGCGCGCTGCGAAATGTGGCGCAGCTCCTGCATCGCCGCGTCGAGAGACTGCGCGTCGTGACGCTGCTTGCGCTCGCGCGTTTGCGCGGCGATCTTGCGCAGGCGGGCGGCGGGGTCGGGCTCGTCGGCGCCGACATCGACGAACATGAACGAATCGTGGTTGCCGAGGTCGTTCGAATGCTCGTGGTGGTCGTGCAGGCTGACCGGAACCTTGACCCGCAGGCCGTGCAGGGATCCGCCGTGACGCTCGAGCCAGCAGCGCAGGCCGCCGGCAACCACCGCGAGCGCGACATCGTTGACCGTCGCTCCGTCCGGGGTCGCCGCACCGATGCGCTTGAGGACGGCGAGACTGGTGCGCGTCGCCGCCACGCGACGGCGCGTCGACGGATGGCTGTCGAGCGGCGTTTCCGCGGCTCGCGGTAACAGCTCGCGCCGGATCCAGCCGCGCAGATTCACCGCGTGCCCCGCGGTCTTCGGATGCGGTGCGCTCGGCGGCGGAGCGACCGCCGGGAGCGGCTCCCACAGCACCTCGGAACAGAAACGCACCGCCGTCGCGCCATCGACCAGGCTGTGGTGCAACAGCAGAACCAGCGCCGATTGCCCATCCTCGAGCTCTACCAAATGGATCGCCCAGAGCGGTCGCGAGCGGTCGAGCCGAGTCTCCATCAGGCGTGCCGTGATCTCGAAAAGGCCGGCCCGGTCCGCCGGCGCGCTCGCCGGCCACGACGACACTTGATTGCGAATGTCGAAACGTTCGTCCTCGATCCAGCTCGGACGCTCCGCGTCATCGGACAACCGACAGCGCATCACGGGAAAACGTTCGAGACCGGCCGCGACGTGCTGACGCAGCGCATCGATGCCGAGAACGCCGCCGTCGGGCGACGGGTCGATGGTGATCACCTTGGCCACGTGGCCGGCGATTCGCGGCGACTCGAGCTTCAGGATCGCCAGGTCTTCATCGCTCAGCGGCTGCGTTTCGTTCATCGTCCGGGCTCGAGCTACTGCTGCTTCGCCTTGAACTTCGCTGCGTCGTTCTTCTTCGGCGGATCGGAGAAGGTCGATTGCCAGCACTCGGTGCCGTTGCCGTCGTCGACCAGCAACTGAACCACCACCGGCGGCGTCAGCGGCAGCGCCGGCACGACCAGATTCCCGCCCTTCGCCTTGGCCAGCACCTTGGCCTTACCGGCCTCGCCGCTCTTCAGCTTGAGCAGTCCGAGCCCGGTACCGCCGCCCGACTTGTCCTTGTACTTGTAGCCCTTGGTTCCGGTCGCCTTCCAGCACGGCGCGCCGTCGCACAGCCCGCCAGCCGACGCGCCGACGTCCAAGCGCGGCTGTGGCGAGGCCGAGGCGTCGTAGAGACAGACGTTGTAGATCGACGAGCCGTTCACGGCGTCGGTGAAATCGGCGAGGTCGGTCGCCTCTCCTTTCACCCACTTCCACAGAAAGCGATCGCGATCGGTGCCGTCCTTGTCGAGCACCAACGCGACCGATTTGCCCGCGGCGCGGCAGCCCATCTCCGGCGTCGACGCGCAAGCAGACACCAACTCGCTGGCGACGATCGCCTCGTTCAGTGCATCGAGGATGTGCTGCGGCTCCTCGCGCACATCGGGGTCCTGCTCCAGATGAATGAAGCGGCCGCTGGCGGCGACGGCGGCGTTGTTGCACTCCATACCCACCGAGACGCCGTTGGTGACGCGTCCCTGGAGGTTGGTGGTGGCACCGAGCAGCGAGGTGTCCTCGCCGAAGATCGCCACCGTCGTCAGGTCGACTCCGTCGGCGAGAAAGCCCTGCGCCTCGATGCGCTCGCTCCAGATGCGGCCGAAATCGTTTACGCCGGGGACCGCGTCGAAGCCGTTGCTGACGACGCAGTCGTCGCTCAGCCCGGCGTAGGTGCCGGCGCCGGGACAGCAGAAGCCGTGAAATTGGACGGTTCGCATGTTGGCCAGGTTGGACTCGAGCCAGATGTGCGCGGCGTGCAGGAAGTTCTCGGGATGGTGCGCCACGTCGCTGACGCGGTACTTGTCGCCGCCGTCGAAGGTTCCGTCGCAGGTCGTCTCGTCGGTGTGATTGTTGCGATGGGTGCCGGCAATCGCCAGCACGCGCGGCCGAACGTCGGCGAGCGCCAGTGCGCCCTCTTCCAAGGTGTCCGAGTCAAACACTGGATGGGGAATCTCGATCACCAGTCCGTCGACCGAGCCGGGACCGTCGTAGAAAGCGAATACGCCGCGCCCGGTGAAGCCGTTCTCGCCCGGCACGAAGCGCTCGCGCAGCAGGTGGAACGTCTCGCCGGTGACGGTGTCGAGGAACTCGACGACCTCGTAACCGAGCGGATCGGCGAGAGCGAAGGCATCCTCCCAGTCGCCGCTCATCGCCAGCGCGAGGACGGCTTCGAAGTCGGCTTGTTCGGGAGCGCCGGCGGCGACGAAGTCAGCCGGGTTCTGGTCGGGAAAGCGGGCGATGCGGCGGTCGGGGAAGGTCGTCGTCTCGATCTGGCCGAGCCAGTCGGCGAGATCGTCGGTGATGCGGATCGGCTGCAATCCCATTCCGGCGGGAGTGTCGTCGCTGGCGTTACCGAGCGTCGCGCGGTGGCGCGGCACCGCTTCCCACTGCGCCGCCCCATCGGGCGTGGCGACGTCGAAGACACCGTTGGTGCTGCGGCGACGCAGGGCGCCGCCGCCCCAGGTCGAAACCGATGCGAAGGCGGTGAAGTCGATCGCCGATGCGTAGTAGTCGGCATCCGACGCGATCGTCTCGGCGCCCACCCACGCGCCGTCCCCCGGCGACAGCCCGTAGTCGAAGACGACGCCGGTCACTGCCGAAAGGTCTTCGTAGGAGTCGGCCGACACGGTGGTTCCGGCGTCGGCCCAGGCGACGAAGTCGACCGGTGTGTCGCCGTCGTCTGCCAGCAACAGCTCGTCGCGCTCGCTGCCGAGGAAGCTGCCGGCGACCAGAGGAGCGACGATGCGAAATCCGTAGTTGGTCGCGTGCCACGAGGCCGTGCCCGCCGCGTCGACGAAGTCGATCACCGCGAACTCGCCCTCGGCGAGCAGCGGCAGCGCCAGTCCGCCCGGCGCGAAGGTCGCATCTTGAATCGCGCCGGCGATCGGATCCGGGTCGAGATCGGTCAGCACCCAGTCGGTGAGGTCCACCGCCCCCGGCCCCGTGTTGTACAGCTCGACGATATCGCCGCTGGTCGCGGTGGTGTTGACGTTGGGGATGACCTCGGTGATCAGAACATCGGCCCGCGCCGAACAGGCGATCAGCGCAACGACGAGCGTCGACAAAGAGATACGGGTGCGGACAGACGGCATGGCTCCTCCCAAGCTAAGATCCGAGCTCGCAAACGACCCGAATGATATGACACGAAGCGACGAGAGTTTCGACGGCCAGTTGTCATCGCCGGCGGCGAGCGCGGCTTTCCCCGATTCAGTGCACCAAATCTCGCGCTGACTCGGAACCCTCGCCCGCGCTCCCCCGGCAGCTCAGACGGCGGCCGAAGCCCAGCGGAGAATCGCGACACGGACATTCGATGATCCGGACCGTGGCCGTTCCTCCGCACGAGAGCGTCTCCCCGTCGGTGGTGCGGCACCAGGGGCGACCGGTATCGGCCGAACGGCACGCTCCGGGTACGCGTGTGCCACCGCACGTGCCACACGGCACCTCGCGCGGGCACTCCAGGTTGCTCGCAAGCAAGCTGTCGAGCTCGGCTTCGAGCTGTTCGAGATTGCGCTGCGTCACCGGATCGAGCTGAGCGCGCCGCAAGAGATCGTCGGCCTCGAACGGATCCCGGTCGAGGTCGTACAACTGGCGGGTGCCGAGCCCGGTGGCGCGGATCAGCTTGAATCGGCGATTGCGAACCGCGTGACCGAGCCGGCGCGCCGCGTGGTCGCCACCGCCGTCGAGGCCGGCGTAAACCAGGCTGCGGTGCTCGTAGCCACCGCCGCGATTGTCGAGGATCGGCAACAGACTGCGCGAGTCGTGAACCACCCCGGCCGTCAGCACCGCGCTGTCGGCACCGGTGGCGAGCTCGAGGATGGTGGCGAAGAGGTCCGTCGTGTTGATCAGTGCGTCCGACTGCCGCCCCGGATCGATCACCCCGCTGCCACTGACGATCAGCGGAACATTGACCCCTCCCTCGTGCAGCGACCCCTTGGCGTTCGCCGCATCGAAGGGCGGCCGCGACAAACCGCGCGGCGTTCCGTTGTCGGCGACGAAGAGGATCGCGGTGTTGCGCAGGGTCGCCGCCGGGATCGCGCCGAGAAGGCGTCCGAGCTCGGCGTCCATCGCCTCGACCATCGCGTCGTAGCAGAGCCGAGCATCGGCTGCGGCGCACGCGCTTCCGGCTGCGAGCGCTGTCCCATCGGCCGACTTCGGCAAGGTCGCGATGCGCTGCGGGCTCAACAAAGAGTGCGGCGGCACCTGCCACGGTTTGTGGGGCGCGTTGAACGACAGCTGCACGAACCAGGGCCGCGACTGGCCGGCGATCCAGGCGATCGCATCGTCGACCGTGTCGCTGGTCGCGTAGCGCTCGACCCTGCGCTCGACGCCATCCACAGTCTTGTGCCACGAAAAGAACGACTGGTCGCGGTTGACCAGGTTCGCAAAAGATCCGGCGAAGACATCGAAACCGGCCACGTTGGGGCCGCGCCGCCCACCGTTGGTGCAGTTGCCGAGGTGCCACTTGCCGAACAGTGCGCTGGCGACCGGCGGATCCGCGCCGGCGAAAATCTTCGGCAGGGTCCGTTCGTGCGGCGAGAGAACCTCAAACCCCCCGCCCGAGGAAATCCACGTGACGCCGGTGCGAAACCCGTAGCGGCCCGTCAGAATGGTCGCCCGGGTCGGCGAGCACTTGGGGTCGGCCCAGACGTTGCGAAACAAAACCCCCTGCGCGGCGAGCCGGTCGATGGTCGGCGTCGCCGGGAAGTCGCTCCCCTCACCGTACGAGCGCAAGACGTCGACCCCGAGATCGTCGGCAACGACCAACAGGACGTTGCGCCGCGGCCGCTGCTCCGTCGCTGCGGCTCCCAGCGAAGCGCAGAGCGCGACCAGCAGCGCGGCGCCGCGTTGCAGGACGAAGCGGGAATACCACTTCCCCCGAAAGGCACCCCTCGACATGGTTCGAGAATACTAGCGCCACCGTTCGGCGGGGCTCAAATCTTCACCACGGGTGAACACGGATGGACACGGAGGGTTTGCAGAGGGCCCTGATCCGTGTCCATCCGTGTTCACCCGTGGTTGATTTCAGCCCGGTACGCCCTTGCCGAAGACGTTGATGCCGCGATTGAACGGAGCGCGGCGCTCGGGGTCGTAGTCGGACGGCTTCGGCAACGAGTCGTGCCACAGCACCGACGCTTCCTCTTGCGGCAGATGTCGGCGCAGCTCTTCGCGCGCCGCCGGCTCGAGCTCGGACCACTCGCGGCGCAGCTCCTCCAGACACCACACACGGTAGCGCGAGGTCGGCACGGCGCGGTACTGGCAGCCCTGGATCACCTGATCGTATCGCTTCACACCGCGAGCGTAGGCGCTCGCGTTTTCGCGCAGCTGCACCAGGTGGGTCTCACAGGCCTCGACGAGGAGCTCGCCGATCGGTTGGTCGAGTTGCGACACGAACCGCGGTGCGCCACGGCTCGCCCGCGTATTCCACATGCGCGCAACCCACGCGTAGACGCCGGGGGCGCGCTGGCGCATCACCTCCGACGGCGTCGGGTCTTGCGCCAGGTGGCGGAACATCGGTCCCATCAATCCGAAGTCGGCGATGCTGGGCGCGTCGCCGAGCACGAAGCGGCGTTGCGCCAAGATCGACTCGAGACAGGCGAAGGCCCGCAACACTCCGCCTTCTACGTGGTCCCAGGTGGCGTCGCTGACGCCGTCGCCGCGAACGAAGCCGCCGAGCTGACGGCGAATGAGCAGCCGCTTCTTGAACCAGCGCGGCAGCCACATGTGCGAGAGCAGCTCGTCGGCGAGCACCGAGCTCGCGTACTCGCGACTCTGCAGGTAGCTCCAGCGGTAGTGCATCGAGGGCCGCCACAGCCATTCGTCGGCGTAGTCCTCGATCAGCAGCGCCGCGAAGCGCAACACCGGATCCGCCGGGTAGATCGGCGCGCCGTCCTGCTGCGCATCGAGCCAGGCGAGGATCGGCGTCGAATCGGTCAGCCAGCGGCCGTCGTCGAGCTCGACCACCGGCATCTGCACCACCCCGGCACCGTCGAGCAGCTTGCGCTCGTTGCCCACCGTCGGCAGCAGCTCGTAGGGAATCGCTCGGTAGCGCAAGTACATCTCGAGCTTGCCGGTGTAGTAGGAGATCCGTGAACCGTAGACCTTCATCATCCCGAATCCCTACTCCCCGATTCCGCGCCTTGCCAATCCGTGTCCATCCATGTTCATCCGTGGTGAACCGTTCGCCAACACCAACCGAGGAGCAAACGCACATGACCTACAGCGTCGTACAATGGGCCACCGGCAATCTCGGACGCGCCGCGATCCAGGGGATTGGATCGCACCCCGAGCTGGAGCTGGTCGGTTGCTGGGTGCACAGCGACGCCAAGGTCGGCGTCGACGCCGGCGAGCTCGCCGGTGACGAGGCGATCGGCGTCGCCGCCACCAACGACGTCGACGCCCTGCTCGCACTGAAGCCCGACTGCATCCTCTACAGCCCGCTGATGGGGCAGACCCCGGAGGTGGTTCGCTTCCTCGAGGCGGGCATCAACGTCGTCACCCCGCTCGGCTGGTTCTACCCGCGGCGGACCGCCGACGTCGCCGTCGTCGAGCAGGCCGCGCGCAAGGGCGGCGTCACCCTGCACGGCACCGGCATTCACCCGGGCGGCATCACCGAGCGCTTCCCGTTGATGCTGTCGGCGATGTCGCGCGACATCACCCACGTTCGCGCCGAGGAGTTCTCCGACATCCGCAGCTACGCCGCCGAGGGAGTCGTGCGCGAGATCATGCTGTTCGGCAAGGACCCGGCGGAGGCGGCGAAGAGTCCGATGCTGCACATCCTCGGCGGCGGCTTCGGCCAGTCGATCGACATGATCGCCGACACTCTCGGCGTCGAGCTCGACGCCGAACGCGCCACCGGGCACGAGATGGCGGTCGCCACCAAACCGATCGACACGCCGGTCGGCGTGCTCGAAGCCGGCACCGTGGCGGCGCAGCGCTTCACCTGGCAGGGCCTGGTCGGTGGAACCCCCTTCGCCACCGTGCGCGTCAACTGGCTGATGGGCACCGAGAACCTGGAGCCGGCGTGGAGCTTCGGCGCGGAGGGCGAGCGCTTCGAGGTCGAGATCACCGGCGATCCTTCGTTCACCACTGTATTCCACGGCCTCCACCCCGACGACATCGAAGCCGCACAGGCGCGCAATCCCGGCATGGTCGCGACCGCGATGCACTGCGTCAGCGCGATCCCATACGTGTGTCGCGCCGAGCCGGGCATCCAGACGTATCTCGACCTGCCCCTGGTCGCCGGCCGCGCCGCCGCCGGCCTGCGCAGCTGAGGGGACCGCGCCGGCCCGACCACGAGCCGTTCGATCAGCCAAAGCGCCGCTGAGCGCGCCAGCCTTGACCAACTCGTGTCACTGTGGGGAAGCTAACGATTACCACAGCTTCGGGGAAAGCGGCCGGCTCCGGTCGACGACAGGAGCGGCGCCGCAGGGAGGGGAAACCATGCTGATCAAGACCGACGACAAGCGCCGCAAGGACGACGAGGACTACGACGGCCGGCAACCGATTCCGACCGCAATCGTCTCCAACGGTGAGTTCTGCCCGATTCCGCAGACCGCGCAGCAGAAGCAGGTCGAGAGAATGGTCGAGGAAATGGCGACCGAGCGCGCCAAGGCGCTCGGAGTCAGCCGCCGCTCCTTCCTGCGCAGCAGCGCCGGAACCGCGACCGCGCTCTACGCGCTCAACACCGTGTACGGTTGCGGCGACGACGACGGCGGCTTCGACGTCGACGAGTGCGCCACCATCGACGAAGACGTCGCCCGCGAGTCTCTCGCCGGCGACTACTTCATCATGGACGTGCAGACCCACCACGCCGAGACCGACTACCACAAGCAGACCGGCTTCCTCGCCGACCTCTACCGCAACTTCCGCGGCTGTCCGAGCGACGCTGTGGAGATGTTCGTACCCGAGAACTACGAGTGCGAGCGCCGCAACATCGACGAGCTGTCGCGCTCGAACTACATCAAGGAAGTCCTGATCGACAGCGAGACGACGATCGCCGTGATGAGCGGCATTCCCTCGCCGGCGGAGATCACCCGCTTCATCAGCAACGCCGAAATGGCGGCGACCCGCGACTACGCCAACCAGCTCGGCGCGTCGGAGCGCTGCATTTCGCAGGGAATGGTGACGCCCAACATCCCGGCGAACGCCAACATGGATACCGCCACCGAGAACATACAGTACCTCAAGGAAGAGCTCGGTATCCGCGCGATCAAGACCTACACCGCCGCCGGCGGGCTCGACTTCGGCAGCCAGTACGAGCCGTGGTGGATGGACGACGAGGAGATCGCCTACCCGATGCTCGAGGAGTGCATGCGGCTCGGCATCGGCGTCGTCGCGACCCACAAGGGGCTCGACATCAGCTTCTTCGACCCCGACTACCTGAGCCCGCGCGATCTGCCGAAGGCTGCCGCCGACTTTCCCGACCTGGCGTTCGTCGTCTACCACGCGTCGCTCGACGTCGGTTTTCCGCACGAGAACAACTTCGAGCTCTTCCTGCGGCTTGCCAACGAGGGTCAGCTGCCGAGCAACGTCTATCCCGAGCTCGGCGCCTCGTTCGGCTCGAAGGTGGTCGAAGGTCCGATCGCCCTCGGACACTTCCTCGGCAAGCTGCTGCTCGCCTTCGGCGAAGACAACATCGTCTGGGGCACCGACTCGATCTTCCTCGGCACGCCGCAGTGGCAGATCAACGCGATGAAGGCGTTCCAAATGCCCGAGCAGCTGCAGGAGGAGTTCGGCTACCCCGAGCTCACCGACGAGATCAAAGCCAAGATCTTCGGCCTCAACTCGGCCGGCCTGTACGGGGTCGACGTCGACGAGCTGCGCTGCACCATCGTCGACGACCCGATCAGCACCGTGAAAGCGCACAACGCCGAGCTCGGCATCCTCGAGCCGAGCCTGCAGACCTACGGCCCCAAGACCCGCCGCGAGTTCCTGCGGCTGAAGAAGAAGGAAGGGTTCATCGTGTAGCGGAATCCGCTGCGCGGATTCCGCGGATCTGGGCGCTGGGCGCTAGGATCTGGGGATGGAGGGGGAGCGAGCCTGCGGCCGCTCCCCTTTTTTCCTTTTCTCTCTCCGGCTTGCGCCGGAGATTCGAATCGATGTCGGCCAACGGCCGACCACCACCCCCAGATCCCAGATCCCAGCTCCTAGCCCCCTCCCAAAAATGTCGGCCAACGGCCGACCACCACCCACCCATTGACACAAAACGTGAAGCATGTTCATTCTGTAAATATGCTTTACGAAATCTCCGGCGGCCCGCACTCCGCCCGGGTCTCGCGCAATCGGCAGGCTCGGATGCGGCAGATGATTCGGCGCGGGCTGGCGATCGCGGCGGCGGAGGGGGTCGAGGCTCTGACGATCCAGCGATTGGCGGCCGAGCTCGATTACACGCCGGGCGCCCTCTATCGCTACTTCGTTTCCAAAGATGCGCTGATCGCCGAGCTGCAGCGGTCGGTGATCACCTTCCTCGGCGCGGCAACCGAGGAAGTGGTCGGTCGGGTGACGGAGTACGCCGCCGACCACGACGTCGGTGCCGAGGTCGCGGCGCTGATGGCGCCGGCCGCGGCTTGTCGCGGGTTCATCGATTTCGCCGGCCGCTGGCCGGGTGAGTTCGGCTTTCTGTCGGTGTTCGTCAGCGACCCGGCCTTTCGGCTGCCCGAAGAAGAAGCGCGCTACGTGCACCAGGCGACCACCGCCGCGCTGGCCGAGTTGGCGGCGCCGCTGCGCGCCGCCGCCGAACGCGGCGCGCTGGGCGACGGAGACGAAAGCGACCGCGCGCGCACGGCATGGGCGGCGCTGCAGGGAGTGTTGCAAACGCGCAAGACGGCGCGCACCGAGCCGAGCGCGACCACCGTCGACGCGCTGGCGCGCGATCTGGTGCGCACCCTGCTCGCCGGATGGGGCGCGAACCCGCAATCGCTCGATCGCGCGATCGCGCTGGTCGAGGACCACCAGCTCGATCGACTGGCAGGTTCGCCTGACGATCTACTCAAACCCAGCGAAGAGAGCCCGCGCTCACTGCGCGCGGCGAAGTAAGGAGCCC
>JAUIGL010000125.1 GCA_030430165.1 bacterium | reverse complement strand
CACCGTCCTCGACATACTGTTCAAGTATGCCTGCGGGCGCCTCAGTCTGTGCGGCCTTGATTCACAAGCCTCTCCGCACTCTCGCTACGAAACCTGGTGAGAAATGCGGGCTAACCCCCTCCTTGGTAAGGAGGGGGATCCAAGGTTGTCCGTGTATGGGACCCGCATCCGTGTATTCCGTGTATAAGGGTAGGATGCAGAGTTTCGACGATCTGACGACGCTGCCGGACGACGTGGTTCGCGACTACCAGGAAGCGGGCCATGCCGTGGTGCGTGGCCTTGCGACTCGCGAGGAGATCGCTCGCTATCGGCCGGCGATCGTCGGTGCGGCGGAGAAAGCCCGTTTCGAGAAGCGGCCGCTGCAAGAGCGTGACACTTACGGCAAAGCGTTCCTTCAGCTCTTCAATCTGTGGCGGCTCGACGAGGAGGTGCGCGCGTTCGTATTTGCCCGCCGGTTTGCGGCAGTGGCGGCGCGGTTGATGGAGGTCGACGGGGTGCGCCTCTACCACGACCAGGGGTTGTTCAAGGAGCCGGGCGGCGGCACCACCCCGTGGCATCAGGATCAATTCTACTGGCCGCTCGACACCGATCGGACGATCACAATGTGGATGCCGCTGGTCGACGTCGACCCGTCGATGGGCCCGATGCGCTTCGCCTCGGGCTCGCACACGGCGCGCAGTCTCGGCGACTTCCCGATCGGCGACGTGTCGCACGAAGAGTTCGGCGCCATCGTCGAACGGCGCGGCCTGCCGGTGCGCGACCACGCACCGTTCGCGGCGGGTGACGCGACGTTTCACTCCGGGTGGACCCTGCACAGCGCCGCGCCCAACCGAACCGACACCATGCGCGAGGTGATGACCATCATCTATTACGCCGATGGAACTCGCGTCGGCGAGCTCGACCACCCCGCCCGCAAGTTCGATCGCGACGTCTGGCTGGCCGGCTGCGAACCCGGCGAGCTGGCCGCCGGTCCGCTCAATCCCGTGTTGTACGAACGAGGCGGAAACGCATGAGCCCGCACCGTAAGAATCTCAGTTTGGTCTACTCGAGCGAGAAGGGGCGCATCTGTCCCAAATGCGGCTGGCCGGTCGCCAACTGCGCCTGCTCGAAGCAAGCAACGCTGCCGCACGGCGACGGAGTAGTCCGGGTCGGCCGCGAGACCAAGGGCCGCAAGGGCAAGGGCGTCACCATCATCACCGGCGTCCCGCTCGCCGCCGCCGAGCTCACTGCGCTCGGCAAAGAGCTCAAGAAACGCTGCGGCGCCGGCGGCACGGTCCGCGACGGCGTCATCGAAGTGCAGGGCGACCACCGCGACACCCTGGTCGCCGAGCTCGAGAAACGCGGATACCGAGTAAAGCGCGTCGGCGGCTAGCGCCGACGCGCAGTCCCAAACTCTCCTCCGCTTCGCTCCGGAGAGCGTCCCAAGACTCGGCTCCGCCGAGTCGTCCCAAAAACGCCTTCGCTCCGCTCGGCATTTGTCCCAAGCGGCTTCGCCGCGGCTGGAGTACAGGTGGGCCCCGCGGCGAAGCCGCTTGGGACCGCCACCGGAGCGCAGCGACGGTGGCGTTGGGACGCCCCGCGAGCAAAGCGATGCGGGGCTTGGGACGCTCTCCGGAGCGAAGCGGAGGAGAGTTTGGGACCTGCCGAGCAGCGGCGCGGCTTATGCCGCGACGCTGCTCGGCTTTAGCTTGTAGCGGATTGGGAGCTTCTTGACTCCGCCGACGAGGGCGGAGTGGAGGCGTTCGACCGGTCCGTTGAGCTCGACCTCTTCGATGCGCGGCAGCAGGTGGCGGTAGGCGTACTCCATTTCGAGGCGGGCGACGTGGGCGCCGAGGCAGAAGTGCTCGCCGCTGCCGAAGGCGATGTGGTGGTTCGGGTTGCGGTCGACGCGGAACGCGAACGGGTCTTCGAAGATCGATTCGTCGCGGTTGGCCGAGGGGTAGAAGAGGGCGAGCGCGTCGCCTTCCTTGATCTTCTTGCCGCCGAGCTCGAAGTCGGTTTGCGCGGTGCGGCCGAAGTGGATGATCGGGCTGGTCCAGCGCACGATCTCTTCGACCGCCAGCGGCATCAGATTCGGGTTCTGTTGCAGCTTGCGCAGCTCATCGCGGTGCTGGATCAGCGCCAGCATGCCGCCGGTGGTGGCGTTGCGAGTGGTTTCGTTGCCGGCGACGACGATGATCAGGCAGAAGGTCAGCACGTCGATGTCGGGCAGCGGCTTGCCGTCGATCTCGAGGCTGGCGAACATCGACGTCAGATCGTCCTGCGGGTTCTTCTTCTTCTCGGCGACCAGCTCGGTGAAGTACATGAAGAGCTCGGTCATGGTGTCCATCGCCGCCTGGCTCGACGTCTTGCCCTCGACTTTGAAGTCCGGGTCCTCGGCGCCGATGATGCGGTTGGTCCAGTCGAAGAGCAGGTTCCAATCCTGCTTCGGCACGCCGAGCAGCCAGGCGATGACGGCGATCGGCAGCGGCGCCGAGACCTTCTCGACGAAGTCGCACTCGCCCTCCTCGCTGTTCTCGACCAGTGAGTCGACGATGTCGCGGGCGATGGTCTCGATGTCGGGGTGCCAGGGGCGCAGACGGCCGGGCGTGAACCGCTTGTTGATCAGCTTGCGGTAGATGCCGTGCTTCGGCGGATCGAGCTGGATCAGGGTCGGCGGAAATTCGTTGGGCTCTTCCGGTTTGTGCGAGATCACCAGGCGCGGGCCATTGAAAAACTGTTCGGCATGGCGGCCGACGGTGGTGATGTCCTCGTGCTTGGTCACCGCCCAGAAGGGGAGGCCGTCGGTCTTGTCGAACCAGTGCACCGGATCCTCGCGGCGCAGCTCGGTCCACAGGTCGTGCGGATAGCCGTGCTCGGCGTAGTGCGCGGGGTGGACGAAGTTGAAATCCGGCGGAACGGGCATGACGACTCCAATGGTTGCGGTGATCGGCGAGTGTAGCGAAGCGACGCCGGGTTCGCTACCGCGAACCCGTGTCCCAAGCTCTCCTCCGCTTCGCTTCGGAGAGCGTCCCAAGACTCGGCTCCGCCGAGTCGTCCCAAGAACGCCTTCGCTCTGCTCGGCGTTCGTCCCAAGCGCCTTCGGCGCGAGGATACGCGGTCAGCCCCGCGGCGAAGCCGCTTGGGACCGCCACCGGAGCGCAGCGACGGTGGCGTTGGGACGACCGGCGCAGCCGGTCTTGGGACGTCCTGCCGAGCGAAAGCGAGGCAGGGCTTGGGACGCGCGGCCGAAGGCCGCGTCAGAGGTTGTTTTCGAACAGCTCGACGACTCGGCCGTTGGCGTCTTCGAGGTAGACGAAGGCGAGGCCGGGGGCGAAGGTTTTGCCGAAGACTGGTTTGAGGCCGTATGCTTCGAGCTCTGCTTGGGTTTCGGCGAGGTCGTCGACGGTGAAGCGGATGTGGTGCGGGCCGTCGCCGCCGCGTTCGAGGAACTCGTTGTGGTAGGCGTCGCCGCTGACCACTTCGATCAGCTCGATTTCGGTGTCGCCGGACTTGGCGATCGCGATCTTGAGCGTGCAGTTGGCTTTGCGGCCGCGGTAGTCGACGTCTTCCATGTCGTACTGCGCGACCTCGAACTTGCCGACGATCGGCTCGAACTGGGCGATCGCGGCGTCTACGTCGCGGACGACGTAGCCGATCTGGTCGATCGGCGGGAGTCGCTGGCTGAGCGGCGGGGGCGATTTCGGCATCGTCGGATCCGATTATCACCCGCGGCCGGCGCGACCAAGCTCGCAGTGGTCGAGCCCCGAGATCGCGTCGCGCCGTTGATCCTCGACCGGCAATGGTCGATACCGACGGTTCGGGAATTGAGGGAGGAGCCCAGCGGTGCGGCATTTGATCTTGGTTGTAGGAATCTCGTTGGCGCTTCTCTGCGCCGGTTGCGGTGACGACGACGATTCGGCGCCACCGCGCGGGCCGGAGCTGATCGTTTTCGAGAGCCCGGGGCTGCGCCCGGAGGGGATCGAGTACGATGCCCGGCGCCGCCGTTTTCTGGTCAGCTCGAGCACCCAGGGGACGGTGCACGCGGTCAGCGACGCTGGCGAGCTCACCCTGGTCGTTGCCGATTCCGGAATGAGCAGTCTGTTGGGAATCGAGGTCGACGAGCTGCGCGATCAACTGGTGGCGGCGGGCAGCTTGGCGAGCGGAGCGCCGGCGGTCGGTTTCTACGACCTCGGCAGCGGCGACACGCTTCGCGTCGTCGACCTCGGCGAGATCGCGCTCAGCGCGGACCCGTTGGCCAACGACGTGACCGTCGACTCGGCCGGTGTCGCCTACGTGACCGACACCAACTCCGCCGCGGTGTATCGAGTGGATACCGACGATACGGCGAGTGTGCTGTTGGCCGATGAGGTTCTGATGTTCGTCAATGGCATCGAGATCATCGACGACGCGGAGGTCCTGGTGAATACTTTTGGGCGGGCGCAGGCGTTGTTCCGCATTCCGGTTGCCGATCCAGGTTCGTTCGAGCTGGTCCAAGCCGACGTCAACATCCTCGGCGACGGAATGGTGTTTCTGCCCGATGGCGATCTCGTCGTCGTATCGGTAGTCGGCGACGTGCTGCGGTTGCGCAGCGACGACGGGTGGCGATCGGCCCAGCTGGTTGCGACCTGGGCGAGTAGCGTCATCACCGATTCGGCTCCGACCACGGCTGCGGTGCGCGGTGACGACGCGTACGTCGTGTTCGCTCACTTGTTCGACGCCGAGCGACGCGAGTACGAGATCGAGCGCGTCGACTTTGGGTTCGCTGAGTAGGGACACGGATGAACACGGGTGTTCACGGATAATGGGGAGGTTGCGCCGTCATCCGTGTTCGCCGTGTTTCTTGGGTAGGGAAAGGTAGGGCTTTCGATCGATGGATATCGCAGATCCCGCGGAGTGCGGTTTTTCGGCCAATCGGCTCACGCGTGTCGATGCGCACCTGATGCGTCACTACATCGAGCCCGGCAAGATCGCCGGCGCGCAGACTCTGGTGTGGCGTGGTGGCAAGGTCGCGTACTCGTCGACTCTCGGGCGCATGGACGTCGAGCGCGACAAGCCGATGCGCGACGACACCATCTTCCGCATCTATTCGATGACCAAGCCGATCACCAGCGTCGCGCTGATGACGCTGTACGAAGAGGGGCGTTTCCGGCTGACCGACCCGGTGCACAAGTACATCCCGGCGTTTGCCGACAGCCGGGTGTACGTGTCGGGCAAGTACCCGATGTTTCTCACCGCGCCGGTCGAGCGCCCGATGAACGTGCGCGACCTGCTGACCCACATGTCGGGGCTCACCTATGGGTTCATGTACCGCACCAACGTCGACGCCGCGTATCGGCGGCTCGACATCGACGGCGTCAAGCCGGGCGCGACTCTCGCCAACCGCATCGAGCTGCTGGGGTCGCTGCCGCTCGAGTTTTCACCCGGCACGGCGTGGAACTACTCGGTGTCGACCGACGTCTGCGGCTACCTGGTCGAGCGTTTGTCGGGAATGAGCTTCGACGAGTACGTGCGCCAGCGCATCACCGAGCCGCTCGGCATGGTCGACACCGCGTTCACCGTGCGCGACAGCGAGATCGATCGCTTCGCCGCCTGCTACGAACGCCGGCCCGACAAGTCGACCCGGCTGATGGACGACCCGCAGGGCGACAGCCCTTGGGTCGGCGACAAGACCTTCTTCTCGGGCGGCGGCGGCATGGTGTCGACGGTGCGCGACTACCTGCGCTTCTGCCGCATGCTGCTCAACGGCGGCGAGCTCGACGGCGCCCGCGTGCTCGGTCGCAAGACGATCGAATACATGACCCGCAACCACCTGCCCGCGGGCAAGGCCATTCCCGAGCTGACCACCGGCCTGTTCTCCGAAGTCGAGAACGAAGGCGGCGGCTTCGGCCTCGGCTTCTCGGTCAACCTCGACCCGGTCGCCGGCGGCGCCATCGGCTCGGTCGGCGAATACGCCTGGGGCGGCATGGCGAGCACGGTATTCTGGATCGACCCGGCGGAAGACATGATCGTCGTCTTCATGACTCAGCTCGTTCCGTCGCGAACCTTCGATTTTCGCGGACAGCTGAAATCGATCATCTACGGAGCGCTGACGTAGCTACGCTACGTCAGCGCTCCGCGTCCCAAGCCCGCCTCCGGCGGTCGTCCCAAGCGCAGCTTCGCTGCGCGTCCCAACGCCGCGATTCGCTTCGCTCTCGCTGCGGTCCCAAGCGGCTTCGCCGCGGGGGCTATCGGTCCGCCCCGCGGCGAAGCCGCTTGGGACGAACGCCGCGCGCAGCGCCGGCGTTCTTGGGACGCGCAGCGGAGCTGCGCTTGGGACGCCCTGCCGAGCGAAAGCGAGGGAGGGCTTGGGACGCGGAGCGCAGCGGTGCCAGCGCCTACCAGCTGGTATCGAATCCGGTGAACTGCGCCGGAATGGTCTTCAGGTCCTGAATGACCTCGCGCTGCTCTTCGGTTGCTTCGGCCGCGCCGAACCAGCCCATCAGGGAGTCGGCGATGCCGCCGAAGCGTTTTTCGATCGCGCCCTTGAGGTTGGGGTAGGTGGCGACGGCGCAGAACTCGTGGACGACTTCGTCGCTGACTTCCTTTGCCATCTGATCCCATTGCCCCTGTTTGGCCATCTCGTGCAGCTTCATGCCGAGGTCGACCCAGCCGTGCGGTTCGAAGACGACGTGGTAGGTGCGGGTCGCGCCGTAGAAGGCGATGCGGTAGCGGATCGTCTCGACCTGCTTGGCGACTTCCTCTTCGGTGGCGCCGGTGGCGATGAAGCCGCCGCCGGAGATGTGGAAGGTCTCGCGCTTGCGGCCGGATTTTTTCATTCCCTCGTGCAGGGCGGGGAGGGCTACCTGCTCCAGGTATTTGCGGGTGGCGAAGCCGTGCAGCTTGACGCCGTCGCAGATGCGGCCGGCCATGCGGATCATCGGTTCGCGCACCGCCGCGATTGCCACCGGCACCGGCGGCAGTCCGGTCGGCTGCGGCGAGAACTCGGGCGTCATCAGCGTGAAGCGATAGTGCTCGCCCTCGAAGGCCAGCGGTTCCTTGTTCTCCCAACAGCGCCAGATCGCGCGCAGCGCCTGGATGTACTCGCGCAGCCGCGGCACCGGCGCGCTCCACGGGACGCTGAAGCGCCGTTCGTTGTGTCCCTTCACCTGCGAACCGAGGCCGAGGAAGAAGCGTCCGCCGCTGTTGGCCTGCAGATCCCAGGCGATGTTGGCGACCACCATCGGCGAGCGCGGGAAGGCGACGGCGATGTTGGTGCCGAGCATGATCTTCGACGTCTCGGTCGCCGCCAAGGCGAGCGGCATGAACGGGTCGTGGTCGATCTCGCTCGAGGTGACGAGGTCGTAGCCGACCGCCTCGGCGGCCTTGGCAACGGCGCCGGCCTGGCGGAAGTTTCCGGTGGGGACGAAGGATTCTACTTGCATCGGTCGGGCTCCGGTTGTGGGGAACGGGATAGTTGCGGGGGATGGGTTGGCGGTCAACCGGCGGTCCCAAACGCTCCGTCGCCAAGGCTCCGGAGCGTGTCCCAAGCCCCGCATCGCTACGCTCGCAGGGCGTCCCAACGCCGCGATTCGCTTTGCTCTCGCGGCGGTCCCAAGCGGCTTCGCCGCGGGGGCTACCAGTCCGCCCCGCGGCGAAGCCGCTTGGGACGAACGCCGCGCGCAGCGCCGGCGTTCTTGGGACGACAGGCCAGAGCCTTGGCGACGGCCTGTCTTGGGACGGCCTGCCGAGCGAAAGCGAGGCAGGGCTTGGGACGCGCGGCGCTACGCGATGGCTGCGGCGGCGCGGAGCTGTTCGATCTCGTCGCGGCTGAAGCCGTTTTCGGTCAGGACCGCGTCGGTGTCCGCGCCGGGGTATTTGGGGGAGCGGTCGGGGTTGCCGGGGGTGCGGCTGAGGCGTGGGGTGGGGATCATTTCGGGGGTGTCGCCGGTCGAGAGGAAGACGCCGCGCGCGGTGTTGTGCGGGTATTGCATGGCCTCGCCGAAATCGAGGACCGGGGCGAAGCAGGCGTCGCTGCCCTCGAGGATCTCGCACCACTCGTCGCGGGTCTTGGTGCGCAAGGCGGCGGCGAGGCGCTGGCGCAGCTCGGGCCATTGTGACTGGTCGTTCTGGTCGGGCAGGTCGGCCGGGTCGAGGCCGATCTTGTCGAGCAGGAGCGCGTAGAAGTGCGGTTCGATCGGGCCGATGCTGACGTGTTTGCCGTCGGCGGTTTCGTAGACGTTGTAGAAGGGGGCGCCGCCGTCGAACAGGTTGGTGCCGCGCTGCGGTTGGTGCAGTCCCATCTGGTGCATCGAGTAGAAGGTCATCGCCAGCGCCATCACACCGTCGACCATGGCGGCGTCGACGACCTGGCCCTTGCCGCTGCGCTGCGCCTCGAGCAGGGCGCAGACCACTCCATAAGCGAGGTGGAGGCCGCCGCCGGCGAAGTCGCCGAGCAGGGTCAGCGGCGGCGACGGGGTGCCGTCGCGCGGTCCGATCGCGTTGGTGACGCCGGTGATCGCCTCGTAGTTGAGCGAGTGCCCGGCGCTGTGCGCCAGCGGACCGTCCTGTCCCCAGCCGGTCAGCCGGCCGACGACGACGCGCGGGTTGCGCTGCAGCAGCACCTCGGGCCCCAGCCCGAGCCGCTCGACGACCCCGGGGCGGAACGACTCGAGGAAGGCGTCTGCCTTCTCGACCAGGCGCAACACCGTCTCGACCCCGCGCGGATCCTTCAGGTTGACGGCGATCGAGCGCCGCCCGCGGTCCCAGAAGTTGTGCGGCCGCTCGAGCTTGTCCTCGGGAACGTCGCCGATGCGCTCGACGCGAATCACCTCCGCCCCCATGTCGGCCAGCCGCAGCGAGCCGTATGGCAGAGCCCCCATGCCGGCCAGCTCGACGATCTTGATCCCGTCCAACGGTCCCTTCATCGCGACACCGTCACCGATACGCCGGCGCGGCGCAATGCGCCCCGCCGGCGTAGTCCAAAGCACCCCTTCGCCAAGGCTCCGGAGTGCGTCCAAAGCCCTTCGACGCTTCGCTCCAAGGGCGGCCAAACGGCGGCTGCGCCGCCGGTCCAAATGGGAGTACCGGTTAGCTGACCCGCCATTTGGACGTGCCGGAGGCACTTTGGCCGCCGCACGAGCGGAGCGATGTGCGGCTTTGGACGCGCTCCGGAGCCTTGGCGGAGGACTTTGGACTCAGGAGCTACGCTCCTGCTCCAGCGCTTCCCGCTGCGCCAGCAGCTCTTGGAACTTGGCCATCCCGACCGAGATGAACAGCCCTTCCGCTTCTGCGCACAGTCTTTCGCCGGCGTAGAGCTTGCCTTCGGTGAAGATCTTGCGTCCTTCGATGCGCAGGATCTCGCCTTCGAAGTAGAGCTCGGTGTGGAGCGGGGTCGGGCTGCGGTAGTGGATGGTGAGGCGGCCGGTCATTCCGCCTTGACCGCTGAGTGCGTTGACGTAGCCGAGGACCTCGTCGAAGGCGCCGGCGACGTAGCCGCCGTGGACGCAGCCGGGGGCTCCCTCGTAGGCCGAGCCGAAGATGACGGTGGCGCCGGCCTTCCGATCGCCGATCTTGCCCATGCGGATCGGCGGCGCCAGCGGATTGGCGAGGCCGATGAACGGACTCTGGTCGAAGAAGGCGCCGACGTCGCCCGAGGTGGCGGATTCGGGATGGCCGTGGATGTTCTTGAGGCGAGGGTGCTCCTTGAGTGCTTCGGCGTAGCGTTCGAGCCCCTCGGCGGCGCGGCGCAGCTCGTCCTCCGGGGCGTTGCTCGGCACCAGGCGCTCCATCACCAGGCGCATCGCCGCCGCCAGGCGCCGTTTCTGCTCCCACGCCTCGGTGTTCGACTCCTTGGTCGTGTCCCAGGCTTCGATGATGTCGGGGCGGTCGGGGGGCTTGGCCATCGATGCTCGATCGCGCTCAGATCAGGTGGGCGGCGACCGAGATGAACTTACCGAGCCACGGTCCCAAGGAAAAGACGCAGTAGACCGCCGCCAGTCCGCGCAGGATCGGAATGCCGAGCCGCGCCGGGGTGAGCCGGTACAGGACCAGCAACAGGCCGCACGCGTAAGCCTTGTACAGGAGGAGCGTCTCCAGCACCCCGATGTTGGAAAAAGCGCGTATCAAAATCGGATTGGCCTCCTGGAAGCCGAGGCCGAGCCCCTGGTAGGTGGCGACCCCGTCGAACAGCTGCAGTGCCATGTTGAGCACCAGCAGCCGATACAGGGCGAGCCGCTGCCCCTCGGTCGGCACCTCGTCGGCCGCCACCCCGGCTACGGATCGGGCAGCCGCCGCCATCGCCACCGGCGCGCAAGCCGTATCGGCTGCCGCGGAGGCGGTCGGAGGAAGTTGTGAGGGAGCGGACTTCACGGCGTGTTTCCCCAGCTTAGGACAGCGGCGGCGGGGTTTCTACAGAAAGAGCAGGGACTAGGGACTAGGGGCTAGGGATTAGGGGAGGTAGGGAGCTGTTCAATCCCAGATGGGCGGGCGAAGCCCGCCCCACCATCCCTAGTCCCTAGATCCTAGCCCCTAGATCCTGCATCTCTGCAGCAAACAGCTGCAGGGATGCATCCCTCCCGGCACAGGCAGGTTTTCCGCGGTAAACTACAAAATGTTGAGCTCTTCTCCTGGCGTCAGGCGTCGCTTCGCCGCCCTGTGTCCCGATCTTGACATTCCGGGTGCGGCTGGCGAGCATTGCGAAATCGCCGTGTTTTTTTGCATTTTTTGGACGCCGATCGCCGGTTCTGGGGCGGATGGGGTCGGGGGAAGGCCCGTATTCCCGGTTTCTGGGCCTGGAGGAGCTGTGGAATGCGTTTGACTGCTCGTAGACTCGTCTTTTTCGCCGTCGCTTCGACGGCGTTGGTCATGACCGCGTTCGCCGGTCTGCCGAACTTTTTCCCGCGCGTCGACGTCCCGCTCGGTCCGCCGGAATGCGTGCTCGCCGACTGCTCGTCGGATCCTCAGGGCCTGGCGATCGCCGATCTCAACGACGACGGCAGCCCCGATCTGATCACCGCCAACAACGGCAGCGACGATGCGTCGGTGTTTCTCAATTCCGGGACGGGAAATTTCACCTTGGCGGCGACCCTGGCGGCGGGTTTGGGACCGACCGGAGTCGACGCCGCCGACTTCGACGACGACGGCAACACCGATCTGGCAGTGCTGAACGGCTCCGACTCGAACGTCGGCATCTATCCGGGCAACGGCGATGGCAGCTTCGGCTCGCCGAATCTGGTCGATGTCGGCGCCGGCACGTTCCCGGAGAACATCCTCAGTGCCGATTTCGACGACGACGGCAATGCCGACTTCGTCACCACGAACCTGTTCGACGATTCGATCTCGGTGTTCCTCGGCAACGGCGACGGCACTTTTGAAGATGCGATCGTGATCGCGGTGGCAGGCGGACCGTCGGGCATCGCGGCGGGGAATTTCGACGGCGGGGCGCTCGATCTGGCGGTGACGCTCGACGACGACTTTCCGGGCGAAGTGGCGATCCTGCTCGGAGACGGAGCTGGCAACTTCGACCTGCAGACCCCCAACCAGGTGGTCGGCGATACTCCGCTCGGCATCGCGGTGGGCGATCTCGACAACGATTCCAACGACGACATCGCCGTGGCCAACTGGGCCGAGGACTCGATCTCGGTTCTCTTCGGCAACGGCGACGGCAGCTTTACCGACGGTCCGCTGCTCGCGGCCGGAATCTTCCCCGAGGACGTCGCGATCGCCGACATCGACGGCGATCTGCTGCTCGACATCCTCACCCTCGACAGCTTCGGTGAAGGCGATGTCGACGGTTTTCTTTTGGTGTTTCCGGGCAACGGTGACGGCACCTTCGGTGAGGCCGGGACTTACGACGTCGGCGCCGGCCCGGGGGTCGTCGAGGCGGCCGATCTCGACGGCGACGGCGCTCTCGACGTGGTGACGACGCACCTCGACTCGGACGATGTCGGAATTCTGATCAACTCCGGCGGCGGCAACTCGGGAGAGTGCGTCGGCGACTGCAATGGCGACGGTATGGTTTCGATCTCCGAGCTGGTGCGCGGCGTCAATATCGCGCTCGGTCAGCTCGACGTTTCGGAGTGCACGGCGTTCGACCGCGATTCCGACGGTCAGGTGAGCATTTCCGAGCTGGTGGCGGCGGTGAACAGCGCCCTCGAGGGCTGTGTCGCGGCCTGATTTGTTTTTTGACACAACAGGAACGGTGGGATAACAGATGGTGGACTTTTTTCCGCGAATGGGTGCTGGGGTCGTAGAGAGGAGCGCATCCGAGCGCGCGGTAACGCCGAACGGCAAACCGCTTCGCGCTGCGCAGTGCGCTGAGGAGGCTTAGGAATGTTGAAGCGATCCGTGGTGGCGGCAGTGATGGCCGCCGGCTTCGTGCTCTTGCACCCCGGCGCACCCGCGTACGCTCTGCAGGAATGCCTGACCGACTGCGCGGTGCTCGAGGTCGGTGACGTCGACATTCCCTCCAACGGGAGCGGTCAGGTGACGATCAGATTCACCCAGGGGCCCGACGATCAGCAGGCCGGCCAGGGCAATGACGACATTGCTGCGATCGCCTTCTCGATCGGCATCCCGGGGAGCGGTAGCGGCAACCCCCTGGAGCTGCCTTGCACCGACGGGGGCGTCTTTGCCTCGGGGGCGGTCAACATCGCCAGCGCGATCAGCAACGACTTTCAGGTGGTGATCGAGAACGAGACCTGCAACGCGCGCGAGCGCTGCTTGTGCCCGACGGGGGATCAGACCCGCGACGACTTCATCAACGTCGTCGTCTACGGCCCCAGGGACATTCCCGACGGCGGCCCGGTCGAGATCCCGCGGCTGCCCGACAGCGGCACGCTGATGACGATTCGCCTCGAGGCGGGTGACGGCGTGCAGCAGGGGCAGGAGTACGACCTGCACATCTTCTGCGAGCAGGACAACGGCGACCCGGCGCGGCCCGAGTTCACCGCCGATCTGTCGATCGGCGACCAGTCGGCGATCGACCAGACTGCGAACCGTGATCAGGACCGCAGCCGGATCACTTGCGACAGCGGCACCGCCACGATTATCGAGGGCGGGACCTGCGTCGGCGACTGCAACGGCGACGGCCAGGTGGCGATCAACGAGCTCATCCAGGGGGTCAATATTTCCCTTGGAACTCTCGACGTTTCTGTCTGCGAGGCGATGGACGAGAACCGCGACGGGCAGGTCTCGATCAACGAGCTGATCCGGGCGGTCAACAACGCTCTCGGCGGCTGCCCCGGTTAAAATATCGCTGAGTCCTTGATTCTTGATCGAAAATGGCGTTTGTAAAACGGCAAAATTGAAGTTCCAGCTGGCCGCAGGAGCGGCGGGAAGAAATCTTTGAGGGAGGATCTGATGAGAAAGGTGACATGCTGCACGAGCTTTGCTGTGGTGCTGCTGGCTTTTGCGGCGAGCTCCGCGCTCGGCCAGGCAACGATTGAGATTGGATCGATCGTCGGGGGCGGCCCGATCGAGGTGACCCTGTCGACGGGTGGTGAAGAGGTTGCCGGAACCGAGAACGAGATTGCGTTCGAGGCGGGCGCGCAGATTACGGGCTGTGCGGTGAACCCCGAGATCATGCGGGAAGCGAGCG
>JAUIGL010000016.1 GCA_030430165.1 bacterium | reverse complement strand
CTCGACCAGGTCGCGCGCCGAGTCGTAGCGCACCGACTGTGTCCAGGCGAGGCTCTCGACCTTGGCAATCCCCGGTAGGCGCTGAATCTGCTGGGTGAGGCGCTCGATCGCCAGCAGGTTCTCGCGCGTGAAGACGTCGTCCTCGACGTGCATGGCAACGACGTAGATGTCGTCGCTGCCGAAATCGCGCACGGCGGCGCGGTAGGTCGAGATGTTGGGGTCGTTGCGACCGATCAGCGGCTCGCTCGCCGGATCGACGTCGATCGTGAAGCCGAGCGGTTCGAGCCGCACCAGCATCGCTGCCGCCGCGACGGTGATCGCCGCCAGCAGCGCCAGAACGATGCGCGGGTGGTCGACGATCTGGTTCGGCCGCCACGCCGCCGTCGCCAGCCCGGCGAACAGCACCATGCAAGCGCCGAGCGCGAAGAGGACCGGGTCGATGGGCATCGGGATGAAGAACTACTCAATGAAGAGATGCATTCCCAGCCGGCGCCGATCCTCGTTCTGCGGGCGCCCGGTTCGGTTCAGGAGTCGCCGGGGCGCCATTTGAAACGCGGCTTGCGTCGCTCGAGAAAGGCGGCGATGCCCTCGAGCGAGTCTTCGCTGTGAGCCAGCGCGTCCGTCCATTTGCGCTCGATCTCGGCGCCGACCTGTCCGTTCTCGCTGACCGAATCGACCATTTCCTTGGCCGCCATCTGCGAGAGCAGCGAACGCTCGCTCGCCAGGAGGTTGGTGAGCTCGTGCAGGCGCGCCTCGGCGTGTTCCGGTTCGAGGAGCTCGTCGACCAGGCCGATTCGCAGGGCTCGGTCGGCGTCGACGATCTCGGCCGAGTACAGCAAGTGTTTGGCGGCCGACGCGCCGATGAGGCGAACCGCGCGCTCGACCGCCGGCGCTGGGTAGACGATGCCGAGGCGGGCGGGGGTGATGCCGAAGCGCGCGTTGGCGCTGGCCAGTCGCAGATCGCAGGCGATGGCGATCTCGGCGCCGCCGCCGACGCAGGCGCCGGCGATGAAGGCGATGCTCGGTTTCGGAAAGCGGGCCAGGGCGCGATCGGCCGCTTCGTTGGCGCTGCGGTACTCCTCGATCGGAACATCGGCCAGACCGCCGATGTCGGCGCCGGCGCAGAAATGGTCGCCGGCGCCGCGCACGACGAGGAGGCGGACCTCGGGATCGGTGGCGAGCCGCTCGCAGTGCTGGGTGAGCGCGCACCACATCGCGTAGGTGACCGCGTTGCGCTTTTCCGGGCGGTTGAGGAGGATCGTCGCGATCCCGCGCTCGACCGTGACGACGAGCTGCTTGGTCGTGTCGCCAACAGAGCTCATCGCGCGATCCCCGCTTCGGCTAGAATCTCTTCGGTGTGCTCGCCGAGCCGCGGCGGCCGCTGTCGTATTCCGGTGTAGCTGCGGCTCATCTTGATCGGCTGGCCGGCCAGGGTCACCGGTCGACTGCCGTCGGGCTGCTCGACCTCGACCAGCATCTCGCGCGCGGCGACGTGTGGGTCGGCGTAGATGGCCGCCATGTCGTTCACCGGACCCACTGGGACGTCGCCCGCCAGCAGCTCGACGATCTCGGCAGTCGTCTTCGACGAGGTCCAGGCGACGAGCTCCTGGTTGAGCGCCGGCCGATTGATCAGTCGGTCGATCGCCGTGCGGAAGCGCTCGTCGTCGGCCAGCTCGGGGCGTTGCATACGTTGGCACAGGGTGGCGAACACAGTGTCGGATGGGCTGCCGAAGGCGCAGTGTCCGTCGCGAGTCGGGAAGACGTCGAATGGCGCGATCAGGGGGTGGCCGTTGCCGGTCGGCCGGCTCGCTTGGCCGGTGTAGGAGTAGAGATACGCCGCGCCTTCGCACAGGCTCAGAATGGCGTCGTACATGGCGACGTCGACGAACTGCCCGCGTCCGCTGGCGCGCGCCTCGATCACCGCCGCCAGCAGACCGACCGCGTTGAGGCTGCCGCTGAAGATGTCGGCGACGCTGGGGCCGCACTTCGTGACGGTGCCGTCGGCCGATCCAGTGATGCTGATCAGGCCGCCCATCGCCTGGGCGACGATGTCGTAGGCCGGCCACTTCTCGTACGGACTCTCACCGGTGCGGCGATCGCCGAAGCCGCGGATCGCCGCGTAGACCAACTTGGGATTCTGCGCGGCCAGCGTTTCGTAGCCGACGCCGAGCCGGTCCATCACCCCGGCGCGGCTGTTCTCGACGACGACGTCGACCGTCTTGGCGAGCTCGAGGAAGACGTGGCGATCCTCGTCTCGTTTCAGGTCGAGCACGATCGAGCGTTTGCCGCGATTGATGCTGGCGAAGTAGCCGCCGTAGGCGCGCTCGCTGTCCTCACCGGTAAACGGGCCGGGGAAGCGAGTCATGTCGCCGCTAGGCGGCTCGACCTTGATCACGTCGGCGCCGAGATCGGCCAACAGCATCGTGCAGTAGGGGCCCGACAGCGCCTGGGTGAGGTCCAACACCCGCAGGCCGTCGAGGGGTCCGCTGCGGTCCTTGCTAGATGGCTGGGTCGACACGGCAAGTCCTCGTCAGAAGGGCAACTCGTGGTGCCTACCCGAACGTTGCAAAGTTGTCGAGCGAGCTGTTTCGCCTCTCCTCGCGGGAGAGGCCGCGCGGAGCGCGGGTGAGGGGGGGAGATGGCCGAGCGTTAGCGAGGGTCCGCTTCTATTGTCGTTGGATGAGAGCGTCGCTCGCTTTTCCTGGCTTCCGGCAGTCTCAGCCGCTATGGGGGGCGCGTATCGACTCGACACAGCGAGAACGGAGGACTGGGCATGCCTGGAGCACTGGACGGAATCCGCATCGTCGACATGACCGCGATGATCACCGGGCCGTTGGCGACGATGATCCTCGCCGATCAGGGCGCCGAAGTCGTCAAGATCGAGCCACCGGGGTTCGGTGACTTCTTTCGCTACGTCGGGACCCATCGCGGTGGCATCGGCGCCGCTTTTGCGTCGGTCAATCGCGGCAAGCGCTCGCTGGTGGTGAATGTCCAGGAGGAGGCGGGGCGCGACCTGGTGCGCGAGCTCGCTGCCGACGCCGACATCTTCATCCAGAACTTTCGCCATGGCGTCATCGACCGCCTTGGTCTCGGCGAGGCGGAGCTGCGCGGCGTGCATCCCGAGCTGATCTACGTGTCGATCAATGCATTCGGCGAGCGCGGTTCGTTCGCGGGCCGCCCCGCGTTCGACCACATCCTGCAGGGAATGACCGGAGCGACGTACATCCAGAATCCGGACGAGCCGGCGTTCATGCGCCAGGCGTGGGTCGACAAGTGCACCGGGTATACGGCGGCGCAGGCGATCACCGCGGCGCTGTTCGCGCGCGAGCGCGGCGCCGGCGGGCAGCACGTGCGCTTGTCGATGCTCGAAGCTGGCCTTGCCTTTCTCTGGCCGGATGGTCACGCCAACCAGATGATTCTCGAGGAGGAGGGGCAGACGCGCCTGCCGCTGATCGCGACCAGCTACAACCCTGCGGTCACCAAGGACGGCGGTGCCGCGGTGGCAGCAGTGACCGAGGAGCAGTGGACCAATCTGTTGATTGCGGCCGATCGGGTCGAGTTGCTGGCCGATCCCCGCTTCTCGACGCCGGACGCCCGCCTCGCCAACCTCGACGAGTTCCGCGCCGAGCTCGCCAAGTCCGGTTCCGAGCTGACTACCGAAGAGTTCCTCCAGCGTCTGACCGAGGCCGACGTGCCCTGCGGTCCGTTGCTTCGGCCCGAGGAGGTGGCGGGCTTCGAGCAGGTCGTCGCCAACGAGTGTCTGGTGGAGAACGAGCATCCGACCATGGGCCGCATCCGCGAGCCCCGGCCGCCGGCGCGCTTCGAGGCTACGCCGTCGGCGATCCGCGGTCCGGCGCCGAGCCTCGGCGAGCACACGGAGGAGGTTCTGCGCCAGATGGGACGCAGTGCCGAAGCGATCGACAAGCTGAGAACCGACGGAATCGTCGCTTAGAGAGCTGGCGCGAATCGCGGTCGGTGTCGCTGTCGGTATCGAAAAGCGAAGGCGATACCGATTCTGGGCAAGGGAGACGCGATTCGCACCTTCGCCCTTCAATTCCCTCCGGTGGCGTGGGATAGGGGTGACTGCGAGCTGACGCGACCAATGGCCAAGGCTTCCGACCATCGCTCCACCCATGACGCAACGCGGCGGCCGGGCGTGATGCGTACGCGCAGGGAGTTTCTGCGCCAGACGACCTCGGGCGCCGTTGCGCTGGGTGTCTTCGGGGCCGGTGGTCTCGCCTGCAGCAGCGGTGACGAGCCCTCCGCAGACCTGCAGGTTCTCAGCCAGCACCAGGCCGCGACCTACGATGCCTGGTGCGACGTCCTCGCCGTCGGCGCCGCGGATGTCGGTGTCGCCCGCTATCTCGATCACTACCTCGCCGCTCCGTTTGCGGAGACCCTCCTCTTCGCGCGGCTGCTACAGAATGCGCCGCTCGACGCGTTCTATCTGCAGGCGATCGCGGGGATCGACGCGGAGAGCGCGGCGCGTTTCGAGAAACGGTTCACGGCGCTCAACGCCGAGCAGCGCAGGGCGGTGGTCGACGCGGCGGCGACGTCGTCGTCGGTCGCTTGGACCGACCCGGATCCGTCCTTCTTCTACTTCGTCTCCCGAGCCGACGCGGTCGACGTCGTCTACGGAACCCAGCGGGGCTTCCTCGATCTCGGCGTTCCCTACCTGGCCCACATTCGGCCACCGACTCCCTGGTAGCAGGCGACACGATGGGCGACGTCCAACACGAGCACGACGCGGTCGAGGTCGTCGTCGTCGGTTCCGGGATCGCCGGGAGCACGGTGACCGCCGAGTTGGCGGAGAGCGGCTTCGACGTCCTGACCTTGGAGGCCGGTCCTGAGCGCACCATCGAGGACATGGTGAGCTCGCAGCTGTGGGCGCGCCGTCTCAAATGGGGCGGACCACCGATCCTCGCCGAGGGAGATCTCGCCGGCGGGCTGAACTTCGGCATGGGGTGGGGGACCGGCGGCGCCGGCGCCCACTGGTACGGCAACTGGTATCGGTTCCACGAGAACGACTTCAAGGAACGTTCGCTGTACGGGCAGGGGCTGGACTGGCCGATCGAGTACGGCGACCTGAGACCGTGGTACGACCGCGCCGACAAGTACTTCGGGGCTTCGGGGAATCGCGCGCGCGAGCCGTGGTCGCCGCCGGCCGATCCGTACCCGATGCCGCCGCTCGGCGAGCTGCCGCAGTCGACGGCGATCAAGCGAGGCTTCGACGCTCTCGAGATTCCCACCTCGCCCAACTCCGTTGCGATCAACAGCGAGAGATACGACGAAAGGGCTCCGTGCATTCTCGACGGCTGGTGCGACGCGGGGTGCCCGATCGGCGCGCTCGCCAACCCGCTGGTGCTGCAGTGGCCCAAGGCGCTGCGCGCCGGCGCCGAGCTGCGTCACAAATGCTACGTCACCGCGGTAAAGACCGATGCGAGCGGCGCCAGGGCGACCGGCGTCGAGTACCGCGACGCCGCCGGCGAAGTCCACATGCAGCCGGCCGACATCGTGATCGTCGCCTGCCACACCGTGCCGAACGTTCGACTTCTTCTGCTCTCGGCGAGCGGCTCCCATCCCAATGGTTTGGCGAACCGAAGCGGCATGGTCGGCCATCACTTCATGTCGCATCCCTCGCTCATCATCTACGGCATCCTCGAAGACGAGACACAGCCGCACCTCGGCGTCACCGGGGGCAACCTCTTCTCCCAGGAGGGCTACGACGACAAGCAACCGGCGGACGCAACCTTCGGCAGTCGCGCCTGGTTGTGCGGCCAGGCGGCGAAGCCGAACGGCTTGCTCGGAATCGCCGTCTCGCGACCGGATCTCTACGGCTCGGCGCTCGATAAGTTCCTGCGTGAGGACGCCAAGCGGTTCGCCAACATGACGGCGGTCTGCGAGGAGACCTCGGTAAAGGAGAACCGCGTCGAGCTCGATCGCAGCGTTACCGATGCGCACGGCCTGCCGGTGGCCAAGGTGATCAACAACATCCCCAAGGAGAATGCCGCCCGGCTCGACCTCGCCAGGGAGGAAGGCCTGCGCATCTTCCGCGCCGCCGGGGCGAGCGACCCCTGGGCCGGGTCGCGCGTCAACATCCACCTGGCCGGCGGCACGCCAATGGGCGACGACCCCGAGCGATCGGTGACCAACTCGTTCGGACAGACCCACGAGGTCGACAACCTGTTCATCGCCGGTGCCAGTCTCTTCCCGACCATCGCCGCGGTGAACCCGACCGGAACGCTCGCCGCGCTGGCGCTGCGAACCGTCGAGTATATCAAGGAGAACCGCGCTACCCTGGTCGGCTGAGATCCGCAGCGACGTCCACGGACCCGGCCCTGCCGAGAGTCGTACGACTTTGGCCTCTTCCCCGGCCCCCGAACACGTTTCTCCCATTGCGCCACCGCCACAAACCGTCATTCCGGCGAAAGCCGGAATCCACCCTGGCATCCGGAAGCTACGACGAGGTTGGTTCCCATTGCTCTGGATCCCGGCCTTCGCCGGGATGACGTCGATGGGATCGTCGGATGTTGCGATCGGAGTTCTTGTCCCGAACGACCCGGCGGATACGCCGGTGGCGGGCTGGCAGTCCGTATATCTCCGGCTGCCGCTCGAGTGTCCCTCGGTGGCGCGGGGTGTAGCTCGCCTGGGTGGGTTTCGGTCAGTCGTACAACACGACGCAGCGCACTTCGATGCTGGTTCGGTCGGGAGCGTCCGGGGGCGTCGACGGATCGTCGAAGGCGCTGTGGAAGCTGAATGTCGCCGGCGCGTCGGGCTCGCTGGCATCGCTCGACTCGCCGCTCGACAGAGCGAGCGGGCCGTGTGAGTCCCACTGCTTGATCAGCAAGGCCTCGTCGTGGGTCATGGCGGGATAGTAGAGCCAGCGATGGCGGGGCGAGTGCTTGGCAAAGTAGTTCTCGCCGATGCGGTCCGGATAGTGGATTTCGAAGACGACGAGGTCCTCCGGGCTCACGGTCTTGCCGTCGCACAGCGCGAGGGGATGGGTTGCGACCGGCTCCGTCGCGATGTTGCGCCAGACGTTGATGATTGCGAAGCGACCGCCATCGGCGAGCGCGCGCGTGACCGAATCTTCTGGCAGAAGCGACTGGCCTTCGTCGAGCACGTCGCGAAGCGTGTCGTTGCCGGTGGGCGGCGCTGCCAGCTCGCGCAACCGGCGCGGCGCGCTGGCGAGGGTGTAGTCCCCGTGCACGAGGTGGAGCGGCTGCTGCACCTGCTGCCCGCCGGCGATACGCCGGCCGTCCTGGTTGCCGAGAGCCGAGCGGACGTTGTGATCGAAAGCGAAGGCGCGCCCGCCGGTGACCGCTTCGACGATGCGCTCACACTGTGGGTAGTAGTGCGCCGCGACTTCGCGGAGGTTGAAAAAGTCCGGATCGCCTTCGATTGGCTGGTGCCGTAGCTCGAAACCGTTTCGTGCAAGAGTCACCTCGGACTGAGCACGTCCGTTGCCCACTTTCATTTCGCGGCGAGAGCGCTCGATTCCCTCGGCGGCACTGTCGTTGCCGTCCTGGTCGCGCTTCATGCGCACCTTGCCGTTGCGAAAAAGAGACGACTTGGTGGAGTCGCTTACGTAGGCGAAGAGGCCGACAACGTGGTCTTGGTGGTTGCTCGTCGTGTTCATCTTGGGCGCTTCACGGTACTACCTGTTCCTGTGCTGTCCAGTCCGGGCAGGGGGCGGAGCGGCGATCTTCGCGCCTTTGCGACTTGGTGTTGTTTTATGGGCCGCGGGTGCGCGCCCGCGCGCTTGGTCAGTCGAGCTCGCTTCGCTTGCGCGGCTGCTGGTCTTTTGGGCCCTGGCTGTAGTCGCCGAACGGCCCGTCGCGCTTGACGACCGCGCCCTTGACGCCCTCAGTCGCGGCGACGCGTACGAACTCGCGGCCTTCGGGTGTGTTGCGCATGATGCCATCGAGGATCGGGCCCAGCGTCTGGGTACTCTGCAGCCCCATGTTGTCGTAGGTCTGGTTGACGATCAGCTTCATCGAGATCAGCTGGGTGAGCGGAATCCCCGCCAGCTTGGTGGCGAGCTTGTCGACCTCGTCGTCGAGCTGCTCGAGCGGGTAGGAGAAGTTGATCAGCTCGATCGCCGCAGCCTCCTTGCCGCTGATCCATTCGCCGGTCAGGGCGTAGTACTTCGCCTTGGCGAGGCCGAGCCGGTAGACCCACATGCCGCTCAAGTGACAGCCCCAGACACGGGAGTAGGGGGTGCCGAAACGCGCATCGTCGGAAGCGATCACGATGTCGGCGCAGAGGGCCATCTCCGACCCTCCGCCGACGCAGTAGCCGTGGACCTTGGCGATCGTCGGTTTCAGGCCGCGCCACAAACCCATGAAGGTCGACATGTAGCTCGTGTACTGGTTGGTGACCATGTGAACGTCCATCCCGGGGTCGTAGCCCGTTTCCTGGAGCCCTCCGTAGTGCTCGAGCCCTCCCGAGAAGTCGAAGCCTCCGCAGAAGCTGTCCCCCGCGCCCTCGAGAACGATGACGCGCACCTCGGGGTCGCGGTTTGCCTCGCGCAGAGCCGCGTCCAGCTGGTCGATCAGCTCGAGGCGGAGTGTGTTGTACTTCTCCGGACGGTTCAGCGTGACGGTGGCGATGCCGTTTGCGGCGGCGTACTTCACGAGCTCTTCGGACATGAGATCCTCCTCTTTCTGGCGCTGCCTCTTTGGGCGTCGGGGTACCTACCGATCGGTAAGTTCTATACTTACCGATCGGTAGGTGTCAAGATGATGGCCTCATGATTCGAGGATCGAGCGAGAGGGCGCGCAGGGGGAGGGCAGGCGTGAGCAGGGCAACCCGGGACCAGTTGATCGAAGCCGCCGGGCGGCAGTTCGCGGAGAAGGGGTTCTACGGCGCCAGCATCGCTGGGATTGCCGAGGAGCTCGGGCTGACCAAGCAGGCGTTGCTGCACCACTTCGGCAGCAAGGAGAAGCTCTACGGCGAGGTGCTGCAGAGAATCTCGACCAGGCTGCTCGGCCATTTGGAAGACCTGCAAGCGGCGGGAGAAGACCCGGCCGAGCAGCTCGAGCGGGTTCTCCTCGAGTTCTACGATGCAGCCATGGAGGATCCCGAAGATTCGCGCCTGATCATGCGCGAGCTGCTCGACAACAAGCACCGCGCCGAGCGCGCCGAGGTCTGGTACCTCAAGCCGTTTCTCGACGCGCTGGTGGAGACCGTGCGGCGAACCGAGGGCCGCGCTCGCAAGTCGAACGCGACGTTGCTTGCGATCGTCTACGAGCTACTCGGCGCGGTGAGCTATTTCGCCGTCTCCGGGCCGACCCTGTCGAGAATGTACGGCGAGCAGGAATACGGGCTACTGCGCAAGCGTTACCCGGCCGAGTTGCGGCGCCTGATTCGGTCTCGACTGCAGTCGCCGGACTGACCTTGCCCGCTGGCGTGGTCCTGTCGTCCCAACGGAGAGGAAGTCTCGAAAGGTATCGGGAAAGGCGATGCACGATGTGTGCTTCGCCGCTTGCGGCGAAGTCATCTGATTCGCCCTCTCTGCCCCTGTCGGGGCATCTCCCCCGTAGGGGGAGAAGTTCGTGACTTCCTCCCCCTATGGGGGAGGATTGAGGAGAGGGAGTCTCCAATGACGTCGGCGAAGCCGATGCACGATGCACCTCTTGGTTGTCGCGTTTTCCCGGCCGCTGCTCTCTATAGATGGGGCAGGCAAGTGTTGACTTCGAGAGCGCTTTCTTCAGCTTGGGGCTCGCTGACAAGAAGGTCCCCCTACTATGTCCATCGACGCTGTCGATCTCACCTCGCTGGATCAGTTCGAAGCGGGCTTTCCGCACGAAACTTTCGCCGAGCGGCGGCGCAACCCGTCCGGCGACCTGTTCAGCAACGTCGTGCACGCCACCATCGAAGAGGGCGGCAGCCATCAGCAGCTCAGCGATGAGGAGCTCCACGGGTTCTTCAATCTGCTGTTCGCCGCCGGCAGCGGTTCGCTACTCGCGCAGCAACAAGCACATGGGCATGCAAACCATGCCGATTCGCTTCCGCCGCCGGCAGGGATGTAGGGGAATGGAATGAGCTCTGACGAGAAGCGATTGGCTTCGGGGGAGATGTGGGAGGCGTGGTGCGATCGGCTGAAGGCTGCGGGCAAGTCGATCTTGGACGAGGGGTTTCCGGATTCACCGCGGGAGCGCGCAGAAGGGTTTCGCTGGCTCACCCGGCTCGTCACCTACGCCACCCAGATGGAGATCGAAGCAGGGGATCCGCGGCATCCCTTCTTCGTCAAGTACGAGACGCCGCACCTTCAGTGGGGTGGCCCCAACCCCGACAATGTCTATCTCCGCGCCAACATCGACCCGCAGTCGAGCTACCGCGTATGGGCCGATGTCACTGGGGTTCGCCAGGCGATCTTCTCTCTCAACGAAGGCGATATGCAGTTGGGCAAGTTCGGGGTGTTTGGCGAATGCAGCCTCGAGCAGTTCGAACTAGGGCCGGATGGCCTGCTCGAGTTTTGGATCTCACCGGAAGAGCAAGCGCGGAACTGGATGCCGGCGGACCCGAGGGGGCGGCTCCTCACCATTCGCATCTATCAGAGCGATTGGGAGCACGATGCCGCTCCGGTGTTTCACATCGAGAGACTCGGAGCCGAGGGGGAGCCGCCACCTCCGCTGGATCCGTCTTCCCTGGCCCGCGGCCTGGAGCGGGCAGCGAGCTGGGTCGAGCGTACCGCGGTTTTTTGGAACGGCTACACGTCGGCCGCCTGGGACCAGGGAAAGAAGAACGTCGCGCGCCCGGCGGGTTCGACGCCGGGCGGCGCCGACAACATCCTCTACGGATCCTGTTTGTGGGATCTCGACGACGATGAGGCGCTGATCATCGAGTGTGACCGGCCCGACGCCCAGTATTGGGGGGTGACGATTCACACGCTGGGCTGGCTCGAGTCGGGTGACTTCGCCGACCGCCAGACCAGCCTCAACGACCATCAGATGTATGTCGACGAGGACGGTCGGTTTCGGGTCGTGGTTGCGCACAGCGACCCCGGCGTGCCGAACTGGATCGACACGGAGGCGCGCCGGCACGGAATGCTGGTCTACCGGTGGGTTTGGGCAAACGACAACCCCGTGCCGAGCTCGCGAGTGGTGCCGCTGGCGAGCGTCCGCGCGCAGCTTCCGGCCGGCCACCCCGTCGTCGATGCCAATGCCCGACGCGCGGCGCTTTCCAGCCGTCGCGAAGCGGCGTGGAATCGATTCCTGTAGGGCAGGCGCCGTACGTGGAGATGTGAGATGAGCTGGACCCCGCCGCCGCGGCCCACCTGGGTCGAACGGCTGATCGAGCACGGGGAAGCCGCGGGTGGTGCGGAGAACCTGGTCGCGCTCGACGCGGACTCGCTGCTTCAGGCGGCGATCCGCGCCACCGGCCTGTCGGACTTCGGCGAAGGCGAATGGCGCAAGCACTTCGATGTGTTGATTCGCGCCCTCGACGAGGAGTCCAACCTCCATCTCGTCGGTCGCACTATCGTTCGCACCGAGATTGTTCTCGCTCTGAGCAACCGTCTCGGTTTCGCCGATCTCTGGAAACGCCGACCCGATGTCCTGGAGCAGCCGATCGAGGCGCCGGTCTTCATCGTCGGAAGCCCGCGCTCCGGAACCTCGATTCTGCACGAGCTCATGGCGTGCGACCCGCAGAGCCGCTGCCCCGCGATGTGGGAGATGCTGCGCCCGATCGACGCCATCCAGCGCGGAGATCGCGGCGAATCCATCGACCGGCTGGTTCGGTTCTGGCACGACGTCCAACCCGAATACGAAACCATGCACGAGAACTCCGGCTACCTGCCCAACGAGTGCATCTACCTGACGGTGCCCGAGTTCCTGTCGGTGCATTGGAGCGGCAACCACGTCGTTCCCTCCTACGAGAAGCACCTGGCCGCCACCGACGAGCGCATCGCCTACCGCTACCACCGGCGATTTCTGCAGACGTTGCAATCTGCTGGGGGAAGCCGGCGCTGGCTTCTCAAGGCGCCGAGTCACCTGTTTACTCTCAGGGAGCTGTTCGACGTCTACCCCGATGCGCGGATCATCCGTACCCACCGCGACCCGCTGAAGACGCTTCCGTCAGCGATCAGCCTGATGGGCACGATCAGGTGGATCCGCTGTCGGGACGTGGATATGTCAGGCGCGACGGCACTCGTTCCCGCTGGGTACGCCTACATTTTCGAGAAAGAGATCGCCGCCCGACAGAGCGGCGCTCTACCCGACGAACGCTTCATCGACGTGCACTTCGACGACGTGGTGCGGGACCCGGTCGGTACCGTCGGCGAGGTCTACCAGCGATTGGGATGGGACTACTCGGCGGAAGCCAGGAAGCTGATCGGCGACTACGCCAAAGCGAAACCGAAAGGCTCTCGCGGTGTCCACCGCTACTCGTTGTCGGACGCCGGCCTCGACGCAGCGACCGAGCGCCGGCGCTTCGCGTTCTACACGCGGCACTTCGGTGTGCGAGAGGAGCAGTAGTCGGTCTCACCGAGACGCCGCCTGCGCGGAACTCTGCTTCGCTGCCAGCGTCGAAGTCATCTGAATCGCCCTCTCTGCCCCCTGTAGGGGCATCTCCCCCGTGGGGGAGAAGTTTAGGACTTCCTCCCGCCTATGGGGAGGATTGACGAGAGGGAGTCTCCGATGACATCGGCGAAGCCGATGCGCGATTCGATCCGCTTGCCCGTCTGTCGCATTGCACCTATCGAAACCGGATGCGCATTCTCGTTCTCTTCGCACATCCGGCGATCGAACGGTCGGAGGTCAATCGACCATTGGCGGAGGCCACCGCTCGCATCGAAGGGGTCTCGCTGGTCGACCTCTATGCCGAGTATCCCGACCTGCGAATCGACATCGATCGCGAGCAGGAGCGACTGCAGAGCCACGATGTGATCGTCTTCATGCACCCGCTCTACTGGTACTCCACGCCGGCGATCCTCAAGGAGTGGCAGGATCTGGTGCTCGAGTACGGCTTCGCCTACGGCGAAGGCGGCACCGCACTCGCCGGTAAGATCTTCTTCAACGCGATCACAGCCGGCGGCGCCGAGGCGGCCTACTGCGCACAAGGGTACAATCAGTTCACGCTGCGTCAGCTTCTCTACCCGATCGAGCAGACCGCGCGGCTTTGCGGAATGACCTACCTGGCGCCTTTCGCGCTGTACAGCTCGCGCACCGCGTACGAAGAGGGGCGGATCGAGGCGCACATTGCCGATTGGCAACGCGTGTTGAGCGCCCTGCGCCACGAGCGACTCGATATCGAGACGGCGCGCGGGTTGGAGAAGCTCAACGGCGACCTCGATGCCATCTTGAAGGACTCGGACCGATGAGCGGGCTCTTGTTTCAGGCTTTCGTCTACCTCGTCGCCGCGGTGGTGGCGGTACCGGTCGCCAAGCGCCTCGGCCTCGGCTCGGTGCTCGGCTACCTGATCGCGGGTATCGTCATCGGTCCGGCGTTGGGGCTGGTCGGCTCGGAAACGCACGAGATCCAGCACTTCGCCGAGTTCGGCGTCGTCATGATGCTGTTCATCGTCGGACTCGAGCTGGAGCCCCAGGCGCTTTGGAGAATGCGCTCGCGCCTTGTCGGGTTCGGCGGCTTGCAGGTGCTCCTTACCACCGCGGTGATCACTGCTGGCGGGCTACTGCTGCAGCTGCGCTGGCCGACAGCGCTCGCGGTCGGACTGATCCTCGCCCTGTCGTCGACGGCCATCGTTCTCCAGACGCTGAACGAAAAGGGTCTCGCCTCGACCGAGGGCGGTCGCACCGGTTTTGCGATCCTGCTGTTCCAGGACATCGCGGTCATCCCCATGCTCGCGCTGATCCCGCTGCTCGCTCTTCCCGAGCTCGCTGCGTCGCACCTGGCAGACGCCGGCAGCGAGGGCTCGCATGCGGCGATGAGCCTGGTCGACGGACTACCCCCGTCGCAGTACGCCCTGGTCGTGCTCGGCGCGATTGCCTTTGTCGTTCTCGCCGGACACTTCCTATCGCGCCCGCTTTTTCGATTCATTTCCGCAGCTCGCTTGCGCGAGATCTTCACGGCGACGGCACTTCTGCTGATCATCGGCATCGCGTTGCTGATGACCTTGGTCGATCTCTCACCCGCGCTCGGTACGTTTCTGGCCGGGGTGGTCCTCGCCAACAGCGAGTTTCGACACGAGCTCGAGTCGGACATCGAGCCGTTCAAGGGGCTGCTCCTCGGATTGTTTTTCATCACGGTTGGAGCGGGCATCGACTTCGGTTTCTTATTCGGGAATGCGGCAACCGTGGTCGGTCTGACCCTGGCCGTCATGGCCGCGAAGGCCTTGGTACTGTTCGCGCTGGCGCGTCTTTTCGGTCTTCAGGCGCCGGACGGATGGATGGTCACCCTGGGGCTGGCGCAGGCCGGCGAGTTCGGCTTCGTCTTGCTCAGCTTCAGCCTTCAGAACGGGGTGCTTCCCGATGAGCTGGTGAAGACGCTGTCGCTGGTCGTCGCCATGTCGATGCTGCTTACTCCGGTTTCCTTCATCGTTCTCGAGAAGCTGATCCGGCCACGGCTGCGCGGTGCCGCGGCGGCGGACGCCGACGACATCGACGAGCAGGGCACGGTCGTGATCGCCGGGATCGGCCGCTTCGGACAGATCGTCAACCGGCTGCTGGTCGCCGATGGCGTACGCACCGTCGTCCTCGATCACGAAGCCGAGATCATCGACACCGTTCGCCAGGCGGGTATCAAGACCTACTTCGGCGATGCCTCGCGCCCCGATCTACTGCACGCCGCGGGCATCGAGAGCGCCAGCGTTTTCGTCGTCGCCATCGACGACCAGAAGCGAGCGGTCGAGATGGTGGAGCACGTGCATCGCCACTACCCGGGCGTCAAGATCCTGGCGCGCGCCTTCGACATCAATCACCTCTACCTTCTGAAGAACGCGGGTTGCGATGTTGCGGTGCGAGAGGTTTTCGACGGCTCGTTGCGTATCGGTGCCGAGGCTCTACGAGCCCTCGGTGTGCACCCGTTTCGCGTCGAGAAGATGGTCGACGCCTTCCGTCGCCACGATCTGGAAGGGTTGAGGCATTTGTACGAGCTCTGGGATCGGGATCGGGCGATCTCCGAGAACAGAGCCTTCCTGGCGCGCGCCAAGGAACACGGCGAGACCCTGCGCGAGAGGATGATCTCCGATCGCATGCAACAACACGATCGAACCGAGCGCGGGTGGACGCCGCCGCCCAAAGGCTATGTCGATGCGTTGAGCGAGTGACCCGCCGGCGAAGCGGGCAGTCCCACAATGCGGATTCGCGGGTCGAGGACTCCGAGGTCGGCTTCTCCGAGGACCGCAGTGCCGCCGTGCGCCATCTTCGGGAGAGTGGTCTCGACGAGCCGCTGGGTCGCGGTGAAGTTGATCTCGAAGATCCGACTTCCACCTGCCATCGTCGGAGAGACCCCCGCAGCGTGCGCGAGGGTGGCGATCGGTCGGTCACCCAGTGCGGCCATGATTGCCTCGATGTGACTCGGATCGGCGATGTCGCCGTCGACTGCCGTTGTAGGAGTTGTCCGGCGCAGCTCCTCTGCCAAGCTTTCCAGCGGATCTGAATGCAGATCGCTCAGCACGAGCGGCCACTTACGGTTCGCGAAGATCCGCGCGATCGCGGCGCCCATCCCGCCCGCGGCACCGGTTACGATGACTGCGCCGGTCTCGCCAGGATTGTCCATTGCCGAGTCCCTGGTTGCTCCGATTTCGGAGAGCTTCCCATCCGCGGAGGACCTTACTTCAGCGGACCGGGAATCAGAAGAACCGGTGAGAGATCTCGGCGCCGAAGGTGAGCGGTGGGGCGACGAACTGGACGTTGTAGCCGAACGCGGAGACCGGGATACTCCCGTTGAAGTAGTTTTCGTCGGTCAGGTTGCGACCCCAAAGAGCGATCTCGGTACGACCGTCGTTGAATTGGTAGCCGAGGCGGGCGTTGAGCAGACTGAAGGCGTCCTGTCTCCCGGAGGCGAGCTCGGGACCCTGGTAGTGAATTGCTCCGGTGAGCTGCCACTCGAGCCGCGGGGTGATCGAGCCACCCAGCCACTCGTGCCGCGAGGGGTAGAGCTCCCATGTGTACTGTGCGGCGACGAACGCGGTGTAGTCCGGGACGGAGTTGAAGCCCTCGCCCTTGCGATTGATCGGCTCGCCGTCGAGGTCGCTGACACCCTCGTATTCTCCGTACTCGGTGTCGAGTAGTGCCGCGTTGGCGTCGATTCGCAGGCCGTCGATCGGGATGACCGACAGCTCGAGCTCCGCCCCCATTACGTCCGCCGAAGCAGCGTTCTCGGTGAGGGGAAAAGGAACGCGCACGGGGCCCCCTGTGTCGACTTCGCGGATGGTGAGCACCTGGATGTCGTCGTACTTGCTGTAGAAGAGAGAGGTGTTGAAGGTGAGTCGCTCTTCCCACGCAACGCTCTTGAAGCCGATCTCGTACGACTCCAGGTCCTCCTGGTCGTAGGGCTCTAGTTGGTCGGGTTGCCCGGGAAACGGCCTGAGGTTGAAGCCGCCGCTCTTGAACCCCTGGGCGTAGGTGAAGTAGCCCATCAGCGAATCGAGCAGGTCGGGCATGTGCTCTTCGGGGAGGTGCAGCGCCACGCTGGCCATTGGAGTCCACGCCGAGAAGCTCGCGTCCTGCGTGGTTCCGTCGCTGTCGATCTGGGGAATGGTTGGCTGGATCTGGAACAGGGAGGCTTCCTTGTGCTCGTCCGACCAGCGCAACCCGCCGGTCAAGCTCAGCCAATCGAACACATCGACGGTAGCCTGGCCGAAGATCGCGATCGACCAGTTGTCGATTTCGGAATCGTTCCAGAAGGTTCCGCCGACCCCGGGAAAAGCGGGGAGGAAGGAAACGGCCTGGCCGCGGGTCGCTTCATCGGAGAGATAGTAGACGCCGCTGACGAAGTTGATCCGATCCTCCCAGGCCGTACCGCCGAGCTGAACCTCCTGGCTGACCTGCGACGCGTCGAGCGGCGCCGAGGGGAGAACGGTGCCGTCGTCGAGGACGATGTCGCGCCCGTCCCTGAGGTCGATACCGAGAGGCACTGCGGTGAAGTCGAGGTCTTGTCCGGTCGCCTCGTTCTGGGCGCGGTAGGCTGTGATCGATTTGATGCTGAGATTCTCGAGGAACGCGGCGTCGCCGATGTCCCACTGAATCGTGCCCCACACGCCGCTCGACTCGAGCTTCGAGATACTCGGGAAGTCCGCTTCGAACGTGTGCGGTCCGTCTACACCGGACTGCATGCACTCCTGGACGAAGTCGGCCGGGGCGAGGACCAGGCCAGTCGCATCCGGGTTGAAGAACGTGCAATGTCCGCCGCGCGGTCGCTGGTGTGATTTCGAGTAGTAGCCGGTGGCGTCGATCGTCACGTCGTCGACGGGGAGAAACCGCAGCGACCCCTGAAACGCGATCGTGTTTCGATCGGACCAGCGGTCGTCGCGAAACTCGTTTTTCATGTAGCCTTCGTCGTAGAAGGAGGCGAACGTGAATCGCGAATACAGTCGGTCTTCCAGGAACCCCCAGTCGATCGGAACGTTGAGCGTCGCCCGCGTGTCGATCTTGTTGTAGTTGCCGGGGCGCAGCAGGACGGATCCTTCGAGCTCTTCGTCGGGTTTGACCGAGCTGACGAGGAGCGCTCCGCCAGCGGTGTTCTTTCCGAACAGGGTGCCCTGCGGGCCGCGCAGCACCTCGATCTGGCCGACGTCGACGAGATCGAGTACCGACGCCTGTGCCCGCGCGAGGTAGACGCCGTCGACGTAGATGCCGACTCCCGGATCGGAAGATATCTGGCCGGGATCGCCCTGGCCGACACCGCGTATGAATACCTGGGCCTGGTTTGGGTTTTGGCCCGTGATCACCTGCAAGTTGGGCACGAAGCCGCTGAGCTCCGTCATCTCGGTGATCGTCGACTGGCGCAGCGCGGTCGCGCTGAGCGCCGTGACCGAAACCGGGGTGTCGGCAAGCCGCTCTTCGCGTCGGCGCGCCTGGACCACGATCTCTTCGATCGCCCTCGGTTGTGTCGATTCCCGCGCGTCGTCATCGGCCTGAGCCTGCGCATGCGATTCCCAGGGGAGGGCGCAAACTGCGGAAAGCGCGAACACCCCAAGGGCCCATTGGCTTGCCACTCGACTCATTGTTTTCCCCTTCGTTGATTCTCAAGTGAAGCGCCGACGCTGTCGGCAGACCTGCTCAGCCCGGCGTGTCGATGAATCCGATTCCGGTGGACACCCCGCCTAGATCGATACTCGAACGCCAGCCGGTTTGGGCGTCGCACAGTGCCGGGATCGAATTGACTGCCTGCATCGCCGTCGCGACACTCGCTGCCTGGACGTGCTCTTCCATGGTCGCGTCGCTGCGCCGGAAGCTGGCCAGAGAAATGAAGTGCGTTTGTAGGGAGGGCTCTCCCTCGATCGAAACTGTCCAGCCGTCCTGCGGCTTTGGCCAATGTTCCGGGTAGAACCCGCCGAGCGTCCACAGCGCCTCGATCTCGACTCGGCTCTTCCCGCCGCGCAAGCCGATCCACTGGTAGCGCTGCCCCGACACGGTGCCGGCTTCGAGCCGGCCCGCGACGAGGTCGCGCGACTCGGGCGCGACGGCGAGCTCCTGCTCGACACGGACCTCTTCGATCCCCGCTCCGAACGCATCGGAGAGCAACCAAACCTGCTGTTCGAAGAGTTCGGCGTTGAAGCGGGCGAAGGGGTTGGCCTCGAGCGAAGCTTCCTGCGGCGCGTGGCCGAAGCGCATGTTGTCGAAGGTGATGCGCGGGCTGTCGTAGAAGCTCCAATCGGCCCGCTCCTCGATCCGGACATGCTCGATCGACCTCGAAAGGGACGATACGGCGAGCGGCAAGCTCATTCCGACGAAGCCCGGATGGATGCCTGTGCCGTGCACCGAGCTCGACCCTTCCCGACAGGCCATCTCGATCTTGCTGGCTTCGGCGGCGAATCGCGGGCTGCGGTGGAAGAGAAAGGGGGTGCAGATGACGTTCTTGCCCGAGCGGAGCAGGGCGCACACCTCGTCGAGGTCGGCGAGCCGGGGTGCGTAGACGACGCAGTCGGCGTCGCAGGCGAGGATCGAATCCTTGTCGTTGCTCGCGAGCACGCCGGTGTCGGGCACGCCGCAGAGCTGCCCGGCGTCGATACCATGCTTCTCAGGCGAGTGGACGAAGACGCCGGCCAGCTCGAGCGCCGGGTGCATCAGTATTCCCTTCAGCGCCTCGCGTCCGACCGAGCCCGTGGCCCACTGGATGACGCGATAGGTAGTCGTCATTGGCTACGCAATTCGGCGTTCGTTCGGCATCGCATAGGCTCGCGACTAGGCGCGCAGCGTGCGCCTCTGCTCGAATCGGAAGCGCATGCCCGACCCCGCGGTCGCAATTTGCAGCTCCTTGGGGTCTTCGGCGGGATCCGCGGCGGGGTCGATGACGACGTCCCAAGCAAATCGCGCCGAGCCTGGATCGTCGACCGGCTGGCAGCGGGCGCGCGGGTTGACCTGCTGGGCAAGTGCCTCGATCGCTTCGTGGGGCGTTTTGTCCAGCTGGGCGAACCAATGGTGAGGAGAGGTTTCGCGGAGAGCAGGGGAGTCGCCGATCGAGATGCGGGCGCTTTGCGGGCCAGTCACCTCGATTCGAAAGTCGATGTAGGTGCGCGGCTGAAAGTTTGGGTGAAGCTGAAACACCTTTGCCAGCGTCTCGATGTCGTCGCCCTCGACGCCGAGAAACTTCTGCAACCGAACCACGCCCAACGCGGCGTGCCCGACCCACTGCCGGCGGCCGTAGCGCTGCGCCGCCTCCTCGCCGTAGTTGTTCGACTGGCTCAGCATGTAGGCGCGGACCAAGAGGTGCGCCTGGACCGAGAATTCCTGGAGCAGGGCGACGAGGGCGCTGTGCGAGAAATCCGCGAGCTGGCAACCGGGATCGAATGGACCCGAGTAGTCCGACCAGCCGCCGGGTTCGGCGTCTGCGGCTGGGCGATCGACGGGGATCTCGGCGAGCTTGGACTGGCGAACGATGTCGAGGTTTGGATGCTGCTCGTAGGGCTGGTTCTCTTTGCCGATGGCCACCGACCAACGGCAGTGTGGCCAGCGCCCGGGACCGTTGCCGAGCGGGCCCTCGATGCGGGGAGGGCGGTGGATGGGGCGCATGATCATGCGCGGGTTGGTTGCGGCGGCCGTGGCATCGAAGGTCGGGTCTTCAATGTCGTGGCACATCAACTTGACGATCTCGGTATTGCCGTGCGGCTCGAGATCCATCAGCGCGCCGCAGTGGGCGAGCCAGAACTCGCCGTACTCGGGCGAATCCAAGCGGAACTGGAAATCCATGAACTGTTGCGGCGAGCCGACCTCGAGCTGAAGGTTCTTGAAGACGGTGCCGACGTCGTCGCCTTCGAAGTTCATCAGTCGCTGCATTCGTTTGGAGTAGATCGGACTGGCCCCCATCCACTCCTCGATGCCCGAGGTTACGAAGCCCTGCTCGGCGTGATCGAATGCGACCAACGGTTGGCCGACACGGTCGAGTAAGTGGCCGATCAGGAGGTATTCGTGGCCGAGCTGCACGAGGAAAGATCGCGAGAAATCTGCCAGCGTCCGGTTGGGATCGAACGGACCCGAGTAGTCATCGAGAAGCGGCATGGTTTTCTCCTTGGGGGTCGCCCGCTGGCGCGGTCCACGCGGCGCCGGACCGAGTCTCGGAGAATACGGGATCGTCCGGGTCCAGGGACGCCGGCGCCCTGACCGAGCTGAGCTCTCGTTCCAACTTCATTGCATCCCAATAATATTGTGTTACGATAAAGTCAACGATCATGAGCATGCCCCCTCCCAAGAGTCGAGATCGCCGGCGCCCCACGTCGACCAAGCGGGCTCCGACCAAGCGCCGCGCAAAGACGCGCGCCGCAGTGCTGGAAGCGGCGCGCGCCTGCATCCGTGAGGACGGAATCGACGGCGCCAGCGTCGCCCGAATTACCGAACGCTGCGGGCTCTCCTGGGGCGTCATTCAATACCATTTCGCCGATCGAGCCGGGATCTTCCTGGCGCTGATGGAAGAGGGGTGGGCGACGCTGGACAACGCCTACGGCGAGCTCGAGCCGGGCCCCGCTACTCCCGCCGCCCGAGTGAAGAAACTGGTAGGCGACTTCTGGGCCCTGGTCTCACACGAAGACTTTCGAGTATTGCTCGAGGTTCAGCTGACGCTGAGTCGAGACCCGACCTTTGTCGAGCTCATCGCCAAACGGGGGCCGGCTCTGCGCCGGCGCCTGCGCGACGTGTGGAGACGGGCGTTGCCAGAATATCCGGAGGACCTCGTCGCTAGGGCAGAGCGACTCGTTACCACGAGCTTGCGCGGTCTCGCGGTCGAGCGCGCGATCGACGGTCCGCGGCGCGCGCAAGCTACGGAGCTCTCGACGCTGGCGGCGGCGGCGATGAGGATCGTCGGAATCGAAGAGTCCTGAGCTCGGGTCGCGAGGGATCGCATCGAGCGGGTGACGAGGACGCCATGCGAGCCTTGCGGACTGCCCCAAGCCGGGCGTTGGGGCAGCGAGCCACTTAGAACAGGTCCATTCCGCATATCGCTTTGCCGACGAAGTCGTAGAGTACGTCCGAGGTCGGCGCCATCACCATACCGGCGCGGGCGTCGCGGAAGTAGCGCTCGATGGCGACGTCCTTGCGGAATGCGGCGCCGCCACAGGCGCGCATCGCGAGGTCGCATACTTCGCCGGCGGCGTCGTTGCACACGGCTTTCGACTCGAGCACGCGCAGCATGGCGTCGTTGGCCCCGCTTTCGATCGCCGTTACCGTGGCCTGCAACAGAGCCCGGCTCTGGTCGACCTTACAACGCATCCGCGCCAGGGTGGCGCGGATCGTCGGCAGGTCGGCGAGGGCGCTGTCGAGATGCTGGTAGCGGGTGCCGCTGGCGTGTTCGCAGGCGCGCGCGGTGGCCTCTTCCATGAGTCCGACCGAGCAGGCAGAGCTGAGCACGTTGAACAGAGGCAGCACGATCTCCATCATCGCGTCGAAGCCTTTGCCGTCCTCACCGAGCCGATTTTCCGCCGGAATCGTCGCTCCTTCGGCGCGGCACGGGGTCGAGTCGTTGCCGCGCAGGCCGAGTCCGTCGAACCCGCTGCCGGGATGAATCCCCGCCGTCTCGCGCGGGACCTGCCAGAGAGTGCACATTCCCTCCTCCGCGACGGGTTGTGACGACCACACGTAGACGTCTGCGTGGTTGGCGGAGGTCACCCAGCTCTTGTGCGCGTCGAGGCGGATGCTCCCGTCGACCGCTTGGGCGGTGGAGAGGGGTGCCCAGAAGTGGCTGCGCGAGCCAGCCTCGGAGAACGCCAGAGTGGTCAGGCATTCGCCGGCGGCGATCTTGCCACGGGTCGCTTCGTCACCGTAGCGTTCGAGCATGGCGGCGCCGCAGTAGTGCATGGTTGCCACCATCGCCGTCGAGCCGCAGCAGCGGGCGATCGACTCGATGACTTCCGCCGCCTGGCGGTGACCGAGCCCCATGCCGCCGACTGCTGGATCGGAGAGGAGCCCGAGTAGGCCCGTTCGACCGAGCTCGGCGATCGCCTGCGAGGGGAAGACCGCCTCGCTATCGACTCGGTCGGCGTTGGGGCGAACGACGTCGGCGAGGATGGGTTCGAGCTTTTCGAGATGATCGGACATGCGCGCTACTCCGGGCGAGATCGCCCGCGCGCGTGTCAGGCGGGGCGATTCCGCGTGCTGGTTCCGGATCCTCCGGAACGTTGGCGGATTCAGCGGAATCCAGTGAAGTGTTCGATGGGGCTCATCGCTACTCGGTCAGATCTGCGAAGGAGGATGCGTCGGTACTAGAAGCGCATCACCGACACCGAGCGCAACCTCTCATGCTTTGCAGGTTGGCCGGGCGGTCCGGCTCTCTGGTCAGCCCCAGGCGAGGCGCCCGACGAAGTAGGAGCCGAGCAGGCTGACGCCGGTCGCCACCAGCCAGAGGTCGGTGGCGCGGCCGAGCAGAGCGGGGGCGTGGCGCACCTCCATGAACTCGCGCACGATCACCCGCACCTTGACGAGCGCGATGATGACCGCGCTCGCGGTGACGATGGCGTTCGGTGTGAGCGGGGCCCGCTCGCCGAGCGCGAGCTGGCCGAGGGTGATTGCGGACAGGGCCAACCAGACGATGGTCAGGCGGTTCTCGAATCGGCGGTTCACGGTTCACCTCATGACATACAAGAGGGCAAAGATGAGCACCCACAGGAAGTCGATCGTGTGCCAGTAGGTTGCGCAGGTCTCGATGAGCTCCTGAGACCGCCGTGCCGGAGTCCTTATCTGGTGGACGGCGACGCCGAGGAAGACGAAGCCGATGAGCAGATGGAGGAAGTGGATGGCAGTCAGGAAGTAGTAGAAGGAGAAGAACTCATCGCTGGTGAAGCTGAAGCCGTGCTCGATCTTGGCCGTCCATTCGAGGACCTTGGATACGAGGAATACCAAGCCGAACAGCATCGTCAGGTAGATGTTGTTGAGCGCGGCGGCGAACTCGCCGTCGCGCGCAGCCTGAACGCAGCGGGCGATGCACCAGGAGCTGACCAGGAGGACCAGCGTGTTGAAGATGCCGACTCGGAGGTCCAGCTGTCCTTGCGACTGGAGAAAGAGGTCGGCGTTTTGTGTGCGGCGGATGACGTAGACGGTGAAGTAGCTGGTGAAGACGAACGCCTCGAAGAGCACGAAGATCCACATGTCGGGCTGGCCCGGGACGGGGCGTTCATGCGGAATCGTTCCCGTTGCCGGTTGCCGACCGGTTCCGGTTTCGCGCGGACCGGCGCCGGCGACTGTCGTCATCGGGCTGTTCCCAGCGTGATCGCGTCGATTGCGCGGTCGGATTCGAGGTCGGGCAGCGGACCGGTGCCGAAGTCTTCCCGCAGGATCAGGTTCCTGATCAGGGTGAGAAAGACGGCCGTGTAGGTGACGAACACGGCCATGTTGATCCACCACGCGATCTCGCCGTCCCAGGCGAAGACCCCGCGCTTGAAGATCCACGCCGGGGCGACCACCACTTCGGTGAGCGCGTTGCAGAGGTTCAGGTAGCCGAACCATTTTGGGAAGACGCGGTTCTCGTCGAGCAGGACCGCTAGCATCCAGACCAGAGAGCCGATCAGGAACACTCCCATGGTGCCCTCGAACGACAGGAAGGCGAAGTCGTAGAGCCAGCTCAACAGCTCCGGGTCGCGATCGGGTCGCATCGCGCCCACCGTGCATACGACACCCATGATCAACATCCCGGGAAGCGTGGCGAGCGCGTAGATCAGCAGGTAGGAGTACGCGAAGGCGCGACTGACCGACATCCGCCGCATGGTGTAGGCGAGGGTCGCGTTCATGATCGCCGTCGCGCCGCCGACGATGAACACCAGGGCGTACCCATAGAGCAGGCCGTAGTGGTGGTCGGCGAACCACTGGGCGATCTCCGAGGGGGGCAACGAGGGTTCGGGTGGGGGCTGGGTGCGCGCGATCACGAAGAACAACAAGCCGTACAGGTTGTAGAAGACGACGAGGGTCCACCAGCCGATCCACAGCTCGCGCTTTTCGTCGTAGCGCCAGTGCCAAGCGATCTTGCGGAGTCGCGAGCCCGACGGCACGGGGGGAACGGTTTCCATCGCGGCTCCGCTCATGCCGCCGCCGCTTCGTCTTCGGCCCGCTGTTGCAGGATCACCCGACCGAGGACCACCCCCATGACGACGATCCAGAGTCCGATGGTGACGTTGCGCAGCCAGAACGACAGCAGGCCGTCCCATGCGAACGGCCCGTCCATCGCCAGGCCGACGAACGCGGCGGGGACCAGGAGGACGGCGACGACGAGATTGAAGTGCGCCACCCAGGGCCGAAAGACCGGTCGCTTCTGGCGGTCGAGGTAGATCGCCAGGGCGAGGATCACACTCTGCGCGATCAGGAAGCCGACCTGGCTCGAGAAGGTCACCCACGCCAGGTCGTTGAACATCTGGGTCTGCTGCGGGTCGCGCATCGGGCGGAACGCGGCGAGAAGCCAGAACAAGTTGGCCATCAAAAATATCGTCGGACCACCCGCGGCGCAGGCGAGGATGGCGTAGGAGAAGATCGGGGTACGGTGCGCCATCCGCCGAATCTGCAGGACGATCAGGGCGAGGATGGGAACGAATCCGACCGCGAACCAGTTGAACACGATCATGCTGTAACGGATGCGTGGGAGGTTCGCGGGGTCGCGGTAGAACGCTGCGACCTCCTCGGCCGACATCGTCGGAGACATCGGCCGGACGAATCCGGGAAACAGCAGAAACGCCGACAGCCAGATGAGGCTCACCACGGGTAACGTCCACAGCAAGATCACTTCGCCATCCGCTTGCCTCATGGTTCGTCTCCTCTCGATGGGGCTCCGGGCGGAGCGCGCCGCGACCCGCGGTCGTCGCCATCTGCCCGGACGTTTGTTGCCTAGCCGATCGGCTAGGGGGCTGTGCTTAGCCTCGCCGCCCGCGAAAGGCAACCTTCAGCCAGGCTCGTGGGCGGTGGCGATCGAGTGGACTTGGCGCGACCGCCGATCCTATTACGGGCATATGACACGCATCGCGGTGCTCGTTGGATTCTCATTGCTCCTGCTCATGGGCTGTGGCTCGGACGACGATGCCGGCAGCAGCTCGCCCATCCAATTGCTGGCCCTGCACGCCGAACCGGATCCGGTTCGCGGCGGGGCGATCGTCGACTCGGCCGGGCGGCAGGTGTTGTTGCGCGGGGTCAACGTGAACGCCTTCGCCGAGTACTGGCCGAGTCGTGATTTCCCGACGACGTTTCCCTTCGAGGAGGCGGACGCGGAGATGATCGCCGGCATCGGTTGGAACGCCGTGCGCCTGCTGCTGTCGTGGTCGCGCGTCGAACCGGCGCCCGGACAGTACGACGACGCCTACCTCGACGAGGTCGAGGACGCGGTGGCGATACTGGCGCGCCACGGCATCTACACCATTCTCGACCTGCACCAGGATGCTTGGGGGCCGACCCTCGCGGCGCGGCCCGACGAGAATTGCGCTGACGGCCAAGAACCGGCGTTCGGCTGGGACGGAGCGCCAGGGTGGGCGACGCTCGACGACGGTCTGCCGCGATGCACGACCGCGGGACTTCGCGAGTCGAGCCCGGCGGTGCGACGCGCTTGGGAAGCGTTCTTCGGCTTCGAGAACGGTCCAGGCGATGTGCCGGTTCACACCCGCTACATGGACATGCTCGCGCACGTTGCCGGGCGCTTCGCTTCCAACGCTGCCGTCGCGGGGATCGACCTGATGAACGAGCCGAATGCATTCACCGCAGCCGACATGTCCGGATTGGCTTCCCTGTACGCCGGATCCTGGGCTCGCATCCGGGAGGCGGAGCGGGATGCGGGTGGCTTCCCGCATCTGATTCTGTTCGAGCCTTCGGCGATCTGGTCGGCGGTGGGCCAGGGGCCGCCGCCTAGCTTCGAGCATGACGACGACTTCGTGTACGCGCCGCACATCTACACCGGGGGATTCGACAACGGCCCGATTTCCGCGTCGGCGTTTCAGGTCGCGCGCGACGAGGCGGCGCTCTTCGACGGTGTGCCGGTCTTGACGGGCGAGTGGGGCAGCGATCCGCGGCGTGCATCGGATCCGAACGACCCTTACTTCCTCGATCACCAGCGGCTGCAGGACGAGTTTCAGTTCGGCGCCACCCTGTGGACCTGGCGCGAGTCGTGCGGCGATCCGCACAAGGCCGGGGACTACCGAGCCGGCCGCATTCCCATGGTCTGGGGGGAGTTCGAGGTCGACTGTCGCACCAACGAGATCGTCGGGCGTCGCGAGGATCTGATCGACCAACTCTCTCGTCCGCTGGTCCGAGCCGCTCCAGGCCGCATCGACAGCGTCGAGTACGATCCCCGCAGCGGTGACTTCGCGGTGAGTGGCAGCACCGAAGTGACCGGTGCGGAGCTGGTGGTTTTCTATCCCGCAGCGAAGCACGGTCCCCCGGCGGGCGAGACTACCGGGCTCGGCGAGTTGCGTCGGTCGTCTGCTCCCGCCGGCGGAGTCTACTTGCACGCAGTGACGACCGGACAAACCTGGAGTCTAGAGCTCACCGGAGCGTCGTGATCGCCCCGCGCCAGTGAGCTGCGCCGGCGGGGCCTTACAGCCGCGATTTGGGGCCCAAAATGGAGGGTCTAAGGCGCACATAGCCCGGTTCTAGGCACCTGTCCGGCCAAGTTTCGGGAACTTGCGCTGGTCAGACCAGGGAATTGGGGTGTGAGCGGTGGCCAGCGGGCTTACGGCTGCGATTTGGGGCCGAAATGGTGGGTTTAAGGCGCTCAGAGCTCGATTCTGGGTACGCTTCTCGCGGAGTTTCGGGGGCTTGCGCTGGTCAGACCAGGCTATTTGACCGGCTGCTGCTCGGATCGGTGGCCGAGGTTCCGAAGATGCCGACCGGCAAGGTCGACAAGTCGGGGCTGCAGGCATTGATCGCGGGCAATGGGACCGGGTTATAGAAGGGGGATGCAGCAGGTATGTATCCACGGACCGAACGACGTTCGGGTGGACGAGGTGCCGGCCGGTGAGCCGGGTCGAGACGATGTCGTCGTCAGGATCACCGCGTGTGGGATCTGTGGCTCCGACCTCACCTATATTCGCATGGGAGGGCTGCCCGGCGGCCCGAGCCCGATGCCGCTCGGACACGAGATGGCAGGGGTGGTCGACTGGGTCGGCGCCGCGGTCGAGGGTGTCCGGGTTGGCGACCGGGTCGCGGTCAAGCCTGGCGAGCCCGGGTCCAACGGCATGGACATCATCGGCAACGGCGGTGCAGAGGGCGGTCTGACCGAAGCGCTGGTGGTGCGCAATGCCGCGCGCGACGGGTTGCTCTACCCCGTGCCGCCGTCGCTATCGCTTCAGGTGGCGGCGCTCAGCGAGCCGGTCGCCGTCGGTATCCAGTCTGCCAATCGCGCCGATGTCGAGCCGGCGGACAAGGTGGCGGTCTTCGGCTGCGGCCCGATCGGGCTCTCGGCGATCGCGACCTTCGCCGATCGCGGAGTCGAAGCGGTCGGCATCGATCTCAGCAAGCGCCGACTCGAGCTCGCTGGCGCGCTCGGCGCCTCGGCGGTGCTGAATCCCGCCGAGGTCGACGTCTGGGAAGAGTTGGCTCGGCTGCACGGGACGGCGCCGTCGATGTTCGGCCCAGCTCCGGCGACCAATGCCTTCGTCGAGGCCTCCGGATCGGCGCAGGTGATCACCGAGATCATCGAGCGCGGCAGGGAAGGGAGCCGCATGTCGGTCGTCGCCTTGCACATCGATCCGGTGCCGACCAGCTACCTGGCAATCATGTCCAAGAAGTTCCAGATCAAGGGATCGATGGGCTATCCCGAGCGCTTCGAGGACGCCATCGACTTGCTCGCCCGCCGCGATCTGTCGGAGATGATCACCCACCGGGTTCCGCTACGCGACTTCGGCGACGCCCTTTCGGTGCTCGGCGCCGACAAGAATTGCGGCAAGGTTCTGGTCACCATGGGAGACGACGCATGACGCCCACTTCGCAGCGCTCGGTGCGCAATGGTGTGATCTACGACTTCAGCGGCGCCGAGGTGTTGGTCACCGGTGGTACCTCCGGTATCGGCTATGCGATCGCTACCGCGTTTGCCGATTCTCACGCCTCGGTGACCGTCACCGGAACGCGGTCGAAGGCTGCCGACTACGCCGACGATCCCGTCGACCTGAGCCGCTTCGCCTTCGAGCAGCTCGACGTCGGCGATGCCGATGCAGTCCGCCGGCTCGCGTCGCAGGTCGACACTCTCGATATTCTCGTCAACAACGCGGGCGCGCCGTTTCCGGCCGGTGACGAGTGGGATCCCGACGGCTTTGCCGGCTCGCTGCAGACCAACCTCGAAGGAGCCGGCCGCCTGGCGATGGGTTGCCACGACGCCCTTGCCGCGAGTCCGCTGCCGGGCGGCGCGTCGGTGGTCAACATCGTGTCGATGGCGGCATTCCGCGGCGTGCCGATGATCCCGGGCTATGCGGCGGCAAAGGGCGCGCTGGTGGCGATGACGCGGAGCATGGCGTTGCACTGGATGACCGACGGGATTCGCGTCAACTGCGTCGCCCCCGGGTTGATCGACACGCGCATGACCAAGCCGCTCGAGACGGTGCCGGAGATCCGCGACCGCGAGCTGGCGCGAGTGCCGGCGGGGCGGATGGGCACCGCCGAGGAGTGCGCCGGCGCGGTACTGTTCCTGTCGACCGAGGCGTCGTCATACACGACCGGTGTGGTCGTCGCCGTCGACGGCGGCTATCTGGCCTTCTGAGTACCGGGCGATGCCGGCTGAGGGCACGCGGATCCGCGGAATCCATCGCGAGCGCCCCGGTGCTGATGCGATTGCGCCGGCGGTCGAGGGCCCGGCGCTCGATATTGGCGACGACATCTGGCTGTCGAAGGGGGTGTCGAATTCGCACGCCGTTGCCACCGACGACGGGCGGGTCGTCATCAACGCCGGCTTGCACGTCGAGGGGCCGATCCATCGTCGCGCGTTCGACGCCGTGGCGCCCGGCCCGACTCGTGCGATCGTCGTCACCCAGGGCCATGCCGACCACGTCGGCGGCGTCAAAGCGTTGCGTGACGACGATACCGACATCGTCATGCAGGCCGACTGGAAACGGTGGCGGCACGATCACGAGGTGTTGCTTCCCTTCAAGGCGGCCAGAGTCGCCTTCGCCTGGTCGCACATCACCGACGCAATCATGGGGGCCCTGGAGCAGCTGCCGCCAGAGGACTGGACGATCACCTGGCCCGAGCCGACGCTCATCGTCGGCGATCGCCTCGAGCTGGAGATCGGCGGGCGCCGCTTCGTGGTTTTGTCGACGCCGGGCGGCGAGACCACGGACGCGCAGGTCGTCTGGATGCCGGAGATTCGCACGCTGTTCACCGGCAACCTGACGGGTCCGCTGTTCGGACATGTCGCCAACCTCTGCACGCTGCGCGGCGACCGCTACCGGGACGCCCTCGACTACGTCGCGTCGCTCGACACGGTCATCGCCCTCGGTGCGGAAAAGCTGGTCACAGGGCACTTCGACCCCATCATCGGTGCCGACCGCATCGAGGCGGAGCTGGTCGGGCTGCGCGATGCGATGCAGTGGGTACACGATCGCACCGTCGAGGCGATGCAGGCGGGTCAGGACGTCGCGACGGCGATGCGCGAGATTCGGTTGCCGGATCGCTTCGACATCGGCGAGGGCTACGGACTGACTTCGTGGAACGTCCGAGCCATTTGGGAGAACTACACCGGCTGGTTCCACCATCGTGCGACCACCGAGCTCTACCATGTTGCGCCGTCGGCAGTAGCCGGCGAGATCGTCGCCGCCGCCGGTGCCGAGGCCTTGACGCAGGCAGCTCGCGCGCGCTTCGACGCGGGCGAGCCGCTGCAGGCGCTCCACCTGACCGATCTAGTCCTCACGGCCGAACCGAGCTGCACCGGCGCGCGGGAGGTTGCGGTTGCGGCCCACGAGCATTTGCTCGCGCGCGCCGAGAATTTCTGGGAGCGCGCGTGGCTCCGGCATCGGATCGATGCGCTGCGTTCGAGCTGACGACGGCGCTGGGCCTGACGACATGACGACCGTCGACGACGTTCTGCTGCAGGCGCGCGAGAAGAGCCGGCTCAGCGCCATCGACTCCGACTCCTGGCGCGACGGCCTCCAGATCGTGCTCGAGGAGATCGACTCAGCCAAAGTTTCCGACGGCGGCTGGGCACACCGGCGCCTTCTCGCGCAGCGTCGTCCACGTGTCGTGTGGCGCGCCGTAGTTGCGTGGGTGGATGAGGTCGTATGGATCGATCAGAGGGGACATGCTTACCGCCTTGCTTGGAGAGGGCGTCGATTGCTGGCCGGTTGGAATGAGCTGCTTCTCAGCGGAAACGGCGAGCGACGAGCTCGCCGATCTCGTCGATGAGCTCCCACGACGCGCGTTCCGCGCCTTTGGGCCGGCGCGCTGCGATGGCGCCGGCGATCTCGGCGACCCCGCGGCGCGTGGTTGCGTCGGCGCCGGGGATGGTGACGAAGAAATTCCCCCGAACGATGCGGGCGAGGGGGCGGAAGAGGGCGCGCAGGCGCTTCGAGCCGCCGTGCTCGGGGAGCGCGTTGCCGAGCGCTCGCGGAACTGGGAAGGGAAGTCATGCGCGCGTGGCGAGTGCGAAAGGCTGGGGAGCCGCTCGACGTCCTCGGCTTGGAGGAGGCGGAGGCTCCCGAGATGAGTCCGGGGATGCTGCACGTGCGGGTCGAGGCGACTGCCGTCGGGCTTCCCGATGTCTTGATGTGCCGGGGATCGTACCCGCTGACGCCGGCGCGTCCGTTCACCCCCGGACAGGAGCTGGTCGGCACGGTCGTGCGCGCGGGGGAAGGGGCGGTAGTGCGGGTTGGCGAGCGAGTGATGGCGGTGTCGGGATTCTATTTGGGCCACGGCAGCTTCGCCGAGGAGTGTCTCGCCCAGGGCGACTTCGCATTCCCGGTCCCCGAGACGATGCGAGCCGAGGAGGCGGCCGCCTTCGTCATTCCCTGTCACACCGCCTGGGTCGGCCTGAGGCGCCGCGCCTCCCTGCGCCAGGGCGAGACCCTGCTCGTACTCGGCGCCGCCGGCGGTACCGGCTCCGCAGCGCTGCAGATCGGCAAGGCGATGGGCGCGCGGGTGATCGCGGTGGCGAGCACCGCCAAGCTCGACTTCTGTCGCGAGCTCGGCGCCGATGTCGTCGTCGACTACCGCCGCCAGGATATTGCCGAGGCGGTGCGGGACGCCACCGACGGTCGCGGCGTCGACGTTGCCTACGACCCGGTTGGTGGTTCGGCGTTCGGCGCGGCGAGCAGCGTGATGGCGCCGGAAGGGCGGCTGCTGTTGGTCGGCTTCGCCAGCGGCGAGTGGGGCGAGCCCTCGCCGGTACACATGGTCGCCGGCAACTACTCCGTCGTCGGCGTCATGCCGTCATTCTACGAGCGCGGGGTGCGCGAGCAGGCGCAGGCGGAGTTGCTGGCGCACTGGCGAAACGGTGCGCTGAAGATTCCGGTGCAGCGGGTATTCGGCTTCGAGCAGCTCGCCGCCGCGGTGGGCGAGCTCGCCGCCGGCGGCGTCGGCAAGACCGTCGTCCGTGTTGGCGAGTGACGGGAGACGGCGGTGACCGACTACACCCTCTACCTCTGGCTGTTCAAGCTCGGCGCTCTGGTCAACCTCTACTTCTTGGTGCAGGCCTCGGCGGTGACTGCCGGCGCGGCGGTGGTGGTGCCGGCGCAGGTGTTCTTCGCGGTCGCGGCGTACCGGTGCTTGTTTCCGGTTCGCTACGAAAACGAGGTCGTGTTTCACGACTCCGTTTTCTCGTCGATCTTCGCCACCCGCTTGCTCGCGACGTTCGCGGAGATCGGTTACATCTATCTCTTCGCGCACGTCCTCAGGGTCATCGGTGAGCACGACCCGCTGGTCGGCGGCCTCGCCTGGTACATGGTGTTCCAGGTGGTCGTCTCACAAGTCTGCGTCTGGCTGGCGATCCTGCTCGAGCGCTTCCGGCTCTACTTCTACGAGGAGCTGGGCTGGCTGTTGATCTTCGTCGCCAACACGGTGGCCAGCGCCTACCTGTACCTCAGCGCGGACGTACCCGTGCCCGAGTCGAGGCTACTGTTGCTGAGCCTGGTCTTCGCTGCCGGCTACCTGCCGTTCCAGCTGATCAATCTGGTCGGGCTGCGAGCGCAGGCGCAACGCCAGGAGGAGTCGCGAGCGGCGACGCCGTGGACGCTCGGGGAGTTGAGAAGCGGCCTCTTGCGTTCCATCCGACGCAGGAACCGGCGCACCGACGGTGAGTCGTGGGGTGGGGTGGTCGGCCTGCTGTGGATGGTCGGCTACCTGGCAACCCTGCTGCCCTGGTGGATGTTCTACATCGTATCCGTTCTCGCCGAGAGCTGAGGCGGGATCCCGCGCTTCAGTCGCGGATCTCGGCGGTGAGGGAGCGCGCGGCGGGCAGGTAGAGGTGCTTGGTGTAGTCGGTCACCATGCGATGCGAGTTGTAGCGCCAGCCGAGCGAGTAGAGGGCGTGCTTGACCCGTCTCAGCCAGGCTACAGGTACGCCTTCGGTGTCGCGATCGTAGAACAGGGGCACCACCTGCCGGCTGAGCACGTCGACCAGGCTTGCGCGGTCGGCGGCGTCGAGGACCTTGGGGTCGCTGTGTTGGCGGCCGCCGCCAAAGGCGAATCCGTTGCGCCCGTCGTAAGCTTCGTCCCACCAGCCGTCGAGGGTCGAGCAGTTGAGCGCGGCGTTGAACACCGCCTTCATGCCGCTGGTGCCGCAGGCTTCGTACGGCCGGCGCGGTGTGTTCAGCCACAGGTCGCATCCCTCGAGAACGTGGCGGGCGACGTTGCGGTCGTAGTCTTCGATGAAGACGATGTGGTTGCGCAGCTCGGGCTGTTCGCTGATCTCGATCAGGCGCCGCAACAATCCCTTGCCGAGCTCGTCGGCGGGGTGCGATTTGCCGGCGAACACGATCTGGATCGGACGCTGCGGATCTGTCAGGAGGGGGCGCGTGTTTTCGATATCGTCGAGCAGCAGCATCAGCCGCTTGTACTCCGCGGCTCGCCGGGCGAACCCGATGGTGAGCGCATCGACCGAGAGGCGCGGCGGCGGGGCGTCGAGGTCGAGGCGCTCGCAGCGCGCCTTGTGCCGGCGGTCGATGAATTCGAACAGGCGCTGCTTCAAGGCGAGCTTGATCGCCCACAAGTCGGATTCGTCGAGGTTGCCGATCTGCGACCAGAGAGCCGGATCGGCCATCTCCTGGCGCCAGTGGGTGCCGAGAATTTCGGCGTAGAGCTGGTGAAGCTCGCTGGCGAGCCAGCTGCCGACGTGCACGCCGTTGGTGACGTGGCCGATCGGAACCTCGCTGACCCGCCGCTCCGGCCAGAGGTCGCGCCACATCATGCGCGACACGCCGCCGTGCAGCGAGCTGACCCCGGTGGCGCGGCGCGACAGCTTGAGCGACAGCACCGTCATGCAGAAGGTCTCGTCGTCGTTGCTCGGATCGACGCGGCCGAGGCCGAGCAACTCGCTCTCGCTCAGGCCGAGCCGCTGGCGCAGCGGTGCCAGCGCCGACAGAACGTCGTCGGGCGCGAAGCGATCGTGCCCGGCTGGGACGGGGGTGTGGGTGGTGAAGACGATCGACTCCATCACGTCGGCGACCGCGTCCTCGAAGCTGGCCCCGGTCTGCTCCATGTTGCTGGCGATGGCTTCGAGCGCCGCGAACGAACAGTGCCCCTCGTTGAGATGGATGACCGCCGGCTTGGTGCCGATCGCCTCGAACACGCGGTAGCCGCCGCTGCCGAGCACGATCTCTTGAACCAGCCGGGTCGCGCCGTCGCCGCCGTACAGCCGCTGCACCTGTGGCACCTCGGCCAGCGTCGATTCGCTGACGTCCAACAGGTAGAGGATGCAGCGCCCCACCGGCGCCTGCCAGATGTCGGCGCTGATGGATCCGTCGCCGACCGGTACCTCGACTCGCCGGGTCTGCCCGTTCTCGTCGACGACCCGTTCGATGGGAACTCGGTCGGTGTCGAGCTCCTGGTAGACTTCGACCTGCCTGCCGTCGGCATCGATCTGCTGACGGAAGTAGCCGCTGCGGTAGAGCAGGGACACCCCGACCGCGGGGATGCCGAGGTCGGAGCAGCTCTTCAGATGGTCGCCGGCGAGAACGCCGAGGCCGCCCGAGTAGATCGGCAGGCATTCGTGAACGCAGAACTCGGCGCTGAAGTAGGCCACCGGCGAGGCGTGCCAACCGAGTGCGTGCAGGTCGCTCGGCGTCAGGTCTTGTGCCAGGTACTCGCGCAGGCGTCGCTCGACGCGTCCGAGCTGAGCCAGGACCAGCGCGCCGCTGTCTTGCAGCACGCCTTCGTCGACGTCGGCGAGGAAGGCGACCGGGTTGTGGTTCACCTGACGCCAGAGCTTCGCGTCGATCGAACGAAAGATGGTGTCGACTTCCGGCTGCCAGCTCGACCACAGGTTGCGGCTTACTGCGCGGAGGCGTTCGCGAATGTCATCCATGATTGGACCCGTGCGGTTGAATGCACGGGATGCTATCGTTTCGCATCGTGCGGATCTACGTAGGGTACAAGGTGGTCGGCGGTCGGTTGCGGCGCGACTCTGCTTGGCCGGTCGGCGTTTCGCTGGCAGGGCGGACACCGACCCGCGCCGAACGTTGCACGTGACGTCGCTCGCATGATGACCGATCGTCCGCATTTGCGTGAGATCGCCGGACTCGTCGGTATCCTGCCCGGATACCACGGTACCGACGGTGAATGGCACGAGACTTCGGCGGCGACCTACGAGGCGCTGCTTGCAGCGTTGGGCGTCGATGCGTCGAGTGAAGCGTCGGCGCAACGTGCAATCGGCGAAGCTTATGGCGGCGTCCTCGACAACGACGACGCCGATCCCGCGGGCCGAGCTTGCTATGCGGTCGATGATGCGGTCGGCGACCGCCGGGTCTTCGGAGTCGGGGCCAACCTGTACTCGATGCGCAGTGACTCCGGCTGCGGCATCGGTGACATTGCCAGCCTGAACGAGTTGATCGACCTCGCGTCGGCGTCGGACGCTTCGTTCGCCGGCATCAATCCGCTGTGCGCGATCGACGAGCGCCGCGGCGACGGTAGTCCCTATTTCCCGATCAGCCGTCTCTTCGGCAGCTGGGTCTATATCGACGTCGAGTCGGTGCCCGAGCTCGCCGCTTGCGGCGACGCCGCTGCCGTCCTGCAATCGGAACCCTGGCGCCGGCGCGCAAGCGCCGGTCGCGCCGCCGCGCGGATCGACTGGCGGGAGGTCCTCGCCCTGAAGCGAGCCGTGCTCGAGCCGCTGCATCGCTGTTTGCGTCCCGGCTCCGCGCGCCGCGACCAATTCGAGCAGTTCCGGCGCAAGCAGGGGGCGTGCTTGACCGACTTTGCCACCTACTGCGCCATTGCCGAGGGCGAGGCCGGAGCGGAGAGCGACTGGCGCCGCTGGCCGGTCGAGCTGCAGGACCCGCAGTCGGCATCGGTTCGCGCGTTTCGCGAGGAAAACCTCGAAAGAGTCGAGTTTTACGAGTTCCTCCAGTTCGAGCTCGACCGGCAGCTCGCCGCGGCGGCGCAGAGGGCGCGCGAGAGCGGTTTGGAGCTGGGTATCTACGGTGATCTGCCGGTCGGCGTGGCACCGGGCGGCAGCGACGTTTGGGCGCAGCGTGAGCAGTTTGTCGACGGGGTGACGATCGGCGCGCCGCCCGATGCCTACGCCGAGCAGGGGCAGGATTGGGGCATCGTGCCGCTCGACCCGAGAGCTCTCGATCGCCCGGGCAATCACTGGCAGCAGATGCTCGATCGCAACATGGAGCACTGCGGCGTGCTGCGCATCGACCACGCTATGGGAGTGGTGCGCCAGTATTGGATTCCGGCCGGCCGGCCGGCGATCGAGGGAGCGTACGTTCGCTACCCGACCTCGGCGATGCTGCGCGCGTTGGCCGACGCCAGCCGGCGCAATGAATGCGTCGTAGTCGCCGAGGATCTCGGCACGGTGCCACCGGGCTTTCGCGAGCGGCTCGAGCGCTGGCGTATCCTGCGCCATCACGTCCTCTACTTCGAGCGCGACGGGGAAGCGTTCGCCGGTCCCGACCGCTATGCAGCACCAGCTCTGGTCGCTGCGAACACGCACGACCTGGCGCCGCTCGAGGGCTACTGGGCGGGTACCGATCTCGAGCTGCGCATGGCCGGCGGCACGCTCGACGGCTCGCGGATCGACGAGCTGCGCGCCGAGCGCGCGCGCGACACCGCGGCGCTGCGCGACGCCCTGCGACGCGAGGGGGTGGTCGCCGAGGGGTGGCAGCCAACAGAGCCGCTCGAGCTCAGCGCGGCGGTGTACGCTTTCCTCGCTCGCGCGCCGTCGCGCCTGCTGTCGGTTGCGCTCGACGATCTCGCCGACGAGCGCGAGCAGATCAACGTTCCCGCCGGCGCCGACCCGGACCGTCCGTCTTGGTGCCGTCGCATGCACTGCTCGCTGAGCGACTTGCGCGACGATCCGAGACTCGAGTCGGCATTGGCTCGGATCCGGTTGGAACGAAGCCGAGCTGACGGCGACGGACGACATCGCCAAGCGTGATGGAGGTCATTCGAAAGTTTTCTCGGGTGCGGCGATCGTTCGGCAACCGTGGGGGCAAGTTGCCGAGTCACCATCTTCGCGTAACAATAGCGTCGTCGGCTCCTAGCGAGTCGCGCACTCGATGACTTCGTCCAGATCTTCAGCGCAGCTTCCCCAGGTGGTGATCGAGAACGTGTCGCCCAGCGTGGACTGCGGCAGATATGCCGCGAAGCGAAGCCTGGGCGACAGGCTCGCGGTCGGAGCGGACATCTACAAGGACGGGCACGACCTGATCGGCGCTCGCGTGCGCTACCGCAAGCCGGGCGAGCGCGGCTGGCAGTTCCAGCCCATGCGTTTCGACTTCAATCCCGATCGCTGGCTCGCCGACATCGATCTCGACTGTCTTGGCCGCTGGGAGGTCACGGTCGAGGCCTGGCCGGATTTCTTCGCGACCTGGGTCGCCGACCTGCGCAAGCGGCTCGATGCCGGTCAGGACGTGGCGTCCGAGTTGCTCGAGGGCGCCGCTCTGCTCGGTCGCGCCGAGGTCGCGTCAGGCGCGCGGGCGGTGGTCACAGCGGCGGCGCAGACCCTGGCCGATGCGGGTCGGAGCGTCGAGGAGCGTACGGCTTGCGCCTTCGACGCCGAGCTGGCGGCGGCGCTGCAGGGGCCGCTGCGGCGCCGCTCGGTGGCGCGGTCGAAGCCGACGCTGGAGGTAGTGGTCGATCGCGAGCGAGCACGCTTCGCTGCGTGGTACGAGTTGTTCCCGCGGTCGCAGGCACCCGAGCCCGGACGGCACGGAACCTTCGCCGACGTCGAGAAGCGGCTGCCGGCGCTCGCCGAGCTCGGCTTCGACGTCGTCTACCTGCCGCCGATCCATCCGATCGGCCACACCCATCGCAAGGGACCCAACAACGCCCGCGTCTGCAAGCCGGGCGATCCAGGCAGCCCTTGGGCGATCGGCAGCGAGGAGGGCGGCCACACCGCCGTGCACCCGGAGCTCGGCAGCGTCGGCGATTTCGACCATTTGGTTCGCGCCGCGGCCGACTGCGGCATCGAGATCGCGCTCGACTTCGCGCTGCAGTGCTCGCCTGATCATCCGTGGACGCGCGAGCACCCGGAGTGGTTTTTTCAGCGGCCCGACGGCACCCTGCGCTACGCCGAGAACCCGCCGAAGAAGTACGAGGACATCTACCCGCTGAACTTCTGGTGCGAGAACCGCGAGGATCTGTGGCAGGCGTGCCGCGACGCGCTGCTCTTCTGGATCGACCACGGCGTCAAGATCTTCCGCGTCGACAATCCCCACACCAAGCCGCTCGCGTTCTGGGAGTGGTGTCTGCGCGACGTCCAGGCGCGCCATCCCGACACGATCTTCTTCGCCGAAGCGTTCACTCGCCCGAAGCGCATGTACGGCCTCGCCAAGCTCGGCTTCTCGCAGTCGTACACCTACTTCACCTGGAAGAACTCGTGGTGGGAGCTGCGCGAGCTGATGGACGACCTCACCGACGAGCGCGTGATGGAGTTCTACCGTCCCAACTTCTTCGCCAATACGCCCGACATCCTGCACGAGTACCTGCAGCGGGGCGGGCGACCCGCGTTCCGCGCGCGTCTGCTGCTCGCCGCCACGCTGTCGCCGAGCTATGGCATCTACAGCGGTTTCGAGCTTTGCGAGAACGTCCCGGTGCGCGAGGGCAGCGAGGAGTACCTCGATTCCGAGAAGTACCAGATCCGGCATCGCGACTGGGATGCGCCCGGCAACATCAAGAGCGACGTCGCGCGCATCAACCGGCTGCGGCGGGAGATGCCGGCGCTGCAGCAGCTCGGCAATCTCGAGTTTCTCGAATCGCAGACACCCGAGATCCTCTGGTATCGCAAGCGTTCGGATGGCGACGATCTGTTCGTCGCGGTCAATCTCGACCCGCACGAGGTGCGCGAAGGGCTGGTGTCGATGCCGGTCGAGGATCTCGGGGTCGACGTCGGCGCGCCCTACGCGCTACGCGATCTGCTGACCGACGAGATCTACGAGTGGCAGGGCGGCCAGGGCTTCGTGCGACTCGATCCGGCGCAGCGGCCGGGGCACGTGTTCCGGCTCGAAAAAGCAGCGGGAGATTCTCGGTGAGCGATCAGGCTCTTTGGTACCGCGACGCGGTCATCTACCAGCTCCGCATCCGTTCGTACTGCGACAGCAACGGCGACGGCATCGGCGATCTCGAGGGGCTGACCTCGAAGTTGGACTATCTGAAGGAGCTCGGCGCCACCGCGGTTTGGTTGCTGCCCCTGTATCCGTCGCCGCTGCGCGACGACGGATACGACATCGCGTCCTACACCGAGGTTCACCCCGACGTCGGCACGCTCAGCGACTTCCGTCGTTTCCTGCGCGAGGCGCACCGGCGCGGCTTGCGGGTGATCACCGAGCTGGTGATGAACCACACGTCGGACCAGCACCCGTGGTTCCAGCGGGCGCGCCGCTCGCCGCCGGGCAGCCGCGAGCGAGACTACTACGTGTGGAGCGACGATCCGTCGCGCTACCAGGAAGTGCGGATCATCTTCAAGGACTTCGAGACCTCGAACTGGACCTGGGATCCGGTGGCCAAGTCGTACTACTGGCACCGCTTCTACTCGCACCAGCCCGATCTCAACTTCGACAACCCGGCGGTGAAGCGCGAGATGTTCCGCGCTCTCGATTTCTGGTTCAACATGGGGGTCGACGGGGTTCGCCTCGACGCCATTCCCTACCTCTACGAGCGCGACGGCACGTCGTGCGAGAATCTTCCCGAGACACACGCCTTCCTGCGCGAGCTGCGCGCTCACGTCGACGAGCAGTACGAGGACCGAATGCTGCTGGCCGAGGCCAACCAGTGGCCGGAGGACGCGGTGCAGTACTTCGGCGACGGCGACGAATGCCACATGGCGTTTCACTTTCCGATCATGCCGCGCCTGTTCATGGCGCTGCACATGGAGAGTCGCGATCCGATCATCGACATCCTCGACCAGACGCCGCCGATCCCCGAGAACTGCCAGTGGTCGATCTTCTTGCGCAATCACGATGAGCTCACCCTCGAGATGGTGACCGACGAGGAGCGCGACTACATGTGGCGCGCCTATGCGCCGGACCTGCGCGCCCGCATCAATCTCGGCATCCGCCATCGCCTGGCGCCGCTGCTGCGCAACGAGCGACGCCGCATCGAGCTGATGAACGCGCTCCTGCTGTCGCTGCCTGGGACGCCGATCATCTACTACGGCGACGAGATCGGCATGGGCGACAACATCTACCTGGGCGACCGCGACGCGGTGCGGACGCCGATGCAGTGGAGTCCGGACCGCAATGCCGGCTTCTCGACGTCGAACCCGCAGCGGCTCGTGCTGCCGGTCGTCTCGGATCCCGAGTACAGCGCCGACACGGTCAACGTCGAGGTTCAGCAGCGCAACCGCAGCTCGTTGCTGTGGTTCGTCAAACGCATTCTGGCGCTGCGGGGTAAGCACCTGGCTTTCGGTCGCGGTACCTTCGAGCCGCTCTACGCGAGCAATCGTGCCGTACTCGCCTTCTTGCGCCGCTATGAAGACGAATGTCTCCTCGTCGTCGTCAATCTTTCGCGTTTTCCGCAGTACGCCGAGCTCGATCTGAGCGCGCTCGCCGGGCGAATCCCCGAGGAGCTCGCCGGCCGCCGGCCGTTCCCGACGATCGGCGAGCTGCCCTACTTGGTGACGCTCGGCCCGCACGGTTTCTACTGGTTCGCGCTGCGCGACCCCGGCCAGCCCCAGCCGGTGCACGTGGCCGAAGAAGAACCGGAAGCGGCGGCGTTGCCGGAGATCCGCGTCGAGGGGGAGTGGGCCAAGGTCACGCACGGCGCGGCTCGGTCCGAGCTGGAACGGGCGCTGGCGAGCTTCCTCCCGGCGCGTCGTTGGTTTCGCAGCAAGACGCGCGAGATACGCGCGGTGAGCGTGGTCGATACGGTCCCCGTCGGTACGGCGATCGTGGTGATCGTTCGTGTCGACTATCGGGAGGGCGAGTCCGAGGACTACGTGCTTCCGCTGCTGTTCCAGGTCGGCCATGGCGAAACTCCTGCGGTCGCGCGGGTGCGGGTGTCGGGCGAGGAGGGAACGGTCGAGGGGTTTCTCTTCGATGCAACGACCGACCCGTCGTTCGGCTCGGCACTACTCGAGATCGTCGCGCGCCGGCGCCGGCGCCGCGGCAAGCGCTATCGCATCGAAGGGGTTCCCGGTCTTCCGCTGCGCCAACCCGGACGCTGGCGAGAGCTGCCGTCGCCGGCAGCGCTCGATGTCGAGCAAACCAATACGTCGTGGCGCTACGGCGACGACGTCGTCGCCAAGCTGTACCGGCGTCTCGAGACCGGCCAGAGCCCGGACCTCACCCTGAGTCGGCATCTCAGCGACAAGGTTCATTTCGCCAATGTCCCGCAACTCGCCGGCCACCTGACGATCCGCCGGGACAACGGGCCGGAGTCCACCCTGGCATTGATGCAGACGTGGGTACCCAACCACGGCAGCGCCTGGGAGCTGGCATGCTCCCAGCTCGAGTCGCTGCTCGATCTCGAGGACGAGCCGGACGACGAAGAACCGACGTCGGTCGAGGATGGCGTCGAGGAGGCGGTGGCAGTCGCCGCCGGCATGGCGCGTCTGCTCGGCCAGCGGACCGGCGAAATGCACGTCGCCCTGCAGCAGGCCCTCGGTGATGCGGAGCTCGAGCCCGAGACCTTCACACCGTTCGCGCGGCGTGGCTACGCCCAGGGGGTGCGCAATCTGGCGGTACGCTCGCTCGAGATGCTCGAGACGGCGAGCGGGTCGCTGAGCGGCGACACTGCGGAGCTGGCGCGGCGCGCGATCGAGCGCCGTCCGGAAATCGAGCGCCGGGTACGCGATCTTTCGGACGTGCCGGACGGCGGCCAGCTGATCCGCTGTCACGGCGACTACCACCTGGGGCAGGTGCTCTACACCGGGTCCGATTTCGTCATTCTCGACTTCGAGGGGGAGCCGGGACGCAGTCTGACCGAGCGCAGCCGCAAGCGGTCTCCCCTGGGCGACGTCGCCGGCATGCTGCGCTCCTACCACTACGCGATGGAGTATGCCTTGCGCGGCGACCGCGACGAGCACGGCAAGCTGCGGGCGGCCAGCCAGCAACGAGCGCGCCGCTGGTACCAGGCGTCCTGTGTCGAGTTCCTCGAGTCGTACTTCGCTGCCGTGCGGTCGGCTACGGAGTTGCTGCCCGATCGCCCTGCGGCCGAACGTATGCTGTCCGTGCTGGTGCTCGAAAAGGCGATGTACGAGATCGGCTACGATCTGAACAACCGGCCCGACTGGGTGGGCATTCCGCTGCGCGGCTTGGCCGAGGTGTTGGCCGGCGGAGCGCCGGCGTGAGCTCGGGCAGGGGCAGGGCGCGGGGGAGCGATACGATCCAGGTCTGGCCCGGGTCGCCGGCGCCGTTGGGCGCGACCTGGGACGGCGGCGGCGTCAACTTCGCGATCTTTTCGCGCAACGCCTCTGGCGTCGAGCTCTGTTTGTTCGACGCCGCGGGCGGCGGCGAACGCCGCGTGCGCCTGCGCGAGAAGTCGGGTCCGGTCTGGCATGGATACGTGCCAGAGCTGCTGCCCGGTCAGCTCTACGGCTACCGGGTCGAGGGCGAGTACGATCCCGAGCAGGGCCATCGCTTCAACCCCAACAAGCTGCTGCTCGACCCGTACGCGCGCGCGATCACCGGCTCGATCCAGCCGTCAAAGGCGTTGTTCGGCTACGAGACGGGGCACCGCGACGAGGACCTGTCGTTCAGCGGAGCCGACAACCTCGCGGCGATGCCGCGCTGTGTGGTGACCGATGGGGCGTTCCCCTGGGACGGCGACCGCCGCCCGCACACGCCGTGGACGCAGACCGTCATCTACGAGTGCCACGTCAAAGGCATGACCGCGCTGCACCCCGAGGTGCCGGAGCACCTGCGCGGGACCTACCTCGGCCTGGCCTCCGACCCGGTGATCGCCCACCTGCGCTCGCTCGGCGTGACCGCGGTCGAGCTGCTGCCGGTCCAGCAGGCGGTCAGCGAGCCGCACCTGAGTGAGCGCGGTCTGGTCAACTACTGGGGCTACAACACGATCGGCTTCTTCGCGCCCGACGCGCGCTTCGCTTCCTCCGGGACCGGTGGGTCGCAGGTCGCGGAGTTCAAGGCGATGGTCAAGACGTTTCACCAGGCCGACATCGAGGTGCTGCTCGACGTCGTCTACAACCACACCGGCGAAGGGAACCGGCTCGGACCGACGATCAGTTTTCGCGGCATCGACAATGCGTCGTACTATCGTCTGGTTGCGGACGGCGGTCGCTACTACTTCGACACGACCGGTTGCGGCAATACGCTGAACGTCGGCGACCCGAACGTGCTCCAGCTGGTGCTGGACAGCCTGCGCTACTGGGTGACGGAGATGCACGTCGACGGCTTCCGCTTCGATCTGGCGGTCAGCCTCGGCCGCGATCCCGGCGAGTTCGACCCGACCGCGCGTTTCTTCGCAGCGCTGCAGCAGGATCCGGTTCTTTCCGGGGTGAAGCTGATCGCCGAGCCGTGGGATCTCGGCAACCACGGCTATCGGCTGGGGGGTTTCCCCGAAGCCTGGGCGGAATGGAACGGCGCCTACAAGCAGACGGCGCGGCGCTTCTGGCGCGGCGACGACGGTCAGCTGCCGGAGCTCGCGTCGCGGCTGTCGGGGTCGGCCGATCTCTTCGAGCACAACGGGCGCCGCCCCCAGGCGAGCATCAACTACGTCACCTGCCACGACGGTTTCACTCTGAACGATCTCGTTTCGTACGAGTACAAGCACAACGACGCCAACGGATGGCACAACAGCGACGGAGACGACGGCAATTGGTCCTGGAACTGTGGCGAGGAAGGTCCGTCGGACGTTGAATCGATTCGGGTGGCGCGCGCCCAGGACATTCGCAACATGCTGGCCACGCTCGCCTTCTCGCAAGGGGTGCCGATGCTGGCGCACGGCGACGAGATGCGACGCAGCCAGGCGGGGAACAACAACGCCTACTGCCAGGACAACGAGACCAGCTGGGTGCGCTGGGATCTCGACGACGAAGCGCGCGCCCAGCTCGACTTCACCCGCCGTGTCATCGACTTGCGCCACGAGAACCCCGCCTTCCGCCGGCGCCGCTTTTTCTCGGGTAGGCGTCTCGGCAAGCGTGCAGCGAAGGACGTCATGTGGCTGCACCCGGACGGCCGCGAAATGAAGCGCGGCGACTGGAGCGACGCGGCGAGCTCGATCTTGGGGATGTGGATCCCCGGCGAAGCGGCGGATGAAGTCGACGAGCGCGGTCGGCCGACCACCGGACGCTCGACGATTCTCATTCTCAACGCCGGCTCGGAAGCGTGTCGTTTCCGCCTGCCCAAGGGGCTGATCGAAGGAGTGTGGGCGACCGCTCTGTACACCGTGGACGGTGAGGCGCTGGCGGTGGAGGACGGTGGCCTCCAGCTGGCGGCTCGGTCGCTCGCCCTGTTGCAGCGCGAGGATGCGTTGTGAGCGACGCTGCCGCCGATCTTCTGCAGGGTGTTTCGCCCGAGGCCATTCGCGCGTTGCGCTCGGGGGAGAGCGCGACGCCGAACGCGATCCTCGGGCGCCACCCGGCTCGCATCGGACGCAAGTCCGGTTGGTGTGTGCGCGCTTTTCACCCGGACGCCGTGTCGGCGCGGCTGCTCGGCCGAGGCGGTGAGGAGGAGGCGATGCTGGCGCTCGGCGAGGGCCTCTTCGGGCTGTACCGCGCGGCCGCCGCGGAAGGCCCGTATCGCATCTCGTTTGCCTTCGACGACGGCAACGACTGGACGCGGCACGACCCCTACGGCTTTGCGCCGACGCTTGGCGATCTCGACCTGCACCTGATCGGCGAGGGGCGGCACCGGCGTCTGTGGGAAGTTCTCGGCGCCCGTCCGATGGAAGTCGACGGCGTCGCCGGAACCCGCTTTGCAGTGTGGGCGCCGAACGCATGCCGAGTCAGCGTCGTCGGCGACTTCTGCGCCTGGGATGGACGGCTGCTGCCGATGGTTGCGCGCGGCGACAGCGGAGTGTTCGAGCTCTTCGTTCCCGGTGTGTCAGCCGGGGCACACTACAAGTACGAGCTGCGCACTCGCGATGGCGCCCTGCGCAGCAAGACCGATCCCCTGGCGCGCGCCATGGAAGTGCCGTCGGGCACCAACTCGATCGTCGCCGCGTCGGCGTACCAGTGGGGCGATCGCGCCTGGATGGAGCGCCGCCACGAGATCGATCTGGCGCGCGCCCCGGTCGCGATCTACGAGGTGCACCTCGGCTCGTGGGCGCGGTCGGTCGAGCAGGGCAACCGCATGCTCACCTACCGCGAGCTGGCGCCGCGGATCGCTGCGCACGCCTCCGATCTCGGGTTCACCCACGTCGAGCTGCTGCCGATCGCTGAGCACGCCTTCTACCCGAGCTGGGGCTACCAGGTGACCGGCTACTATGCGCCGACGGCGCGCTACGGTTCGCCCGACGATCTGCGCTTCTTCGTCGACACGATGCACGCCGCCGGTCTCGGAGTGTTCCTCGATTGGGTGCCGGCGCACTTCCCGAAGGACGACTTCTCGCTGCGCCGGTTCGACGGCACCGCGCTCTACGAGCACGACGACCCGCGGCGTGGCGAGCATCCCGATTGGGGGACGCTGATCTTCAACTACGAGCGCAACGAGGTGCGAAACTTTCTCGTCGCCAACGCGCTGTACTGGCTGCAGGAGTTCCATTTCGACGGGCTGCGCGTCGACGCCGTCGCCTCGATGCTCTACCTCGACTACAGCCGCAAGGCGGGAGAGTGGCTGCCCAACCGCGAAGGCGGGCGCGAGAACCTCGACGCGATCGAGTTCCTGCGCCAGACCAACCGCGCGGTTTCCGAAGAAGTGCCCGGCGCCGTCGTCATCGCCGAAGAATCGACTTCCTGGACGGGCGTCACGCGGCCGGTCGCCGAAGGCGGCCTCGGCTTCGATTTCAAGTGGAACATGGGCTGGATGCACGACACCCTGGTGTACTTCCAGCGCGACCCGATCTACCGCCGGCACCACCAGCAGGAGCTGACCTTCTCCATGGTCTACGAGTACAGCGAGCGTTTCGTCAGCCCGCTGTCGCACGACGAGGTGGTGCACGGCAAAGGTTCGCTGCTGAACAAGATGCCGGGCGATCGCTGGCAACAGCTCGCCAACCTGCGAGCGCTGTTGTCGTACCAGGTGTTGCGGCCGGGCAAGGCGCTGATGTTCATGGGCACCGAGCTGGCCCCCGAGCGCGAGTGGAACGTCGACCAGAGTCTCGACTGGCACCTCGCGGACGACCCGGCGCACGCGGCGATGGCCGTCTTCCTGCGCGATCTGCTCCATCTGTACCGCGAGCAGTCGAGCCTGTGGGGGGAGGATCCGGACCCGGCCGGCTTCGCCTGGATCGACTCCCAGGACGAAGAGAAGTCGGTGTACTCGTTCGAGAGGCGCGACGCCTCGGGGCACCTCGTCGTCGTCATGAATCTGACGCCGACGCCGCACCAGGACTACCGCATCGGCGCGCCGGCGGCGGGCCGCTACCGGCGGATCTTCTGCAGCGACGAAGCGCGCTACGGCGGTAGCGACTTTGCGACGCCGACCGCGGTCGAAACCGAGCCGCAACCCTGCCACGGCCGCGATCAGTCGATGTGCCTGGGGCTGCCTCCGCTCAGCGTGATCGTGCTGGCGCCCGAAGGGGAGTAGGGCAAAAGGGCTTCCCCCGCGGCGTGCTCGCGGGCTCGATCATCCGACACAACCGAAGAGCGCGGCGTTCACGGCGCGAATCAGCTCGGCAACCGTGACCAACCGATCGCCGTCGCCGTCGATTTCGGGGCACTCATCCACCAGCAGTGAGATTCTGAGCAGTGAGCTTCTGAATGGGAGCGCGATCGGACCCTCGCGTCGGCCAGCTTCGAGGTGATAGGCCTAGAGGCCTGGCCGAAACATGGACTCCTGCTGCAAATCGCCATCCATCCGCCATCGCTGCGTCGCCGAGCGCTCGACGTACCGCCCGATACGCCGTCGCGCCCACCTCCTTGCGCTCGCGGCGGCCGACGATTTTCGCTCCGAAGCCACTTTCTGGCCAGGCCTCTAGCTCGATGAATGCGATTCCCAACCCTGGCGAGTTGACTCCGGAGTTCGTCACCGAGCGCCTTCGCGAGTCGGGACATGAGGGCGTCGAGGTGCGGTCGCTGAGCGCCGCCGACATCGGCACGGGACAGGTCGGCCGCTGTGTCCGCTACCAGCTCGAGCTGCACGGAGACGCCGAGGGAGTGCCGCGAACGCTGGTTGCCAAGGGGCCGTCGGAAGATCCGCAGAGCCGGCTGACCGGCGTGCAGCTGCACAACTTCCTCAAGGAAGTCTCGTTCTACCGCGACCTCCAGCCGAAGGTCGGTATCCGCACTCCGCGCTGCTATTTCGCCGAAATCCAGGGCGACGGTCCGGAGCACCTGCTGCTGCTCGGCGACGCGGCGCCGGCGGTGCAAGGCGATCAGCTGGCAGGTTGCTCGGTGCCGGTCGCCGCGGCGGCGGTGCGCGAGCTGGTTGGGCTGCACGCTCCGACCTGGGGCGACCGCGACCTGCTCGAGCTCGACTGGCTCGGCAGTCCGACGGCAGAGACCGCGCAACTCGGCCGCGTCTTCTACCAGGCGCAGTTGCCGGCCTTCCTCGATCGCTACGCGGCGTCGCTCGCCGCCGACGAGATCGCGATACTCGAGCGGGTGGCGGAGTGCCAGGGGCCTCCCTTCGAGTCGCTCGGCGACTACTTCGCGGTGGTCCACGTCGACTACCGGCTGGACAATCTGCTGATCGACGACGCGCTCAGCCCGCCGCGCGTGACCGCGGTCGACTGGCAGAGCTTGATGGTCGGCAGCCCGCTCAACGACGTCGCCTACTTTCTCGGCTCCGGGCTGCTGGCGCAGGAGCGCCGCCAGGTCGAGCGCGACATCGTCGGCGAATACCACCGGGCGCTGGTCGAAGCGGGCGTCGGCGACTACCCGGCCGATCGCTGCTGGCACGACTACCGCCGCGGTGTGTTCGCCGGCTTCGCCGTGACGGTGATCGCCGCGCCGATGGTGCAGCGCACCGAGCGCGGCGACGCGATGTTCACGGCGATGGCACGGCGCCATGCGCGCCACGCAATCGACCTCGGCAGCGAGGAGTTTCTGGTTTGAGCGAGGGTTGCTCGCTCGACAGTGTCCGAGCTGCCGTGCGATACCGGCACCTCTTCGCTAGGAGGTACCGATGATCCTGTTGAACCCGAAGCAGCACGCGAGCCGCTACTCCGACGACCGTTCGGCCGAGGTGATGCGGCAGACGATCGACTTCTTCGAGCGCAAGGGCAAGGACAAGCTGCTCGCCGACTACTACGACCGAGTGTGGTACTCCGACTTCCTCGAGTTCGTGAAGGAGCACCGGATCTTCGCGACGATGTGCGCCCCGGCGGGAGAAGGGGCGGCCGACGCCCGCTGGGACACCTGGCGCAACTGCGAGTTCGCCGAGATTCTCGGCTTTTACGGATTGCAGTACTGGTACACCTGGCAGGTTTCGGTGCTCGGGCTCGGGCCGATCTGGATGACCGGCAACGACGGGATCCGGCGCCGCGCCGCCCAAGCGCTCGAGGACGGCGGGATCTTCGCATTCGGCCTGTCGGAGAAGGCGCACGGGGCCGACATCTACTCGACCGACATGATCCTCACAGCGGACGGCGACGGATGGCGCGCCAACGGGCGCAAGTACTACATCGGCAACGGCAACGAGGCGGCGATCGTGTCGACCTTCGGCCGCATCGACGGCACCGACGAGTACGTCTTCTTCGCCGCCGAGCCGCGTCACGCCAATTACGAGCTGATCCAGAACGTCGTCGCCAGCCAGAACTACGTCTCCGAGTTCGAGCTGCGCGACTATCCCGTCACCGAGGGCGACATCATGCACCGCGGCCGCGGTGCGTGGGACGCCGCGCTCAACACGGTCAACCTCGGCAAGTACAACCTCGGCTGGGCGTCGATCGGAATCTGCACGCACGCGCTCTACGAGGCGATCACCCACGCGTCGAACCGGGTCCTCTACAACATGCACGTGACGGATTTCCCGCACGTGCGGCAGAACTTCGTCGACGGCTACTGCCGGCTGGTCGCGATGAAACTGTTCGCGCTGCGCGCCGCCGACTACATGCGCGCTGCGTCCAGCACCGACCGTCGCTACCTTCTCTACAATCCGATGGTGAAGATGAAGGTCACCACCCAGGGCGAAGAGGTCATCAACCTGATCTGGGATACGATCGCCGCCAAGGGCTTCGAGAAGAACATGTACTTCAGCCAGGCGGCGGTGGACATCCGCGCGCTGCCGAAGCTGGAGGGGACGGTTCACGTCAACATCGCGCTCATCGTCAAGTTCATGCCCAACTTCTTCTTCGACCCCGCCGAGTATCCTCCGGTTGCGACCCAGAACGAGCCGCGCAACGACGATTTCCTGTTCGATCAGGGGAGCACCAAGGGGTTGAGTCAGATCCAGTTCCACGACTATCGGAACGCCTTTGCCGGGGTCGACCTGCCCAACGTCAAACGCTTCGCCGAACAGACCGAGATCTTTCGCGAGCTGCTGAGCAGCGATCCGCCGGGGCCGGATCAGATGAAGGACATCGCCTTTCTGTTGGCCGGCGGCGAGATCTTCGCGCTGGTGGTGTACGCGCAGCTGATTCTCGAGAACGCTCCGATCTACGGGATTGCGGATCATCTCCTCGACCAGATCTTCGACTTCATGGTGCGCGACATGTCGAAGTTCGCGCTGCAGCTGTACAGCCAACCGTCGAGCACGGAGAAGCAGATGGAGTGCTGCCAGCGCATGATCCGCAAGGCGGTTCACGACGAGGCGCGGTACGACAGAGTGTGGGAGGAACTGGTGGCGCCGTTGAGCGGCGCCTACGAGATGGAACGCTGACGAGCTCGTCAGCCCGGCGAAATCCGGGGTAGGGCTAGCCGGATGAGCCGTCACCCCGGCGAAATCCGGGATCCATCGATGGAGGCCAACCTTTGTCGTCGGGGTTGTCAGTGTGGATTCCGGCTTGCGCCGGAATGACTGGGTTGGGCTCGTGGCGGCGGACGTTCACCGTGCGCGGGTGCGGGTCCGGCGGGTGGCCGCGCAGCCGGCGGCGGCGACAATCGTGAGCCACAGCCAGTCACCCGTCGCAGTGCCCGGCGCCACCACGGCGCAACTGTCGTCGTCGCGGTCTGGCCCCGGCGCCGGCGGGGCGGCCGAGCAGGCGTCGCCGACGCCGTCGCCGTCCCGGTCTTCTTGAAGAATGTTGGCGACGTCCGGGCAGTTGTCGAAGGCGTCGGGGAGCTCGTCGCCGTCGCGGTCCTCGGCGGTGGCCTGGAGGAGCTCCTGGCGGCAGAGCGATTGCGGCGGGCAGTCGGCGTCGCGCCGGCAGGGACCGTGATCGCGGCGGCACGTGCCCTCGTCGCAATGGGCGCCGTTGCTGCAGTCGTCGTTGTCGGAGCAGGCCGTGCCGAAGCTTTCGACGCAGCGGCCGACCCCGGTGAAGACGGCGGCTCCGCTGTCGTCGGCGCCGAGCGGGGCGACGAGGCGGTTGAACGTCTGTCCGCCGTCGCTGCAGGTCGCCGGTGCCGAGCAATCCGTATTGGTGCGGCAGGGCCCTTCACGCCGGCGGCAGGTGCCGACTCCGGGGGTAGCGGCCGCGGGCTGGCAGAACTCCAGCTCGCCGCAGCTATTGGCAACTTCGACCGTGCACGGCGTGCCGAGGTCGCGAATGCATCCCCCGGGAGGCACGAAGCAGCTGCCACCGCCGCAGGCCTCGTCGCTGGTGCAGGGGCGGCCGGTGTTGGTGCAGACGCCGGCCGTAGTCGCGGCCAAGGTGTGGCAGGTGTCGTCCATCGAGCCGGTGTGGCAAGCCCGGCGCGCGTTGAAGATCTGCACGACCAGGTCGTTGCGATCGCCGTCGCCGTTGAGATCCGTGTTCTGATCGGCTTCGAAGGTCAGGAATTTTACCGTGTCATCGAGCACGCGATACGGGACGCGCGGGTCGCAGGCTTCGAGCATGCACGGCGTCACGGCGAGCGCGGTGTTGATGACTCGTCCGGTCGTCGCGTCGTAGACTTGGAGAACGTCGTCGTCGCTGTCGCCGTCGCCGTTCAGGTCGCGGGCTCCCTGTTCGCGCTCCGAGGTTCGAAAGGCGACCAGTCCACTGGTGCCGATGACGAAGTCGCTCGCCGCCTGACCGGTGTTGGCGACTTCCTGCCGCTGCAGGTCGTAGACGTGTAGCACCTGGTCCGAGCGGTCGCCGTCGTCGTTGAGGTCGGAGTCGCCCTGCGACGACTCGTCGGTGAGCAGGCCGACGACCTCACCCTCGGCGCTGACCGTATCGGTGGCGACCGCGAGGTTCTGCCACTGGCCGTCGAAGTAGACCTGGGCTACCGCGTCGTCGCTGTCGCCGTCGCCGTTGAGATCGCGATTCCCGTCGTCTGTCTCCGAGACCGCCGCGCTCAGCAAGGTCTCGGTGAGGGCGAGAGAGGTCGCGGCTCGTTCTAGATTGCGGATGGTGCCGCCGCTCCACAGATGGACGACACGGTCCGTGGCGTCGCCGTCCTGATTTAGATCGCCCGCGTCGGCCGCCGGACAAGCACTCAACGCGGGGGAAGGTCCGGCGCTCTCCGGACGCAGGAATGCCGCGTCCCCGCCGGCGACGCTGACCGCGTCGGCGGGGCAGAGGTCGACGCGCTGCGCCGAGGCGGCGTCGAGAACGGAAAGCACGGTGTCGGCGGCGTCGCCGTCACCGGTCAGATCGCCGATTGCGGGGTCGGCGATCTCGAAGCGCAGGCCGAGGCGGCAATTGTCCGATCCCTCGACGGCTTCGCAGATCTCGAAGGCGCGAACGGTTTCATCGGCGGAGACCCCGAACAGGATCGGCTCGACCGAGTCCTGCTCGGCCGCACGCCCGATCGGAATTCTCGCGGTCTGCCCGGTGCGGCGGTCGTGGATCAGGCTGTCGGTCAGCCCGCTGCCGGTCGGCGCCAGGTTGTCGGCCGAGTGGAAGAAGTACATGCGGTCGCCGCCGCCGCGGAAGCGCGCGCCGCTGAACAGGGGGTAGATGCCCGGCAGCCCGGCCTGGCTGCCGTCGGACGCGACGCTAACCCGCTTGGTCGATGCGGTGAGCAGGTCGTGAACGAAAACGTCGAAGACACCGTTGGTGTCGCCTGCGACGAGGTTGGTTGCCGCCGAGTCGAATGCGACGAGTCGCCCGTCGCGTGAGAGGCCTGCCAGATAGGGCGCGGCGTTGGCGCGATTCCCCTCGGTCGAAATGCTGATCAGAGTGGCCTGCTCGGTGAGGCGGTCGAGCACGAAAATGCCGCCGTCTCCACCGCCGGTGCCGGCGAACGGGTCCGCCAGGTCGCTCCAAAACGCTACATGGCGGCCGTCGGGGGTGATCGCGCCGCCGAAAGGCTGGTCGATTCGGACGAGCGGAAACTCGTTGAACACGGTCGCGATCCGGAGGGTGGCGCGGTTTGCGCTGTCGAACAGCAGCTCCTCGCAGCGCTCTGCGTCGGCGTTGATCGGCACACATTCGAGGACGAGGACCAGGCCGTCGTTCGACACGCCCTGGACGATTCCGGTGAGCGGCAGTTGCTGCGAGTTGCCGGCTTCGCGATCGTACAGGTAGCGCAGCGGTGCCGTCGTGGTGGCGTCGTCGACCGCTGCCGCCGTGTCGAAGGCCACGAAGCGACCGTTCGCAGACACCGCCGCGAGCGAGGAGGCGGAGTCGAGCTGGCTGCCGTCCGGGGCAAGGCTCAGCCGGGTGATCGAGTCGGTGACTCGGTCGAGGACGAAGACGTCGCTGCAGTTCTCCTCGGCGGTGCCGTCGAAGTCGTTGTCGCAGGTGAAGTTGGTGTCGCCGGAGACCAGGCCGGCAGCGTCGCTTTGGAACAAGGCGTAGCGCCCGTCGTCGCTGAGCTGCGACGAGCCGAACAAGAGGAAGCTGTCGGTTGTCCCCTCGGGGGGGCCGAGCCAATGTTGCTCGGCGAGTGCGGCGGTCGCCCCCTCGCGCTCGCTGCGACGGAAGAACACCTTGCCTGCCGAAATCGTCAGGCTGCTTCCGTCGAGCAGCGGCTCGGGGTCGGCGGCGATGGTCGGCACCGGCGAGAGGTCGGTCGTGTCCGAATCGCCGAGCCGGTAGACTCGCAGATTGGTCTCGAGCACAAGTCCGTTGCGGTTCGCGTCGAGGCCTCCTTGCAGGGGCTCCGGCTCGAGGAAGGCGACGAGGTCGTCGACCACGGCCAGCGCGGGGAAGCTGAACGGCGTCTGCGCGACCCTGGCGATCGCCCGCCCTTCGCTGTCGTTGCTGCCGATGGCGCGGGTGACGCCGGTCGAGCGGTCGCCGAGCTTGATGACGTGGTCGACGACGTCGCCGTCGCCGTTGAAGTCGCGCGGCGGATCGGGGATCGCTTCCTCGAGGACGAACGCGTTGACCTGGTCGCTCTGGTTGAGGCCGTCCAGCGGCACCGGATCGAGCGCCGCGAGAAGGAAATCGGCGCATCTCCCGCCGGGGCAACTGGCTCCGTCGGCGCAGGCGGCGAGTGCGTTGGGTCCGCCGAAACAGGCGCCCTGGCGCAGCACCACCGGCCCCGAGCCGGCGACGGTGCGGCTGGTGAAGTCGAACAGGCCCGGGTTGCACGTGCCGTCGGCGCAGTCTTCGTCGCTGCTGCAGGCGCGGCCGCTGTCCGCGCCGCCGACGCAGGCGGCGCCGCGGCGCAGCCGCAGCACAGTCTCCGGGGCATCCGCCGAGCCGAAAAAAGTCGCCAGCTCGGGCTCGTCCGGATTCTGCTGCGGATCGAAGAGCGGTGGCAGCTTGATTCCCTCCGGCGAGTAGGCGCCGAGGCTGTCCATGTCGGCCACCTGCAGCGCCATCCCGCTGCCCGGGAAGGCCTCGAGGTTGCTGCTGGCGCGCAGCAATCGCGCGACCGGCACGGCGTCGCGGTCGACGCGGATGCCGCGCCAGTCCATCGGCAGGAGGACGTTGCCGACCGAGTCGAGGGTGAAGCGGATCTCGTCGGCGGTGCCGGTGCACGGTCCGCTGGGAAACGCCGGCTCGGTGCACAGGGCGGCGTAGTCGTTGGCGGGAGGCAGCGCGGTGAAGTGCGGGAAGGTCGGATCCGGATCTCCGTTGCACGTGCCGTTCTCGGCGAAGAGGGCGCCGACGCAGGCGAGGCCGGCGGCACTACCGCAGCCGCTGGTGACGATCTGGCAGGGCAGCTGCTGGCCGATTTCGCTCACCGCGACTCGAGCCGGGCCGCTGAGGGTGCGGTCGTCGTCGACGGCTTGCAGCAGGGCATCGGTATCGGGGAGGCGAAAGCGGAGGGCGTCGTCGCCGAGGCGGTCGAGCGAGAGAAAGCCCTGACCGGGCCCGGCCGGAAAGCAGGTGACGGGCAGACCGCAGGATTCCGAGGCCACTCCCTGGCAGCTCTCAGCCAGCGCTACCAGCCGCGGAGCCTCCCCTCCCAGAGGCGCGAATACGATGTGGACGATCAGCGCCGCGGAGTCGGGCAGGGGGGCGGCGTCGCCGGCGCAGGGTCCGCTCAGGCTTAGGGTTACCCAATCGCCCGGGCGGGCGAACGGCCGATCGAGCGAACCGGTGGCGCCGCGGAACGTCGATACGGCGGAGGGAATGACGTTGCAGGCGGCGGAGACGCCGTGCGGTGCCAACAGGGCGAGGCACAGGCCCTTGGCTACGACCAGACTCGCGCTGCGCTTCGTCGGGGTCAACGAGATAGTTACTTGCGCAGTGCTCCCGGCTCGTCAAGCCAGCGGTTGAGGGCGGCGGTGCGCGCGTTGCGGCCGATCAGCACGTGCTCGATGGCGCGGCGGATGCGGCGCTGTTGACCGGCGGTCTGCGCCACCTGGCGCAGCAGGTAGTCGGCGGCGTCGCCGTGGTCTTCTTCGGCGTAGGCGTGCACGCGGAAGTTCTCGACCTCGATGCCGTAGTGATCGCGCATCCCCTCGTACATCATCTTGGCGTAGTTGGTCGACGCCGCGAAGCGCTCGCCGGCCCAGCCGAAGGCGGCGAGGCCCTCTTCGTAGGTGCGGCGCATGTAGTAGAGCGTGGTGAAGACCGAGCCGACGGTCTCCGGCATCGGGCGGTAGCCGAGCAACTCTTCGTCGGTGATGCCGAGCTGGTACGCCCAGTTGATCTTCATGTCGACGTGGTTCTCGTCGCCGGCGTAGCCGGTCTCGTCGGCGAGGTTCTGTAGCCAGTGCGACAGGTGCTCGCTCGACTCCACGTTGAGGGCGTCGACGTCGGGGGCGTTCGACACCAGAGATCCGAACTCGCAGGTGTACCACTTGCCGAGATAGTAGTATTCCTTGCAGAGGCGTTTGAGGAGCGCTTCCGACAGGGTTCCGTCGGCGACTCGTTGCCACACCTGGTTCTTCTCGGTGGCGATCTCGGCCTGCAGCGCCTCCAGGCTCTGCATGAACTCCGGCACCGGCAGCGCGCCCTCGGTTTCGGGGTGACGTTCCGATCGGATGTCCTTGAACTCGCGCTGTGTCGTCATTCGGTTCGCTCCTCTTTGCGTCGGCGCCGGGTGTCTGCCGGAGCCCGCGCGGGTGATCTTCGACGGGGTAGGCGGCTCGTTGACTCGGCAACACCGGGAGAATATGCGTGGGGAGAATAGGCCTTTACTTATTGGAGAGTCAAGCTTGCCGAGGGCGCTCTCGGCGCGGGACGCCGGCGGCGAGAAGGGGCTCCTCGCGCGTTGTTTTGGGCAGAGAGGACTGGGAACGATGGCAGCCGCAGGTGACGTCTACTACGACCCCTACAACGTCGAGATCGACGCCGATCCCTACCCGGTGTACCGCCGGCTGCGCGAGGAGGCGCCGCTCTACTACAACGAGGAGCACGACTTCTACGCGGTGAGCCGCTTCGACGACGTGGAACGCGGGTTGGTCGACCGCGAGACGTTCATCTCGAGCCGCGGCGCGATCATCGAGTTCATCAAGGCGAACATCGAGGTCCCGTCGGGCGTGATCATCTTCGAGGATCCGCCGACGCATACGATGCACCGAGGTCTCATGTCGCGGGTGTTCACGCCGCGCAAGATGAACGCGCTCGAGGGCAAGGTCCGCGAGTACTGTGCCAGGGCACTGGACCCGCTGGTCGGCAAGCGCGGGTTCGATTTCGTCCGCGACCTCGGCGCGCAGATGCCGATGCGCGTCATCGGCATGCTCCTGGGCGTGCCCGAATCCGACCAGGAAGCGGTGCGCGATCGAGCCGACGCCAACCTTCGCACCAAGCCGGGCGAGCCGATGCGCTACGCTTCCGAGGGCTTTGCCAGCGGCGAGCACTTCGGCGAGTACATCGACTGGCGCGCCGAGCATCCTTCCGACGATCTGATGACCGAGCTCATGCACGCGGAGTTCGAGGACGAGAGCGGCGCGGTGCGCCGCCTCACCCGTGAAGAGGTGCTGACCTACGTCACGGTGATCGCGGGCGCCGGGAACGAGACGACCAATCGGCTGATCGGGTGGACCGGCAAGATCCTCGGCGACCACCCGGACCAGCGCCGCGCGCTGGCGCAGGATCCTGCGTTGATTCCGAATGCGATCGAAGAGATCCTGCGCTACGAGTCGCCGGCTCCCCACGTCGCTCGCTACGTGTCGCGCGACGTCGAGGTGCAGGGTCGAACGGTGCCGCAGGGGAGCATCCTGTTGTTCCTCATCGGCTCGGGCAACCGCGACGACCGGCGCTTCGCCGACGGCGACCGCTTCGACATCCGCCGCAAGATCGACCACCATCTGGCGTTCGGTTACGGAATCCACTTCTGCCTCGGCGCGGCGCTGGCGCGGCTCGAGGGGAGGGTGGCGCTCGAGGAGGTGCTGGCGCGCTTTCCCGACTGGGAGGTCGACACCGACAACGCCAAGCTGGCGTCGACCTCGACGGTGCGCGGTTTCGAGACCCTGCCCGTCTTCACCAAATGAAGTCGGCGGTGCCGCCGTCGCTCGACAGCGCCTGCCGCAGGCGGCATAGTTCCGCGCTTGGAGCGTCATGACCGTCGCCGAAGTCATCCGCCGCAACGGCACCGATCCCGCGGTCTCCGCGCGCGACTTCCTGCTCTTCGACGACCGCCGCTGGACGCACGCGGAGTACTACGCCGAGTCGATCCGCTGGGCGCGGCTGTTCCTCGAGCTGCGCGATCCGGACCGTCCGCTCCACGTCGCGGTGCTGCTCGACAACATCCCAGAGTACTTGTTTGCGTTTGGCGGCGCGGCGCTGTCCGGCGCGACCATCGTCGGCGTCAACAACACGCGACGCGGCGCCGGCCTGGTGCGCGACCTCGGCCATACCGACTGCCAGCTTCTGGTCACCGAACCGCGCCACTGTGAGTTGCTGGCCGAGGTGGTGCCGGAGCTCGAGATTCCCGACGAGCGGATTCTCGTGACGCGGCGCTGGGAGGAGTGCGAGCCGCTTCCGTTCGGGCGCGATCTCGATCAGGCTTGCGCCGAGGTCGGCGAGCGACTCGGCGCAGCGTTCGAGGAGGATCCCCAGGTGCCGGTCGACGCGGCGACGCGCTTCTGTCTCCTTTTCACCTCGGGGACTACGGCGGCGCCGAAGGCGGTGAACATCGGCCACGGCCGGATGATCTCGACCGGCGAGTTCATCGGCGGAATGATGCAAGTGGGGCCCGACGACACCGGCTACCTGGCGATGCCGTTGTTCCACGCCAGCTCGCAGCAGTGCGGGTTCATGCCCGCGTTGCTGCAGGGCGCGCGGCTCGGTTTGATCCGCAAGTTCTCGAAGAGCCAGTTTCTCCCCGATCTGCGGCGCTACGGCGTCACCTACTTCAACTACACCGGCAAGCCGCTTTCATACATTCTCACCACGGCGCGACGACCCGACGACGCCGACAACCCGTTGCGCGTCTGCTACGGCAACGAAGCGTCGCATCGCATCGCCGCCGAGTTCGCCGAGCGCTACGGCTGCCGGGTGATCGACGGCTTCGGCGCGTCGGAGGGTGGCTTCGGCATCGCTCGGTCGCCGGACGACCCGCCGGGCAGCGTCGGGTTGCCGCCGGACAACGTCAAGGCGCTGCGGCCGGACGGCTCCGAGTGTCCGCCGGCCGAACTCGACGCCGAGGGGCGCATCACCAATCCGGACGAGGCGATCGGCGAGATCGTCAACACCGCCGGAGTCGGCAAGTTCGAGGGGTATTACGAGAACGAGGAAGCGACGCGCGAGCGAACCCGCAACGGCATGTACTGGAGCGGCGACTTCGGCTACCGGGACCGCGCCGGCTATCTCTACTTCACCGGGCGAGGGCTCGACTGGATTCGCGTCGACGGAGAGAACTTTCTCGCCAAACCGATCGAGGAAGCGTTGCTGCGGCACCCGAAGATCTACCTGGCATCGGTCTACGCCGTGCCCGACGTGAGCGCCGGCGATCGGGTGATGGCGACGATCGTCGTCGCCGACGACTTCGAGGTCGACGGCGAAGAGCTCTACCGATTCCTCGTCGCGCAGTCGGACTTCTCACCGAAGTGGTTGCCGACGTACGTTCGCATCGGCCGTGACGTGCCGATGACTCCGTCGAACAAGATTCTGGTGCGTGAGCTGCGCCGGCAGAAGTTCCGGCCCGAGGCCACTGCCGATCCGATTCTCTGGCTCGAGCGGGGCGATGCGCGGTACCGGCCTTTTACCGAAGCGGACTACGAGACCGTCCGAGCCGGGCTCGCCAGCGCCGGTCGCGACAACCTGCTCGAGCTCTGAGCTCGGCGGCGGTGCTCGGCGACGCCGACCGAGCGGTCTACGATGCCGCCGCGTCGATCAGGGAGAGCAGGTTGGCCGGACTCAGCGGCAGCTTGGTGATGCGGACGCCGAGAGGGGAGAGGGCGTCCGCCACCGCGTTGACGACCGCCGGCGGCGCGCCGATGGCGCCGCCCTCGCCGACACCTTTGTAGCCGCCGGGACCTGGGCTCGGCGTTTCGATGTGGCCGAATTCGATCGGCGGCACTTCCGCGGCGGTGGGCAGCAGATAGTCCATGAAGGTGGTGGTGATCGGGTTGCCGTCGTCGTCGTAGACGAGGTGCTCGAAGAGGACGCCGCCAATCCCCTGGACGGTGCCACCGGCGATCTGTCCTTCGACGACGTTGGGATTGATCATCGGGCCGCAGTCCTCGCTGACGATGTAGCGCAGCAGCTCGACCATGCCGGTCGCGACGTCGACCTCGCAGGTGCAGAGATGGGACGCGTTGACCCAGATCGACGGCGTGCCGGCGGTGTAGTTCGCACTCGCCTCGAGCCCGCCCGGGAGATCGCCGGCGAGCGTGGCGATCTCTTCGAACGAGACTCCACCTTGCGGCGACTCGCGAACCCTGGCGCGGCTGTCGGCGAGCTCGACCTGCTCGGGGCTGGTGTCGAGGGCGCGTGCCGCAATGTCGAGGATGCGCTGGCGCAGGATCGCCGCTGTTTCGTGGACCGCGCCGGCGGTCATCGAGGCGCTGCGGCTGCCGGCGGCGCCGGCGCCGAAACCGGTGACCGCGGTGTCCCCCTGGATCGTGTCGACGTCCTCGATTCTCGCCCCGAGCGCGTCGGCGGTGAGCTGCACCACAGTGGTCTCGATGCTGTTTCCGCTCGACCCACCGGTGACGAAGACGGTGATTCTCCCCGAGGGCTCGACGCGAATCGTCGCCGCTTCGTTGGCGTAGTGGCCGTAGCCGGGGGTCGACGGCTCGACGTAGTTGGATACGCCGACGCCGAGGTAGCGACCGTTGGCGCGCGCCTCCGCTTGCTGCTCGCGGAAGGCTTGGTAGTCGAGCATGGCGAGCGCCTGCTCGAACGTTTCGCGCGGCGAGATGTTGTCGTAGGTCATGCCGTTGGGATTGGCGTAGGGCAGCTCGGCGCGGTCGAGCAGGTTGCGGCGGCGCAGCTCGACGGGGTCGATTCCCATGTCGCGGGCGGCGATGTCGAGCAGGACCTCGCGGGCGAGCGATTCGAACTGCCACGGGCCGCGGTACGGCATTCTTCCGACGGTGTTGGTGTACACGGTCTTCACTCGGAAGCTGCCGCGCGGCACCCGGTAGGGGCCGGGGAAGAGGACGCCGACGGCGGCGGCCGGGGGAACCGGCCACGGCGTCGGGTAGGCGCCGCAGTCGGCGACGAAGTCGATGTACGCGGCCTGGATGGCACCGGCGCCGTCGAAGGCCATCTTGACCGCAGCCGATTCGTGGCGCGACTGGCCGGCGGCGAGCAAGTTCTCGCGCCGGTCCTCGATCCACTTGAGCGGCGCGCCGACCTTCGGCGCGGCGAGCATTACGCACATCTCGTCGCGTTGCACCATGACTTTCTGGCCGAAGCCGCCGCCGGTGTCGCGCACTACGACGCGGACGCGGGCCTCGTCGACGCCGAGCAGGCGGGCGCAGAACGAGCGAACCTCGTGCGGCGCCTGGGTCGCGGCGTGGAGCGTCAGGTGGCCGCTGTCGCCGGCGTAGTCGGCGACCAGGCCGCGTGTCTCCATCGGCACCGGTGCGTAGGCCTGTTGCTCGATCGACTCGGCGGCGACGTGCGCCGCCGAGTCGAATACGTCGTCGAACGCCGACTCGGGCAGCGCCGCGAGCGCGCCGATCCGATTGGAGCCGTGGCTCTGGTGTACGAGGACATCCGACTGCTCGGCGGTGGTGTAGTCGAGGACGGCGGGGAGGGGCTCGTAGTCGACCTCGACCAGCTCGGCCGCGTCTTCGGCGATGTAGCGGGACTCCGCGACCACCATCGCGACCGGGTCGCCGACGAAGCGAGCCTCGTCCTCCGCAAGTGGCGGGCGTGGTGTCTCCGGGCTCTTCGGGCCGACCGCGGTGTGCCACTGCTCGTGCACGCCGGGGTTCAGGTCGGCGGCGGTGAAGACGAAGCGCACCCCGGGAAGGGCGAGCGCCGCGGCGGTGTCGATGGTTCGGATCGAGGCGCGCGGGAACGGGCTGCGGATGAAGCAAGCGTGCAGCATCCCCGGTAGCGAGATGTCGTCGACGAAGGTGCCGCCGCCGGTCAGCAAGCGCTCGTCCTCGACGCGGTGAACACGCGACCCTGTGTAGCGGTCGGCCTTGTGGTGCTTGCCCTCGTTGCTCACGCCGAGAGACCTCGTCGCGCCACCGTCTCCGGTACGTGCGGTTCGAATGGCGCGGGCTTCAAGGGGAGGTCACTCCGATTTCCGTGCATCAGTCGAGCTGGTAGCGCAGCGGTAGATGCTTGAGCCCGCCGTTGACGGCCGAGCTCAAGCGCTCGATCGGTCCCGAGACCTCGAAGGACTTCAGCCGCCCCAGGAGGTGGCGGAAGATCGCCTCGAGCTCGACGCGGGCGACGTGCGCGCCCATGCAGAAGTGCTCGCCGACACCGAAGGCGAGGTGCGGGTTGGGACGACGGTCGATGCGAAATTCGAAGGGATCCTCGAAGACCTCCTCGTCGCGATTGGCCGAGGCCCAGAACAGCGCGACCTGATCGCCTTCGCGGATGTCGAAGCCTTTGACCTCGCAGTCCTCGGTCGCGGTTCGCGTGAAGTGTGCGATCGGGCTGACCCAGCGGAGGATCTCCTCGACGGCGTCGGGCAACAGCTCCGGGTTGGCGCGCAGTCGCTCCCATTCTCCGCGGTGCTCGCAGAACGCGAGCAGGCCGCGACTGATCGCGTTGCGCGTCGTCTCGTTGCCCGCCTCGACCATCAGCTCGCAGTAGGCGAGGAGCTGTTGTTCGCTGAGCGGCTCGCCGTCGATCTCGGCGCGGATCAGGTCGCTGACCAGATCGTCCTTGGGGTCGCCGCGTCGCTGCTCGATCAACCTACCCATGTAGGCGTGGATCTCGCCACGCGCGCGCATCATCGTCTGTCCGGGCGACTCGCCCGGGCGCCGGTACTCCGGGTCGTCTTTGCCGATCACTTCGTTGGTCAGGCGGTAGAGCAGCTTCCAGTCCTCGCGCGGCGCGCCGACCACCCACGCGATCACCGCCAGGGGGAGGGGTGCGGCGACCGCTTCGACGAAGTCGCAGTCGCGGACCTCGCCGTCGGTCGACGCCTGGTCGAGAATTTCCAGCGTAATGCGCTCGACCTCCTCGGCCTGCGCCCGCAACGCGCGCGGCGTGAAGCGCCGGCTGGCGACGCGGCGCATCGGCCCGTGCCGCGGCGGATCGAGGGTGACGACCATCTCGACCGGGTGGAAGCGCGCGCTGGCGCGAACGATGGTGATGCCCTGCGCGCTCGAGAAACGGGTCGGCTGAGACGCGACCGCGACGATGTCCGCGTGCTTGGTCAGCGCCCAGAACGGCCGGTACCCCTCGGGCTCGAAGTAGGCGATCGGCGCTTCGGCGCGCAGCCGCGTCCACGCCGCGTCCGGGTAGCCGTCGCGGGCGTAGCGCGCGGGGTCGACGAGATCGAGTGGATCGACGCCGTTGGTCATCATATGCTACATTTTGTAAAGTGCTGTTCTCGTCAGATCAAGAGAAAGCGTTCGGCAGGTTGGAAAACAGGCTGCTAGGATCGAGAGCAAGAAGGCTGTTGTATGGATGACGACTGCTTGAAGGGATTGCGGGTACTCGAGCTGGCCGACGAAACCGGCCAGCTCGCCGGGCGAATCTTGGCCGATCTCGGCGCCGACGTCGTCAAGGTGGAATCCGCCGAAGGCGATCGGTTGCGCGGGGTCGGCCCCTTTTTCGGAGGAGAGGCGCATCCCGATCGCGGCGCATTCTGGATCGCCCGCAACTCGGGCAAGCGCGGCGCCACGTTGGACTTGAACGACGCGGCCGGCGCGGCCCGCTTCCGCGAGCTCGCCGCCGCGGCCGACGTGTTGATCGAGACGCTGCCGCCCGGAAAGCTGGCGGGGATCGGATTCGATCCGCGCGAGCTGCGCGCCGGCAATCCCGGCCTGATCGTCTGTTCGATCACCCCGTTTGGTCAGACCGGTCCGTACAGCGACCGCCGCGGTTCGGATCTGACGGTGATGGCCGCCTGTGGCAACGCCTATCTGACCGGAGACCCGGATCGGGCGCCGGTGCGGTGCTCGATGCCGATGGCGCATTATCACTCCGCCGCGGAAGCTGCGTTCGGAATTCTCGCCGCGTTGTGGGAGCGCGACCGCACTGGAGCCGGCGACCACATCGACGTCTCGATGCACGAGGCGATGCTGATGGCCAACATGTCGATGCCGGCGCAGACGGCGGAGACGGGTTTCCGCGGCAAGCGTGCCGGCAGCTCGTACCGCGCCGGCAACACGATTCAGCCGGAGATTTGGCCGTGCAAGGACGGGTTCGTTTCGTTCGCTCTGCGCAGCGGCAAGGCGAGGGTGCCGGGGCTGGTTGCAATCACCGAGTATCTCGACGAGCACGGCATGGCGACGCCGGCGCTCAAGCAGCGCGACTGGGACGAGTACAACTACAATCTGCTGACCCAGGACGAGGTCGACGAGCTGGCGGCGCCGTTCGCCGAGCTCTTCCGCACCAAGACGATGAGCGAGCTCTACCAGGCGGCCTGCGAGCGGCGCCTGATGCTTGCCCCGGGCAACACCGAACGCGAGGTTCTCGCCAGCCGGCAGCTCGCCGCGCGCGAGTTTTTCACCCGCGCCGAGGTGCCGGGCGGCGATCAGCCGGTAGCGATCCCGGAACGCTTCGCGAAGGTCTCGTTCGCCCGCGTGCGACCGGGGCTACCGCGGCTCGGCGACAGCGCTGGTTTCGACTCTGCGGATCGCTTCGAGCCGGCATCGCCGGCCGGTCGCGCCGACGGTGCCGGCTTGTTCGCCGGTCTCAAGGTGGTCGAGTTCGGCGCCGGTGCGGCGGCGCCGCTGGCGACGAGGTACTTCGGCGATCAGGGCGCGACGGTGGTCAAGGTCGAGTCGCGACGGCGTCCGGACTTTCTCCGCACGATTCGCGACGACGGGTCGGGCAAGCTCGACCACAGCATCTTCTTCGCCTGCCTCAACCCCAACAAGCTCAGTGCCGGCCTCAATCTGAAGGATCCGCGCGGCGTCGAGCTCGCCCACAAGCTGGTCGGCTGGGCCGACGTCGTCATCGAGAACTTCGCCCCCGGTGTCATGCAGAAGTGGGAGCTCGATTACGCGACCCAGGCGCAGCGAAATCCCGGGCTGGTGATGGTGAGCACGTGCCTCTGGGGGCAGACCGGGCCGGAGCGCGCCTATCCCGGCTTCGGCGGGCAGGGCTCGGCTCTCGCCGGGTTCAACTACCTCACCGGCTGGCCCGACCGGGCGCCGCTCGGGCCGTTCGGCACGGTGACCGATTCCCTTTCGCCGCGCTTCGCCGCGACGGCGATCGTCGCCGCCCTGTTGCGGCGCTCGCGCACCGGCGAGGGCGCGTACATCGATCTCTCGCAGGTCGAGACCGGCGTCTACAGCCTGACCGAGTGGCTGCTCGCCTACCAGGCGTCCGGCGAGACCTTTGGGCGCATCGGCAACCGCTCGACGCGCGCGGTCCCGCACGGCACCTTCCCCGCCGCCGGCGAGGATCGCTGGGTTGCGTTGGCGGTGCACGACGACCGCGACTGGGAGACTCTTTGCGGCGTCATGGGACGCCCCGAGTGGGCGACCGATCCGAGCTTGGCGAGCGTCGAGGGCCGCTTCGCGGCGATCGACTCGATCGAGCGCCAGATCGCCGAGTGGACGGCGCCGCAGGAGGCCGGCGCGCTCGCCGCGCGGCTGCAGCAGGCGGGCCTCGACGCGGCGACGGTGGCCGACCTGCAAGACGTGCGCGACGACCCGCAGCTGGCGCATCGCGAGCACTTCAGGGTGCTGCGCCACCCGGCGCTCGGCGACTACATGGTCGAGGCGAACGGGTTGCGTTTCGCCGGCTCGCCGATGGTTTTCGACGCTCCGGCGCCGTGCCTCGGCGCCGACAGCGAACGGGTCTACTGCGATCTGCTCGGCATCGACCGTGGAGAGTACGAAGAGCTGCGCCAGGCCGGCGTCTTCGATTGACCGGCGCGCGGGTCAGGCGAGGCAGGCGGACCAGCCGCCGTCGACCGGGATGATCGCGCCGCTCAGATAGGACGCCCGGTCCGACGCGAGAAAGGCCGCGACCTCGGCGACCTCGTGCGGCTGACCGGCGCGCTTGAGCGCGGCTTTCTGCGCCATCTCCGGCATCTTCTTGGCGCCGCTCTCGCCCATGATCTCGGAGAGGATGAACCCCGGGCAGATCGCGTTGGCGCGGATGCCCTTGGGCCCGTACTCGGCGGCGGCCGACTTGGTTGCCGAGATCACCGCCGCCTTGGCTGCCGAGTAGACGCTGGTGCCGAACGGCACCGCGTTGAGGCCGCCGACCGACGACCAGTTGATGATCGACCCGCCGCCGCTGTCGAGCATCGCCCGGATTCCGTACTTCATGCCGAGCAGGACGCCGCGCATGTCGACGTCCATGACCTTGTCGTAGTCCTCCATCTTGATGTGGGCGATGAGGCCACCGGTGCCGATGCCGGCGACGTTCAATAGAGCGTCGACCCGTCCGAACGTCTCCACCGCCTTGGCGACCATGGCCTCGACGTCCGCTTCCTTGGAAACGTCGCAGTGCACCGGCACCACCGCGTCGCCGACCTCGGCGGCGGTCGTCTCCTCGGCGCCACTGATGTCGGCGGCGACGACCTTGGCGCCTTCGCGCGCAAAGACCTTGGTCGAAGATTTCCCCATCCCGGAGCCAGCTCCGGTGATTACGGCTACTTTACCGTCCAGCAGTCCCATTGGAGCTCCTCCAGTGCGTTTCGTTGGTTCGACGATGCCCGGGCCGGATTGCGATGTGCAGCCAGGCCGACTCAGGCGATCTCCGGCCACATGCCGGGCCGCGTCTCCAGTGAATCGAGGCGCGAGTGTTCGTCGGTGCGGATCGGCGTGCCGTTGACCAGCACGTGCCGCACCCCCCTCGGCTCCTCCGCGGTGAGCCGTTCGGCATCGGCGGGAAAGTCGCGCACCCGGCGCAGCGGCCCCGGATCCACGGTCTCCGGGTCGAAGACGCAGATGTCGGCCCAATAGCCTTCGCGCACGTAGCCCCTGCGGGCGAAGCCGAAGAGGTCGGCGGCTTCGCCGCTCAGCTTGCGAACCGCTTTCTCGAGCGGCATCAACGCTCGCTCGCGCACCCACTTGCCGAGCAGATCGGTGTAGAGCGGCGCGTCGCACAGCTGGTCGACGTGGGCGCCGGCGTCGGAGAGGCCGAGCACGACCCGGTCGTGGGTCAACAGATCGCGAACCGCCTCGACCTCGTCGTTGGCGATGTAGGCGCGAAAGCGCGTCTTGAGATCCTCGGCGAGCGCGATCTCGCACATGACGTCGAGCGGGCTGCAGCCTCGCTCGCGCGCCAGGTCGACGACGCGCCGGCCCTCGAGCTCGGGAAAGAGCTGCGACTCGGAGACTTCGAAGGTCTCCCAGCGAGGCTTCATCTCCGCCTGCTCGAGATCCGCCGCGGCACGCTGGCGCCACGCGGCATCGCGGTAGGCGGCGATGCGGGCGTCGCGGCTGCGCTCGAGGAGCTCGCCGAAGACCTTGCCGACGTTGAGGTTGTAGGCGTCGGCCATGGTGAACTGCATGGTGAGCGGTCGCGGGGTCACTTGCGGCCACACCTGGACGTCCTCGGCCAGGCTCTTCTCGTGCAGCTCGAGTTGCGGGCGGTGCTTGCCGTCGGGGGCGGCGAACAGCGGCCAGGTGAAGGGGCGGCCGATGCGTGGCTGCAGCTCGTAGAAGTCGGGGTAGCTGCACTGTCGGCCCGGTGTGGCGAGGACCACTCCCTTGCCGGTCTTGCCGGCGGCGAGGAAGAGGGCCTCGACCTCGTCGCGTTCGGCGAAGCGACTCGGCACCGGCTTGCCGTCGACTCCGCGGTGGGCGAACGAAAAGCTGGTCGAGAATCCAGCGGCGCCGGCCTCGATTGCCTCGGTGACGAGCTGGCACATGCGCTCGATCTCGTCGGCGTTGGCGGCGCGCTCGTAGGCGTCGTCGCCCATCACGTAGAGGCGCAACGGGGAGTGGCCGATGTAGGCGGTGTAGTTGATCAGGGTGCCGCGGCGCTTGACCAGCTCCATGTACTCGGGAAACGTCTCGAATTCCCAGGCGATGCCGGCGGTCAGGGTCGCCGGATCCATGTCCTCGACGTTCTCCAGGGTGCGCACGATCACGTCGTGGTGCTCGGGCCTGGTCGGTGCGATCGCGAAGCCGCAGTTGCCGGCGACGACGGTGGTGACGCCGTGCGACGACGAGGGGCGGAGCGCGGGGTCCCAGAACACCTGGGCGTCGTAGTGCGTGTGGACGTCGATGAAGCCCGGCGCGACGGCGCAGCCGGTCGCGTCGAGCTCGAGCTCGCCGCGCAGGTCTGGACCGATCTCGCGGATGACCGACCCGTCGATGGCGACGTCGGCACGCTCACCGGGCGAGCCGCTGCCGTCGTAGACCGTACCTCCCCGGATGACGATATCCGCTGGCATCGGCTCAGCCTTTCTTCTGCGGCGTCAGTGCCGCCATCGCCCGGTGGGTCGGCGCGCCGACGGTGGCGCCGCCGTCGACCGGAAACACCGTGCCGGTGGTTTGCGCCGAACGGTCGCCGGCGAGAAAGAGCGCCGCATAGGCGACGTCTTTCGGCGTCCCCTCGCGTTCGAGCGGTTGCAGCAGGCGCCGCACCGGGGCGCGATCGAAGTCGGCGATGTCGGTCGGAATGAGGCCCGGGGCGATGCAGTTGACGCGGATGCCGTGGTCGGCGAGGTCGATTGCGAGACAGCGGGTGAGGTGGATGACCGCGGCCTTGGAGGCGCGGTAGCTCATCACTCCGCCGCCGGGATTGATCCCGGCGATCGAGGAAGTGTTGATGATCGAGCCGCCGCCGTGTCGCTTCATGTGGCGGGCGGCGCGCTGGCAGCCGACCATGACGCCGAACAAGTTGACCCCGATCACCTTTTGAAAGTCGCTCAGATCGTCCTTCAGGAAGGGCGTCATGGCGCTCGGGATCCCGGCGTTGTTGACCATGACGTGGAGGCCGCCGAACGTGGCGACCGCGAAGTCCACCACAGCCTGCACCTGGTCGGCGTCGGCGACGTCGGTCCGCTTGAAGGCGACCGTGTCGCCGTGGCGCGCCGCCAGCTCCTCTCCTTTTTCAGAGTCGATGTCGGCGACGACGACCCGGGCGCCCTCTTCGGCGAACAGCTCCGCGGTCGCGCGCCCGAGGCCGCTGGCGCCGCCGGTGACGACGGCGACTTTGCCGGAGAGCTCGCCTGCCATGGATCAGTTGGCTCCGGCGACGCCGTTGATCGTCTCGACGCCGCGCAGAACCGTGCGATGCATCATGCGGCCGGAATCGGCTGCGTAGGGCACCGCCCGATGCATCACTCCGCAGTTGTCCCATATGAGAAGATCGCCGACTTTCCATTCGTGGCGATATACGTTCTCGCGACGCGTCGCGTGCGCGGTCAGCTCCTCGATCAGGCGGCGGCTGTCGGCGTCGCTGGCGCCGCTGACGTGGTCGACGCTCATGCCGAGCACCAGCGACTTGCGCCCCGACTCGTGGCGCCACACCAGCGGGTGCTCCTTCTCGCCGACTCGGCCGGTGCGATCGCGCCGCGCTTCCGCCTCGCGCCAGCGCGCCTGGTCGTCTTCGCTCGGATCCGGATTGGTGGCGCGCTGCGAAGCCGCGAGGCTGTGCACCACGCGCAGTGACTCGATGTGGCGGCGTTGCTCCTCGGGCAGATCTTCGTAGGCCGCGTAGGTGTTGCAGAATTCCGTTTGGCCGCCCTCCGCCGAAAGACGGTGCGCGCTCAGCATGGTCGCCCGCGCCGGCGGTCCGTCCTCGAACAACCCGTCGATATGCCAGTCGATGGTCGCCCGCAGGTACTCGGCGGCGGGGTTCTCGGTCGGGTCGAGCGTGATCTTGAAGACGACCTCCTGGGTGCCGTCGGGACGGGTCGGCCCCTGCGGCACCACGTCGCCGAGGTTGCGGCTGAAGGCGACCTGCTCCTCGTCGCTGAAGCCGACTTCGGGGAAGAGGAGGACTCCGTAGCGCTCGAGCGCGTCGAGGCACTCGCCGGCGAAGGCGGGGTCGAGCACCTCGTCGCGGCCTACCGTTGCCTTGGCGCCGACGCGCGGCGTCAGCGGGACGAACGATTCGCTCATCGTTTCCTCCGTCAGATCTCCTCGACCCATCGCTCCGGCACCGGGTCGACGCCGTGGCGCTCGAAGATCGCGTCGATCTCGGCCACCTCGTCTTGCGGGATCGTCCAGGCGACGGCGCCGACGTTGTCCTCGACCTCGGCGACGTTGCGGCAGCCGACCAGGGCGGTGCTGACCACCGGGTTGGTGGTCGCCCAGCGCAGCGCGAGCTGGGGCAGACTCTTGCCGTGGCGGGCGGCGACGGCCTTCAAGTCCTCCACGACCTGGATGTTGCGCGGGAAGTGGTCGGGGCCGAACAGGGTTTCGAAGAGCTTGATGTTGCCCATCTTGCTGGCGCGGGAACGCCAGTCGTCCGATTCGAAGTTGGTGTCCTTGGTGAAGGCGCCGGTCAGCAGGCCGTAGGCGAGCGATCCGTACGCCATGAAGCCGATCTCGTGTTCTTTGCAGAGCGGCAGGATGTCGCGCTGCATGCGCCGGTCGAACAGGTTCCAGCCGTACTGCACGACGTCGACGGGTCGCACCTGCATGCACGACTCGATTTCGTCGCTCTTGAAGTTGGAGAGGCCGACGAAGCGGACCTTTCCCGAGTCGACCACCTCCTGCAGCGCTCGCATCGTCTCGTCGAAGGGGGTGTTGCGGTCCGGCCAGTGGACGAGGAAGACGTCGACCCAGTCGGTGCCGAGGTTCTCCAGGCTCTTGTCGATCGAGGACAGGACGCGCTCGCGGCTGCTGTCGCGGAAGTTGGGCTTGTCGCGGTAGTTCATGCCGAACTTGGTCACCACGATCGCTTCCTTGCGGCGGGCGCCGAGCGCCTTGCCTAGAGCGCGTTCCGAGGCTCCCATGCCGTAGCCTTCGGCTGTGTCGAAGCAGTTGACGCCGAGGTCGAGGGCGCGATCGATGGCTCGGTTGAACTCGTCGGCTTCGATGTCGCCGTATCCGCCGCCGATCTCCCAGCAGCCGAAGCCGACCGCCGACACGTCGAGCCCCGTCTTCCCGAATGGTCGATATTCCATCGCATTCTCCCCCGATGTTGGCCTGGCCAATGTCCGCAAAAGGTAGTATCACCGCTGTCACTTGGGTACAATGCGATTCTCATTCTGAAAAAGGGATTGGTGGCGTTGCTCGGCTGTGGCGGCGGCTCGACTGGCTCGAGCACTCGACGACCTCACTTCTGTTGGTTATCCATGACAGCGGGAGAGACTTGGTGGGGCTGGCCGCAGCCGGCGGTGCGCATCCGCGACGGGCGCTGTTTGCTGGCGGACCGAGCTGGGCCATCGTCGAAGGCCGCCCGAGCGGAGTGGCTGCAGGAGAAACCAGGATGAGCTCAGGCCGAACGAAGAGAACGGCGGCGCGCGCGAGCGCGGCGCTCGACGACGAGGCGATTCCGAGCTGGAAGCGGCAGAGTATGGAGCGATCTCTGCAGGCGGCGCGTGCCCGCGCGCACGAGCGCAGCGACCGTTTCGTCGCTGCGGCGACCGAGCTGCTGCGGGAGCAGGGGACGACGAGCTTCACCGTGCAGGACGTGGTGGAGCGCTCGGGAATGTCGATTCGTACCTTCTACAAGTACTTCGCCAGCAAGGAAGACTTGCTGATCGCCGTGTCGGAGACGGTGGTCGCGCGCGAGGCGGTACCGCGCCTGCGGGCGCTCGTCGCCAAACACAAGGACCCGTTGCGGCGCCTGCGGGCGTTCATCGACGGCCTGGTCGATCTCGCCAGCGGGGTCACCAAGCCGGTTGCGCGCACTCTGACCAGCTACCAGAACCGGCTCGCCGAGAGTCGCCCGGCTGACCTCGCGCAGGCGATGCAGCCGCAGTTCGATCTGCTCCTCGAGCTGATCGAGGATGTGGCGCGAGTCCATCCGCTGCGGGCGGATCTGACCGTCGAGCGGGCCGCTCGACTCACCCACAATCTGGTCCTGTCGGCGGTGCATAGTCGCTTGCTGGGGCCGGAGGGAGAGGAAGACATTCCCGCCGAGACACTGTGGCGCTTCTGCGTCGCAGGGATGGGCGTCGAGGCGGACGAGCCGCGCAGCGGCAAGGCAAAGAAAGCGCCGAGTCGGCGGCGAACCGCATCCGGCCGAAGTTGATTCGCGCTGGCGGCGATCATCCTGGAGGACGAACAAGTGAGCTTCAACGAAGCATTTCGATACGATGGGAAACGAGTGGTCGTCGTCGGCGGCGCCACCGGGATCGGCGCTGCGGCAGCCGAGCTGGCCAAGCAAGCCGGCGCCGAGCTGGTGGTGATGGACTTCGCGGAGATCACCTTGCCGGGGGTCGAGGCGATTCACGTGAACCTGGCCGAGCGGCAGTCGATCGACGCGGCGCTCGAGCGATGCGGCGGTCCGGTGGACGCGCTCTTCTCTTGCGCTGGAGTTGCCGACGGAACGCCCGGCATCGAGCGCATCAACTTCGCCGGCCACCGGCACATCATCGAAACCTCGTTGTCGAAGGGAATGCTGAGTCGCGGCAGCGCCGTGTGCCTGATTTCGTCCGCCGCCGGTCTCGGCTGGGAATCGAATTTCGAGGAGCTCTCGGGCCTGCTCGATACGCCCGACTTCGACGCGGCCGCGCAGTGGTTCGTCGACCACGGCAAGGCCGATTACTTTCACACCAAGCAGGCGGTGTGTGCCTACGTCGCCCGCGAGTCGCTGCGCCTCATGAAGCAGGGGGTCCGGATCAACGCGATCTGTCCCGGTCCGACCGATACGCCGCTCGCCCAGGCGAACAAGGACACCTGGCTGGAGTTCGGCTCGGACTACCGCGAGGCCGCCGGGATCCAGCCGTTCACGCCGAAAGAGCAGGCCTATCCACTGCTCTTCTTGTGCAGCGACGCGGCGCGCGCGATCGCCGGGATTACCCTGCTGTCGGACGCCGGCTGGCTCTACTCGGGTGTCACCGGCTCTTTCCCCGACGCCACCGCCATCGCCAACCTGTTGCTGGGACGAGGTTGAGCCGAAACCATCCCAATCGGGTTCGGTATCGAAAGCGGAGCCGAGCCCGATTCGAGTCGATCGGCCGCCTCGTCAGAGCGTCGGCGGCACTTTCCTCGGCGTAACCGCGACCGAAGGGAGGTTGGCGCTGCTGCCGCAGCGCAACACCGTGTCGACGACGCGCACCAGCTCGGCGACGTCCATCAGCGCGCCGGTCATGTACTCGCGGGCCATCCAGATCGGCAGCATCTCGGTCGCGAGGTCGGGGTCCCAGGCTGCGGAGAACTCGGTCAGGGATTCGCCCTCGCCGCCGGCGCATTCGCCGACGACGAGCCGGGTGAATCCCACCTGCGGGTGCTCGCCGCGCCAGGCTTCGACCAGCTTGTCGAGGGCGGCTTTGCTCACCGCGTAGGCGCCGAGCCCCGGCCACGGCGGGGTTTCCGAGGCGCTCACCGAGGTCAGGTAGGCGGCGGTGCCGCCGGATCGCTCGAGGTGGGGCAGGGCGGCGGCGGTGACCAGCGAGGCGCCGGTGACGTTGGTGGCGAAGCTGCGCTGCCAGGTCTCGGCGTCTAGATCGACCAGGAGGGCGAGGGCGCCGATTCCGGTCGCGTAGACCAAACCGTCGATGCCGCCGAGCCGCTCGGCCGCTTCGGCGATCGCGCCGCGGCAGGACTGCTCGTCGGTCACGTCGCAGCGAATCGGCACCGCGTCGCCGCCGGCTTCCCTGGCTGCGTTGGCGAGGCGGTCTTCGCGTCGCGCCAGCAAGGCGACGCTGGCGCCGCCCTGGCCCAGGCCGGTTGCGATGCAGCGCCCGAGACCGCTCGACGCTCCTACGATGACTACCCTCATGCTGTCCTCACGGCGTGCGTACCGGTAGTTGCTCCCAGCCGCGAACGGTCGAAGTCTGGGCGCGGCGGGCATTGTCCCAGTCGATCTCCCAATCGGGAAAGCGTCGCAACACCTCCTCGAGCGCGATCCGTCCCTCGAGCCGCGCCAGCGCCGCGCCGAGGCAGAAATGGATGCCGTAGCCGAAGGAGAGGTGCTGGTCGATCTTGCGGTGAATGTCGAAGGTGTCGCCGTTGGCGAACTTGCGGTCGTCGCGATTGGCCGATCCGTTGATCAGCAGGATCGGGCTGCCGGCGGCGACGGTGGTTCCGTGGTGTTCGACGTCGCGCGTGACGTAGCGCGCCTGCACCGGCGAGGGCGCTTCAAAACGCAGGACCTCCTCGATCGCATTGGGGACCAGGTGAGGGTTGGCCGCCAGCTCGCGCCGCTGGTCGGGATGCTCGGCCAGGATCTTGCCGGTCCAGCCGATGAGCCGGGTGGTGGTTTCGTTGCCCGCCGCGGCGAGCAGGTTGACGTAGCTGAGCAAGCTCTCTCGATCCAACCGCCGCTTGTCGCCGTTCTCGTCGGTGTACTCGGCTTGCAGCAGCTCGGTCATCAGGTCGTCGGACGGATGCTCGGCGCGCCAGTTGATGTACTGTTCGAAGACTTCGCTCTGACCGCCCGTCTTGATCTGCGAGAGGTCGGGCATGGATCCGTCGGCGAGTCGCAGCCCGTCGTCGATCTGCTGGCGGATCGCCACCTGGTCTTCGTCGGGAATGCCGAGCAGCATGCCGATCACCCGCATCGGCATTTCGGCACCGAGGTCCTCGATGAAATCGAAGCCGCCCGAGTCGACCAGAGGGTCCAGGGTGCGAGCGCAGAGCTCGCGCACTTTGGGCTCGAGCGCCTCCATCTTGCGCGGAGTGAAGACGCCGGCGAGCAGGCGACGGTGGATGTCGTGGGTCGGCGGGTCCTCGAAGATGATGCTGCCGTTCGGGATGTCGACCCCGGCCTTGATCAGCTCGAGAAGGGTGCCTCGGGCCGAGCTGTAGGTCTTCCAATCGGCCAGGCAGTTCTGCACGTCGTCGAAACGGCTCAGCGCATGGAACTCGTACCGCTGGTTGAAGTAGAGCGGTTGCTCGTCGCGCAGCCGTTTCCAGATCGGATACGGGTCGGCATCGATCTCGAAGTCGTACGGGTCGTAGTAGGGATCCGCCTCGCTGGTGACGGCGTCGGTGGTGTCGCTCATGTTCGGTTCCGTTCGACCTCAGCCCTTGGATTCGTCGGCGAAGGGGGTCGCGAAGGCGCCGGCCATCTGGTTGATGATGTCGCCGACGGTGGCGTAGCCGTGCTCGTAGTCGGACGGCGACTTGCCGCCCTTGCCGGCGATCGGAGTCAGGTCGACGTGCGCCGCCTGGGCGCGCAGCGCGGCGACCGTGCACTGCTCGCGCGGGATGTGCTGGAAGGGCTCGTAGTGGAAGTGGCGCATCGCATTGAGGTGGGTGATCTTGTCGATCTCCTCGTCGTCGAGGTCCGCCACCGACTCCCACAGCTTCTCCGGCGAACGCGGCCAGGTGGTGTCGGAGTGCGGGTAGTCGCACTCCCAGGTCATGGTGTCGATGCCGATCCGGTCGCGCGTTTCGATGCCGGTCGCATCGTCGATGAAGCAGGTGATCACGTGCTCGCGAAAGACCTCGCTCGGTTTCTTGCCGTTGGGGAAGTCGTGCAGGGTCCAGGCGCTGTGGTGCTCGTGGACGTAGTCCATTCGCTCGAGACAGTATGCGATCCACCCGGTGCCGCCTTCCGACAAGGCGATGCGGAGCCCGGGGAACTTGCGAAACATCGGGCTGAAGACGAGCTCGACGGCGCAGTTGTACAAGGTGATCGGGGTGCTCGCGATCATCACCTCGATCGGCGCCGTGGTGTCCTGGAGGTTCATGCCGGTGCCAGAGCCGATGTGGATGCAGACGACCATTTCTTCGTCCTGGCAGGCCTTCCAGAACGGGTCCCAGTGGTCGCTGTGCAGCGAAGGGTAGCCGAGCCCGGCGGGAACGTCGGGGAAGGTGATCGCGTGGCAGCCCTTCTTGGCGACACGCCGGACTTCCTCCACCATCAGGGACGTGTCCCACATCGCCGGCATCGCCAGCGGAATGAAACGTCCCGGATACTTCGCGCACCACTCGTCGATGTGCCAGTCGTTGTAGGCGCGCAGCATCACCTTGGCGAGCTCGGGGTCGTTCTTCTCCTTGGCCTGCTTGGCGAACAGCTCCCCGGTGAATCCCGGTACCGTGGGAAAGCACAGCGACCCGAGCACCCCATTGGCGTTCATGTCTTCGATGCGCGCGTCGATGTCGTAGCAACCCTTGCGGAGCTGGGAGAGGGCGGTGGGTTCCATGCCGTACTCTTCCGGCGGCCGGCCGGCGACGGCGTTCAGACCGACGTTGGGAATCTGGTTGCCGTCGAACACCCAGACGTCCGAGCCGTCCTCCTTGCGCTGCAGCTGCGGCGCCTTGTCCTTCCATTTCTGCGGCACGTGGTTGTCGAACATGTTCGGCGGCTCGCAGACGTGGTCGTCGACGCTAACCAGGATCATCTCTTCCATCTTCATGGGAACCGTTCTCCTTCGTTGCCGATGGTGGGTTGGTTTCAACTTCGACTGCGCGGCAGCCCGAGTGCGAATTGGGCGATGATGCTGCGCATGATCTCGCTCGTCCCCGCGTAGATCGTCGGCGCTGGGGCCAGGCGATAGGCGAACTCGAACTCGCCGTCCTCGATCGCACCCGGCTCGCCTTGGCGCAGCAGCGAGGCGGGCGCGGTGAGGTCGAGCAGGTCCTGCGCATCCTGAACGAGAATCTCGGTCTGGAACAGCTTCGACATCGGGCCTTCGCCGCGGTTGGGTCGGCCTTCTGCCGAAACCCACAGGGAACGGCGGGCGAGGACGCGCGCCGCTTCGAAGTGGGTGGCGACCCGACCGAGACGCTCCTTGACGCGCGGATCCTCGATCGCCGGTCTGCCGTTTCGTTGCGTGTTGCGGGCCCAGCGCACCGCCGCGTCGAGCAGGTCGAGCAGGTGCTTGGGGTAGGTGCCGCCGTGCTCGAGCTCGAGCGCGTAGCCGATGACGCTCCAGCCGCCGTTGACTTCGCCGATGCGGTAGCGGTCGGGAACGCGGACGTCGGAATAGTAGGTGATGTTGGTTCGCTCGTCGCTCAGCGTGTGCACCGCCTGGATCTCGATGCCCGGGGTGTCGAACGGAACCAGGAACATCGTCAGGCCGCGGTGTTTCTTTGCGTCGGGGTCGGTGCGGGTGAGCAGAAAGACGTACTGCGCGATGTTGGCGCCGCTGGTGAACATCTTCTGGCCGTTGATGATCCAGTCGTCGCCGTCGCGCACGGCGCGCGTCTGGGCGGCGGCGATGTCCGATCCGGCGGCTGGCTCGGTGTAACCGAGCGAGGTCACGGCCTCGCCCGAGACGATGCGGGGCAGGACCTCGCGCTTGAGCTCGTCGTTGGCGAATTTCCGCAAGGTCGCTCCGACCATGCGGGTGGTGCCGAGGGCGTGCGTCGTCCACCCGGCGCGATGAAACTCTTCTTCGAGCGCCATCTGCTCGTAGACGGTGCGGTCTTCGCCGCCGTATTCACGAGGCCAGGAGGGGAAGGCGAGGCCGGCGGCGGCGAGCTTGCGGTTGAACTCGGGGTGGTGGCCGTCCCACGAGAAGTGGGCGTGGGCGCGAAACTCGTCGGTCAGGTTCTCCTCGAAGAAGGCGCGCACCCTGGCGCGATAGGCATCCGCTCGTTCGCCGAGCTCGAAGTCGAAGGGGACGGCGCCGGGATCGGGGAGGGGCGGGTTGGCACCGTTCCACAGGCGGTCGGCAATCTCGAGCAGCTCGTCGCTGGGGTCGCCGGCGACCAGCGCCACCGTCTTGGCGCGCCGGTAGTACAGCTGAATGTCGTACTCGAGCGACAGACCGTAGCCGCCGTGGGTGTGGAGGCTGCGGCGCACCGCCTTGGTGGCCGCCGGCGTCGCCCAGGCGAAGGCGGCCGAAACGATGCCCGCCGCCTGCGGCCGGTGGTTGGCGATCGCCCACAGGGCCTCGTGCACCAGTAGCTGCACCGCGTCGACTTCGGTCACCGCTTCGGCGAGCGGATGGGCGATTGCCTGGAAGGTGCCGATGATCCGGTCGAACTGGATGCGCTCGATGGCGTAGGCGGCGCCGATGCGCAAGGCTTCGCGGCCCAGGCCGGCTACGTACGAAGCGATGAGGAGCTTCCACTCTTCGAGCGCTCTGGAAAACGCGTCGGTTGCATCGTTGCCGCGGGCGAGAGGCTCGATCCTGCGCGACGCGTCGTCGGCCCAGCGCGCCAGGCCCGGGGCGCCGAGGTTGCGCGCCGCGGCGGCGCCGGACGGGCGCCCCAGCAGCACGACTTCATCGCCGCGGCGCGCCACCGCCAGCTGCGCCTCGCCGCCGCCGGCGAGGATTGGGTCGGGGTCTCGATCGAGCGGGCGGACGGCGAAGGTGACGACCTTCTCTCCGGAGACGATCTGGGCGGCGAGATCCGAGTTGCCGAGCTCGGACAGCAGCCGCGCGGCGACGATCGATTCGGCGATCGGGCCGCTCGCCAGGCGGCGGCCGGCTTCGAACAGGACGATGGTTGCCTCGAGCAGTCCGAGATCGCTGCCTCCGTGTCGCTCGGGAACGCGGATGCCGAAGGTGCCGGTCTCGACCAGCCGGCTCCACAGCTCTGGGTCGAATCCGGTCTCTTCCGCCTTGCGAACCCGGTCCGGAGCCGATTCGACGGCGAAGAGGTCGGCGAAGGTGTCGCGCAGGAGCTCCTGCTCGGGTGTGAAGTCGAGGTTCATGCAATCACTTTCGGAGTCCTACCCGAGGCGCGTCAAGGCACGGTCAGCGCAGCGCGCGTTGAGCGGTGCGCCGTGCCGCCGCCCTGAATCGTTCGCAGAGCTCAGGTTTCATTCCCAGTTTCGTTCTTCCGTTGCCACGCGGCCAGGCCGGCCCGCCCGCGGGCAGCCTTGACCAGGTCCAGTGGTAAAGTATGCTTCTACTTCAAATAGGGTCAAGTCTTACACCGAGCTGCCAACGTGTTCTCGGGTCCCGGTTCGGTCGTTGCCCTGGCAGCGCAGGGGGGCGAGGGGCGACCGGGTCAGGCGAGGAGGATCAATGGACGAGGTTGCCGGCAACCAATACCTGCGCCACCCGGACCGCTTTTTCATTGGCGGACGGTGGGTCGAGCCGTCTTCGACCGCCCGCATCGACGTTCGCGACAGCGCCACGGAGGAGGTCTTCCTCTCGGTTGCCGAGGCCCAGGTCGAAGACGTCGACCGCGCCGTAGCGGCGGCGCGCGAGGCGTTCGACACGGGGCCGTGGCCGCGCATGGCCCCCTGCGATCGTGCCGCGTGGCTGCACAAGATCGCCGACGCCTGGGCGGAGCGCACCGGCGCCTTTGCCGACACCTGGAGTCTCGAATCCGGCGTTCTGCACACAGTGGCGAAGCGCGCGGTGCACGGCCCGATCCAGACGTTTCGCGTGCACGCCAAGCTCGCCGAGACCTTCGAGTGGGAAGAGCCGCACGTTTCGCAGGACGGCAAGCGGGCGCTGCTGGTGCGTGAGCCGGTTGGCGTCGTCGGCGCGATCATCCCGTGGAACGCGCCGAATTCGCTGGTCGCCTACAAGACGGCGGCGGCGTTGATCGCGGGGTGCACGATCGTCGTCAAGGGCTCGCCGGAAGCGCCGTCGGCGCCGTACCTGCTGGCCGAGATCTGCGAGGAGATCGGGTTGCCGGCGGGAGTGTACAACTGTCTGACCGCCGACCGCGAGGTTTCCGAGAGACTGGTCCGCAATCCCGAGGTCGACAAGATCACCTTCACCGGCTCGACCGCCGCCGGCCGGCGCATCGGCGCGATCTGTGGCGAGAGGGTCGCGCGCTGCACGTTGGAGCTGGGTGGGAAGTCGCCGGCGATCATCCTCGACGACTACGACCTCGACAAAGCGGCTAAATCGATCTCGATGACCGCGCGCGCGCTCAACGGGCAGGTTTGCTCGGCGCTGACGCGATTGATCGTCGGACGGCAGCGACATGACGAATTCGTCGAGGCGTTGGCCGCTCGCTTCGGCAAGGCCAAGCTGGGCAATCCGTTCGACGAGTCGTCTCAGATGGGGCCACTGGCGATGGCTCGGCAGCGCGACCGCGTCGAGTCCTACATCGAGAAGGGCAAGGCGGAAGGCGCGCGGGTTGCCGCCGGCGGCGGGCGTCCGGACTATCTCGACCGCGGATACTTCATCGAGCCGACGGTTTTCGCCGACGTCGACAATCACTCGGTGATCGGCCAGGAGGAGATTTTCGGCCCGGTCCTGGCGGTGATTCCGGCCGACAGCGAAGAGCACGCGATCGAGATCGCCAACGACACCATCTACGGGCTCAACTCCTCGGTGTTCACCAACGATCCGGAGCGAGCCTACTCGGTCGGCAGGAAGATCCGGGCGGGCACGGTGGGCCACAACGCGTTCAAGACCGACTTTAGCATTGCCTTCGGCGGCTTCAAGCAGTCGGGAATCGGTCGCGAAGGCGGCACCGAAGGCCTGTACCCGTTCCTCGAGGCGAAGACGGTCATCTTCGACGAGGCGGCGGACACGGACGGCTGATCCGCTCGGGGACGGTGTCGCCAGCGGTATCGATCAGGGAAGGCGGTACAGGGGGGCCAGTTTGGAACTCAGGCATCCATCGAAGCGCTTCGATTACATTCGATCCGTTCGAACATCTGAGGATACATTTGTGGGGCTTCGCCCCCATTGGAGGGACCCTCATCCTGCCCTTCTCCCACAGGGAGAAGGAAATTCAGATGCCTCTCCCTGTGGGAGAGGTCGGCCGAAGGCCGGGTGAGGGTCCCTCGGATAACCGAGCGTAGCGAGGCTCAGCTTGGTTGCGGAGGCCTGCGTTTAGTCGTGAGTCGAGGAAGTCGCCGACCGCATCGAGCCGGCCGCCGTCGCTCAGGGCTTTCCATCGAAGCGACGGAAACGATCAGCGACCGTAGGATCCGCCGATGTGGTCGTACGGGTCGGCGCCTTCTTCGATCGCCTCGTTGTACTTTGCCTCACTGATGAATTTTTCGAGACCGTCGACGAGGTAGCTGAGGAAGTCGCGCGTCGAGAGAATGCCGGCTGGCTTGCCGTCGCGGGTGATCGGCAGGTGGCGGATACCGCGGTCGCGGAAGATCTCCAGGACGTCTTTGACCGTGCTCGCCACGTCGGCCGAGGCGACGTCGCCGGTCATCACTTCTTCGATGTTGGTCGCGTAGGGGTCGCGCCCCTCGCCGACGACACGCTGCACCAGATCGCGTTCCGAGAAGATGCCGCACAGCTTGTCGCCGTCGCGCACCAGCAGGGCTCCGACTTTGTTCTCGGCCATGCGGTTGGCAACGCTGGCCACGGTTTCTCCTATGCTGGCATCGACCAATTCGGTCTCCATCAGAGATTCGATTGCGCTCATTTATGCTCCTTCGCTCGTCCCAACCCGGGGCTCGTTTCCGTCGTATACTCGAGCAGTTCCCATGCCAATGGGGCGTTGGTCAAGCGATGCTCGCGGTTGCCATCCGACTGTCTCAGTTTTGAGAATGGTCGGAATCCGCGCCGCCGCGATTCAGTGCGCGGCCGGATTGGCCGGCAGTGAGTCGAAGCGACCGCTCGGTCTGACTTTTCGATAGGCGTCGACGATCGGCTGGAGCTCGGTCGGGCTGGCGCCGTGGAGAATGACGCCGTCGCAGCCGAGGTCGAATTGGCCCTGGATCTTCTCTACGCAGCGTTCCGCGCTGCCGGTCGCGGCGGCGGCGAGCCAGTCTTCGGGAATCAAGGTGGCGACGTGCTCGAGCTCGGCGGTGGTTGCCGCGGCGTCGATCGCACCGGGAAAGCTGGCTACGAACGAATCCTCGCGGAACCGCTGCAGCACGGCGGGGTCCCAGTCGTTGGTCTTGACCAACAGGTCGCCGTATCCCTGAAGGTAGGTGGCCATTCGGCCAACCGTCTTCTTCAGTCGCAGGTCTTCCGGCAGATGGTCGCCGACGGTGGCAAAGCACGACCAGACGCGTACCGATGCCGGATCTTTCCCGGCTTCCTCGGCCGCTTTCTTGACCGTGGCGACACAGCGCGCGGTCGTTTCGTCGGTGAAGAACGTGTGCAAAACCACGGCGTCGAAGGCGCGTCCGCCCAGTGCCAGCGAGCGCGGCCCGAAGGCGGTGAAGGTCATTGGGATGTGCTCTTTGTAGTCCGGACCCATGGCGAGCAGGGGGTACTTGCCGGCCGGGCCGTCGTGGCCGAAGACGACCTCACCGCGCCAGATTTGCCGCATCAAGCCGACGAAGTCCTCGATCTCGGCGGTCTTGATGTGGGGCAGTCCGAATGCGTCGAAGACGGCGGCGATGCCGCGTCCCAGACCCAGCGAGAAGCGACCGCCGGTGAGACGGTGCATGGTCATGGCGAAGGCTGCGGTGACCATCGGGTGGCGGGTGTTCTGGTTGGTCGCTGCGGTGGCGATACCGATCTTGGTGGACACCGCGCCGACCGCGCCGGACAGGGTCGCCGCTTCCTTGACGTTGAATCGCTCCGAGATGAACGCGGCGCCGAGCCCCATCGCTTCCGCTTGCCGGACTTCGTCGATGAGGTCGCGCGGCGACTTCGGGGCGCCGGCGAGCGTGTAGAAACCGAGCTCGTTCATCTGCTGCATCGGATTGGATTCCTTCACATGATCTGCGGTCGACTTTCCACTTTGTGAGAATCGTACGCAACTCCGCGGCCAGCACGGCGACGGTCGCGACGTGAATGGTGCTGCCACGCGAGCGAATCTCCGCTACACTCGGCCCTCGTCAGGCTGGCCCATCTCGGCGATGGGTGCGTCGACAACCTGCGGCGCCGGGCGGAAAGGAAGGGTTCCATGGAAGAGGTCGTCGTACCCGTCAATCACATCGAGCGTTTCTCCAAGGTGCTCGACCCCGAGTTGCTGTCGCGCTACCAGCAAGTCACCCGGAGCCTGCGCGAGCGTTTCGAAGGTCGCACGGTGTGGAACGTCAACACCACTGCCGCCGGCGGCGGTGTCGCCGAGATGCTGCACTCGCTGATTCCGTACGTGCGCGGCGAGGGGATCGACGCGCGCTGGGTGGTGATGGAGGCGAACGAACAGTTCTTCGGGATCACCAAGCGCTTGCACCATGCTCTGCACGGATCCGCGGGTGACGGAACGCCTCTCGGCGACGCCGAACGGCGCGTCTTCGACGAGGTTACCGCCGCCAATACGATCGAGCTGCTGGCGCGCGTACGGCCGCGCGACGTCGTACTCGTGCACGACCCGCAGCCGGCCGGCATGTGCGATGCGCTGATCCGCGCCGGCGCGCTCGTCGTCTGGCGCTGTCACATCGGTCACGACGAGTCGAATCAGGAAGTCGAGCGTGGTTGGGCGTTCCTCGCGCCGTACCTGAAGAACGTTCCGGCGCTGGTCTTCTCCCGCGAGGCGTACGTGCCGGCGGCGCTGGACGATGGTCGGACGACCGTCATCACGCCGAGCATCGACGCCTTCTCGGCGAAGAACCAGGAGCTCGACCAGGCGACGATACACTCGATTCTGGTTCACGTCGGCCTGGTGGAAGGTCCGGACGGCGAAGACCGCTCGTTCGTCCGTCAGGATGGCACGCCGGGGCGCGTCGACCGCCAGGTCGACGTCGTGCGTCTCGGCCGCGCACCCCTCTGGGACACTCCGTTGATCGTTCAGGTGTCGCGCTGGGATCCGCTGAAGGATCCCTTGGGCGTCATGAACGGCTTCGGCCACCTGGTCGAGCGCGGCATGGCGGGCGATGCCCACCTGGTTCTCGCCGGTCCGAACGTGCACGCGGTTGCCGACGACCCGGAGGGCGCATCGGTGCTCGACGAGGTGATTGCCCACTGGCGAGAGCTGCCGCACGCCTTGCGCCACCGGGTCCACATCGCCTCGCTGCCGATGGCCGACATCGAAGAAAACGCGGCAATCGTCAATGCGCTACAGCGGCACGCGGCGATCATCGTGCAGAAGAGTCTCGAGGAAGGGTTCGGCCTGACCGTGACCGAGGCGATGTGGAAGGGCCGGCCGATCGTCGCCAGCGCGGTGGGCGGGATTCGCGACCAGATCGAGGACGGCGAGCACGGCGTGTTGCTGGCCGATCCCAGCGACCGGCAAGCCTTCGCCGCGGCGCTGGGCAAGCTACTCGCCGATCCCGCCTGGGGCGAGACGCTCGGCGCCAATGCGAAGGAGCGAGCACGGCACGAGTTCCTCGGTATCCACCAGTTGATCAAGCACGGGCGGTTGATCGAGAACCTCGACGCGGTGCACGACGAATGCGGTCGTCCCGCCGAGCTCACTCACGAAGTGATGCAACGCCGGGGCAGCCGTTTGGAGGAGCCACGGGAGTGACGCGGAGTCTCACCACGGGTGAACACGGGTGGACACGGATCAAGGGATAGGGCCGGGCTCATCCGTGTTCATCCGTGTTTTCTTTCATTGCTGCTAACGGGCGGACTTCTTCTTGTTTGGGGGAGCGCCGGGTTTTTCCTCGTAGCGATGGTCCTCGACCAGCTTCAGGAGGTCGAAGGAGCTGAGGATGCCGACGATTTTCTGCTCGTGGGTCACGACGACGTGGTTGACTCGGTGTTTGCGCATCAGGCGCGCCGCCTGGTGGACTCCGTTGTACTGCGGGATGGTGTAGACCTTCTCGGTCATGACGCGGCTGACCGGTGAGTTCTCCTTGTGGTCGGCGGCGAGATCTTTGGCGCTGACGATCCCGGCCGCCTCGCCGTCGGGTCCTTGGATCGGAATCGCGTGGATGTGATTGGTTTCCATCAGCTTTCGCACGTGCGCAATCGAGTGGTGCGGTTGCGCGGTGATGGTGTTCTCGGTCATCAGGTCGGCGACCTTGACGCTCATGCTCGTCCCCTCCAGTTCCGGTTGTTCCCAGAAGTCGGAGCAAGCACTGCGCCAACCGGGCGGTAGGGCCGGGAGCTGGCTTGACCACCCGCCAATTCCCGAATTCGGGAACCACGGATCGAGTCGTTAGCCCAATCCGGGTCGAGCGTGCTCACCCGTGGTACGAGGTCTACTCCGGCTCGCGGACGTAGATGCCGACGATCGTCGCTTCGAGGTCGCCTTTGGGGCGCGCGACGCTCACCTCGTCGGAATGGTGTAGACCCTCTCGGTCATGACCCGGCTGACCGGTGAGTTTTCCTTGTGGTCCGCCGCGAGATCTTTGGCGCTGACGATACCGGCCGCATCACCGCGGGGTCCTTCGATCGGAATCGCGTGGATGTGATTGGTTTCCATCAGCTTGCGCACGTGCGCGATCGAGTGGTGCGGTTGCGCGGTGAGGGTGTTCTCGGTCATTCGAGTTGTGCGTTTGATCACAAGGAAAATTCACTTCAGAGCGGAGCGTGTTCCGCCCCTTGCGCTCTTGGTTGGTTCGTAGCGTTGAGAAGAGCCCACCGGTCGCTTCTTGATTCGGCGTTCTACAGTGCCGCGGCAAACGTTGTTGAGGCGAAGTTAACAATGTTTGCTGAAGTCTCGAGGCGCTGGATCCGCCAACTCCTCGTGAGTCAGACGGTTGCGTTCTGGGTCGCCGACGCTGAGCGCGCATTCGCCAATCGCCACGTTCACGTCGGTGTTCCCCAGTGGTCGGCCTCAGCACCGCTTTTCCAAACCGTGTTTTCTCGGGCTATCAGGTGTTTAGCTTCGCCTTCGGATCCCGACCTTGGCTGCCTTGCTGAGGGGGCAGTAGCGAAGATGGCTTTGACCTAGCTATCGTCACGCGGATAGAGCTGCATGCGCTGTGCGTTGCGCGATCCGTTTTTCTCTCGGTTGTCTCCCGATCCTGGTTCTGGTGTGCGGTGTCCCTCCGTTCGGTGCGAAGCATGCGCTGGGTGAGCCGGCTGCGGTTGCCAAGCCTGCCGAGCCGACCGAATTCGGATTGGGCGGCGACGCGCGCGAGCTGACGAACCGCCGGTCGGCGAAGACCAAGCGCTTTCGTACCGAGGCCAATGG
>JAUIGL010000015.1 GCA_030430165.1 bacterium | reverse complement strand
ACGTCGGCGCTCGGCAGTCGCAAAGACTTGGCTCGCTTCATCAGGATGTCGCGAACCTCGCGCGGTGTGAGGCCGGGGTCTCGCTGCAGGTACAGGGCGGCGAGCCCGGAGATGTGCGGCGCGGCCATGCTGGTGCCGCTCTTGTTTCCGTACTTTCCGCCGGGAATCGACGAGTACACGTTCGAGCCGGGGCCGGCGATGTCGACGCGGCCGATTTCGTCGACCTGTCCCGAGCTGAACCAGGAAACGGCGCCGGCTTCGTCGATCGCGGCGACCGACAGCACCGAGGGGCATGCTGCCGGGTTGCCGACGGGCGCCGTGTAGCCGAACTGACGATCGCTTTCGTTCCCGGCGGCGGCGACCAACAACGGCCCCGTGTTGGAGTCGAGGTAGGCCGTGGCGATCTCTTCGTACGCCTCGGAGTACGGGTCGCCGGAACCGCGCGGGCTCCCTAGACTCATGTTGATGACTCGCGCGCCGTTGTCGAGCGCCCAGTCGATGGCGTCGAGAATCCACGAGTCGTACCCCTCTCCGTCTTTGTTGAGGACCTTGCCGACCAGGAGGGTGCAGTTGGGAGCGACGCCGTAGCGCGGACTTGCGTCGAGCTGGCTGGCGATCGTTCCGGCGACGTGGGTTCCGTGACCGTCGACATCTTCGATCGTCGGTTCGGAGGGCACGAAGCTCCGGATATTGGCTCCGTCGGCCGCCAACCCCTGTAGATCCGGATGGTCGGTGTCGACACCGGTATCGAGGACGGCGACCTTCACTCCCTCACCGGTGGCGACGAGACTCTCGCGAGCGAGACCGATCAGGGTCAGTCCGTAGGTGAATCGGATGCTTGCCGCCTGCAGGGCAGCTGCGGCGGAAGCTGGTAGCGAAGCTCGCTCGAGCTGTGCGACGAGACCGGCCAATCCATCGCGGTAGCCGCGCAGGTAGTCGAGCAGCGGATTCGCTGCGGCGGTGAAGGGAAGCAGCGGTCCCGCGGCTCCGCCGAAGGGAAGCAGCGGTCCCGCGGTACCGCCAAAGGGTAGGACCGGGCCGGCGGTGCGACCGAAAGGAAGTAGCGGTCCCGCCGTGCTCCCGAACGGGAGGATCGGTCCGCCGGTCGATCCGAGAGCCGAGGGGCCGGCGAGGTCTGGGTCTCGGGGGATCGAGCGCTTCTCGTTCTTGACGACGCAGGCCACCTCCTGGTCGCGTGCTTGCAGTGCGGCGCACTCCGATTTGGTCAGGTTGGCGGCGGCGACGCCGAAGTTCTTGTAGACTTCGGCGCTCGGTTTGTTGGCGCCCGCCTTGGAAAGGCTCTGCTTCGACAACCCGGCGAACGTCGTGGTGTTGGTCGTACCCAAGGTGTTGGCGAGTGCCTGTACCTTCTGGGTCTGCGGCAACTTCTTCTTGAACACGACCAGGTACTTCGGCGGCTCGGCCGCCGCGGCGTCTGCGACCCGCGCTCGCGCGCGTGGCCGACCGGTGGACTTCTTGCTGGCAACGCGCCTCTTGGAGCTTTGCTTCTTCTTGGCTGCCATGAATCTGTCTCCTCGTTAGTCGTTCTTTGGGTTACGGCTTCGGAGAGCTCTTCTGCTCGACGCTGCTCGATGAGGACACTTTCACCTCGACGTTGTCGGCGAGTGCTTCCTTCTCGACCATCGACTTGACCGCATCGAGCAGCTTCTCCGGTGGCAGATCGGTGTTGCCATCGAGAACGATCTCGGTGAACCGACCGTTCTGGTTGCGTTTGAGGGTCACCACCGCGTTCTCGGAGTACTTCGGTTCCTTGACCCGCTTGTTGAAGGAGACACGCATGCTCGCGGGCGCTTGCAGGATCGCCTCGGTGGTGACGACGGTGACATCCTGGGGGCCCGTTACCGAGCTCGAGCGGGACGACTCCGGATCGAAAGAGCGGGCCGGTACGACTGCGACGAGCGTGTTGGTTCCGGCGGGTTGGAACTGGGCCGGGACGCCGCCGATCATCACCTGTTTGACGATCGACTTCTTGTTCTTGGACAGGCCGCTGCCCTGGATTGCAAACACCGATGGCGCGTTCTGCCAACCTACGAGAGGCGCGACGTTGGCGATGGCTGGGGCAGGAGTCGCGGTAGGCGTGGGCTTTGGGTTCGGTGTAGGTTTCGAGGAAGCTCCGCATCGGGCCGCCGCAGAGTCCTTGGCGCGCGGTATCGCACTGTATCGGGTTACGCCTTGACCAACGGACTCGTAGAGGAGGTAGCGTCGCTTCAGCTCATTTGCGGTATTTGAGTTTAGCCATTGCTTGCGGGCATCAGTGGGTCCGGATGTGGTCCCGAACAAGTCGACCAGTTGGTTCTGGTACTTCCCAGGAAGCGCTATTCCGGCCTCTCCTGCGGCTTGGAGGTCCTCAGCCAGCTTTTTCGCGGCATTGAGCTCTGCGTGAACCTGGTCTAGTCGAACGGCTGCTTCGATTCGCTTGCTCTCGGATAGTTGCCCCCAACAGCAGGGTTTCTCCGTCGGGATCCATCTCGAGCTGACGCTCCACTCGAGATTGCTCCACTCGACGATTTCGTCCGCCTCGGCGACGATCATTATGACCGCTGGGAAGGAAGCTGGCTGTAGCACATGTCCTGCGCGCCCTTCCTCGGCAGCCGGATCGGTGAGAGCCTGTAGGCTAGGCCGAACGTGGTAGCCGAACCCCGCTCCGTTGGAGTAGGCAGTGACGACAGGAATCGGGTTGCGAGTGGCGATATCGCGTTCAAGCCGCTCCACGTAGTCTTCGAGCTGCTCGGCCTGTACGACACCGCCACTGGCTCGGAGGATGGTTGCCCAAAAGTTGGCTTCCGCGACCTGTCTGCGACTACTCAGTCGGAGGTCCAGCGTCTGCGCTTCGACGGAAGGGAAGGCCGAGAATACCAGTGGCTGTGACCGGTCGACAGAGAGAGAGCTGCACCAGGGAGTCAAATCGGAGTCGCACAGTTTATTCTTCTTCGCTAGTTGGCTCTCGCATGCGTAGGACGGTCTTACGTGCACTTCTGCGACGTGATTCTCCCGGGTGTGCCAGCCCGGCTGGACGCTGACCTGAAGCACCCCGAGGTAGACCTTCTTGTTGGCGCCAACCCCTGTCCCCGGATTCACCATGTACTTGAGAATGTTCTCGGTGACCTTGTCGTTGACGCCGACCAGCAGCGCCTGGCGTTCCGACAGTTGCGAGGGCAGCGGGCCGAGAGCGAGCGGGGCCGAGAACTTCTCGCTGGAGAGCACGGCCTTCGCCGGGCGGTCGAGTGGTACCTTGGATTCAAAGGTTGGCGTCGATGGCTCCACCTCGCCACTGTCGGCTGCGGCATCGGTCTCCGGTCCGGCCCCGCTTGCCGTACTCAGCGCTTGCTCGGCCGCTTGGATTACCGCACCGGATCCCGGTGCTGCAGACGATGCGGCAACCTTGAGTGCCGTCGCCGCGAGCTCCTCGACGTTGAGATCGGACTGAGTCGCGGTTTGCTTGTCCCGCGCGATCTCGATCGCCTGTCGCGACGATCCTTGAACGCCGGTGCGTGCGGCGTCGATGTATTCTTTGACCGGTCGGTTGACGTCGATCGCGAACTGTCCCTTGTTCTCGATGACCAAAGGTTCCGAGACGGATACGGTGCCATACTTGTCGGCGAACTTGGCGACGTCGTCGAGATGTTCGGCGGCCTTCCGCCAGTGAGGTTTGGCGCAGGCCGCGATCATCGCGGCGAGTGCCAGGCAGAGTGCGGGTGTTGTCAGGCTTCCTCTCTTCATGGTTGGTCCCCTTTTGTGATGTGGTTGAGGGGAAGCTCTTAGCCTTTGTGATGATACGGATGTAGTTGCGAATTGTACCTACGAAGTTTCGCGTACAATCGCATCCTAGGTAGATTTCCGAACTGTCCAGCGGTCGCGCTGTCCGGGTATAGAGCCGCCTATCGGGAGAAAGGACGCGATATGAAGACTAGTTGGATTGACCGGGCTTGGGCGGTGGGCCGGCTCTTGCTGGCGCTCGGTAGCGTCGTCCTGGCGCTCGGGATCGGGTACGAATTGGGGAAGCTGCTGCCCGACGCGTTGCCGTCTTCCGTGCACGCGACGCAGCTTGCCCAGTATGTCGGCATCGCGTTCGTCTTCGCGACGTTGAATACCTTCTTCGAACGGTTGCCGCCGCTCGTGCGCTGGATCCGTTCGGGTGGTGGTAACGCGTTGTACTCTTTCGGAACTCTGGTCTTCATGTCGACGATCGCGGTCTCGGCGGCGATGGCCGTGCAGTTTCAGGGGGAGGGCGACCCACCTACGGTCTCACGTCCGATCCCACCCGTCGCCAATGCGTACTCGGTGGTATTCGCCCAGGTTCCGGCGCCCGAGGTCGTCGAGCCGGCTCAGAACCAAGCGCGGTTCATGATTCCGTTCTTTGCGGAGGCGAGGGGTTGTAAGACGGACCACGAGCACTTCAAGCGGGGCTACGCGTTGCACGCGGATACCCGTTCGTTTCTCGAATCGATCGCTGCCGGATTGCTGAGCTGCGCCGATCGGGCTCCCGTGGAGATCGAGGTTCGCGGTTTCGCCAGCTCTGCTCCGTTCGAGGACTGCGATGACAGCGATGAGCTCAACCGCATGATCGCCAACTATCGGGGGGAGGCGGTGGCGACTGTACTGGAAGACGCGATCGCGCTGGCGCGCGGTAGCGGCGCCGAAGGAGCGATTCGGATTGCGCCGCGCGAGTGGGGGTCGCATCTGGATATGTATCGAAGCATCGGCTTCGAGGACCGGATCGACGGTGTCTACAGCACGGAGCGCGCCCTACTGACGCGACGCGCCGAGGTCGTGGTGGTCGACGCTGGAGGCTGTCGGGTGACTTCGAACACGGTGCGTCGGGTCCAACAGGCGGACCGGGGGCCGATTGGGGCGGGCCGAGGTGCGACGTCCTGAGGTCGGTTGCTTCCGACCAGGAGAAGACGGATGGGATACGGAGACATACCCGCGGCGCTTGCTGAGCGGCTCGCGTCCCGCAGAATGCGGATGTACCACGCGCTTTGGCACTTTGTGCGAAACCGGCCGAGTTGGGAGGGGTTGCCGGGAGCCGAACGGCAGGACTTGATCGATCGGGGCTGGGAGCCTCCGCGCTTCGAGGACGAAGCGGGGGCCGGCATCGACTTCCTGTTCATGCACCGTCGGATGATCGAAATGGTCAACCACTGGGCGCGCGAAACCAGCGGGCATGCGGGCCATGGTTCGGGGGCACATGGTGCCCGCGACTTTGTGGTGGGGTGGCTCGAGATCCCTTGGGATCACGGAGACCCTGTTTGGCCGATGCCAGAAGTCGACATCGAGGCGATCGAAGATCCGCGCCTCGTTGAGGTGTTTCGACGAGCCAAAGATCCGGCTACGACCAATGCGTATCGCGAGCGGGTCGACGACGAGTTCGCCAATCGGGAGTGGTTGCGTGGGCAGAGTCTCGACGGGTTCGGTGCGGCCCTCGAGGTGACGATCCACGGGTGGATGCACATGCACTGGAGCACCGAGCCTCCGCCCGAGCCGAACTCGCTCGATCCCGCGAACGACTGGCTGGGCTCGCCGTTCTCGAGCCACGTGAACAAGCACTTTTGGAAGCTGCACGGCTGGATCGATCAACGGATCTCCGCGTGGGCCGATGCGAACGGCGAGGATGCCGACCTCTCCGACGGCTGGGAGGGGCCGGCCGATTCGGTGACCGGTGATATGCACAGCGCAGACCCGGCATTTTTCGATGCCTTGGGGTTCGCGGAGCGGCCGGTCTTGATCATGCCGTGGCGTGATCTGCTTCTCGAGGGTGGATGATATCCGACGTCCCGACGTCAATCGGAATTCCCACCGGCCTGGGCGACGATGCCGATACTACCGGCGCTGTCTACGGGCGGATCGCTGGCGCTCATTACGGGGCTTCGGGCATTCCCGAGCAGTGGCGCGGGTTGCTAGCGCACGGCGGGCTGATCGAGAGTCTGGCGGATAGTCTGTGCGAGCGGTCGGCGGCGACATCGTGAAAGCCGACACGCCTCAGTCGTTGTGTGCGTACACGTCCGACTCGAGTCGGCCCACCGAAAGTCTCGCGTCTGCGGCGCGGGTTGCGCCAGGCGCAGATTCATAGAGGTCCCCGCGAGCACTATCCCCGGCTCAGATTGACCTCGGGCGTTCCAGTCACGCTGGCCGAAGGATGCGTAGCTTGGGGAAGTAGCGGCGCAGGTAGCCGCGGTCGACTGCTGCGATTGCGTTGGCTTGCTGCATCGCGTGGGCGCCGATGAGGAAGTCCGGAATCAGATGCTCCCTCGGGCCGCCGCGCTTGTAGTAGGTTCGGAAGATCCTTCCGGCCATCTGCGCCGCTGGCATGTCGATCGGCGAGAAACCTATGCCGAGGCCGCGCAGGATCCTGTCGAACTTGCGGCGGTCGAGAAGCAGCGCGAACAGCTCGGCGGCGACGATGTCGCATACGATCAGCTCACCTTCCGCGGCGGCGTCGCTGAGAGTGTCGACCCAGCCGGATGCCTGGTCCTCACCCTTTGCGATCGCGATCAACACCGAGGTGTCGATCGCGGTGGTCACCGCGGCAGCTCGACTGGGCCGCGCAGCTCTTCCAGGAGCTCGTCGGTCTTCCGGTTGCCGAGTTCTTCGCTGGCTATGCCGATGATCTCCCGCATCGCCTCGCGATCGCGCGTCTTGGTCGCCTTGAGATAGTCGGCGCTCTCGTCAAAAACCAGAACGGTTCCCTGATCGAGCTTCAGCTTGCGGCGGATCTCCACCGGGATCGTGATCTGCCCCTTGCTGGTTACGGTTGCTTTCATGCTAGAGATAGTAAGGCGACGGGTAAGGAATCGCAAGGCTCCGCTACGGCTCGTGTGGCGGCGCGCAGGTTCGGTCGTTCGGCGGACATCTTCCGGTGAGTCCTCACGGCAGCACGTCGAATCCTTCGCGGCGGAAGTCGTCGTCGAGGGCTGCTGCCCGGTGGATGCGCATGCGCCGCATCAGGACGAAGGATGTGCAGTCGGTGAAGCTGTACTGCTCGTCGGTGCGATCCTTCATCAACTTCCAGGCCTCGGATTCGTCTGCGGGGGTGACGCGGACGAGATCGATCGTGTTGCGGTCCTGTAAGGTGTCACCGAGTCTCGATGCGACGTCGAGGCCGAAGCGGTAGCGGCAGAGGGTGACGGTTTCGTCGAAGACAAAGTTCGACGTAACTCGGCGCCCGGCGAAGCGAGTCAGGGTGTCGCGGACGGCTCGGTGCTCCGGATCGCCCCGGTTGACCAAGGCTACCCAGGCGCTGGTGTCGACGAAGAGACGCTCCACTTGCGTTCACTTCTTGCCGTAGAGGACCTCGTCGTGGTCGCGACCGTAGCTGGCGGGCGCGTCGGCGATTCCTTCGACGGTTTCGAGTCCCCGCTTGGCGCGCTTGCCCGCGCCGCCGAGCTGGCGATCGAGGGCTTCTCTGACAATCGCCGAGATGCTCCGGCCCTCGTGCTCGGACATCGCTTTGAGGGTGTCGTATTGCCACTGTTCGAGGAGAATTTGGGTGCGGTGCATGGTGTATGATGTATTCTTCAGGGGCAAGGCCTGCAAGTCGCCGGTTCATAGGGGCGCCGCAATGGTCGCGTCGTTGGCGCGCTTGACCATGGCGGGGTATGGCCGTACTTTTTTCATATGGCCATACCCAGGGTGAAGTCGACCTACTCCTTAGATCTCGAGACAGTCGACATTCTCGAGCGGGTCGCGAAGCGGCTGGAAGTGTCCAAGAGCGAGGTGTTGCGGCGGGCGATTCGGGCGCTCGCCCGGGAGGTAGAGGGTGCGGCACGGTCACCGGTTGATGTTCTCGATGCCCTGCAAGAATCACTTGCCTTGACTCGAGACGATGCGGCGCGATGGGACGAGACCAATCGCGCCGAGCGACATTCGGCTTCGGCGCGCCGTCGCGAGCGGACTGGAAGTTGATCCATCTCGATACGAGCTTTCTCATCAAGTCGCTGCAACCGCACTCGCGTGAGGATCACCTTCTACGTCGATGGATCTCTTCGTCGGTACCGATTCGTCTCAGCGCGATTGCCTGGGCTGAGTTCTTGTGCGGCCCGATTTCGGACGATCAAGCGGTGCTCGCTGCCGAGCTCCTGGACCAGATCGTTCCGTTCGATACAGCGCACGCCGGCCTGGCGGCGAAGCTGTTCAACGCCACCGGGCGCCGCCGGGGCACGATGGCGGATTGCATGATCGCTGCCGCGGCGATCGGCGACGGGGCGAAGCTGGCTACGTCAAACCCGCGGGATTTCTTGCGCATGGAGAGCTCCGGTCTGGAGGTCGTCGGGCCGTAGCCGCGACGTCGTCACGGGCCGTGTGTGGGTGGTGGCGGCTCACCCTGTTGCCCGGCCGAGGCCAACGCCTCGGTTGTCTTGCCCCCGCGACGGCTTCATGACTTGACCAATATGGTCAAGTGGGGCACGCTCGCAACCATGACTCGGGTCAATGTAGGCGAGCTCAAGGCCAATCTGAGCAGGTACTTGCGAGCGGTTCGCGCGGGGGAGGGGATTGTCGTTTGCGACCGGAATCGGCCGATTGCGCGTTTGGTGCCTTTTGCCGAGTACGATGCCTCGGAGAGGGAGCGAGCGGCGGCGGCTGGAGTGCTGACGGTTCGCGAGGGCGCGGATCAGCCGCTCGCACTTGGGCGACCGCTTGCCCGAGGTGATGGCGTGGCGGCGGTCCTCGGCGACCGCGACCAACGGTGACGTACTTCTGGGATACGTCGGCGCTGATTCCGTTGCTGATCGAGCAGGAGCCGTTCACCGAAGCCGCGCAGCGACTGGCGGAGCGTTCGGGGTTGCGGGTGGTGTCCTTCGTCACTGACCTCGAGGGACGGTCGGCACTCGAGCGACTGAGGCGCTCCGGTGTCATCGGATCGGCGCCAGCGCTACGGCGGGGGCGGCAGCGCTGGCAGGACCTGCTGTCCGGATTCGATGAGGTGTCCTACGACCCGACGATTCCGGCACGCGCCGCAGCTCTCGTCGAGAAGTACCCGCTGCACACTCTCGACGCTCTGCAGCTGGCGTCGTGCAAGGCCTTGGTCGGTGTGTTCCGGTCGGCGGACTTGGTCTTTGTAACGGCCGACCGGCAGTTGGGGCGGGCGGCCGCTAGCGAAGTCGGTGCGGTCGAGGTGCTCGGGTAGGCGTTCAACTCTTGCGCGGTCGTGTCAGCGGCGCGGTGCGGTCTCTACGACTGTTTGTTCGCGCGCCCGTTCTGCGGCCTTCTAGCAATCTTGGAAGAGCCGGCCCGTACCGGCTTGCCGATATCTACGGTGTGCAGACTGCGATCTTCAGCTGTTTCGCGAGCGGAGCGAAGTCGCTGCGGTTCGCCGTCACTACGGTGGCGCCGGGCGGTGAGTGCGATCAGAATGTCGTTCTGAAAGTCTCGTCGCTTGACCGTGTCCCAGCCGTGTTGGTCACCGATCTCGCGGACGAGTCGACCTGCCTCCCACCAGTCTTCGCGGGTTGGCTCCCAAAAATCCCCGGCTGTTGATTGACGAGTCGGAGCGCCTCTCGCGTCCGGGCGCCGCGTCGGAGCTCGGAGAGCACCACTGCCGAGTGGCGGACGACGAAGAAAGACTTTCGTGTGAGGGCAGAGTCGCTCATCCGGGGAAGCTCGATGTATGCCTCGTTCGACCCTTATGGGCATATTCGGATTCTGTCCAGCAGTTGACCAAGGTGAACGGTTGGAATCTCACCCAGGCGGCGCCGCCGGTCGCTTCGGGGTGCGGATATTGCGTATGTAGATTTCCCGAATTGAGTCGTCGGTAGCGTAGCTCCTAAGTTGCCGGCCATGACGACGCATACGACGGTAATCTCCGGGAAGTCTCTTCGATGGTTTGGCGCGGCGGTGCTGGCGCTGGTGTCGGCAGCGCAGGTTCGCGCCGACTTCAGCGGCGTGCAGAACGACGTGGCGATCGCCGACCTGGAAGCGGACGGTTGGGTTCAGTGCTTCAGCGGGCTCTATGGGAGCTCCTCGGTCCCGCTGAGCGGGATTCTGGCGGCTTGCAATGGTGACGAGCTCCTGCTCGGTTGCATGCCGACCGGGGATACGGTGCTCGACGTTGCGGCGCACGCGCCGCGGGCGGACGTGCTCTTCGATACCGGCACCGGCAACACGCCACACGATGCGAACGGTGCGGGCTGGTACTACTCGTCGGAATATTCGTGGGGATTCGCGTTGCAGGGCGACCCGATCAGCCGCAGCTCGTGCGATACCCAATCGATCAACCCGGAGAAGCGGCTGTGCTGGCATACCCGCAACGGAAACATGAACGGCGGCTGGCGCTGCGGGACGACGACCGGTCTGAACGGTAGCGCCGCCTGGGAGCGGCTGATCTTTCATCGCAACGGCGGACCGCCGCCGACCAGCACGCCGACTGCAACCGCGACTGCTACGGCGACCGCCACCGACACTCCGACCGCTACAGCTACAGCGACGGACACTCCGACGGCGACGGCGACCGATACGCCGACCGCGAGCAACACGCCGACCTCGACCTCGACGCCGACTCCGATCGGTGCTTGCCCGTCGCTGGTCGACAGCGGCTGCGCTACCGGCTTCGCCAAGGGCTTTCTGCTGATCAAGGAGACCGTCCCGGGCCGCGAGAAGCTGGTCGCCAAGTTCATCAAGGGGCCGGTCCTGACGCAGCTCGACGGCGGCGACCCGGTTGGCGGCGACACCGTTTACACCTTGTGTGTCTACGCCGGCGACGGCCTCGTCGGCCAGCTGTTGGTCGACCGCGGTGGCGCTAGTTGCGACGGCAAGCCGTGCTGGAAGTCGATCGGCAAGCCCGCGCCCGACGGTAGAGGTTACAAGTTCAAGGACAAGTCCGGTGGCGCCGACGGCGTAAACAAGATTCTCTTCAAGGCCAGTGACATCGGCAAATCCAAGGCGATCGTCGTCGGCAAGGGCGGCAACCTGCCGCCGATGGCGAGTGCTCTAGCGGCGCTGCCGGACGCGACGATCCAGTTGCGCGTGAGCGACGGCGCATGCATGTCGCTGACCGCCGACGACCCCATCAAGGTGGAGGACGACTTCTTCAAGGCGAAGCTTCTGCCGTAGTGCTCGGTGGGGACGGGCGGCTGCCCGTCCCCACCTCGTTCCCTCGGCGTGGCCGCGCATCACTCTGTCGTTGCGAGGTCGGTTGCGGCAGTCGTGTCCTTTTGCGTGCGGCCTTCCGCGGGGCGCTACCGCACTGGATCGGAATCGAGGAGCAGCCAGAGGATCTCGAGCGGAGAGCTCACCGATGTCTCGGTCGCTCCGACGCGTTGGCCGAGCAAGATCAGGGAGTTGCCGATCAGGCGACCGTTGAACTCGTTCTGGTAGCTGACCGACCCGGTGTAGACGTGGGTCCACACTGACCAGTCGGGGCTCACGGTGCCATCGCCGTTGTCGGTGGTTCGCTGCGCCGCGTAGATGCGCGCCTTTCCGGCGACGACGGCCGCGACGTACAAGGTGTCGGTGGTTCGGTCGATGAAGATCTTCGGCCGCCGCCCTGCGGCGAACGGGCCATCGGCGTCGCCGACCATGGCTCCGGTCCAGGTATCGCCGACGCGCGCATAGTGCCAGTACCGCTGCGGCGTCGTTCCCGACGTGTCCTGCGCGTGACGCACGACGACGTGAGTGTTGCCGAGACTGTCGATCGCGGTCGAGCCGCTATTGATCAGCTTCGAGCCGTAGTCGATCGGCTGGACGAGGATTCCGTCGGAGTCGAGGTGGATCGCCGGTAGAGCTGCCCCGTCGCGGATCACCGTCCCGGCGGTGTTGTGCCAGACGACGCCGGCGTCGCCGCTCGCGGCGAACATCAAGTCGTGGTTGGGCAGCGGGCTGCCCCCGTTGCCGACCTTCTCTCGCCAACACCAGGAGAGGTGGAGTTGGTCGCCGAACGTCGCGACGTCGTTCAGGTACGGGTTGCGATCGGAGGAATCGCCGTAGGTGCCGGTTGGATCGACGTAGGTGCCGACCAATCCATCGATGATCTTGCGCGGGGTCGACCAGGTGCCGTCGTCCTCGTAGTCGGCCATGAGGATGTCGCCCTTGCCGCTGCTCCCCTCGCGCCAGAAGAGGAACAGCTGGTCGTCGGACTCGCGGGTTGCGAAGATCGGATAGGTGACCCTTTCGATGGTCGATCCGCCCGCGTTGAGCGAGTCTCGCTCGGCGCTGAACAGCGAGGCGTCGAATACCGTGGCGGTAGCCGCGCCAGCAACCGAGATGCGGTACCGCAGGTCGTCGACGTGGTGTCCGTACGCCAGGTGAACGCGCCCGTCGTTCGGGGAGATCGCCACATTTGGAGTGTCGTGGGTATCCTCGTCGTCCGGATCGCCGGTCGGCGGCACGATCTCGCTGAAGGTGATGGTCGTCCAACTGGTGTCGTTCCAGTAGTGCCGGCGGGCCAGGCTGACGCGATGGTTCTCGTCGTAGAAGACGACGAAGAAGTAACCGTCATGGAAGGTGATCGCGTCCTGCTGGCTCGCCGATCCATGCGGGCTGCCGGCAAAACTCAACTCGTCGCCGCTGTAGAGGCGGGCGCTCGGGGTGACCTCGACAATGCCGAATTCGCTGACCGCCGGCGCCGGCAGCGCTACCGTGAAGTGCCTGGTGTTGGCGCATTCGAACTCCGTTTCGGCGGCTTCCTTGCCGCAAGCCCGGAAGCTGTAGCGCGCGTACTCGCCGAGTCCCGAAACGTCTTGGAAAAAGTCGCCCTCGGTGTCGGCGGGCATACCCCGGAACTCGAGGACCGCGGTGTCGAAGAGGGGCGGTGCCTCGGTGTCCTCACCTGCCCATACGCGAAAGTGGACGTCGCAATCGCCGGACTCGCAGATGCCCGTGGCGTTGAGGCGGGCGCTGGTGGTGGTGATGCTCGTCGCATCCGTGGTGCACCCCGTGCATCCACCGATCGATGTCGTCAGAACCGCGAACGCGAGCCGCGAGACAAATTTCCACATTCGACCTCCCCCTTGGCGAATCAGAAGGGTCCGAGCTAGCACCGGCGGCAGGTCGGGCACAAGTGGAAGATGATATGTAGTTGCTGACAGACGGCGGCGCCGGACTGGTGGAGGGGGTGGGATGGGGGCGAGTCTGGATGCTCGCCAGCTTTCTATGCAGGCTAGCGACGGAGGAAGGTAGCGGCCGTGTTCGATCGGTCGCCGTCGCGAAACTGCAACTGCGCTTCGATCCGGACGTCGACGTCGAAGCGCTCGGTGTTGAGGCACTGGATGATGGCGATGGTGCCCGCCTCGCGGGAATAGGCTCCGCTCGGAACGAAGTCTTGGATGACATCCGTGTTGCCCATTGCGGAGGCGGTTTGTACGAGGAGTGCGTCGCCGGCATCCCAGCGGCCCTGGTACCGGAGAGTGAGAAAGTATCCGCCGGGGAAGCCGAAGTCGGTGCACGGCCGGAGCTCCTGCGCCGAGCTGGCGTAGCGTGCCTCCGGAGTGCTGAGGCGTGGTTCCTGGGGCTCGGCAGCGGCGATCGTCTCCTCGATCGTGTTGGAGATCTGTCCGTCCGCGGTGACCAGGGTCGTTTCGACCGAGATCTCGTCGACATCGAGCTGCGGCAGGTAGCAGAACCAGTGTGCGAGCCGCCCCGACTCCTCGCTGCCGGGCTCGACGTCGATCTCGAACTCGAGTTCGGAAACTTCACGCCTCGGCGAGGTGACGGTGCGTCGTCGCAACTTCCCGTTGACGACGTTGCCGAGATAGTCGACCTCGTAGTGGATGGCGTTGCTCGAGCCGAGCTCGCGACACGTTTCGAGCTCGGTGGGGTCGTTGCCTTCGGCCAGGACCAGGTTGGAAAGCTGCGGCCCCTGTCCCACTTCAGTTCGGGTCGGCGACGGAGTACTAGTCGCCCTCGGTGTGGGAGTCCGTGTGGGGGGTGTCACGAAACAGCCGTAAGAGGAGGCATTGACGGCCTGGATGAGCTCCGAGACCGTGACCGACCCGTTGCCGTCGACGTCGGCTGCCGTGCAAAGCGAGAGCGGCGCGCCGAGCAGGATGTTGACTGCGCGGACGAGCTCGGAAACTGAGACGCTGGTGTTCCTGTCGCAGTCGCTGGGACAGATCGGTTGTGCCAGCGCGGAAGCGGCAAACAAGGCGGCTGTCGACAGGATCAGTTGGATCTTCATTGCGTACCTCTGCAAGCTGGCGGCGAAGTCAAAAGGGCCTCGAATGCCCGTGTCGGGCGAGTGAGTCAAGTGCTGGTCCGGCCAGGTCGTGGGTCAGTTTGAACCTCGTAGAGCGTCCGAAGCGTTTCGACCGCGATCGGGACGTTGGAACGCTCCGAAGATACATTGGTGGGGCTTCGCCCTCATTCGAGGGACCCTCGTCCTGTCCTTCTCCCACAGGGAGAAGGGAATTCAGATGCCTCTCCCTGCGGGAGAGGTCGGCCGACTCGTCCTCCGTAGCTCGCAGAGCGAAGGCGGAAGGCCGGGTGAGGGACCCTCGGATAACCGAGCGTCCTGTCGTCCGAAGCTCACGGAGCGTAGGAGGAAGCGAGGCTCAGCCTAGTTCCGGAGGTCCAAACTGACCCACTACCTCCGGCCTGGGTGGGAGCGAATGCATGCATCTGCGCGACAGCCGCTGTCGGGTAGGTAGGGCGGTTCGACCGACAAGTACACGAATGCGTAGCTCACGGTTGGACTCACTTCCCTTCGATTGATAATGCTCGGCGGATGTCCTCGCGTGTCGTGCGAAACATCTTTCCCCGCGAAGTGCGGCTGCTTGGCGCCTGCGCGTTCCCCCTCGCCCTGCTCGCGTCCTGCGCCGTGGTGGAGCCACCGCCCAAGCCGGTGGTGAATCCGTTGAGTCAGGAGGAGCAGCGGGCCGCGCAGGTGCGCGCGACCGCGCCGCAGGAGAAGTCGTACAAGCGAAAGGTGGCCGTCGGCCGGTTTACCAACGAGTCGACCTACGGGCGGGGGCTGCTGCTCGACGCGGATCTCGATCCGCTCGGCAAGCAAGCGGCGGACATCCTCTCGACCGAGCTGCAGCGGATGGGTCGGTTCATCATCTTCGAACGCCCCGACATCGAGAAGGTCCGCCGCGAGCAGGGGATCCTCGGTAAGGGGAAGATGGTCGGGGTGGATACCCTGATCATCGGATCGGTGACCGAGTTCGGTAGAGTCACCGAGGGTAAGACGGGCTTTCTCAGCTCGACCAAGCGCCAGCGCGTGCGCGCCAAGGTCAATATGCGCTTGGTCGACGTCGTCACCGGCCGCGTCTTCTTCGGCGCCGACGGCGCCGGCGAGGCGATCACCGAAACTGGCGAAGTGGCAGGCTTCGGGTCGCGCGCGAACTACGACAGCACCCTCAACGAGAAAGCGATCTCGGCGGCGATCACGGACGTTCTCGACGAAGTGGTGACGGAGCTCGAGCGACGACCCTGGAATGCCTACGTGCTCGACGTACAAGACGGCAGGGTTTTCATTACGGGCGGAGCTCGGCAGGGTTTGAAGGTCGGCGATCAGCTCGAGGTGGTGCGGCGCGGCAAGATCGTCGAGTCGCCCGAGTCTGGGATGCCGATCCAGCTCCCTGGCACCGCGATCGCGCGGATTCGCGTGCTCTCTCACTTCGGCGATGATGAGGCGACGGAGGGCTCGGTGTGTGAGATCGTCAGCGGCGCCGTTGCGCCGGAGAACAGGGCGGGCCTGATCGTCGTCGAGGTGGACCAATGAGACTTGGGATTCGCGCCGTAGTCGTCCTCGTCTGCATGACACCGGCGGTGGTGGCGCCGCTTGGTTGCGTGCACATGCCCCAGTCGGCGACAAGCACAGTCGACGAAGCGCCGGCGATCGTCATCGCGAATGCGCCGGAAGGGGCTTCGCTGTGGGTCGACGGTGTCGATTACGGCGCCGCGGCGGCGTATTCGGGCGAGCAAGCCCTGCGCTTGCGTCCGGGGACGCACGTCGTCGAGGTGCGTCGCGGCGAGGAGACGGTTCTACGGCGCGAGGTCTTCCTCGGCTCGGCCTCGACGAAGACGTTGACGGTACCGGCCGGTCCGCAATGAGCGGTCAGCGCTGTTCCGCAGCGCGCGTCGTGATGGTGGTCGCGCTCGCGTGGTTGGGTGGCTGTGCGAAGCCGGGGCTCTACCACTGGGGCAACTACGAAGACTCACTGCACAAGCTCTATCGCAACCCGGCCAGCCGAGCGTCGTACTTCGCCGAGCTCGGAGAGATCATCCGCACGGCGGACGAGAAGGGCCTTCGCGTGCCGCCCGGACTGTGCGCCGAGTACGGCTACCTCCACTATCTCAACGGCGACATCGACGGCGCTGTCGTCTACTGGCAGCGCGAGAAGGATGACTGGCCGGAGGCGGTGGTGCTGATGGATACCTTGATCGCCAACGCGCGGGCGCAAGAGGAGGGCGAAGCCGACGGCGAGGAGAGCGCGGACGCCGTACTGTGGACGGAGCCCGAGCCGGCGATGTCGGAGGTGGTGCAGGAGGATTCCTTCGAAGGTAGCGGCGAGATCGTCGAGATGTTGCAGGAGAATCCGCCGATGGAACTGGAGGGTGAGCCCGAAACGGAGGTTCTGCCCTGATGGCGGCCTTGGTTCGAGCGGTGTTGGCGGGGGTGTTCGCCGCGAGCGCGATGGTTGGCTGTGTCAAGCACGAGCCCTTCGACTACACAGCCTTCAAAGAGGAGAACCCGCGATCGGTGCTGGTCGTGCCGGTGATGAACAACTCTCCCGAGGTGGGAGCCGACGACTACTTCCTCGCAACCATTTCGGTGCCGATCGCCGAGCGCGGCTACTATGTCTTTCCGGTCAACCTGACCAGAGCGCTGCTCGCCGATGCCGGCCTTTCCGATCCCGGCCTGGTGCACGAAGCGGATCCGGTCAAGGTCGCCAGGCTGTTCGGCGCCGACAGCATTCTCTTCATCAAGATCAACAACTGGCAGTCGCAGTACCTGGTGTTGACGACCCAGGTGAAAGTTGGATTCGAGTATCTCCTGGTGAGCGGCAAGACCGGTCGCCCGTTGTGGGAGTCGTCACGCACTCTCGTCTACTCACCCGACACCGTGGCGACGGGCAACGTCATCGCCGACCTGGCGGTAATGGCGATCCAGGCCGCCGCGACCAAGCTTGCGCCTAACTACGTTCCGTTGGCGCGGCAGGCGAACTGGCAGGCGATCGCAGCGGTCGACACCGAGACCGGGCAGGATATGCGGTTGCAGGGACTGCATCCGTTTCTCTTCGGGCCGCGACACCCGCTCTACAAGACCGACTGGGAAGCGAAGAAGTCCGAGGCCTCGTCGAGCTCGCGTCCGGCCCCGCGCAGCGGCCGCTCGCGAAGAGGTTCCGGACGAGGGAGTCCGCAGGTGTCCGCCGACGAGAACTGAGAGTTGGCCGTGGCCGCGGCGCAGCTGCGCTAGCTAGCGGGCGCCCTCGCGGGCCCGCTTCCGGTCGAGGTTGGCGTTGTCGTGTCCGGGCAGATAGAGCGGGCGCATGGCGGAGGCGGGGCGGGATTCTGATACTTCGCGCGGCTGGGCTTGGCTCGGGTTGGTCGTCGTCCCGCTGTTCTATACTCTCAAGTGGGACGTTCTCTGGGTACCGTACTACTGGGACGAAGCGGGAGCGTACGTGCTGCCTTCGATCTGGCTTGCGGAGCACGGCCTCGATCATGTGCTTCCGGGGCGCCATGACTCGGGGCGGTTCTACGGGCATCCGGCTGGGATCTATGCCGGGTTGGCGATCCTCTATCAGGTGTTCGGGCATTCGATCGTGCTGACGCACCTGGTCGCGGTTGGTCTGGCGGCGGCCTGCCTCTATCTGACGTTTCGCATCGGCACGCTGCTCGGCGGGGTGAGCGCTGGGGCGGTGGCGATGCTGCTCCTGTTGTTGGATCCGTTGTTCTTCGCGCAGGCGGGGATGATGCACGGCGACATGACGGTTGCGGCGCTGGGTTTGCTGGCCGGGCTGTTCTATCTGCAGGGGCGTTGGCGGGCGTATGGGTGCGCCGCGGCGGCTTTGCTGCTCTGCAAAGAGACAGGGCTGGGCGTGGTGGCGGCGGTGGCTGGCTATCACCTGCTGTTCCGTGTTGAACGCGAGCGGCGGTTTGCCGAGTCGCTGGCGCTGGCGAGCCCTGCGCTGGTCCTCGCGCTCTTCTTCTTGGCGACTTGGTGGACGACCGGACGCCTGGTCGACAACCACTACTTCGACTCGCACACGTTGGCGTCGCCGTCGTTTGCGCAGCTGCGCGAGACGTCGCGCTGGTTGCTGTCCTACCAGGGGCGATGGCTGTTGACGACTTCCATTACTTTGGCGCTGTTGTTCGTGCCAGCGGCGTTCGCGCGGCGCGAGATTGCGTTGTGCGCGATGGTGGTGCTGCCGTTCTGGGCGGCGTTCTCGGTGATCTTCGTGCTGCCACGCTATCTGTTGCCCGCCTTTCCCTTTCTCTCGGTGATGGCGGCGCTTGCACTAATGTCACTGGGCCGTCGTTTCTGGTGGCCGATCCCCTGGCTCGCGGTTGCCGTGGTTGCGATCGTGTTCGTTGGCAAGTTGCCGGGCAGCCCGGACTGGGGGGGCAACTACGAGACCAACATGGGGTACGTCGAGATCGTGCGAACGCAGCAGTCCTTGGCGGGCTGGTTGCAAGAGAATCGACCCGACGCGACCGTTGCCGCTGCCTGGCCGCTGAGTATGAATCTCGAACATCCGGTGTTGGGCTACGTTTCTGAGGGGTTTCGAATCGTAGGCCCGAGCGCGCCGGCCGATCTTCTGGTGCGCTCGGTACCGGGGGCCCCCGAGAACCGAATCGTTCGCGATCGGATCGAGGTCGAGGGGTGGGAGAGGTTGCAGCAGTTCGGCTCGGGGAGGCGGAAGGCGACTGTGTATGCGCCGGGCGGGTGAGAGCCGAATAGGCGATCGGCAGGGGAGTGCGAGAGTAATCGATGCGCGCTACTCAGGAGGTTGGGGGGTATGTCCCTTCGCCATCTCGATTACGTACTCGAGGCCTAGCTTGGCGAAGCGAAGCGGATGATCGCTGTCGATCGAACGCATGTGGTCGCCTGTGTCACCCTCGGAGTGAATCTTCTTGTTCGATTGTTCCCGATTTGCCTCGAACGGGAATACCGTGTGGACCCCTTCCTCGTACCAAGAGACGTGATCAGAGCACGCGTATCCGCAGGTGATGTCCTCTCCGACTTCGATTCGGTGCGGAGCCGAGGAATTGTATGTGGCGATCATACTCTTGACGAAGTCGGTTAGTTGTTGGCTGGTCGCGTCGCTGACGAAGTACACGTCTTTCTCGGATCCCTTGAAGCCGACCATGTCGAGTTGCATGGCGCCAATTACTTGGCGATCCGTTCCCGAGTACTCCTTCTGAATCAGCTCACGAGATCCTTTGAGCCCCTCTTCCTCGGCGGCGTAGGCGATGAACTCGATGGTCCTGCGTGGCTTGAAGTCGGAGCTTGCCACCACCCTCAAGATCTCGGAAACGGCGGCGATGCCCGAAGCATCGTCGTCGGCTCCGGGAGCTGGGTGATCTCTGGTGCAGGTCCGGTCCAGTCCCGGATACTCGACACAATAGATCGAGTCGAGGTGGGCGCCGATGACAACGACTTCAGACGGGGTCTCGCGCCCCTCGATTCGCGCCATCACCGTATCCTGCTTCCAGTCGTCGTGCGGCACCTTGCGCACGGTGATGTCGGATCGCGACGAGGTGTAGGACTCCCACAACTGCAGCAGGTAGTCAGACGCGGCCTGGCCGTTGTCTGTGTCGTAGTGGCGGTTGTGAAACGACTCCAGTTTGCACACGACCGCCGCGATTCGAGTCGCATCGATCTCGTCGAGCGCGGGAACAACGACTGCTTGTTGGTCGACGACCGCGGCAAACTTCGGCGAGGATAACGTGAAGTTCGGTTGATAGGCGGGCCTCCTCTCTTGCGCCCGCGCCTCCGCCCGGTTCGAGTGCGGTGAGAAGCCGCCGCAGTGGTTGTACTCTCGATGGACGATGGTCTTGAGCCTGCCCAGGCCGGCCCGGTTGATCTCCACGGTGACCAGGGGGCCAGTCGAGGGGACGAGGTTGAAGACCGCCTCCTCGGAGTCGATCAGATCGAGCTCCTCCAGCTTGTCGCGTGTGTCGAGCGCCACCTGGCGATCGGTCACGATCCAGGTTCGGTCTTGTGGCAACGCTGCGGTGGCGCTGCTCAGAGTGAAGAGCGTGAGCAAGCTTGGTATCGGACGGAGTCTTTTCATCGTCTACGGCGTAGCCGCCCTGATCTTGTTCTCGATCTCGCTTGCCGTGTCCGAATACTCGAGCAGGGCGAGATGGTTTCCGCCCTGCCAACCCGCGGGGTAGCGACGCTTAACTCCGTAGACGGGATCGTCCACCCCCTTGGTGTCGTCCGATGGATAGAGAGCGAAAACGGGTGCTGCGACGCGCGGATTGTTGTGCAGTAGGATAGCGTACCAGTTCTGATTTGACGTTTTCTGGAAGTGCAGACAGTTCGCGTGCCGATGATACGGGATGTGTTCGGTCTTGCGAAGGTCCGGATCCGGCCAGCACCATGCATCGGATTCGATTCCTATGTTGTCCAGCGCGATGGCAACGTTGCCGACAAGCACGTAGATTCTGTCGCGGATCGTGTCGTCGCCATAGGCCTCCGCCCATTCTCGAACCTTCGCGATGTATTCGTCGCGGCCGGTTGAGCCGCTGGTGGTGGTAACGTCTCCGGTCGTCATATTGTACTGCTCCTCTTCGCCGTTGCACTTCAGCATCCGTCGCGGTGGCTGCGAGCTGTCCTCTGTGCTTTTAGACAATGGGTAGTCGGCTATGGGTGATTGCTAGGCGACACCCAGTACTACTTCTGTTTGCTTTGCTGCAATTGTGGATTTCCACAAGTAGGATGTCGCGCCGCCAGCGACCGAAGTCGGCCGAGATTGGGTGGCTTCCGGGACAAGAGGACTGAAACATCATGTCGATATCGCTACAGCCGCCGGTTCCGATCGTTCGTATTTTCGATGAGGCCAAGGCACGCGAGTTCTATCTCGAGTTCCTCGGCTTCTCGGTCGACTGGGAACATCGCTTCGAGGAGGGCATGCCGCTCTATATGCAGATCTCGCGCGGCGGGTGCGTGTTGCATCTGTCGGAGCACCACGGCGACGCGAGCCCGGGGGCTTCGATGCGGATCGAGATGGAGGGGTTGGAAGAGCTTCACGCCGAGATCAGCGGTAGGAAGTACAAGTACGCGCGTCCGGGGATCGAAGAGATGCCTTGGGGGACGCGGGATATGAAGGTTACGGATCCGTTTGGGAATCGGCTGATCTTTTGCACGGATTGAAAGTCCAAAGCGCGCTTTGCGCGCGGCCAAAGAATCGCCGGCCTGCGATTCGGCCAAAGCGCAGCGACGCTACGCTCACTGCGCGTCCAAGGGGTGGGGCGGGTCTTCCGCCAGGCGCCTAGATCGGCATGCCGATCTCGCCTGAGAACCCCTTCGCGCCTTCGCGTACGGCAATCGGCTTGGCCGATTTCGCATCGTCAGCGGCGGCGGAACAGGTTCAGGAAGGTGACTTCGTCGCCGTCGGGGCGATACGCGCAGTGCACAAGGAAGGGGTGGGCGCGCAGCAGCCACGAGGGGTGGTCGGGATCGTAGAAGGCGGGGAATCTTCCGGGCCGGCGCGGGTTGCTGACGACTCCGGCGATCAGCTCGTCGAGCCTTTCACGGTCCGCGGTGCTCATGTCCGCGGCGATTGCGTCGTAGTCGCGGACGAACTGCTTGGCGAAGCTGAAACGCACCGGGCGGCCGCGTTACCGCTTTGCTCTCTTCTTGGATGAGGCGATTGCGGTGCGCAGCGCCGCGGAGTCGGGTGACGCACTCTTGGGGGGGCGCACCACGTCTCCCTCGCGCATCTCGTCGCGAGCTCGTTCCATGGCCTGGCGTCTCGCCGGGTCACTCATTACCCAGGCGACGTCCTCGAGCAGAGCGTAGCGCTCGGCGTCGACCAGCACGGCCCGTGGATGGCCGTGCTTGGTGATCACCACCCGATCGCCACCACTGATCTCGTCGACCAGGCCGAGAAGGGCGCGCCGCGCTTCCGTCACGTTGAGGTATCGCTCCATATGTACGGAATTACGTACGCTCATCTGAGCGGAAATCAATCCTCGCTTGGAGCCTGCGGGGCGCTGGGTTGCCAGATCGGCAGGGTGCGGTCGCGGTCGCAAACCCGCTTCTTCTTCGGTGGCAGGTCGAGGTCGGGGAAGTCGGCTTGCCAGGCGTCGCGGTCCTGGTCGGATGCGTAGTAGCTGAGCCAGGTTGCGATGTCCTGCTCGCTGAACCCCATGATGAGGTCGATCATGCAGGCCAGAGTCGGGTCGTCGGGGTCGGTCATCTCCGGCACCCGCAGGGTATCGCGCCATAGAATCTCGTAGAGGGCGCGGTCGTCGAGGTGGTCGGTCGAGGTGACGTAGACGCCGAGCTGGGCGAGAGCGCCGAACAGCTCGTGCAGCTTCTCGGCGATTTGCTCGTCGGACAGATCGCGCGGCTCGGGGAGCTCGACGCCGCGCTCGATCAGCTGATCGAACAACGGGGTCGGCTCGATCATCTCGAAGGCGAGCACGCGCTCGAGGAATCGTTCCTCGAGCTCGGGTGGACAGTCGGGCATCATTCCGGAGATCAGCTCCTCGCCGGTGACTTCCGCGATCTTGCGGCGGAGCTCGTCGATGCGCTGGCGGCGGGCTTCGTTGGGGGTAGTCATGAACTCCTACTTAATATTTAGAATGCTAGTTGTCAAGTAGCGGCGTTCGTCCCAGGAGCCGCGGCGCGGCCGCGACTCGTCCCAAGCCCGCGAGTCGCTGCGCTCTCGCGGGCGTCCCAAGCTCTGCTTCGCCTCGGCTACGCAGAGCGTCCCAAGGGGGTTCTGAGGGGCCAAAGAGCCGCTGGCGCGGCTCGTCCAAAGAAGCGCTCGCGGCTTGGGGACGGTCGAGGCGCGTGGTCGTGCCCGGTGCTTCGAGGCGCGTGCATCGCTCGGGCTCGCGCTTCGGCCAAAGCCGGCTGCACCGGCGGCCAAATGGGGGGGCGGGTTCTCTGGTGTAGCCGCCGCGTGGTCGTCGGATCGGTCGGAGGGAAGGCGCACTGCTATGGCGGTCGCGGCAGCGACCATCACCCCCTGCCTGTGCCTATGCCTCGCCTGTGCCTGGCGAGCGTAGCGAGCCGATGCCTATGCCTCGCCTGTGGCTGTGAGCGTAGCGAGCCGACGCAAGCGCCAGATGCGGGCGGGGGTGGGGATCCTCAGGTCGGGTTGGTCCGTTTCGAGCCAGCGTAGGAAGTCGAAAGCGGCAGGCCATTGCGGTTGCTCGGCGGCGGGGGCTGGCGGTTCGATGTCGAGCGAGACGCGCGGGCCGTGGCCGGTGGTGCCGAGCAGGAGGGCGACCGCGTATGAGGCCTGCGGCTCCGCAATCAACGAAGCGAAGGTCGGGGCGAGTGGGACGTCGCCGGTGACCAGGAGTACCTTGTCGTCGGGGGCGCGGTGGAGATGGGTGAGCGCTTCGAGGAATCCGGCGGGGAAGGAGTCTTCGCTGGCGGCGATCGAGCTCGATGCCTGGCGATTGCTGGCGGCGATCGAGAACAGCCCGGCCTGGGCGTTGTGCACGGTGTGGCTGAAGGTTGCCGCGGAGACGCGCTGCGAGTCGGCGATCGCGTGGAGGAGTCCGATCGACTCGTTGATGCTGCCGTGCCGCGAGGTGAACACGGTGCGGACCTGCGACAGCTCTTCTTGCGGACAACACGCGTAGGCCGCCGTCAGCATGATTCTGGTCAGCGGCTTGCACCGCCGGCGCAACATCGCCGGAAGGAACTTGGCATCGGGGTGTCCCTCCTGCTGCAACGCATGCGGCGCCGCGGTCCAGGCGTCGAGCTCCTCGGTGGTCTCGATCCCGGGAGACCAGGCGGCGCTGCGCAGGACGACTGCGCTGGTGCTCGGTTGGGCGCCGCTCATCGCTCAGCTCTCGCGGCCCATGACGAGGACGCAATTGTTGCCGCCGAAGCCGAACGAGTTGGTGGCGACGATCGGCCGACTCGTCGTCACGGTCGCGGGCTCGGCGACCAGGTTCACCGCGGCCATTTCGGGGTCGCGGACGCCGTCCCAGCGGTGTGGTATCAGCGGTAGCTCGCCGTCGGTTGCCGCATCGAGCGCGAGCCAGCAGAATCCGGCCTCGGTGGCGCCGGCGGCGCCGAGAGTGTGTCCCACCATCGGCTTGCTCGAGCTGCACGGGGTGTCGGTGCCGACGACGCGCGCCACCGCATCGCACTCCATGGTGTCATTGAGCGGGGTGCCCGTACCGTGCAGGTTCAAATAGGCGATGTCGCTCGGTCGCACGTCGGCATCGGCGATCGCCTCGCGCATCGCACTCTCGGCGCCGCCGCCGGTCGGGTCGGGGGCCGACATGTGGTGTGCTTCGCTCGACTCGCCGACGCCGAGCAGCTGGATGCCTCCGCTCTCGCGGGTGACCAGGAACAACGCCGATGCCTCGCCGAGATTGAGGCCGTCGCGGTTGGCGCTGCACGGATTGGTGATCTCCTGTGAGATCGCCTGCAGCGCCGAGAATCCGAAGATCGTCAGGTTGCACAGGGTGTCGGTGGCGCCGGCGATGACCGCGTCGCAGATTCCGAGATCGAGCATCGAGCGCGCCGAAGCGAGCGCCCGCGCACCCGAGGAGCAGGCGGTCGAGATCGTGTAGCAGGGACCGCTGACGCCAAGGTGGCTGGCCAGGAACGCCGCGCCGCCGCCGAACTCGAGCTGCTCGTAGGCGAAGCCGGCTTTCAGCGTGCCGGTGGCGCGCTCGTGTCGCAACGCCTCTTCGGCGTCGGAGACGCCGGACGTGCTGGTGCCGAAGACGACGCCGACGCGTTGCGGGCCGACTTCTTCGATGACACTGCGCACGCTCGGTTCGATCGATCGCAGCGCGGCGAGGGTGAGCTGGTTGTTGCGGCAGGCGAAGCGCGCCAGAGATTCGTCGATCGGCGGCAGCGGAGAGCGAACCTCTCCCAGGTGAAGGACTCGGTCGGGAACGATGTCGTCGCGCCGGGCGAGTCCGGACTGGTCGCCGGCGAACAGGCGCGGCGCGACTTCGCCCGCGGTTGCGCCGAGACAGTTGACCATCCCCAGCGCGCGCAGTCGGCAGCGGCTCATTTGCGCCCTCTTGCGGCGCGCGGTTCGGGCCTGTTGGTTCGCCTGATTCTCAAAGGGCTTGCTCGGAGATGATGAAGCTCGCCGTCGCCGGATTGGTCGCCAGCGGAACTTCGTGCACGTTGCATATTCTCATTAGGGTCTGAATGTCGGGATCGTGCGGATGCTTGCCTAGGGGATCGATGAAGAAGAACACCGCGGCAATCTCGCCCTGCGCCACCATTGCCGCGATCTGGGCATCGCCGCCGAGCGGCCCCGACAGCATCGCCCGGACCTTGAGCGCGGAGTTCTCCTGCACCAGGCGGCCGGTGGTGCTGGTCGCCACCAGATCGTAGCGGCGCAGCACGGCTAGGTGATCCTTGGCGAAGGCGAGCATTTCGGCCTTCTTGCCGTCGTGGGCGATCAGCGCCAACGTCTTGCGCCGTTTGCCCGCGCTCTTGCGCTTGCCGGCCGAGCGCTTCGACGACGCGCGCTTGGTGGTGGATGGTTTGCGGGTGGTGGCCATCGAGGGCAGGGTACCGGCTACGGGGTACGGGGTACAGGGAGTCGGGGTGCAGGGGGTGGGGGTTGCTAAAACGCTTGCTTGGTTCCGAACAGTACTTGGACCTCGTCGAAGGTGTCTTCGTCGACTCGGGTGGCGATCTCGATGAACGCCACTGCCGGGATGAAACCGGCCGCGTCGTAGACTACGCCGAAGCCGGCGCCGACGCCGACTGCCCAGTTGGTCGGGTCGTAGACGCGCCCTGCGGAGTTGTCGACGTTGCCGCTGTCGGCGAACGCGCGCATCTGCATGCGGCGCAGGATGACCAGGTCGAGCAGGTTGAAGTTGAGCTCGGGGTAGATGGACTGGCGCAACTCGCCGCGCACGATGAAGATGTTGCGTCCGAGTTGGTCGCCGAAGCCGATTCCGCGGATCGAGCGCGAGCCGCCGAGGCTGTAGTAGCCCTGGTTGGGGACGACGCTGTCGCCGTTGGCGTGGGTGAAGCCGTTGGCGACTTGCAGGCCGATCAGAGTGCGCCGGGTATGGACCGGGAACACCAGCGAGCCGATGTAGCCCCAGCTGAAGTAGTCGTAGTCACTGCCGAGCGCGCTGTCGTACCAGTCGCCGTAGACGCGCAGTTGCCTCTGCAGGGTCGGGTTCTCTCGGTAGAACACGTTGCTGTAGTCGTAGCGAAAGCCGAGCCCCGCGGTGTTCCCCTTGGTGACGAAGTCGGGGCGGGCGCGCTCGAAGCCGGAGTCGAGGGCGGTGTACGTGTAGAACAGATGCAGGTTGTGGCGGTAGCGGGTGGCGTCGATCGGCTTGCCGAAGTGGAGGCGCGGGCCGAGCGCGAAACCCGCTCCGCGATTCGTATAGTAGGCGGTGAGAGCGACGTCCTTGCGGTAGTCCTCGTGGATGCGCGAGACGAAGTTGGCGCCGAAGCCGAACTGAGTCGAGCTGACTTCGAGGTCCGCACCGTCGATCAGCACCTCGAAACGGGGCAGCCACGCGTTGTCGTCGCGCCGGGTCTCGATCAGCTTCTCGTCGGGGTCGACGTAGACCTGGTAGACCCGCTTGTCGGTCGACTGGGTCAGGATCGCGGCGTCGCCCTTGGCGTTCCACTGGAGATCGACGTCGTCACCGCCTATCGTGCGCATGCGGATGGTCACCGGCTCGGTGACGTCGCGCGACGTTTCTCGGCGCACCGTGACCTTGGTCGAGTACCCGTTCTCTTCGGGGCGGTTGAGCTCGGTCTCGTCGACCCAATAGTTGATCGTCGGGTAGGGCGCGTCCCACTGCTCGACCAGCGACGCGACCGCGCGGTCTGGCAGAGCGTCCTGCGCGCATCGGCGAAACGGGAGCTCCGGCCTGGCGAGGCACTGGTCGAGCATTGCCTCGAAGGCTTCGTCGCCGACCAGATCGCGAACCTTCTCCATGATTACTCGGCCGGGAGGGCGAGGAGTGTTGAAGCTGGACGGACGATCGCGCACCGGGTCGACTTCGGCGACGCGCGCGAAGTACGAGTTGACGAAGGGGATGGTCGGGACCTTCTCGAAGCGATCGACCGAAGCGAGAAAGTCGAACATACGAAGCCAGTCGGCGAGCAGGCGCCGCTCGGGCTCCTTGGCGATCATGTATCTGCGAGCCAGCTCGAACCCTAGTCCTTCGCTGATCCAGTCGTAGTCGTGCGAGGGCTCGCGGCGACTCAGCGCTGGTCGCAGCAGCTCGCGGTAGACGCCCTGCGCCAGGTGAGCTTCGTGGAAGCCGCGCAGCGGCCCGAGGGTCTGGTAGAGGCGGTCGGAGTAGACCACCATGCCCTCCGCCGCTTCGATCAGGTGCATTCGCAGCGGCGCCTCGACCACCAGGAGGTTCTTGGGTGGGTCGGGGCTGCCGGTCGGACGATCGAGGAGAGTCTTCTCGACGGCCTGCATGATCAGCGAAGGCTCGTCGGGGCCGGGGACCAAGCGGATCCCGAGCTTCTTCGGCCGCAGCAGCAGGGTCACCTGGGTTTCGCCGACGAGCTGGGTGGCCTTGAGCAAGCGCGGCGAAGCGATCAATGAGATGTAGGGGACGTTGTCGACGGTCACGCTGAACGGCCGGTGCCCGGCGCGGAAGTGGCCGTTGATGGCGATCTGCATCGTCGTCGACGGCGTGATGGTGACCTTGAAATCCGCCAGTGAGGGCGGCTCGCCGAGACGCCAGGCGCCGTCGTAGCCGAGCTCGGCGAGGTACGGATACCAGCCGCCGAGCAGGGTGAGCTGTCCGGCGAACTCGCCAAAGCTGCCGTAACGGTGCGGCACGCGGGTGCGAAAGCCCATGCCGAGGCGGCGGCTCTCGCCCGGGGCGAGCGGCGCGATGGCGACGCGCACGGCGGTGCCGAACGGCGCGTCCTCGATCGGTTCGTGGTTGGCCAGCTGACCGGCGTCGTCGATTGCCGACAGCTTCATCGAGCTGCCGTCGAACTCCTCCTCCGGGTAGACGAACTGCCGATTCAGGTCGGTGAGCTCGTTCTCGGCGGTGAACCGGTTGGGGAAGAGGAACAGAACCGCTTCGTCGATGGTGCGGTTGCTGGTGTTGGTGAAGGTCACGCCGACGGTACCGGTGATGTAGCGCGACTCGAGGCCGATATTGGCCTTGACGTCGTAACGAGGGCGGGGCCTTTGGTCGGCAGCGGCGCCGCTCGCGGCGAGGAGAAGCAGAAGCAGCGCGCTGGCCAGTCGGTGGATGGATGGTCTCATCGGATCTTCGCGGCGCGCCCGGCCGCGGCCGGCTCAGACTGAGCTATGGGCGGCGCCGGTTGCTGTCAACCTTCCCAGCATCGTCGTGGCGGCAGGTGGTTGCAAGCGACCGGGAGGGAAAGGAAGGATCGGCCGCGGATGAACCTTCTACTCTTGAACCCTGAAGAGGTGAGCGGAGCGTGCGCCGAGGTTGTGGTGCGCGGGCGGCGGGCCGATCACCTGGTCGAGGTGGTACGGGTCGAGCCGGGGACGGTGATCGAGGTGGGCATTCTCGGCGGCAAGCTCGGGACTGGCCGGGTGACCGGTGTCGATGGGGAGGGGATCCGCCTCGAGCTGACGCTCGACCGCGACCCGCCGCCGCGCCTCGACTTGCGGCTGATTCTGGCTCTGCCGCGGCCGAAAGTGCTGCGCCGAGTGTTGCAGTTTTGCGGCGCTGCCGGGGTCGTCGCGGTCCATCTGATCAACAGCTGGAGGGTGGAAAAGAGCTACTGGGGCAGTCCCGTCTTGGAGCACGCGGCGGTCGAACGCGAGCTGGTACTCGGACTCGAGCAGGGCAAGGACACGGTCCTCCCCGAGGTGTTCATGCATTCTCTGTTCAAGCCGTTCGTCGAAGACACCTTGCCGGCGGTTGCCGCCGGAACCGCGAAGCTGCTCGCCGACCCGTGCGCCGGCACGGCTTGTCCGGGCGCGCTGCCGGGTCCGGTCTCGCTCGTCGTCGGCCCAGAGGGCGGACTGATTCCCTATGAGATCGAACGTCTCGAGGAGGCCGGCTTCGAGTCGGTCCACCTCGGTCAACGGCCGCTTCGCGTCGAGCACGCGGTGGCGGCGCTCGCCGGGAGGTTGATGCGGCTGGAGGGGGAAACCCGATAGATATGGCTTTCGGTACGGGATATTCTGCGGCGCCATGATCATCGTCATGAAAGCCGACGTGCAGCCGGACTCGCCCGAGGTCCAGCAGGTGGTCCGGATGGCGGAACGCTATCCGGACGTTCGCGCCGAAGTGCGCAAGATTCAGGGGGCGACGCGATCCCTCACCGAGGTCTATCTACTCGGATCGACGACCTCGATTCCGATCGAGCCGTTTCAGGAGTTCCCGACCGTCGAGAAAGCGATCCGCATCCGCGAGCGCTACCGATCGATCGGTCGCCACGAGGGGCAGTCCGAAGAGGTCGGCTTCGAGTACCGGGGCATTCAGTTCAGCCAGGACACCTTTCACGTCTTTCCAGGGCTGTGCGCGGTCGACTCGCGCGAGAACGTCGAGTCGATGTTCCGCCTGCTCAAGGAACGCGGTGTGCGGACGACACGCGCCGGTGCCTACAAGCCGCGAACCAGCCCCTACGACTTCCAGGGCCACGGCGAGGAGTGCCTACCTTTCGTCTTCGAGCTCGCCGGCAAGTACGACATCGCCGTCATCGCGATGGAGATTACGCGCGAGAGCCACGTCGAGGAGATCCACCGCCAGCTCGAGCGGGCGGGCAACCCGACCGGCGTCATGCTGCAGATCGGGACGCGCAACGCGCAGAACTTCGAGTTGCTCAAGATCGTCGGCTCGCAAACCGACTACCCGGTGCTGTTCAAGCGGGGCATGGGGATCACGCTCGACGAGTCGCTGAACGCCTGCGAGTACATCGCCTCGGGCGGCAACAACAAGATCATCGTCTGCCTGCGCGGGATGAAGACCAACTTCGGCGATCCGCACCGCAATTTCGTCGACTTCGCCCACGTGCCGGTGCTGCGCCGTCTGACCCGCCTTCCGGTCTGCATCGACCCGTCGCATTCGGTCGGCAAGAAGGTGGTTGCGCCCGACGGCTTGCTCGACATCCATCACGCGACCGCGCAGGGGGTGATCGCCGGGGCGAACATGGTCCTGGTCGACTTTCACCCGAAGCCGGAAGAAGCGCTGTGTGACGGTCCGCAGGCGCTTCTGTTCGACGAATTCGACCTCTTCATGAAAGACGTCGAGCTGGTCCGCAAATCCTATCTGGAGCGTGTCGCGCTGGTCGAAGCGGCGAAGTAGTCGATGACCGCTCGTCCGCTCGACGAGACATCGGTTGCCGAGTACCTGCGCGGCATCGGCTTCGTCCAGCCCGGTGTCGAGCTCGAGGTGGGCGCCGCCGGTGACGGCAACATCAACTGGGTGCGGCGGGTGCGCGCGGCGGACGGTCGTTCGTGGATCGTCAAGCAGGCGCGCGACACTCTGGAGCGGTTCCCCGAGTACAGCGCCGATCCGCGGCGGCTCTACTTCGAAGCGCGCTTTCTCGAGATCGGGCGGCCGTTCGACCGCGACGCGGTCCTGCCGCGGGTCTTCCACTTCGACGAGAACGACCATGTGCTGGTTCTTCAGGACCTCGGCGACGTCGACCGCATGGGCGAGAGCCTGCTGCGTGGCGACGACCTCGACGATCGGTTGTGCACGCTGGCGCTGTTCTTGTTCCGACTGCATCGCGCGACCGCCGGCAAGGCGGACTTGGTCGAAGAGTTCACCAACGAGCAGATGCGCCGCTTGCACGGTGACCACATCTTTTCGCTGCCGTTTCGCGACAACGACTTCGACCTCGAGCCCGAGCTAAAGGAGCGGGCGGCGCGGATCTGGGCCGATCGAGAATTGGTGGAGCGCGCCGATCGCTACTACGAGCGCTACCTGACGCCGAGCGGATCGCTGGTGCACGCCGACGTGCAGAGCTCGAACGTCCTCCTCACCGGCTCCGGACCGGTCCTGCTCGACGCCGAGATCGCCCACGTCGGCGACCCGGCGTTCGATGTCGCGACGTTGATCGCGCACGTCTATCTGCCGGCGCTGGCGCGCGGCGAGCAGGATCGAGCGGGCTCGACGGCAACGCGGATCTGGCGTGCCTACGCAAAGTGGGACGGGGTAGAGGTCGTCGACGTGGAGACCTACGCGGCGATCGAGATGATCCGGCGAACCATCGGCGCCGCGCGCGTGCCGGCGATGCAGGATACGACGGCGGCGCTGCGCTGCTTGGATCTGGCGGAGGCGGTGCTGCGGGGCGAGGAGCGGTTGGTGGGGGATTGAGAAAGGTGCTTCGCCGCCGGCGGCGAAGTCATCTCTGTCCGCCCTCTCTGCCCCTGGCGGGGCATCTCCCCCGTGGGGGGAGAAGTATTTGTACTGAGATTGGCCAAAACTTCCTCCCCCTATGGGGGAGGATTGAGGAGAGGGAGTCTCTGACGATGTCGGCGTAGCCGACGCACCAATGCGGTGCTTCGCCGCCGGCGGCGAAGTCATCTCTGTCCGCCCTCTCTGCCCCTGTCGGGGCATCTCCCCCGTAGGGGGAGAAGTTTTGGTACTGAAATCGGCTTGGGCCGATTTCGCATCAGGGCTTGGGCCGATTCCGCATCGGGGCACGCGACTGGTTTGCTAGTTTGGCTGGGGTCTGGGAACTTTGAGCGACCATGGCGCGGCGGATTGTGCTCGATACCGATATGGGGTCCGACGTCGACGACGCGCTGTGTCTGGCGCTGGCGTTGGCTTCGCCGGAGATCGAATTGGTCGCGGTGACCCATGTCACCCAGGACACCCACTTTCGCGCGCGGATTTCGCGACGGCTGCTCGAGATGGCGGGGCGGGGTGATGTTCCCGTGTACGCCGGGCGTGGCGCGCCGTTCGACGGCACGGATTCCCGTTTCGTCTGGTTCGGCAACGAGGGGAAGGGAATCATCGACGACACCGGCGACGAGCTCGTCGAGGAGGAGGACGCCGTCGACGCGTTGCTGCGGCTGCTCGCCGCGGAGCCGGGGCTCGAAGTGGTGGCGGTCGGTCCGATGACCAATCTCGCCGCCGCGCTCGACCGCAAGCCCGAGATCGCGAGCTCGATCGGTATGCTGACGATCATGGGCGGGCACATCCGCGAGATCGCCTACGCCGGCAAGGTTCTGCCGCCCGGGGTCGACTACAACCTGTGCTCGGACGCGGCGGCGTCGCTGCGTGTCTTGCGCTGCGGCGCGCCGACCCGCCTGGTGACCGGTGACGTCACGCTCAAGACCTGGATGACCAATCGCGATCTGCAGCGGATCGAAGCCGCGGCTGGAGAGTTGCGCGGCGCGCTGGCGGCGGCGGTTCGCGAGTGGACGCCGATCATGTACCGCCTCTTCGGTGGCGGAGATCCGGACCAGCCGGACGCCAACGTCGCCTTCTTGCACGACCCTCTGGCGTTGGCCTCGGTGTTCGACGAGTCGTTCTGTCGTTTCGAAGATCTCGAGATCGAGCCGGTGATGGTCGACGGTGTGTTTCGTACCCTCGAACGCGAGCGGGCGACGCCGGATACGTTCACCATGCGCTGCGCAGTCGACGTCGACGCGAGTCGCTTTCGCGACTTTTTCGTCGATCGAGTCGTCAGTCTTTGAGAAACGAAGGATCGGATTTCCCATGCAACGCTCGATCGATTTGCAAGGCTGTTACAACTTTCGCGATCTCGGTGGCTATCCGACCGAGGACGGACGCAGCGTCGGCTGGCGGCGGGTGTATCGCAGCGACGGGCTGCACCACCTGTCGGCGGCGGACATCGCCACCCTGCGCGACCTCGGACTGGGCGAAATCGTCGACCTGCGCTCGACCAACGAGCTCACCGCCGATGGCAGAGGGCCGCTCGAGGCGGAAGCGATCGCCTTCCATCACTTGCCGCTGTTCGACGGGCAGACGAACCGCCGACCCGATCCGGCGTTCGACGAAGCGACGGCGACTCTCGCCGACCGCTACTTCTTTCTCGCCGATTTCGCCCAGGAGGCGATCGCGCGGGTGCTGTCGATTCTCGCCGATGCGTCGACTCCGGTGGTCTACCACTGCGCCGCGGGCAAGGATCGCACCGGCGTCGTCTCCGCGGTGTTGCTGGGGATACTGGGCGTGCGCGACGAGATCATCGTCGCCGACTACGCCGCCTCGCGCGACAACCTCGACTCGATCATCGAACGATTGATGTCGACCGAAGGCTACCAGACGATGCTGAGCGCTCTTCCCCCCGACACGATGCACGCCGAGCCGGCGACGATGGAATCGTTCCTCGAACGGATGCGCGATCGTTTCGGTTCGATGGAAGGCTACGCCGTGGCCGCGGGAATGTCGGCGGGCGACGTCGGCCGCCTGCGCGATCGGTTGCTGGAGTGACCGCGAGGGCGCGAGAGCGATTGGGGTAACCCATGTGTAGGAACATCAAGACGCTGTTCAATTTCGAGCCGCCGGCAACCGACGAGGAAGTCCGCGCCGCCTCGTTGCAGTTCGTTCGCAAGCTGAGCGGGTTCAACAAGCCGTCGCGCGCCAACCAGGAAGCCTTCGACCGCGCGGTCGAAGAGGTTTCGGCGTGCGCGCGAGAGCTCCTCGACGGTTTGGTGACGCAAGCACCGCCGAGAGACCGCGAGGTCGAGCGCGAGAAGGCGCGGCAGCGCTCGGCGCGGCGGTTTGGGTGAACGGAGCCGGGATCGAGATGGCGGACGACAGCCGCGCCGGACGGTTCGACCTCGGGGCGCGCGCCCGCAGCTTCGCTTACGCGTTCGCCGGGGTCGCGACGATGTTGCGATCGCAACCCAATGCCTGGATCCACGCGTTGGCCACGGTCCTGGTGGTCGTCGTCGGTTTCTGGGTGGGGGTTACGCGCGACGACTGGCTGTGGTTGATTCTGGCGATGTCCATCGTGTGGCTGGCCGAGGCCCTCAACACCGCCGTCGAGTTTCTCGCTGACGCCGTGGTTCGCGAGATCCACCCGTTGGTCAAGCACGCCAAGGACGTTGCCGCCGCGGCCGTGCTCATCGCCGCGGTGGGCGCGGCGTCGATCGGCGTCCTGGTGCTCGGGCCGCGCCTGCTGGTGACCCTGGGAGTTTGGTGAGACCGTGTCCGACGAGCCCGTATCGACCGACCGCGAGCCTCCCGAGCCGGAGGGCTTCTTCGAAGGACTCGACTTCCGCGCGATCGCCGTCGGCGTCGTCGTCGATCACGCCGCGACGATTCTCTTCGCGATTCTCCTGGTCGCGGTGCTGCTGCCGGCCGACGTCGAGGTCGAGGACGAAGCCGCGATCGCCGCGGCGATGGAAGCGGTGGCGGGTTCGACCCAGTATTTGATCTCGGCGCTGGTGGGCGGCCTGATCTGCACGGTGCTGGCGGGATTCGTCGGCGCCCGCCGCGCCGGCCGGCGATTTGCCCAGCACGGATTCGCGATCGCCCTCGCCTCGGCCGCGCTGGTGCTGGTTCTGGGGCCCGCCGGAGCCGGCGAAAGCCCCATCTGGTACGAGGCCTTCGGCTGGATCCTGCAACTCCCGGCGGGGATCCTCGGCGGGCTGATGGCACAGTGGGCGCTGGAACAGCCCGAGACCCAGGCCGAGTAGGGCGGGTTTGGGACATTTCCAGCGAAGTCGCGGCAAAATTCGCGATAGAGGGGGGTCCATCTCGGGTGTATCCTGCGACCCATGGGCGCCGCCTTTTTGTTGGTTGCAGTCGCCGGGTTTGCCTGGCTCATCGTCGGTTTCAACCGCTTGGTTCGGCTGAAGAACCAGGTCGAGAACGGCTGGCGCCAGATCGACGTGCAGCTCAAGCGCCGGCACGACCTGATCCCGGGTCTGGTGGACGCCGTGCGCGGAGCGCTCGAGTTCGAGCAGGACACCCTCGAGAAAGTGGCGGCGGCGCGAAACACGGCAGTCGCGGCTCGTGGCATGGCGGCGACCGCCGATGCCGAGAACGCCTTGACCCAGGCGCTGCGGCAACTCGCCGCCGTCGTCGAAGCCTATCCGGAGTTGCGCGGGACGCAGAACGTGTTGCAGCTGCAGGAAGAGCTGACGACGACCGAGAACCAGATCGGATTCGCGCGGCAGCATTACAACGACGTCACCATGCGCTTCAATACGCAGCAGGAGGTGTTCCCCTCCAACATCATCGCGCGATTCTTCGGCTTTGCTCCGGCCGACCTGTTCTCGGCAACCATCGAGGACCGAACCGTGCCGTCCGTTCAGTTGTCTTTGCGTCCCGAATCCTGATCTCCGTGCGTGAACTTCTACGAACGAAAGGCGGCTAACCGGCGGCGCACGGTTCAGTTGATCGCGTGCCACGCGGTCGCGTTCCTGGTTCTCGGACTCGGGCTAGACGCGCTCTTTCTCGGTTTTCCGTCCGCCGGGCCGGGTTTTCCGGTGATCACTCCGATCGCCGTTGGTTTGTCGCTGGTGACCAGCGCCTTCGCCTACTACCGCGGCGACAAGGCGCTGCTCGACAGCCTGCTGGCGCAGCCGATCCGTCGCGACGATCCCGAGCAGCGGCAGCTCGAGAACATCGTGCGCGAGATCTCGATCGCCGCCGGGATTCCGGTTCCGGCGGTGTTCGTCATCCCGGATCGGGCGCCCAATGCCCTGGCGACCGGTCGCGATCCGGAGCACGCGAGCATTGCCCTGACCAGCGGCGCGCTCGCCCTCTTCGATCGCGAGGAGACCCAGGGCGTGATCGCGCACGAGGTGGCTCACATCGCCAGCGGCGACACCGCCGTAATGATGTTGGGCACTGTCCTCTACGGGGGAATCGCGATTCTCTCGGATTGGGGGCGGCGCATGTTCCACTTCTCGCGCATGCCGACGCCGATGACGATTCTGCTCGCCGTGCCGATGCTGCTGCTGGCGGCGTTCAGCCCGATCCTGTCGAAGTTTCTCTCGACCGCGGTGTCGCGCCAGCGCGAGCTGCACGCCGATGCGGTCGCGGTGGAGCTGACTCGCAACCCGCACGGATTGTCGCGGGCGCTGCGCAAGATCGCCCGCACACGCTCTCCCCTGCGCGGAGCGTCGCGCGGAACCGCCCATCTGTTCATCGTCAACCCGCTCAAGCGCAGGAACCCCGGCCAGAGCGATCGCTGGAGCGAGAGCTTCGCCTCGCATCCTCCGCTGCACCACCGCATCGGCTTGCTGGAGGGACGCTACACGTGACCGCTACCGTGCCATGTCCCGATTGCGGAACTGCTCTCGCCGCCGTCCAGGCAAAGGCGCGCACCGGCTACTTGCTGGCGCTCGACCAGTGCGGTCGCTGCGGCGGGGTCTGGTTTGACCGCTGGGAGCTGTTTCCGCTGCACCACGAAGAAGTGGCGCGTCTCGACCCGCTCGACGGCGAACGGCTTGCTTCCGAGGTGGCGGAGACGACGCTCGGCAGCTGCCCGCGCTGCGAGATCGATCTCCGCCCGTTCCGCGATCCCAACGTTCCCGCCGACGCGCGGATTGCTCGCTGCGCGGTTTGCGAGGGGATGTGGCTGCAGCGCGGCCAGCTCTCTTTGGTCAAGGCGGCGGCGCTGAACAATGCGCAGCCGGCCAAGGAGATCGAGGATCCGGAGCTGCGCCGGCTGGTCTCGGCGTACGGCGATGCCGCCGGATGGGACGCGATTCACGACCTCGACGCCGCGACCTACGAGGTCGAGCCAGCGCCGCCGTCGCTTGGGGATGCCGGCGAGGCGGTGGCACGAAGCCTTCCCTGGGTGGTGCTGGGCTCGGCGCTGCGGCTGCTGCTGCGGCGTTGAGGAAGTTTGCAACCGTCGGGTGCGGTGATAGCCAGAGGGGCATGTGTCGGCAGGTCACCATCCTCCTCGGCGTTCTGTTGCTCTCCGCCTGCGCCGCGCAACACGATCCGCAGCAGGACTTCGTCGCCCTCGCGGCAGCGCTCGACGATCGACCCAAGTACCGGGAGGGGCTGATTCGGTCTTGTTCGGATGTCGGGATGATCGACGAGGTGCTGGCGCAAGCGATCGCGATCGGCGCGCCGATCTTCAACGCGGGCTCGCCGCTCGGCTGCTACCGGATCTACGAAGGCGCGGCGTATAAGTTGCTCTACCTCCTCGGAGACGACTGCCCGGACGCGAGCGCGGTGCTGCGCGCGGGATTGGCACGGGCGGAGGAAGAGTCGGGGCACGTGCAGCAGGCTTGGATGATGCGCCGGATCTTCGACACGCTGCTCGGGCATCCGACTCGAACGGGGGGTGGGGAGGGGTGAGTTGTGTGGTTGGTTGTTATTGGTGATTGGTTTTCAGTGAACTGATCAACGCCAAGGAGCAAAGGAGGCAGGGGAGACGTTTAGGGCCTCCTCCCCCTATGGGGGAGGATTGAGGAGAGGGAGTCTCAGACGACGTCGGCGCAGCCGACGCACCAAAGGTCGTGGAGATCGGCATGCGCCGATCTCACCTGAAGACCCCTTTGCGTTGATCGGTGCCGCTGTCAGCGTTTGGCGCCGCGGCCGAAGAGGATGCCGGCTACGCGGCGGATCTGGATCTCTTCGGAGCCTTCGGTGATGCGGTAGCGGCGGTGGTGGCGGTAGATGTGCTCGAAGGGCTTGTGACGGGTGTAGCCGATTCCGCCGTGCACCTGGATCGCCTGGTCGGCGGCGTTGCAGACCAGGCGATTCGCCCGGTAGTTGCACATCGACACCTTGTCGGTGACGTCCATGTGGTGCTCCCGGTCGAGTTGCCAGGCGGTCTTGTAGACGAGGTTGCGCACCATCTCGCACTCGGTCTGGAGCTCGGCGAGGGGGAACTGGATCGCCTGGTTGGTCCACAGCGGTTTGCCGAACACCTTGCGCTGTTTCGCGTACTCGACGCTCTGATCGATGCAGAACTGCGCCGCGCCGACACCGGAGGCAGCCTGACGAATGCGGTTCTCGTGGACGAAGGTCTGCGCCACCTCGAGGCCTCGGCCCTCCTCGCCGAAGATGGTGTCGTCGCCGATGCGCACGTCGGTCAGCGACACCTCGGGATGGTCGGTCGGCATGTTGAAGGTCCACCACATGAACTCGACCTTGAAGCCCGGCGCGTCGACCGGCACCAGGAAGCAGGTGATGCCGCGCGCGTCTCCCGGCTCGCCCGAGGTGCGCGCGAACACCATGTCGTGGGTGGCATTGTGCAGGCCGGAGTTGAAGCGCTTGGCACCGTTGAGGACCCAGCCGTCGCCGTCGCGCACGCCTGTGGTCTCGAGCCAGGTGGCGTCGCTGCCGTGGTCGGGCTCGGTGAGGCCGAAGCCGACGCGTGCCTTGCCGGTCAGCGAGGCCTCGAGGAACTGCTCTTTCTGCGCCGGTGTGCCGAAGCGGTCCATCATGATCGCGAATGGAAAGTTGCCGACGATCGACGACTCGTTCTGCAGGTCGTTGTGCAGGCCGAGGCCCTTGGCGGCGAGGTGCTCGCGGATCACCGCCATCGCCAGGTTGGATCCTCCCTGGCCGCCCAATGATCTCGGCAATCCGAAGCGCAGATGGCCGGCGGCATCGGCGCGCCGTCTCATCTCGGCGAGCAGCGCCTCCCACTCCGGCCTCGGTTGGCCGTCGTTCTCGAAGTCGGTGCGCGCCCACTCGCGGCGGTGGTCGAAGAAGCGAATGTTGTCGTTTTGCTGTTCGAGCGGCTTGATCTCGCTTTCGATGAACTGGTCGAGCTCGGCGAGCTTGTCTCGGATGCTGCTGGGAATCTCGAAATCCATCACTCGCCCCGCTCGGTAGTTCGGTACAACTTGGCTCGGCCGCGCACCGGGGCGAGCAGGCTCTCGTCGAACGGCTCCATCTCGTAGCCGACCGGATGCGGCGGCCGCGGCGCGAGGCCGAGCGCCTCGAGAACGCGATTGTCCTGGTAGTAGAGCGTGTAGACGCGGAAGGTGAGGAAGGGGACGAGCCCGGGCACTTCCTCGTTCGCTTTCTCCAGCAACGACTGGCGCTGCGAGGGGTCGAGCGCGGCGAATCCGTCCGGACCTGCGAGCTGCTCGATCTTGTCGAGGCCGGCGCCGATCATTGCCGCCATCATCGCATCGCCGGCCATGCCCGCGGCGAGCTGATTGGCGAGCCCGAGCTCGCCTGCCCCCGGCTTGTTGCCGTCCGGACTGGGAGGGATCACCAGATCGAGCACGCTGGCGAGGAGCTGGAGGCGTTCGTCGTTGAGCGTTTGGTTCGTCATGGGAGCTCTCAATCGAAGAGGTTGGCCAGGTTCTTCTTCATCGTGTCGGCGACGTAGAGGGCGAGCGATTGAATCGTGTTGGTCGGGTTCACCGCTGCCGAGGTGACGAAGACGCTGCCATCGACGATGAACAGGTTGCGCACGTCGTGGGCGCGTCCCCACTCGTTGACGACCGACGTCTCCGGATCCCTCCCCATGCGGGCGGTGCCCATCAGGTGCCACCCCGCCACCTGCAACGGCGCCTCGGTCGTGGTGCGGGTGGCTCCGGCGGCGTGCAGTACCTCTTTGGCGCGCTCGATCGCGTGGTCGAGCATCTTGCGGCTGTTGTCGCTGAGCCGGTAGGTGATCTTGGCGGCCGGCATTCCGTTCGAATCGGTGCGTTGCGGGTCGAGAGTCACGGTGTTGCAGGCTTCGGGTAGATCTTCGCAGATCACCACCATGCCGGCAGTGCGATCGAAGAACTCGTCGTAGGTCCGGTGGTGGTCGGCGCCCCAGTCGACGTCGCCGGTCGACATGCCGGAGAGCGCGGTGAACACCGGGCCCATGCCGCGCAGCATCTCGAAGGAGTAGCCGCGGACGAAGTCGCGAGCCGGGTCGGTTTCGTAGAACTCCTGGCTCATGATGACGCAGCCGGTCGCTCCCTTGTAGCCTTCGAGTCGCTCGGGAAAGACGCCGCGTACCAGGCCGTAGGGGTGGAACATCAGGTTCTTGCCGACCATACCGCTACGGTTGGCCAAGCCGTCGGGAAACTGCTTCGACTTGGAGTTGAGCAGCAGGCGCGGGGTGCCGATACCGTTGCAGGCGACGATCACGACTTCCGCTTTTTGCTTCTGCTCGTTACCGTCCTCGTCGAAGTAGACGACGCCGTCGGCCAGTCCGTTGTCGCCGACGGTGATCTCACGCACCCGACAGCGGGTCTTGATGCGCACGCCCTGGCGGATCGCCAGCGGCCAGTAGGTGACGTCGGTGCTCGCCTTGGCGCCCTGCGGGCAGCCGACCAGGCAGGTGCCGGCGTTGATGCATCCGTCGCGGCCTTCGTAGGGCTGACTGGCGATGGCGCTGTCGGAAGGCCACCAGTGCCAGCCGAGCTGGTTGAAGCCGGCGGCGAGGGTGTTGCCGAGCTTGCCGAGCGGGAGGGGCGGCAGCGGCGGCTTCTTGGGCTGCGGGTAGGCCGGGTCGCCGGCGAGGCCGGAGACGCCCATCATCCGCTCGTTCTCCTCGTAGTAGGGTGCGAGGAGGTCGTAGTCGATCGGCCAGTCGTCGGCGACGCCGTCGAGCGCGCGCACCCGGAAGTCGGAGGGATGAAAGCGCGGAAAGTGGCCGGCGTAGAGGATGGTGCTGCCGCCGACCGCGTTGAACATCGACGCTTGAATCGGCGATTCGTCGTCGTTGACCGGGTAGTCCTCGCTGCGGCCGCGGCCGTTCGGGCTGAGGCCGAAGTCGCCGAACTGGCGCAGCTCCCAGTCGGCGCCGATCCCGGGGTAGTCGGTCGATTTCACCCAATCCCCCTGCTCGAGGCAGAGGATGTTCATCTTGGTTTCGGCGAGACTCCAGGCGATCGCGGCGCCCGAGGCGCCGGCACCGATGATGAGAACGTCGACAGGTGCTTCCGGCATGAATCCTTCCTTGGCTGGCCCTGCGCGGGGGCGGGGTGGTTATGTCTAGAACCGATCCGCACGCCTCCACAAGGGTCGCGTCGGGGGTCGCGCGTTTCCCGGCGTGGTGCTCACCTACTCGGCGTCGACGGCCAGTCGGATTGTCGGTAGATTGCCGGCGGTTGTTCGGTGGTTTGGCGTCGATGTCCGAGAGCTCCGATCGAGATTGGCAGCGGTTCGCAACCGACGATCCGTATTGGGCGGTGCTCACCGAGGATCGTTTTCGCGGTGCTTCGATGGGCGAGGCGGCGCGTGCCGAGTTCTTCGCACTCGGCCAACGCCATGTGGAGTCGATTTTCGAGCGCTACTGGGATCTGGCGGGGCGACCGCTGGAACCCGCGCGCGCCCTCGACTTCGGCTGTGGCGTGGGGCGGGTGTTGCCGGCGCTGAGCGCTCGTTGCGGGTCCGTGGTCGGGGTCGACGTCGCGCCGGCGATGATCGAGGAGGCTTCGGCCAACGTCGAGCGCCTCGGGCTGGGCAACGTCGAGCTGCGTGTCGACTCGGATGAGCTCGATACTCTCGCAGGCGACTTCGACTTCATCCACTCGGTGCTCGTCTTCCAGCACATTGAACCCGACCGCGGCGAGCGGATCGTCGGCCGCCTGTGCGAGCTGTTGCGCGCCGGTGGAGTCGCCGTCCTGCAGTTCACCACCGAGTCGCGCCGCGGTGTCGTCGGCGACGCGCTCGACGCGATGCGCGAGCGCCACCGGCCTCTGCACGCGTTGCTCAATCTCTTGTCCGGAGCGAGCCCGCGCCAGCCCTTGATGAGGATGCACGTCTACTCGCCGGGTCGTATCGCGGCGATTGCCAACCGAAGCGGTTGTTCGGTTCTCGGCACCCGGGAAGCCGACCAGGCAAAGTACGGCGGAGTGGTGGTGTGGATCGAACGCCCCGGTTGAACGGCGCGCGGATCGTTTGAACCGCGTCCTCCGGGCGACCTATGGTCCGCGGATGAATCGATTCGGACCGACTACCGATGCGCGCCTGTTGCCGCTGCCGCAGCAACCGGCGACCGTTCCCTGGCCGACCGAGGAATGGCCGCGCGGCGAGCTCGACCCACGTGTCGACCGAGCGGCACTCGACCGCCTGCTCGACCACGCCTTCAGTGAGCCGGAGCCGGAGGATCTCGATCGCACGTACGGAATCGTCATCGTCCAGCGGGGCGCGATCGTCGCCGAGCGATACGCATCGGGAGTGGACCCGGACGACGCCTTCCTCTCGTGGTCGATGGCGAAGAGCATCACCAGCGCGCTGGTCGGCATCCTCGTCGGCGCAGGCAAGCTCGACATCGGCCAACCGATCCCGATTCGCGAGTGGGCCGACGGCGATCGGCGCGCGAAGATTACGATCGACCAGATGCTGCGCATGGTCGACGGCCTGCGGTTTCGCGAGGCGGAGCACCTCGGCGGGGGATCGGTGCGCTACTACGCGGAGGACGAGTCGGACGTGATCCCGATGCTGTTCGGCGCGGGCAAGGACGACGTCGCCGGTTTTGCCGCGACCTTGCCGTACCAGGTCGAGCCGGAAGAGCGCTGGAACTACAACAGCGGCGCCAGCAACCTGTTGTCGCGGCTGGTTTCCGAAACGGTCGGCGGCGGCGAGACCGAGATGCGCGCGTTCATGAAGCGCGAGCTCTTCGATCGCATCGGTATGAAGACGGCAGACCCGAAGTTCGATGCCGCCGGCAACTTCGTCGGCTCGAGCCACTGTTACTGCAGCGTGCGCGACTTTGCCCGCTTCGGTCTGTTGTACCTGCGCGACGGTGTATGGGACGGCCAACGGATTCTGCCCGAGGGTTGGGTCGATTACGCGCGCACGCCCAGCCCGCAGTCGGAAGGCACCTACGGCGCTCACTTTTGGACCGTGCCGGGCAGTCTCGGGACTTTTTACTGCAGCGGTATGGGCGGACAGCGCATCATGTTGAGCCCGAAGCTCGATCTGATCGTGGCGCGCCTCGGCAAGACCGCGCCGCACAAGGTGGCGGCCGTAGTGACGCTCTGTAAAGAGCTGATCGACGCGTTTCGTCCGACTGCTGGAACCAGCTAGATGACCGTACTTGCGATCGTGCTCGGGGTGGTCCTGGCCATCGTCCTGGCCGCGTTCGGTCTCGCGCACGCTTGGGCGAATACGCCGTACGGGCGACTCAAGCCGCTGTTTGCCTTCAGCTTCCGTCTACAGTCGCTGTTCAACCCCGCGTTCCTCGACGGTGTGTTGGTGAAGCCGATGGAGACCGACGAGCAGCGCGCCGCGGTGCGGGCGCAGTTCCTCGAGGACGTGGCGCCGCTGTCGCGGCCAGTCGACTTCACCGGCACGGTCGAGGACCGTGCGATCGACGGGCCAGCGGGGCCGATTCCGGTACGGGTGTATCGGCCTTCGGCGGACCAACCGCTTCCGCTGCTCGTCTATCTGCACGGCGGCGGCTTCATCGTCGGCAGTCCGGCCTACACCGAGGCGGTGACGCGCGGGATTGCCCAGGCCGCGCCCGCGGTGGTGGTCAGTGTCGACTATCGGCTGGCGCCGGAGAACCCGTTCCCGGCGGCGGTCGAAGACGCCGAGGCGGTTCTCGAATGGTGCGTCGAGCACTGCGACGAGTTGGGCGCCGACCGCGGACGGATCGCGGTTGGAGGAGACAGTGCCGGTGGCAATCTGTCGGCCGTGCTGGCGCAACGCGATCGCGATCGCGGCCGCGGTTGGATCGGGTTGCAGGTGCTCATCTACCCGGCGGTCGACGTCAGCCGCTTGGACCGCGAATCGCAGATCGCCTTCGCCAGCGGCTACGGTTTGAGTCGGAAGGACATGCAGGGCTGCGCCGACTTGTACGTCCAGGACCGCGTCGACAAGACCGACCCCGGAGTCTCACCGTTGCTCGCCGAGTCCCTCGAGGGATTGGCGCCGGCGCTGGTGTTTACCGCCGGATTCGACGTTCTGCGCGACGAAGGGATCGACTACGCCGAGCGGTTGGCGGCGGCCGGAGTCTCGGTCGAGCACGTTCATCAGCCGGCGATGCCACATGGGTACATCACGATGACCCGAATTTGTCCCGAGGCGCGCGAGGATATCGAGCGGATCGCCGCGGCGGTACGCGGGATGGGGGCGGTGTCGGGTTAGAGGTGCTTCGCCGCCGGCGGCGAAGTCATCTCTGTTGGCCCTCTCTGCCCCTTTGGGGGCATCTCCCCCGTGGGGGGAGAAGTTTTTGTACTGAAATCGGCTTGGGCCGATTTCACATCGCAGCGAGGGCGGGGGCTCCTTCGGAACGTACTTGAGCGTAGCTTGGCGGGGGGCCGACGCGCAGTTGTTCGCGCACGGCTTCGAGAGGCATCTCGAGCATGGCTTCCCATTCCTGAGCCGGTAGCCACTCCGCGTTCTTGCCGCGTCGATAGCCTTCGCGCATCAGGTCGCGGGCGTAGCTCACCTCACCGCCGGCGCGCCAGTAGGCGGCGGCGACGATCAAGCCGATTCCCTTGGTGCGGGTCTGGGCATAGGTGAACGCGAGTAGTGCCGCCTCGCCGACCAGGTCGCGTTGGTAGCCGGTGACGACGTGCCAGAGATCGTGCATGTCGCGCAGGCGCTCGCCGAACCAACGGCGGTCCTCGGGAATCTCGACGTCGGAGGTGAAGCGGTCGGCGCTCACCAAGCCGTCCGCCGAAATCGCCTCGCGACTCATGAACTCGCCGTAGGTCCTTCCGAGAGTGCCCGGCTCCATCGCCAGCAGGCGGTCGCGGTCGGACAGCACCTCGAGCAGCACCGGCCGATCGCGCAACAGGCGGGCGCCGCTCTCGGTGGCGCGGAAGCGGCGAAACAGACGGTCGTCGCTGCGATTGGACAGCGCCTCGATCACCTTGAACACCTTGGCGGTGTCGTCCGGGTCGCGGATCAAGTCGCCGAGCGCGCGTAGCGCGACCAGTGGCCGGATTCGGCTGCTTGGCGTATTCCTGCTCGTCGCCATGAGAGAACCTCCGAGATTGACTACTGACAATGTTGTAGATAGCCGTGCGCCGAGGGTGTGTCAACAATGAAGTTTCGATGGTGCTTGCGGCACGGATCGGCGAGGGGCGGGTGAGTCGTCGGACTGGGAAACCTGCGGCTCGGCGGCGACGGACCGCCGAGGAGGCGCGGCGCGAAATTCTCGACGCCGCCGAGCGCCGTCTGCGCGAGGCGGGCCCCGAGGGAATCCGCCTGCAGGAGATTGCGCGCGACATCGGCATCTCCCATCCGACGATCCTGCACCACTTCGATAGCCGGGATGGCTTGATCGAAGCTCTGCAGGCGCGCGCCATCGAGCGCCTGCAATCCCGGTTGGTGGACGTCCTCACCGGAGCCCCAGCGACCGAGGAGACCGCGGTGAGCCTGATCGAGGACACCTTCGCCGCACTCGGCGACACCGGCCTGGCGAGGCTGCTCGCGTGGCGGGCGCTCGCCACCGAACGCAACGCCGCGGAGGATGCCCAGGATCCCCTGCTGCGACACCTCACCGATCTCGTGCACAGCCGCCGGGTGAGGCTGAGCGGAGTCGCCGCCGACGATCCGGCGATGCGCGAGGACTCGGAGTTCATCGTCCGCCTCACCGCAGTGGCAACTCTCGGCGACGGGATCTTCGCGCCGATCCTCGATGCGATGACCGGGCACGGCGACGATGTCGAGGTTCGGCAGCGTTTCAGGGCTTGGTTCGCGCGAATGCTCCTCGAACACCTCGACCGAAGCTAGCAGTCAGAGTGCCTCTTAGGCGGCGCGTCGCACGGCCGGCTCGAGTACGGCGAAAGACCAGCCGATCGCGGTGGCGGGCTCGAGCAGCTCGAGAATCTCGCGACTGCGCTTGCGTCGTCGCCGCGAGCGGAGCCCGGGGCCGAGCACGCTGGCATCGTACTGCTTCGCGCGACCGCCGAGCCACACCTTGACCTTTTCGGCGGCCGCCACGTTGCGGATCCACTGGGAGCGCTCGCCGCGGAAGGTCGAGACGAGGAGGAGGTCTCCGAGCTGAACCGCGAGCAGCGGCAGGGTTCGGGTCTTGCCCGATTTGCGCCCGGGGACCGCCAGGGCGACGGGTGTCGCCGGCAGCTCGGCCCGGCTCAGCCATCCCTCGCGAACGCCGGGGAGTAGAAGGTCGTTGAGGGTGCCGAAGAACGATTTTTCGAGTGCTGTCAGCGAGCAGCTTTCGATCATGGCGCCAAGCCTACACCGGTCCTGGGGGTCGGCCAATGCGGCTGCTTTGTCGATCGCCTTGCGCGGGTTGTGTCGTGTGCCAGCTTGGCCGATATGGATCGTTGGCACACTCGGTGCCGAATTCTCTCGAGCTGAGGAGAGCGCATGACTGAAGCGGCAAAAGATTTCGACGTGGTGCTGTGGGGAGCCACCGGATTCACCGGGAAACTGGTCGCCGAGTACCTCTGCGAGCGCTATGGGGTCGGCGCCGATCTGCGCTGGGCCATCGCCGGGCGCAAAGAGTCGCGCCTCGAGCGAGTGCGCCACGCTCTCGGCAAAGAGGCCTCGGAGCTGCCGCTGCTCGTCGGCGACGCCGAGGATGCGGAGTTTCTCGCTTCAATGGCGCAGCGCACCAAGGTCGTCTGCACGACCGTCGGTCCCTACGCGCGATACGGGAGCAAACTGGTCGCGGCCTGTGTCGAGGCAGGAACCCACTACTGCGACCTCACCGGGGAGCTGCAGTGGGTTCGGCAGATGATCGACACCCACGCCGCAACCGCGGAGGACTCCGGCGCGCGCATCGTTCACTCCTGCGGGTTCGACTGCATTCCGTCGGATATCGGCGCTTTCTTCATGCAGGAGGAGATGCGGCGCCGTCACGAAACGACCAGTGAGCACATCAAGTACCGGGTTCGCAGCTTCAGCGGCGGATTCAGCGGCGGCACCATTGCCTCGATGCTGAACATGATGCGCGAAATGGAGAAAGACCCGGAGATGCGCAAGCTGATGGCTGATCCCTACGGGCTCAACCCTCGAGACCAGCGCGGCGGACCGGATGGCGGCGATCAGATGGGACCGGTGTACGACGAGGACTTCAGCTCGTGGACCGGTCCCTTCGTCATGGCCGCTCTCAACACCCGGGTCGTGCGCCGAACCAATGCGCTGATCGGTCAGGCCTACGGCAAGAACTTCCGCTACGACGAGGCGACGCTGACCGGTGACGGTCCGATGGGCTTCGCCAAGGCGGCGGGCCTCGCCGCCGGACTCGGTGCGACGATGGCCGCGGGAGCGGTTTCGCCGCTGCGCGATCTGATGGCTCGTTTCGCCCCGGATCCCGGCGAGGGCCCCTCTCCGGAGGTCCGCGAGAAGGGATACTTCGAGATATTCCTGTTCGCCGAGCATCCGATCGATCCCGGCAAGAGCCTGCGCGGCCGGATCTATGGCGATCGCGACCCCGGCTACGGATCGACCGCGAAGATGCTCGGCGAGAGTGCGGTTTGTCTGGCGATGGACCCTCTGCCGATCGGCGGCGGTTTCTGGACCACTGCGGCGGCGATGGGAGAGCCGCTTCTCGAGCGGCTCCAGGCGAACGCCGGGGTCAGCTTTTCGATCGTCGAGTAGTCTCGAAGACGAGATCGAGCGCTGGGCCGGCTAGCTCTTGGCAATGAGCTGTCTCAGCTTGGCGATGGCCTCGGTGGGGTCGGGCTCGACGAGAATGCCGTGCATGCCGAGCTCGATCGCGGCGTCGACGTTGCCCTGGAAGTCGTCGAGAAACGCGGCGCGGTGGGGGGCGACGTTGCCGAGACACTCGAGCGCGTGGGCGAAGATGCGCGGGTCGGGTTTGCGCATGCCGACCTGGCTCGAGTCGACGACGGTGTCGAACATCTCGTCGAGGGGCAGAGTCTTGCGCCAGTGCTCCGAGAACTCGGCGATGTTGTTGGTGACGATGGCGGTGCGATAGCCCTCGGCTTTGGCGAACCGCGCGACCTCGACCATGGCGTCGTTCATCCCCTGGGTGATCGCCGCGATCGCGCCGAAGAACTCGAAGAGGTCGACCTCGGCGCCGTGCTCGCGTCCGAGGCTCTTGATCGAATTGCGCGCCTCCTCGATGCCGATCTCGCCGCGCTCGATCTGATGCCAGGGGTGATCGGTGTCGCGGTCGTAGGGACCGAAAATGATGTGCAGCAGAGTCTCGTGGGCGAGGCCCAGCTTCTCCGCCATCGGCGCCGCCGCCGAGAAGGGCGAGTGGGTGAACACGCCGCCGTAGTCGAAGAGTACCGCGTCGATGACTTGGGTGGGCATGGGTTAGACATATAGGGGCTAGGGGTTAGGGACTAGGGGCTAGGGGTGGTTGGCCGGCATTGAGAGCGGAAGGCGATGCCTCCATCCGGCGCTAGTCCCTAGTCCCTGCATCCGTCATTCGACGACGAAGTCGTCGAATGACGGATGCTTCGTCCATCGCCAGTAGTCGACCAGGCGCCACGGGGACGTCGTCGTCACGCGGCCCGCCTCGTTCTTGTACCAGCTGTCGACTCCGGGGTGGGCCCAGACGGTTCTGGCGAGGGCCTCGTCGAGACGCTGGTTGAAGTCCTCGAAGACGTCGCGCCTGCACTCCATCGAGCGGTGGCGGCCTTCGAGGAGGTGGGCGATGCATCCCATCACGTAGCGGACCTGACACTCGGAGTGGAAGATGATGCTGCCGGCGTGCGCCAGGTTGGTAGCCGGACCGTACAGGCAGAAGAGGTTGGGGAAGTCGGGGACGGTGATACCGAGGTAGGCTCGCGGGTCGTCTCCCCATACGACGTCGAGCCGCTTGCCGGCGCGCCCCGTGATCTGCATCGGCCACAGGAACTTGTTGGCGTGGAACCCGGTTGCGAAGACGATGGTGTCGACCTCGACGCGGCGTCCGTTCCGCAGCACCACCGCGTCGGGCTCGATGCGTGAGATCTCGTCGGTGATCAGCTCGACGTTGTCGCGCTTGAGTGTCGACAGCCAGCTGCCGTTGTCCTGCAGCATGCGTTTGCCGAACGGCGGGTAGGTGGGGACCACCTTGTCGAGCAGGTCGGGACGGTCTTCCAGCTGCTCTTTCATGTAGTCGGTGAAGTAGACGCGGGTGAGCTCGTTGAGCTCGTTGATCGACCGATCCTGGTGCGGCCAGCTGGGATCGACGATCAGCGACGGCAGCAAGCCGTCCGAGCCCGGCCAGAACAGCAGGAAGCGGTACCAGCGGGCGTAGTAGGGGACGTGCTTGAGCAGCCACTTCGCGCCGTCGCTGACCCGCCGGTGGTAGGCCGGATTCGGGAACATCCAGGCCGGCGACCGTTGCAGGACGTAGAGCTGACCGGCCTGCTTGGCGACCTCGGGGACGAGCTGGAGAGCGCTGGCACCGGTTCCGATCACCGCGACGCGGCACCCGTCGAGATCGTGGTCGTGGCGCCAGCGAGCCGAGTGGAAGTAGGTCCCGGCGAACGAGTCGAGGCCGGGGATGTCGGGGATCTTGGGTCGATTGAGCTGTCCGACGCCGCTGATGACGACGTTGGCTCGGAGGGTCTCGGTTCTTCCCGAAGCGTCGCGCAGCTCGACCGCCCACTCCGCCCGGTCCTCGTCGTAGACGGCGGCGACGACCTCGGTGGAAAAGCGGATTCGATCCCGAACCTGGTACTTGTCGGCGCAGCGCTCGAAGTACGCCTTCAGCTCCGGCTGTTGCGAGAAGTACTCGGACCAATCGTGGTTGGGCTCGAAGGAATAGCAGTAGAAATGGTTGGCGATGTCGACGCGGCAACCGGGGTAGGTGTTCTCGTTCCAGGTGCCGCCGAGATCGGCGTCCTTCTCGACGACGGTGTACGGCACGCCGGCCTGCTGCAGGCGCACGGCGGCCAGCAGCCCCGACATTCCGGCGCCGATGACGAGGACGTGAAAACGGTCGGCGAGATCGGAAGGATCGACCCGCAGCGGGGTGCGGCGCCGGTCGTGTCCGTCGAGCGCGAGCTCCTCCATCATCATCGGCCCGTACTCGGCCGGCACCTCTTCGCCGACGATGAAGCTCATCATCCGGTGCACGGCTGCGCTGTCGGGCGATGGCGGCAGTCGGTAGCCGCGATCGCGGTAGTCGAGCAGAGCGGCGAGCGCGCGGCGGCGCACCTCGGCCTTCTGTTGGTCGGTCAGATTGCCCTGGACTTCACCGAGCACCGCCGCGGCCGGGCGGATGTCGCCGTCGAGGATCGAGAGATCGCCCGTCAGGTGGACCAAGGACGTCAGCAGGGTCGGAATGCTCGCGCTTTCGAGCGCGTTCGCGATCGCCGCCGGGTCGGCTTCGAACGGAGCTCCTTGGTCTGCAACGGTATCGGTCATACGGCGAGTTCCCGGCGCGAGTTTGGTTCGCTTCGCCGCTCAGGGCAACACTTTGCAGCGACGTCGGCGGATCGGTACAACAGGCGCATGTCCGATCTGGGACGAGCCGCCGAGCGATTGCGCCTGGCGATCAAGGGCCTGTCGGTGGTCGGCGTCGAGTCGCTTCCCGCCGGACGCCGCCCGGACGACCTCGCCATCGAGTTCGACGAATCGTACACGGAGTTCGTCGGTGGGCTGACTCGGCTCCCCGCTCCGGAGCAGCTGCAGGCATTGCAGGAGATCGACGACCAGCTGCAATCGATGTCGGATCCGGCGCACAAGGAGCTGTGGACCGCCGCCGCGGTCAAGCGCGAGCCAGTGTGGGAGCTCGTGCGCACGATCGCGCGCCGCGCGCTGGTCGCCCTGGACTGGGCCGATTGACGAGACGGCCGCCGCGCCGCCGGCTGCTCACCAGCGCTCGAGATGGCGCCGTAGCAGCTGGGTCGTCTCCTCGGGGGCGCGTTCTGGAATCCAGTGGTCGACTCCCTGGAGGACGATGAGCTCGTACGGGGCGTCGATGAAGTGCTCGGTGGCGCGCACTGGTTCGGGGCAAACCGCAGGGTCCTCGTCGCTCCAGATGAACATCGTCGGCACCCGCACCGGCCCGAGCTGAGGAGTCAGCTGGTCCTCACCGACATTGGCGTTGTACCAATCGAGGGCCGCTTGCATCGCGCCAGGTTGGGAAAAGACTCGAACGTACTCTTCCACGACCTCGTCGGGAAACCCGGGGAACAAGGCGCGCAGGAAGGCAGCGTCGTTGTTCAGGAGCAGTTGGGCGGCACGGTCGGAGGTGAACAGGTCGAAGTAGGCGGATGCCTGGCTCTGGCAGGATTCTGGATCGGCGAGTGCATCGGCGAACGCGTCGGGATGAGGGATGGAGAAGATCGACAGGGAACGCACCCGGTCGGGGGCGATTCCGGCGACCGCCCAGGCTACCGCGGCGCCCCAGTCGTGCCCGACGACGTGGAACGAGCCGAGGCCCAGCTGGTCGGCCATGTTCAGGACATCGAAGGCGAGGAGCTCGATGTTGTACTGGTCGACCGAGTCGGGGCGGGCGCCCGCCGAGTATCCGCGCTGGTCGGGCGCGATCGCGTAGTATCCAGAGGCGGCGAGACCCTCCAGTTGGTGTCGCCATTCGAGAGACGTTTCCGGGAAACCGTGCAGCAGGATGACGGGCTCGCCGCGTTGCGATCCGGCGACGCGCAAGTCGAACTCCAGGTCTCCCGTGGCGACCTGCTGGTCGACGATCTCGGTGCTGAAATCGCCGCCACTGTCGTCGTTGCCGCAGCCGGCGATCAGGCAGATGCCAAGGAGGACGGCCAGGGTCCTGGCGGCGAGTGCGTTCGGCGTGTGAGAAGGGTACATCCGTTCAGGATAGCGAACTAGAGGCCTGGCCGGAAAGTGGCTTCGTAGCGAAAATCGTCAGCCGCCGCGAGCGCAAGGAGCTGGGCGCGACGGCGTATCGGGCGATACGTCGAGCGCCCGGCGACGCAGCGATCGCGGATGGATGGCGATTTGCAGCAGGAGTCCATTTTTCGGCCAGGCCTCTAGCCCAGGATCACCAGACCGGCCGGGCTGGTTTCGCACCGGTGAGGATGAAGAGAGGAGCTGCGATGACAGGGGCGCTCGACGGAGTGCGGGTGGTCGATCTGACGACGATGATTTCGGGACCGTTGGCGACGCGGATCCTGGCCGATCAGGGTGCCGACGTGATCAAGGTCGAGCGCGTCGGCAGCGGCGATCTGGTGCGTCACATGGGCGCCATGCGCGACGGGGTGTCGGCGACCTTCGCCACCGTCAACCGCAACAAACGGTCGCTCGCGCTCGATCTCAAGAGCGACCCGGGGCGGCAGGCGCTGCTGCGCCTGATCGAGAGCAGCGACGTGTTCGTGCAGAACTTCCGGCCGGGGGCGATCGAGCGAATGGGCCTCGGTGAGGACGAGCTGCGGCGCCGCAATCCGCGACTCGTCTACGTCTCGATCAGCGGTTTTGGCGAGACCGGACCGTACGCCCACAAGCGTGTCTACGACCCCGTGGTTCAGGCCCTGTCGGGTCTGGCGACGATTCAGGCCGATCGTGACAGCGGGCGACCGCGAATGATGCGACTGATCATTCCCGACAAGCTGACCGGCGTCACCGCGGCGCAGGCGATCACCGCGGCTTTGTTCGCGCGCGAGCGCGGTGCCGGCGGACAACACGTGCGCCTGTCGATGCTCGACGCCGCGATCGCCTTCCAGTGGCCGGAGGGGATGGCCAGTCACACCTGGGTCGGCGAGGGCACTCGCGGTGCGCGGGCCCGATTCGCCCAGGACCTGGTTTTCGAGACTGCCGACGGCTACATCACCGCCGGTGCCGTCTCCGACGACGAGTGGAACGGCCTGTGCCGCGCCGTGGAGCGTCCGGATTGGCTCGAGGACGAGCGTTTCTCGACCGCAGCCGGGCGAGTTCTCCACGCCGGCGAGCGCATGTCGATGTTGCAGGAGGTCCTGCGCCAGCGAACCAGCGAAGAGTGGCTGCGCCGCTTCGAATCCGAAGACGTCCCGTGCGCGCCGATCCTGAGCAAGGACGAGCTGTTGAGCCATCCGCAGATCGTCGCCAACGACCTGATTCACGAGAGTCGGCACCCGCGCGGCGGGGCGATGCGGCAACCACGGCCCGCCGAGCGTTTGTCCGCCACGCCGAGCGGGATTCGCGGCGCGGCGCCGGCTCTGGGCGAGCACACCCGCGGCGTGCTCGCCGACGCCGGGCTCTCGGAGGCCGAGATCGGCGAGCTCTTGGCGCGCGGCGTTGCCGCCGCCTAACAGCCCGTCCTACTTCTTCGACGGGCTGCTGAGCCGGATCGCTCAGCGCTCCAACACGTAGGCGAAGATCAACGGTGCGACGATCGTCGCATCCGACTCGACGATGAACTTTGGGGTGTCGGTTGCCAGCTTGCCCCAGGTGATCTTCTCGTTGGGAACGGCCCCCGAGTACGATCCGTAGCTGGTCGTGGAATCGCTGATCTGGCAGAAGTAGGACCACTTGCGTACGCCTTCCAGCCGCAGGTCCTGTTCGAGCATCGGCACGACGCAGATCGGGAAGTCGCCGGCGATGCCGCCGCCGATCTGGAAGAAGCCGATCGGTGATTCGGCGGACACCTCGCGGTACCAGCGAGCGAGCTCGATCATGTACTCGATACCACCGCGGACCGTGGTCGGTTTTTCGACGTCGCCGCGGATGCAGTGCGCGGCGAAGACGTTGCCCAGGGTCGAGTCTTCCCAGCCGGGCACGAACATCGGCAGGGACTTCTCGGCGGCGGCGATCAGCCAGCTGTTGCGCGGGTCGATCTGGTAGCTCTCGGCGAGCTTGCCCGAGAGGAGGAGCTCGTAGAGGAGCTCGTGAGGAAACTGCCGCTTGCCACTGCGGTCGGCCTCCTGCCACAGCTGGCCCACCTTGCGCTCGATGTGGCGCATCGCCTCCTCTTCCGGGATGCAGGTGTCGGTGACCCGATTGAGCTGGCGTTCGAGCAGGCGTTGCTCATCCTGCGGGGTGAGGTCGCGATAGTTCGGTACGCGCTCGTAGTGGTCGTGCGCGACCAGGTTGAACACGTCTTCCTCGAGGTTGGCGCCGGTGCAGGTGATCGCGTGGACCTTGTCGCGGCGGATCATTTCGGCCAGCGAGATGCCGAGCTCGGCCGTGCTCATGGCGCCGGCCAGGGTGACGAACATCTTGCCGCCGCCCTCCAGCAGGTCGACGTATCCGCGCGCCGCATCGACCAGCGCGGCGCCGTTGAAGTGCTTGTAGTTGGCGAGGATGAAATCCTTGATCGGGGAATCGGCCACCCTGTCGTCTCCTCTCGAGCAAGAGCGCTCGCCAGACCGTCGTCTGGGAACGTGCTCCCTCTTGGCTACCCGATCCTGCGGCGGGGACCAAGGGCGGCTGGACTGCCTGGTGCCGGAAAGAAGGCGGACCGTGACGCCCATCGGGCGCCACGGTCCATGGCTCAGCGAGCTCGGCAGGCGAGCGAGAACTTGCCGCGCCGCTGGCAGAAGCTGATGTCGCCTGCGCGGGTCACGCTCGGATTTTGCTCCATCTCGACGGTGACCGGGTCGCTGGGCTGAACGCTGCTGGTATCGCCCTGCGGGATCTTCCGTTTTACGAGACTCATCGTGTAGATGTTCGGATCCTCGCGGGTTCTCTTGAACACAGCGCGAACGATCGGTTGCGAGCCGCCGCCACTGTTGCAGCGGAACACGCGGTCACCGCGCTTGGAGCAGCCCTGGATCACGATCTCCGTCTCGAAGAACTGGTTGTCCGCCACCGTGAACTTGATCGGCGGGCCGGAGATGCTCAGCAGGTCGGACTCGAAGGTCTGCTCCTCGGTATCGTCGATGACGCCGATGATTCGCACCCGGCCGTTCGCTCGCTTGTTGGTAGTCGAGCGCTTCAGCCGCGCGCGCAGAACCGCGAGGTTGGGGCTGTCGAGGTTGATGCCCTCGAGCATCGGCGTGAAGGGGAAGTGCTCGACCGCGCTGATGCCGCCCATGCGAACGCGCTTGGATTGGATTGCGCCGCGGACCACGGTGAAGGCGCCGACCGACAACTTGGGTCGCTTGGCGGCGATGATCGTTCCTTCGAAGGTCGACCGGCTGCCGATTCTCGCCGTGCGACCGGTGCCCTCGACGCTCCAGAGGACGTTGTTCGGGGAGATCCCGCCGGCCGTCGTGACCGAGGACCGGGTGCCCACCCGGAAGCGTCCCTTGACGCGGATGACCACCCAGGAATCTTCGGGCCCGTTGATCGTCACGCGGCCGTCCTGGCCGACCCGGAAGGATGAGATGTCGACCACGTTCTGCCCGGGGGTGAGATTGATCTGCGTGCTTGCGCCGCGCCGCAGATGGATCTCCGGGATGCTCTGGGTCGGGGTGAGGCCGGCGAGAATCCGCTCGACCAGAGGGATGTCGGCCAGCAGATCGTCGCAGCGGATGTGATCGGGGGCGGTCCCGGTCTTGTCCACCCAGATGTTGCTCGGGTGGTCGATTGGCAGCGGCGTCGTGCAGAGCTGCCCGCCGGGGCAGTTGAAGTCCGTCGTGCACGGCGTGAAGCCGTCGCTGCATAGAGCCGGCGCGCCGACCATGGGAACGTTGCGGCCGGTGATGATGTCTCCGTTTTCGTTGAGGAACTCGACGCCGATCTGTACCGGCGGCTTGCCACCGCTGAAGCGGGAAGCGCCGTTGACCGATACCGAGCCGGAAACGAAGGTGCCGATCGATGCCTTGAGATCGATACCGCAGGCGCCGGCACGCATCGAGTTGGCGAGGTCGCCGATGCGCTCGACGGTCTCGACGACTTGCGTCTTGCGGCCGAACTTGATGCTGCGGCGTCCGCGTTCGGCGGTGCCGATGACCGCGTAGCGCTGGAAGCGGAAGAGCGTCGCGCAGACCTCGTTCTCGGCGTCGACGATGCCGTCACCGTCGTTGTCGATGCCGTCGGCGCAGGAGTCGCACTCGAAGCTTTCGATGGCGATTTCGTGCAGGCAGCCGAGCGTCGGATCGCACGTGTCGTTGGTGCAAAAATCGTCGTCGTTGCAGGTCAGCTGCGTCCCGCCGTTGCACTGGCCCGAGATGCAGACCGTGTCGTCGGTGCAAACGTCGCTGTCGTCGCACGGCGTGTTGTTCGGCACGTTGGGGTGGATGCAGGCGCCGACGCTGTTGCAAACGTCGGAAGTGCACTGATTGCCATCGTCGCCGCAGGGCGATCCGTTGGGCTCGAAGTGGCAGCTGTCCGAGCAGCAGTCGCCGTTGATGACGTTGCCGTCGTCACACTGTTCCTGCCCTTCAACCTCGCCGTCGCCGCAAACCGGGGTCGGGGTCGGCGTCGGGGTGAACGTGTGGGTGTGGGTGAAGGTGTTGGTCGGTGTGTTGGTCGGCGTGAACGTATGCGTGTTGGTCGGTGTATGCGTGTTCGTCGCGGTGTTGGTGAAGGTCGCCGTCGGGGTCGCCGTCGGAGTCGCCGTCGGGGTGGAGGTGAAGGTATGCGTCGGCGTGTGGGTGTGGGTCGGCGTGAAGGTGTGGGTGAACGTCGGCGTGTGGGTGAACGTGGGTGTGAACGTCGGCGTCGGCGTCGGCCGTACTCCGGGAACGTTGTGGGAGTGGGCAGTGCCGGCCATGATCGTGTGCGCCGGACAACCGACCACGTTGTCGCCGTCGAGGTCGACCGCGAGCCCGCCGATGCCGACCGTGATCGGGTCGAGCGAATTTGCCTGCACCGCGAGGATCATCGTCGACCCGTCTTTCCCGCCCGCGAAAATGGTCATCGCATCAGGGAGCAGGATCCCGTCCATCGGCCGGGTGCCACAGAGAGGGCCGTGGATCTCCGGCAATGGAGCAAACTTGTACATTGCCTTGTTGTTGACGGGGCAGTGAGGAGCATCGATCGTGATCGTCGGGTCGAGAGTCGCCGCCGGCGCGTCGATTGTCGCGGTGGCTAGCGGCGTGCCGTCGTTGAAGGTGAAGGTGCGGCAGTGGACGCCGATACACTGACAGGAAGCATTGCAGCCGGGCCCCAGGCACACGGTACCTGCCCCCGAACCGTTGAAGCACGGAGTACTGGCATCGTCGATGCGCATTGATTTGCGCACCTTGCTGATCGGGATCGCGCTCACGGGCGTCGTCGAGACGACGCCGTCTGCGTTCATTGGCGGAATCAACTGACCGGCGAATCCGCAGGCGCTCACCAGACCGAGTGAAGCGACCGCGCTGGTCACCATGAATCCGTCGACGCCGATTCCCTGCGTGTCGGTCGCGCGTTGTTGGATGATCAGGTAGACGGTTCCGTCGTTCGCGCGTGGGGCAAACGTCGTCACCGCCGATGTGCGCGCCGGTACCACGGTCAGCGCAGCCAAGAGCGCGAGCATTGCTGCAACACCGGACGCGCCGGTGCCTCGAAGTGGCTGAAGTGTCCTCATTGGTTGCTACGACTCCCCAAGTCGCACATTCGGTACTGCCACCGAGTGCCCGATTCCCCGATCACCCCGCGACCAACCACCACCCCGCCGCGAACAGTCCTCCTGCCGCTGGTGCGTCCTTCTCCAGTTCCCAAAAGCCAAGATGTTCCCCTATCTGACTTCCCCCGAGTGCCTATTCGCCGTGAAAAAGGGCATAGAGTCAAGGACTTTTGTCCGGTATGTCCGCAGATTGCGACATGCGGGGTCATGTGTGGGCTGCTTTGATTCGAGCCGGATTGATCAACCGATAGGTGGAGCGCCGGGACCGGCCCGGGCGGCGCCAGCGTCTTTTCGTAGAACGCTATTCTATTTCGAAGCGGACACGGAACATCGCCGGCCACAGCTTGCCGGTCAGCAGGTAGGTGTCATCGCTCGCATCGTAGGCGATGCCGTTGAGCACGGCGCCGGGCGGAAGCGCGCCCTTTTCCGCCGGAGTGAGCAGACCGGAGGCGTCGATCCGCGCCGTAACCATCCCGGAATCTCTGTCGATTCGCACGAGGTTCCAGGTTTGCCAGACGTTCGCGTAGATGGCGCGGCCGACGCACTCGAGCTCGTTGAGGTGCCGCACCGGGCCGTTCGCGCCGCGTACCTCGAGCACGCGAACGGCTTCGAAGGTAGTTGGATCGCGAAAGGTCAGCTTGTGGCTGCCGTCGCTCATCACCAGGAACTCGCCGTCGAAGCAGAGGCCCCACCCCTGGCCGTGGTAGCGCAGCTCGCCCATCAGCTCGAGCCGGTCGAGCGAGTAGATCCGCGCCCGGCCCGCGGTCCAGGTGAGTTGGATGAGGCGATCCTCGACCCGGGCCAGTCCTTCGCCGAACAGGGACTCCGGCAGCACGTGCCGTTGCAGAATCTTGCCGCTCGCGACGTCGACCCGGCGTACGGTCGAGCGGCCGCGCAGGCCGGTGCTCTCGTAGACGGCTCCCTCGTGAACCAACAGTCCCTGGGTGAAGGCGGTGCGGTCGTGCGGGTAGCGGGCGATCACCTGCGGCCGGGCCCGGGGCACCCCTTTGGTGGGTGCCGGTGCTGGAGCTGCGGTGGCGCCGGCGACCGTGGCCAGCAGTGCCAACCCCGCCGCGGCGGCAAATCCGCCTCGATACGCGCGCTCAGCGGTCAACGGGGTCTCCCCGGTCGACCGGCTCGACGGTCAGCAGCAGGCCGCGGCTGTCGGTGACGCGCACCGTCTCGCCGCGATCGATGGTCGCCTGCGGGTCGTTGCAGCGGGCGCGCCACAGGGTGCCGCGCATCTCGACGGTTCCGCGTGGGGTGAGGGGCTGGCGTACCACCGCGAAACCTCCGACCGGCGATCCGAACATCTGAGTGTCCGAGCGGTAGGCGTCGCGGGTGATTGGATACATGATCGCGTCCTTGATCACCCAGCCGGCGAGCAGTCCAGCCGCCCAGCGGCCGCTGAGCCACTGCGCCCGGTAGCTCCAGTAGAGCAGCAAGCCGACCGCGCAGGTGCTCGGCAGTTGAAGAAGCCAGTACTTGGCCAGCGTCGGCATCGACCGCTAGCTGCGCTCGCCGGGCGCGACCGGGGCGAGCTCGACCTCGACCTCGATTCGCTCGCGGTTGCGCTGGATCGTCAGCTGGACACTCTGGCCGTAGCGGTAGGGCTCGAGGGCGAGCAGAAGCTCGCCGGGAGAGGCGACCTTCTCTCCGGCGACGGCGACGATGACGTCGCCGAGGACGATCTCGCCGCGCTGGGTGCGCCGCGTCGGCCGCAGCCCGGCGCGGGCCGCCGGGCCGTTGGGCTCGACGTTGACGATCAGGACTCCATCGATGCCGAGCCGTCGCGCTAGCTGGTGGTTGGCGAGCTCGGCCCCGAGGCTCGGTCGCTTGACCTTGCCGTGTCGAATCAGATCGGGAATCACCCAGCGCACGGTGTCGGCCGGGATCGCGAAGCCGATGCCGGCGTAGGCTCCGGACGGCGAGAAGATCGCGGTGTTGACGCCGACCAGGGCGCCGCTGCTATCGAGTAGTGGTCCGCCGGAGTTGCCTGGGTTGATGGCGGCGTCGGTCTGCACCACGTCTCGGATCGGCAGGTTGGCGCGCGACTCGATCTCGCGGCCGAGCGCGGAGACGACGCCGGTGGTCATCGTGTGGTCGAGGCCGAACGGGTTGCCGATCGCCATTACGAACTGGCCGACGCTGAGCTCGCCGCCGCGACCGACCCGCAACGGCTGCAACTTCTCGCGCGGGGCCTGGATGCGCAGGACGGCGAGGTCCTTCTCGGGGGCGACCCCGACCAGCTCGGCGTCCCACGTCGTGCGATCGTCGAGGGTGACGCGCGCCGCGCTCGCGCCCTCGATGACGTGGTAGTTGGTGACGATGTGGCCCTTGCGATCCCAAACGAATCCGGAACCGCTGCCGCGCTGGATCCGGCGCATGTTGAAGCTGAAGAAGTCGCGCCGGTAGGAGACCGAAGTGATGAAGACGACCGACGGCGCGGCTTTCTCGAACAGCGCCACGGTCGCTCGTTCGAATGCCTGGATGTGGTCCGCCTCGCGATCGGCGAGGGCGGTGGTACCGGAGCCGTTGAGCCAGGCGCCGGCGAGAAAGGCGGCGATCGCCAGGGCGGCGCTCGGCCACCAGTCGACGCGCCGGATTGCGTTGTGTCTGTGTCGCGGCAAACGATGCTCCGAGTCCACTTATGAGCCGCCGATGCGACTGCGCCAGGATTCCTCCAGGCGGGCCAATCGCCGCAGCGCGTCGCGGTGTTGGCTGCGTGTGTCGGCGAGTCGGTCGTAGACGTGTTGGGTGCGGCGGCCGAGCGCGTCGCGGGCGCGCGCGGTGACGTCGTCGAGGAGCTTGTTGCCGCGCATTGCCAGACCGCGCCGCACGGCGAAGCGAACCGCGAACAGATAGGCAGCGAGAATCAGCAGGGCGTTCACCAGGAAGTCGAATCCGGCGTACTCGCCGGCGAGAAAGCCGCGCGCGACGATGTACAGCACCCAGCCGGCGAGGGCGTAGACCGGTAGGTCGAGGGCGACGCGAAAGAAGCGCAGGATGCTGTGCTCGGCGGCCGCCGGCAGGTCGCGTTCGAGCAACCTGGTCCACGACTCCTCCACCGCCAGCGAGGCCTCGCCGCGCGCCGAATCGACGGAGGGCAATCCGAGGCCGTCGGGGTCGCCGACCAGCCGGGCGGCGCGCACACGCGCTCCGTTCAGGCTCTCTTTGAACCAGGACTCGAACTCGCTCGCAGTCGGCATCAGTCCGGTCACGTCGCCGACGCGTCGCTCGCGCACCGATTTCTGCACCTGCTCGGCGGCGAGCGCGCCGACCGCGGCGCCAGTCGCCAGCAGCGGGTTGCGGGTAGCCAGTGCCGCCGCCGAGCCGAGCCCGAGCGATCCGATGCTGCCGGTGCGCAGCGCCCAGCCGCCGGGGCCGTCCCAACGCTTGGCGGCCTCGCTCCACAGCAGCTCGGTCAAGTCGGCGCGCCGCAGTCGCAATCGTTCGGCGACTTCGTCGGCACAGCGCTCGACCAGGGCCCGGGTACCGTCGCGGGCGTCGTCGGGCAGTGCGTCGAGGTCGTCGCCGACCTCCTGTTCGACGTCGGCGAACAACTGCTCGAGACGCTGCGCGGTGCCGATCGCGTTGAGGCGTCGCACTCCGCCGATAGCGTTCTCTCGGGCGCGCTCGTGCAGCGCCGCGCAGAGCTCGCTCCATCCCTCGGTGTTGGGCTGGCTTTGCGCGGCGAGCGCGCTGGTCGCGATCACCGGAGCGTCGGCGGCGTTCCAGCGCTCGGCGGCGAGGCCGCGTGCCTGCTCCAGCAGGCTGTTGCGCGCCTCGGCGGTGAGCTCGTCGGCGCGGTTGAGAACGAACAGGAGCTGGCGCCGTCCGGCGAACGCGTCGACGAACGAAACCGCGGACTCTTCGAGGATCGACTGGCGGTGGAGGACCACGACCAGCACGTCGCTGCGCTCGGCCAGCGCGTGCACGGTGGCGCGGTGCTGCTCGTCGATGCTGTTCATGTCCGGAGCATCGACCAGGATCTGCGCGGTCCAGGGCCCGTCGTTGCCTTCGTAGCGGACGACGCGAACCTCGCCCTCGCTTTCGTGTCCGTCGGGGTGGACGATCGCGGGGCCGACCAGCGCGCCGACGTCGGCATCGCGCGGGGCGTAGATCACCGGCTGCCGCGTCGTCGGTCGATCGGTTCCTTCGCGCGCGATGCGGCTGCCGGCCAGCGCGTTGAGCAGGGTCGATTTGCCGGCCCCGGTGGCGCCGACCAGCGTGATCACCGCCGCCCGCGCCGAGCGCTCTACCTGGCGATCCAGATCTTCGAGCAGGCCTTCGATTTCTTCCTTGCGCTCCTCGACGGCGCGCAAGCCCTCGACGACCTCGAAGTCGCTCCGCACCGCGCGGCGCAACCCGCGCAGCTGACCGCGCAGGCTGTCCCGGCCCGAGTCGCGAGGCTCGATGCCGCCGGGCCCGAGATCGTGGGATTCGAGGTCGCTCATCCTGCCTTCCCGGAGTGAAGCTTGGCGCGCAGCGGTGCGATCTCGCCGATCAGTCGTTCGCTGTCGGCGATCGCCTGCTCGAGCGCTGGGCCCGCGGTGGGAAGAGACGATTCGAGAATGATCTTGGCGAGCTCGTCGCCGCGCAGCTCGGTCCATCGTTCCTGGGCCTGGTTGAGAACTCCGCGGCCGAGCAGGTGGTAGTACTTCTCGACCAGGAACGTGCTCAGCGCGCCGCCGCCGGCGGCGGCAACGTCGGAGCCGAGGCCCGCCGTGTTGACGATGACCGCGGCGGCGAGCGCGATCGGCACCAGGGTGGCGACGTCCGCCGCCGCCTGGATGTCGATGTCGAAGCCGCGCTCGTCGAGCGCCTTCTCGACCAGGGCCTCGCACTGCTCGCGGAAGGTGCCGATCTGCTTCGCCTGGCCGGCGTCGAGGATGGCTTCGACGGCGCCGCGCGCCGCGGCGCTGCGCTGGCTGGCGCCGAGGTCGCGGTCGAGCGCCGCGGCGATTTCCGGCGCGGCGCCGGCGCGGGCGACGTGACGCGATTCGCTGCCGAGATCGCGCGCCAGCTCCTCCCAGTAGATCGGCCAGGTGTCGTCGAGCGCCGCGCCCTCGATGTCGCTGAGGCCCGACTCCGCCGAGGCTTCGCTGCCGCCGGGGTCGCGCCAGATGGCGGGCAGACTTTCGATGCCCAGGCGGACCTGTCGCAGCGATTGGCGCCAGCTGCGGCTGAGGAAGTTGGTGCGGCGGTCGAGCACGTTGCGGAACGCTTCGACGAATGGTCCGCCCGGCATCGCCGCGGCGGCGACACGGTGCCCGGCCGAGACGGCGCGCGCCGAGGCGGCGTCGAGGATGTCGCGCGCGTTGTCGGTGTCGGCGCGAAGCGATCGGACCGTGTCGTCGAGTGCGTCTTCGAGCCTGGCGCGGGCGGCGGCGAAGGCGCGGGCCTTGAGCTCGGTGACCGCGCTCAGGTCGAACAGCTCGTCGCGCAGAGAGCGATCCGCAGCATCGATCGACATCGGATTGAGCGGCGCCGTGCCCGATTGCACGGCGAGGTCGTGCGGCGCCCAGTATAGTCCGATCGGCGCCGTGCCGACATCCGCGGCGAGCTTGGTCGAATGGCTGTCCGCGGTGTCGCGGTCGATCGCCTCGTTGTAGACCAGGATCCAGGGCCGGCCGTGGGCGAGCCAGGACTCGAGGAACTCGACGACGGCGCGATTCTGGTAGCTGTGCCGGGTGACGACGGCGATCACCAGATCGGCGACTGCCAGCAGAGATTCGCTGGCGACCCGGTTGTTCTCGAGAATGCTGTCGAAGTCCGGGGTGTCGATCAGCATGACGTGCGGCGGGAAAGCCGGGTCGGCGGCGACCAGCACCTCGGCGGGGTCGGTGGCGGTTTCGGTCGCGCCGTCGGCGCGTCCGCCGCCGATCTCGGTGAGGTGAAAACGCGACAAGGTGGGCTCTTCCCGCAGCTGCGCCAGCAGGTCGGGGTGGAGAGCGCCGACCAGGCGCCGGGTCGCCCCGCCGGTCGGCTTCGACGGCGACAGGTCGCGCCCCGCCAGCGCGTTGAACAGGGCCGACTTGCCGGCGTTGTTGGGGCCGACGATGCCGACCACGGCGTAGGAGTCGCCGCCCGCCGACCGCGGCAGGAGGTCGCGCTCCAGCAGGTCGACCGCGCCGCGGGCGGCTTCGGAGCGCTCGCGGATCGGCTGGAGGGTGTCGCGAATCTCGCGAAAGATCGAGGAGTTCTCGGTGGTCACTGGAGGTCCGCCGTGGTCCCCGCAGCATAGCTGCCGACCGACCTACGCTGCAAAGCTGGGTCGGCCGGCTGGTTGTCTGGGGGGCTACTCGACCAGCTCGGCGAAGTTGTCGCGCATGATGCGCCGCACCGAGCGGTCGTCGAGCCCCTCGAGCTCGTCGACGAACTCGGTCGGCCAAAGCAGGCCCTCGGGATGCGGGTAGTCGGAGCCGTTGAGAATGTGGTCGGCGCCGATCGTGTCGGCGAGGCCGACGACGTCGTCCTCGAAGAAGGGTGCCACCCAGACGTTGTTGCGAAACAGCTCGCTCGGGGTGGCTGGCGGCTCGCCGAAGCGCCACATGTCTTTGCTGAACAGGCGCGAGATGTGATCGAGGCGGTGGAGCAGCGGCGCGACCCAGGAGGAGCCGTACTCGACGCTGAGAATCCGCAGCTGCGGATGGCGCCCGAACACGTTGTCGCTGATCAGGGCAGTGATGGTGTCGGTGACCGGCCTCTCGGTGAACGACAGGTAGTACTCCATCAGCGAATGGCGGTGTGACGGCGGGTGCGGTCGCAGCCCCCAGGGGACGTTGTACATCTCGCTGAACGGGGTGCGTCCGATGTGAAAGACGACACCGACCTTGGCCTCGGCGCAGCGCGCCCAGAAGCGATCGAAGTCGGGGTGGCCCGGCGACTTGCCGTCGATAGGCCCGGCGGTGAGGACGACGAAACGAGCGCCGAGGCCGATCAGCCGGTCGAGCTCGGTGAGCGCTTCGTCGAGATCGACGAGGGAAATCAGCGGCGCGCCGTAGATGCGACCGTCGCCGCCGTAGCCCCAGTCCTCCTCGAGCCAGCGATTGAACGCGCGAATCGATGGATAGAGCGCGTCGCGGTGCTTGGGCTCGCGCAGCTGCGGCTCGATGCCGACGCCGGTGGTCGGCAGCATCAAGCAGGCTTCGATGTCCTGCTCGTCCATCTTGGCCAGGCGGACCTTCTTGTCGACGAACTCCGGCACCGAGAGACCGTTGATCGGGTTGAGGCTCGGGCTCCCCCCTTCGTCGCTGACCCCGCGCAGGAAGTCCTTCATGATTCCCGGTCCGCCGACGCTGTCGCCGGCGCCGACGCTGAAGAACTCGCAGCGCTCGTCGCCGATGTACATGCGCCCCGGTCCGGGGCCGCCGCTGCGATCGATCCACATCGTGCGATCGCGCAAGGCGCTCTCGATGTGGCGCGAGAAGCAGTCGTCCGGCTCGTAGTAGTGGTTGTCGGCGTCGTTGATTCGGTAGTCGAGCTTTTTCATGCGGGTCCTTCTTTCGGCGTTCGCGTCATCCAACCACGGATCCGGGCCTTTGAATATGCGGGGCGGAAGTCCCCCCTTCGCTCAGAGAGCTTCGGAGGGCGCCCAAATGGAGAGGCGGGTTTCTAGGGGTAGCCGCCGTAGCGGTCGCGCAGTTGGCGGCGCAGGATCTTGCCCGCCTCGTTGCGCGGGATCTCGTCGACGAAACGGATCGCGCGCGGTCGTTTGTAGGTCGGTAGCAGCGGCTCGTAGTGCGCCAGGAGGCGGGCCGTGAGAGCCCCGTCGGCGGTAACTCCAGGGGCGGCGACGACGGCTGCGTGGACCACCTCGCCCCACTCCGGGTCGGCGGCTCCGAAGGCGACCGCGTCGCTCACCTCCGGATGGTCGGCGAGCAATCCGTCGATCTCCGCGGGATAGATGTTCGACCCGCCGCAGATGATCACCTCGGCGCTTCGACCGGTGAGGAAGAGGAAGCCGTCGTCATCGAGGTAGCCCATGTCACCGACGGTGAAGTAGCCGTCGCGGATCGCGTCGCGGGTCTTGTCCGGCGCGCCCCAGTACTCGAACTCGCCGCCGGCCACCGGACGAATGAAGACGGTTCCGACTTCGCCCGCCGCGAGCGGCTTGCCGTGCTCGTCGACGACGCGCACGGCATCGGGCGCGGGCCGGCCGACGGTGCCCGGTTTGGCGAGCCATTCTTGCGAGGTGACCATCGTGCCCATGCCCTCGGTGGCGGCGTAGATCTCGGTGACGATCGGGCCGAACCATTCGATGATCGCCCGTTTGTCCTCGACCGGGCAGGGCGCCGCCCCGTGGATGACGAAACGGAGAGAGGAGACGTCGTAGCCGGCGCGGGTTTCGGCGGGCAGATCGAGCAGCCGTTTGAACATCGTCGGCACGCAGTAGGTGTGGCTGACCCGATGTCGGTCGATCAGCCGCAGCATCTCCTCGGCGCTCCATCGCTCCATCAGGATGGTCGGGATACCGGCGTTGACCGGAATCGCGAGACACAGATGGATCGGGCCGGAGTGGTAGAGCGGGCCGGTTGCCAAGGCGGTGTCATCGCCGTCGGCGTCGAATCCGAACACCGCCGAAAGCAGCTTCATTCCCTCGACTGCTTTGCTCGGCTCGGGCAGGGGACGGCGGACCCCCTTCGGGTGGCCGGTCGTGCCCGAGGTGTAGAGCATCGTGTCGCCGAGCACCGGTTGGTCGATGTCGTCGCCGCCGAATCTTTCGAGCGACTCGGCGTAGGTCTCGAAACCGTCGATGCCGTCGCCGAACTGGATGCGAGCGCGCAGCGCCGGCGCGCTCGCGGCTGCTGCCACGGCTATTTCGCCGAGGGTTTCGTCGGCGAACAACGCCGCGGCGCCGCTGTCGGCGACGATGTAGGCGACTTCCTCGGCCGACAAGTGCCAATTGACCGGCGTGAGGCGAATGCCGCCGCGCTGGCATGCGAAGAAGACTTCGGCGAACTCTGGCCGATTCGGAGAGAGGAGGGCGACGCCGTCGCCCGGTTTCACGCCCGCCTGCCGCAGACGGCGTACGACCCGATTGGCGGCGCCGTTGAGCTCGGCGAAGGTGCGGTTACCGCGCGCCGAGATCAACGCGATCTTCTGTGGATGGCTCTCGGCCTGAAAGGCGACGCTCATGCCGCTGGCGGCGGCTTCATCGAGATTGGCGAAGGACATGTTCGAGGTGATGCTGCGTCGGCAAACCCAGCCGATCCACCGATCCAGGTCAAGCCGCCTATTGACTCGGTTGCGTTTCGCGGGTTTGAGCGCGTGATGGCGTGGCGCGTGACGATCTGTTTCCTGGCCGGACTGGTTCCCCTTTCCGCTTTGGCGACCTGCGGCGAAGACGGGTTTCGTGTCGGAGCTGGGATCCACGACATCACCGGTCCGGTGGCCGAAGTGCGCATGCTCGGCTACGCGATGCCCTTCCAGGTGACGGGGGGATTGCGCAATCGCCTGCACTCGCGCGCCTTCGTGATCGAGGATGCGTGCGGCGATCGGGCGATCGCGATCGCCGTCGCCGATCTCTGTATGGTGACGCAGGCGGTGAGCGAAGCGGTGCTCGAACGGCTCGCCGAGCGGTTCGGCGACCGCTTCACTCGGCAGAACGTGCTCCTCAGCGCGACCCATACCCACAGCGGCCCCGGTGGATACTCGCACTACGCGCTCTACAACTCCTCGGTCTTTGGCTTCAGCGAATCGGCCTTCAAAACCGCCGTCGACGGCATCGTCGAATCGATTGCGCGGGCTCAGAGCAACCTCGAGCCGGCGGTCATCCGCATCGCCGAGTCCGAGGTCGCCGACGTCGGCATCAATCGTTCGCTCGAGGCGTACCGGCGGAATCCAGCCGACGAGCGAGCTCGCTACGATTCGCCGACCGACCGCACGATGACCCAGCTGCGCTTCGACGGCGCCAACCGAGCGCTCGGCGTGCTCAACTGGCTCGCCGTGCACGCGACCTCGATGGGCAATCGGAATCTTCTGATCAACGGCGACAACAAGGGGTTTGCCGCGCACGCGTTCGAGGAACGGATGGCGTCCGGCGGGAATGCTGCGGCGCCCTTCGTCGCGGCGTTCGCTCAGGGGAGCGAGGGCGACGTCTCGCCGAACATTCACGGCGGCACCGACGGGGGCGGGGCCGATGATTTCGAGAGCACCGAGATCTCCGGCGGCAAGCAGCTGCGCGCCGCGCTGCAGCTGTTCGCCGAAGCCAAGGACGTCGTCTCGGGGCCGATCGACTCCAAGCATGTCTTCGTCGCCATGGATCGAGTGCGCATCGCCTCGGCGGTCGACCGCGCGACCTGCCCGGCGGCGATCGGACTGTCGATGCTCGCCGGTGCGGAAGACGGCCGCGGCGTCGGGCGCGAAGGGCTGTCGTGTGCCGAGCCGGACAGCCTGCTCGGACGCTTCGCCTGCTGGGCGACCGCCGACGACTGCCAGGCCGAGAAACCGGTTGCGGTCACGATGGGCTCGAAGTGGCCACGCCCGTGGAGCCCATCGGTGTTGCCCCTGCAGTTGTTGCGGATCGGTCAATTGGTCGTCGCTGCACTGCCCTTCGAGGTGACGACGATGTCGGGTCGCCGCCTCGCCCGCCGAGTCGCCGCCGCCCTGCGTCCGGTCGGAGTCGAGCACGTGGTGGTGGCCAGCCTCTCCAATGCGTACTCGGGGTACGTCGCAACCCGCGAGGAGTACGCGGTGCAGCATTACGAAGGGGCTTCGACCCATTTCGGACCGTGGACCCAGTTGGCGCTGGAGCAGGAACTGGGCCGGCTCGCCGCCGCGATGCGCGAAGGGGAAACGCTGCCGCAGGGACCTCAGCCTCCCGATTTTTCGAGGTGGCAGTTTCCGGCACCGGCGCGGCCGCTGTTCGACGCGACGCCGTTTGGCGTCGGTTTCGGCGACGTCGAATCGGACGTCGCGCCCGCCTACCGGCCGGGCGACGTCGTCGAGGCCGTCTTCTGGGGCGCCCACCCGGGCAGCGATTCGCTGATCGAGGGCAGCTTCGTCGAGGTCGAGAGGTGGGACGGTGACGGATGGCAGCTGGTCGCCGACGACGCCGATTGGGAGACCGAAATGACCTGGCAGCGCGACTACTGCCTGCCGGCGTTTGCTTGCTCGTTGATCCGCGTGCGCTGGTACACGGACGAGAACGCGGCGGCCGGTACCTATCGCTTGCGGCATCGGGGGATGCGCCGCACCAAGTGGCTGCAGAGGCTCCTAGCCTACGAAGGTGTTTCGTCGACCTTCGAGGTAGACTCCGCCCCCATCGACGCGTTGTAAGCGCGCGCGACGCAGCGTAGAATTACGCGCTGCGTCGACCTTGGCGTCTGAAACGGTGGAACGGATCCTGATGCGCAGAAATCGAGAGTGGTTGGTCTTCCTCGCCTTGGCGATCGCCGGTTGCGGCGGCGGGGGCAGTGGCGACACGGCAGTGTTCGAGGCGCGGACGATCGACGGTGCGACGAACAATCGAGCCCATCCCGAATGGGGCATGGCGGGAATTCCGCTGATGCGAATCGCACCGGCGGTCTACGACGACGAGATGAACCAGCCCACGGGGGCGGACCGTCTCAGCGCTCGCGAAGTCAGCAACCGCTGCTGCTGGCAGGAGAGCGTCCTCGCCAACGGCGCCGGCGCATCCAATTATTTGTGGCAGTGGGGGCAGTTCCTCGACCACGACATTACGCTTTCCGAGCCCGATCATCCCGGTGAAGCCTTCGACATCGCGGTGCCGATGGGCGATCCGATGTTCGACCCGATGGAGACCGGCGAGATGATGATCCCGATGGATCGCTCGGCGCCGATGCCGGGAACGGGAACCGATCCCCTCAACCCGCGCAACCAGTTCAACAAGCTCACCGCCTACATCGATGGCTCGAGCGTGTACGGCTCGGATGCCGAACGGGCCGCCGCGCTGCGCAGCAACGACGGCAGCGGCCGCATGCGCACCAGCGCCGGCAATTTGTTGCCGTTCAACACCCATGGGCTGGAGAACGCCGAGGCCACGCCGGGCGAGGTTCCGGATCCCACGTTCTTCGTCGCCGGTGACGTTCGCGCCAACGAGCAGGTTGGGCTCACCGCGATACACACCCTGTTCGTCCGCGAGCACAATCGCCTGGCGGATCAGATCGCCGCAGACGAACCTGGTTTGAGTGGCGACGAGATCTACGAGCGCGCGCGGGCGCGCGTCGGCGCGACGATCCAGGCGATCACGTACAACGAGTTCCTGCCGATGCTACTCGGGGCCGACGCGTTGGGTTCGTATCGTGGCTACCGGGACGATGTCGACGCCTCGATCGACGCGACGTTCTCTACCGCCGCGTACCGGGTCGGGCACACCCTGCTGGCACCGGTGCTTCCGCGTTTGGACGGCGACGGCAATCCGATCCCGGAGGGTCACCTGGCACTGCGCGACGCGTTTTTTGCACCCTCGCGGATCGTCGACGAGGGCGGCATCGAGCCGCTGTTGCGCGGCCTCGCGGCCGGGTACTCACAAGAGGTCGACATTCAGGTCGTCGACGACATCCGCAACTTCCTCTTTGGTCCGCCCGGGGCGGGTGGTTTCGACCTCGCCTCCCTCAACATCCAACGCGGGCGCGACCACGGCCTGATGGACTACAATCTGACCCGGATGGCATTTGGGCTCGCGCCGGTGACGTCGTTCGAGGAAATCAGCAGCGACCCCGACACCGTCGAGCGGCTGCGGCGTTCTTACGACTCCGTCGATTCGATCGACGTTTGGGTCGGCGGACTGGCAGAGGATCACGTTGCCGGCGCTATGGTGGGGGAGCTGTTCCACGCGGTCGTTTCGGACCAGTTTCGCCGGCTTCGGGACGGGGACCGTTTCTGGTACCAGCGCGTCTTTGCCGGGGCCGAGCTTGCCGAGATCGAAGCGACGCGCTTGTCGGACGTGATCCGCCGCAACACCGATATCGGCGCCGAGCTGCAGGACGACGTCTTTTCGGTGCGCTGAGCCGCCCCGGCAGGCCGGCCTGCTTTTTCAGCGGACTCTCAATCGGCGAGCTCGCGCGGCAGTTGGAGCGGCAGCGCGACGGTGAACACGGAACCCCGGCCGAGGTCGGATTCAGCCCGGATGGTGCCGCCCAACGCCTCGGTCAGCTGGCGCGCCAGGAACAATCCGAGGCCGACGCCTCCCTGACGGCGCGACCCGCTCTGCCTGAACATCTGGAAGATCTGGTCGAGGTCGTCCGCCGGGATTCCCTTGCCGGTGTCGGTTACGGTGAAGTCGACCTTGCAGTTGCCCGGGGTTGCCGCGGCGCGCACGTGAACCTTGCCCTGCTCGGTGTACTTGAGGGCATTGTGAATCAAATTGCGCAGCACGGTCTCGATCTTGTCGGAGTCGCTGCGCATGATGGCCTCGGCTCCGGGGACGTCCCACTCGAGGACCACGCCGTCCTTGCACCAGCTCGGCGGGACGTTGAGCTTCAGGTTGTCGATCAGGTCGCCGACGCTGAACTCGCTGGGGTCGACGGCGACGCCGCCGGCTTCGAGCTTGTTGACGTCGAGCATCGTCTGGATCATGCCGAGCAGATTGCCGGACTGCGCTCGGATTCGCCGCAATGCGTCTTGCCTTTCGTCGTCCCGGTCGAAGCCGTCCTCGATCAGCAGGTCGGTGTAGCCGAAGATGATGTTGAGCGGCGTTCGCAGCTCGTGGGAAACCGAGGCGAGGAAGTTCGACTTTGCCTGGTTCGCCCGGGCCGCCTCGCGGGCGTTGTGCTCGGCCTGGGTCGCCTCGCAGAACGCGGACCAGCGGTAGCGCTCGAGAAGGGCGGCACCGAGGATCGTCATGAACGCATGAGTGGCGAGCGCGAACATGCCGTACACCGGCGCTAGGAGATGCTGGTCGAACGACGACAGGGTCACGAGGTGGATGAGCATGATCCCGGTGGCCGCGGCAGCTTGAAACCACGGGCCCCACGGAAACAGGACGACGAGGCCGGTCAGATAGCCGATCATGCCGAGGAGCGACAGGATTGCGTTGTCGCCGATCTGCGTTTGGTAGGTCGCCAGGATGATGGCGAGCAGGAGAACCGTGACCAAGGTGACCTGGGGCGCGTGCCCGGGCAAACCGCGCGACGCCGCGATCCCGCCGACGCAGGTGGCGGTCAAGGCGAAGATGGTGACGGTCAACGGGACCAGGCGCTCGGTGTGGTGCAGTCCCTCGATCGCGAAGGCGATCGTCATCATCGCGAGGAAGACGATCACCGCCTTCGGCATCGCGTCGGCGACCTCCTCGTTGAGCGCGGCGCGGAACCGCGCCGTCAGCTCGCGGTCGCTGACCGTCGGTCCTTGCGGGGGCTGTCGGTCCACGCGCGGTTTTTACCACGCGATGTGATCGCAAACCACGAGCATTTGACTACTGCGTGCAAAGTGTTCTGTGCTTTGCTCGGTCTTGGGTGACCTGTCGATGCGCAACGATGAGTCGCACACAATGCGGGTTGCGCACGCCCGCTATCGTTGCGCCAGAGACGACCATCCCAGCCGTGTCCTCCAGCCCAAGCCAGCGGCCTTCGTTTCTCGTTCTCGGCGACCCCCGACTTACGAACGCCGAACCCGCCGCAAGACCTTTTCCGCCAGTTGCCGCACCGCACCCTTCACCGCGGCGTCGCCGATGACGAAGGTCGCTCCCAGCAGAGCTGCCGCGAAGACCGCGCCGCGGAAGATGCCGTGGCCGATCCCGGGCTGCTGGCCGCCCAGCAAGAGCGCGGCGGCGATGGCGACCGCGGCGATCGCCACGGCGCGCCCGAAGACGGCGGCGAGATCGCCGAGGCGCGGTGCGCCGTGCAGCCTGCGGGCCAGCGCGATGGTCGCCAGCGCGTTGGCCGACATGGCGATCCCCGGTGCCATTGCCAGACCGATTGCTCCGAAGCGATCGCCCAGCGCGAGGTAGAGGGGGATGGCGGCGATGGCGAAGACGGTACCCAGCAACATCGGCCGCCAGGTGTCGCCGCGGGCGTAGAAAGCGCGGGTGATGATCTGTTGCGCGATCCAAGCCGGAACTGCGAGCGACAGCAGGGCGAGGATCGCCGACACCGCAGTGGCGTCTTCGCTGGAGAAGGCGCCGCGCTGGTAGACCAACGCGACCACCTCGGGGGCCAGCAGATAGAAGCCGGCGCCGGCGAAGACGGCGAGCACGATCCCGGTACGCAGGGTGCGTTCGACCAGCCGGTCGAGATCCTCGGTCTTCTTCTCGGCCCACAGCCGCGACATAGCCGGCAGCGCCGCCGCCGCGATTGCCTGACCGACGACTGCCACCGGAACCAGCATCAGTCGCCGCGCGTAGCTGAGATGAGCGACCGTACCCGGGTCGAGAAGCGCGCCGAACCAACGCTCGTACCATTCGTCGACGGTGAGCAGGGTCTGCCCGAGCATCAGCGGTGCGGCGATCCAGAGGTAGGAACGGAAGACCGGCGCCAGTGGCGCTATGCGCAAGCCCAAGCGGACGCGGTTGCGCGCGTCGAGCAACGGCGCCAGGAAGGGGCCGAGAATCGCGCCCGCCAGAGCTCCCCAGGAGAATCCCTCGACCGCTGTGGGGGTGAACGATGCCAGGGTGAGTCCGCCGGCGATGATTCCGCCGTTGTAGAGCAGCGGTGCGGCGGCGGCGGCACCGAATCGGCCGCGCGCGAGCAGCGTCGCATTGATGATTCCTCCGGCGACGAAAAAGATCTGTGCCGGTAGCACGATCCGCGTGAGTCGAGTCGTAAGTGTCTGTGTCGCCGCGTCGAACTTGGGAAACTGCAGGTTGATCAGCGCAGGTGCCTGCCACCACAACACGACCGTGGCGACCACTGCCGCCGCGGTCAGAGTGCCGAGTACGACTGCCAGCAGGTGATCGGCGTCGTCTTCCCGCCCGCCGCTCCGCCGGCTGGTGTACATCGGCAGGAAGGCGACGGACAACGCGCCGCCGGCGAGCAGATAATTGAGCAGGTCCGGAATCTGGAACGCCGCGTAGTAGGCGTCCGCATCTGGCCCGGCGCCGACGCGATAGGCGAGCAGCGCCTCGCGCGCGTATCCGAGTACGCGGGAGAGGAGAACGCTGGCTGCAAGGAGGATCGCCGCGGCGCCGACCCCCTTTGCGCTCGCCTCTTCCGCCACCAGTCGCCCTCAGGGGGAGCCGCGCATGCCTACCGCGCCCGGGGCAAGCCCGGCCGCGGTAGGCGAATGCCGTCGGCGTCAGCGGGACGCGCGTTTGCGCGTCGATTTCTTCGCGGTCTTCTTTGCCGCCTTGCGAGTCGACTTTCTGGCCGTCTTGCGAGTCGACCTCTTCGCCGTCTTGCGGGTCGATTTCTTCGCCGTCTTGCGCGTCGACTTCTTGGCAGCTTTGCGCCGCGACTTCTTGGCAGCGCGCTTCTTCGCAGGCTTCTTGCCGGACTCCTGCAGATCGAGTCGCACCTCGCGGACGTAGCGTTCGACCTGGTACGCCGCCTCGGCGGCTCCGCGCCGCAATTGCGATGCCGCCTCGTCGAGGTTCTTCGGAGTCGCTTTGTACTGCTTGCGGACTTCCGTCCGGATCTGCCGCGCTGCTTTCTCCACGTCGCGAATCATCGCGGAGATCTGACCTCGAATCGTGTTCGCCATGGAACGGCCCCCTCTACGGTTTAACGGTGTTTTAGCAGCCGCATGCCACCGGTGCCAACATCGCGAGCAAACTATTTCAGTCGGCTGCCAGCACCGCGACGGTTACGCCTGCGCCTCCCTCGCCGTCTTCGCCGGCGCGGAAGGCAGAGCAGTAGGGACTGGTCGACAAGTAGTCGCGTACCGCGCGGCGCAGCGCGCCACTGCCGACCCCGTGGATGATGCGCACCGAGTCCTGGTCGGTCTGCGCTGCGCGGTCGAGGAACCCTTCCAGCTTTTCCAGCGCCTGACGCGCGCGCAGTCCGACCAGGGTGATTTCACTGCTCACCGACTCGACCGAGCGACTGATGCGCACTTCCGGCTCGACTCTGCGCTTGCGCCCGACTTTGGTCAGCTGGGCGGTGGGGACTTCGAAGCGCAGCGTGCCCCGTTGGATCCACGCCCGCTCGCCTTCGATCGAGAGCAACTCGCCTCGGATACCGCGCGTTCCCACTTCCACCGTGTCGCCGGGGCGCGGACGCGACGGCGTCACGCCGGGCGCCGCGGCGGGCTCGACCGGGGGCGGTGCGAGCGCTTTCTCGTGTTCGCGAATCTGCGCTTCCTGTTCGCGGACGAAGGCGGCGAAATCGGCGCTCTCGGCTGGGTTCTTGCGCAGTCGGCTGCGCCCCTTGTCCTTGAGCTCGCGCACGAAGTCGCGGGCGTTGCGCAGCTCGTCCTTCCAGGCGCGCTGCTTGCGCTCGCGCAGGGTCTCGACCAGCTTTTTTGCCTCGGCTTCGCGCTCGCCGACTTCGGCGGCCAGCGTATCGAGCTCCTGCCGGCGCGAGCGAAGCCCGGCGCGCTCGCTCTCGAGCTCGCGTCGCGAAGCTTCGAGTCGCTCGAGCGCCTCGTTGAAGGTACGCGTGTCTTCGGACTGAGCCTGTCTGGCCAGCTCCAGTACCGGTGACGGCAGGCCGAGGCGCTCTGCGATCGGCAGCGCCATGCTGCGACCCAGCGAGTGGTAGATCAGCTGGTAATGCGGTTCCAAGGTGGCGACTTCGAAGTCGACCGCGGCGACCTGGCACGCCTCGCTGCTGACCGCGTACAACTTCACCGAGCGATAGTGCGTGGTGACGACCACCCGGCTGGCGCGTTGCTCCAAGTGGCGCAACAAGCCGACGGCTAGGGCCGCGCCCTCTTCCGGGTCGGTGCCGACTCCGGGCTCGTCGAGCAGGATCAGCGAGCCGGCGGGCGGCTGGTCGAGGATCTCGCGCAGATTCACGACGTGCGCCGAGAAGGTCGAAAGGTCGCGCTCGATGTTCTGCTCGTCGCCGACGTCGGTGAACACTCTTTCGAAGAGGGGGAGTGTTGCGCCTGGGTCGACCGGAATCAGAATGCCGCTCTGCGCCATCAGCGCGAACAATCCGAGGGTCTTGAGCGCGACCGTCTTGCCGCCGGTGTTGGGCCCGGTGATCACCAGCGCCCGCTTGTCGGACGGCAGGAGGATGTCGATCGGCGTGACCGGGCGGCCGGTGAACAACAGGCCCGGATGGCGCGCGTTGCGCAGGGTGATTTCTCCGTCGGAGAACACTGGCCGGGCGCAGTCGTATTCGATTGCGAAACGCCCTCGCGCGGCGGCGCAGTCGATCGCCGCCAGTTTCTCCACCGCGGCGGCGATCGCCTCGGATTCGCGGCGCACCAGGGAGGTGAGGTCGGCGAGAACCCGTCGCACCGCGGCTTGCTCGTCGCGCACCGCGTTGAGCAGGTCGTTGTTGAGCTCGACCGCGAACAGCGGTTCGACGAAGAACGTCTCGCCGGAGACCGAGCGGTCCTGCACCACGCCCTGCACGCGCGACGACGATCCGGCTTTGACCGGGATGACGAAACGATCGTTGCGAATCGTCACGTACTGGTCGGAGACGACGTCCGACATGCTCTGTTTGCCGACCAGGTCGTGCAGGCGCCGGCTCAGGGTGTTGCGCAACCGGCGGATCGCTGCGCGGACGGCGGCCAACTCGTCGCTCGCCTGGTCGAGGACGCTGCCATCGTGATCGAGCGAACGTTCGAGAGCCTCGCGCACGGGCTCGAGATCGGGCAGGTCCTCGGCGATGGCGGCCAGCTGCCGGTGGTTGCCCTCGAGGCGGGAGAAGAACCGGCGGCAACGATGAATGCAGTCGAGGACCGCGCGCACCTCGACCAAGGCCTCTCCGCTGGCGACGAAACCGTCGAGCGACGCCTGTCTGAGGTGCTCGGCGACATCGGGAAACGCGCTGATCGGAGGGTGGCCTTGGGTCGCGATCAAGCGCGCGAAGCGTTCGGCGGTCTCGAGCTCCTCGACCGCGCCGTTCGCCTCGATGCTCGGCTGCAACGTCAGGCACCGCCGTTTGCCGACCTGCGAAGTCGCCAGCTCGGCGACCCGGCGACGAACGCCGGGGAATCCGAGCGAGTCCAAATCTCGCGGCCGCATCGGCGGAAGAATAGCAGGCGCCGCGGCGCGGGGACCAGACGTTTTACACGTTCGTAGACGCCGCCGCGCCGAGCGTCATTCGAGGTAGCCGAGGGCGCGCAGGCGCTCCCTGAGGTCGTCCGAAATTTCTTCGGAAAGGTCGTCGGCGCGAACCTCGGCCGGGTCGCGCCGGGCGCCGGACATGTACCCGTCGATCAGCAGGCCGAGCCGGGCAACGCGATCCGGGTGCTTTGCCGACAGGTCGTATTTTTCGTTGGGGTCGGTGTCGAGCTTGATCAGGCGGGTCTCGCTGGTTCCGAGGGTTCGGATCAACTTCCAGCCGGCGAGACGAACCGTCACCGAGTGGGACAGGCACTCGCGTCGCTCCGGGTCGTCCGGGCACGGGCTCTTCTCGACGATCATCTCCGCGAAGGAGGGACGATCAGCCAGCTCACCGGTCTTGTCGAGCAGCAGCGGAGCGAGGCTTCGTCCCTCGACGGTGGCCGGAACCGACAAGCCCGCGAGATCGAGAACCGTCGGCAGGACGTCGACCAGCTCGACGTCGAGTGGGCTGCGTTGCGCCTCGATGCGACCCGGCCAGCGAAAGGCGAGAGGGACCTGGAGAACGGCTCCGTGCAGGGACATGCCGTGGCCGAGCCGACCGTACTCGCCGAACTGCTCGCCGTGGTCCGAGGTGACGACGACGATCGTGTTCTCGTCGAGCCGCGACTCGTGAAGCGCCTGCATCAACCCGGCGAAGGCGTCGTCGAGGTCGCGGATGCGCCCCTGGTAGTGGGCGGAAAGTCGCGCGAGATCGGCCTCGTCGAGCTCGCGGGTGCCTTCGTTGTATTCCGCGATCATGGTCCCCGATTGCGACGCCAGGTTGCGCCGGTCGCCGGGGGTGATCATCGATGCAATTTTCTGACTGCCCTCGCTCGAGTTGATGTACGGCGAGTGCACCTCGTAGGTGTGCACGAACAGCAGGAAGGGGGCGTCGGTCCCCTGTTTGCGAAGCCAGTCCGCGGCGCGGCGGAATGTCTCCTCGGCGCCGGTGCGGGCGTGCGGGCCGAGGTGGCGGATCAGCTTGTTCGGCCCGTTGTCGTAGCGGTCGAAGCCGACGGCAAAGCCGAGGGAGGAATTGATGAAGCCGTTCTCGGTGATGGCCTCGGCGCGGTAGCCGGCGGCGGTGAAGGCCTCGACGAGGGAGTTGAGGGCCGGCAGGTTCTTGCCGATCAGCCGGCCGTGCGTTCGCGGATACTGTCCGGAAAAGAGCGACGAGTGGGAGACCAGGGTATTGCCGTAGGGGGCGTAGGCGCGGCGGAAGGTGAAGGCATTTTCGAACCACCGATCGAGAGTCGGGCTGACGGGAGCTCGATTGCCATAGAATCCCATGTAGCGGGCACCGAGCGTATCCAGCGATATCAGGAGAACGTTCGGCGGGCTGGGCGCGGTCGCTTGGCCGAGAGCGAGGATCGAGCCGACGTACGGACGCGCCGGGGCCTTTCCCTCGCCGAGGCGAACGCGAAAGCGAAGGGCGCTCGCCGCGGGATCGAGCTCGGCGACGGCGATGCTCCGATTCGACCAACCTTCCGCCGCCGGGGCGAAGTCGTAGCGCTCGATCTCGCGCCACTTGCGCTGGGTCGGGTCGAGCGCTTCGACGCGGTAGCTGACCGCCCGTTGCGTTCGCTTGGGAACCGCCAGGCTGAAGCGAAGCTCGCGGGTGTGCTCGGGGAGATCGATGCGCAGCGGCGTGCGCGGCCGCACGGCGATCGCCGGCCGGCTGATGCCGTCGAGGTTGAGGTCGACCGTCTTTGCGCGGGCGGGGTGCTGACGGATTGCCGGGACCCCGCCGACCCTGGCGATGACGCGGTTCTCCGATGCCGGCGGGGTGGTGCAGGCGCAGCAGAGCAAGGCGAAGGGAAGCGCGAGCTTTCGAGGTATCATGGGTGGGTTTGCGCGGTTGCCGGCGGCCGGGCTCAACTTTCGTGATGATCCACGCTAGAATCCAACGCTACCGCGCATGAGAAGCAACACACAAGCAGCGTGGGTGATCGGCTCGTTCATCACCCTGATCTTCATATTCTTCTTCTTCCTCACCTGGGGGCCGATCGTCGACCGCTTCGACATCGGCGCGGGGTTGGCGAAGATCTCGGCGTGGCTGAGCTACGGCGTGCTCCAGTTCATCTCCCTCTTTGCCGGCTTTCCGCTCCACAAGGAAGGCACCATCATGGGGTCGGGCGCGTTCGAGGTCGACGTTGCGCCGGCTTGCTCCGGAGCGGTGCCGATGAGCATCTACCTCGCCGCGGTGCTCGCCTATCCGGCGACCTGGGCATCGAAGTGGGTCGGCGCGAGCCTCGGGATCGGCGTCATTCTGGTGGTCAACATCTTTCGCGTTTCGGCGCTCTTCTTGATCGGTCTCTACTTCCATCAGGTGTTTCACGATACTCACGTTTACGTCGCGCAGGCGCTGGTGATCTGCGTCGCTGTCGCACTGTGGTTGTTCTGGGCGACTCGGTACGCCGATGCGCCTCGAGATTAATCCGTTCTGGTTTCTGCTGAAGCTGGTCGCTCTGTTCCTGCTGACCTACCTTCTCTGGAAGCCGGTGGCGCCGTATTACACCGAGCTGCTGTTCCAGGCGTCCCGCGTCGGCGTCTGGCTCTCGGAGTTTTCGTTCGACGAGCAGTGGAGCCACGGCACGACCCTGCTGCAGACTCCGCGTCATCCTACTGGGATCTTCTTCAAGCACGAGAATTTCGACAAGTTCCCGACCCCGCTGCCACCGCAGGGGATTCCCGCCGAGTGGGTGATGGCCAATTTGGTTCTGCTGATCCCGCTGATGCTGGCGACACCGGAAACCAGCTGGCGCAAACGCTTCACGCGGTTGGCGCTCGCCCTCGGCATCGCCCTGGTAGTCCAGGTCCTGGACATCGTCATCACCATCAAGGCCTTCTACGCCAGCGTGTTCACCGGACACTGGGGAGCCTTCTCGCAACAGCTCTACGGCCTGCTCGACTCCTTCGTGCAGGGCTTCGACACGCAGCTGTTTCCGTTCGCGATTTGGGCGGGGATTCATTTTTCGGATCTGATGGATCTGGCGCAGCGCGATCACGGGGCGGCGCAAGCGGATGAGCCGGCGACCGAGGCCGAGCCGGCGCGGCGAGACGGGGAGAGCCGGGCCGAACGGCGTCGCAGGAAGCGTTCGAAGTGAACGCCGTCGGGTTGGTCGCCGTGGCCGCGACGGTGGCGGGTGCGGCGGTCGCCGGCGCCGCCGACGAACCGGGCCTGTCCTTCGAACGATTGGTCCACGAGTTCGGCAGTGTCGCCCAGGGGGAACGGGTGTCGGCGCGCTTTCCCTTCGTCAATCGTAGCGGCGTCGACCTGACGATCAGCGATCCGATCGTTGCCTGTGACTGTACTGCGGAGATCGAGGGCGAGCGCGAAGTCATCGCCGGCGCCGCCGGTGCGGTTCGCTTCTCCTGTGATACCTCGGCGATGGACGGCGCGCAGCGACGCACCGCGACCGTCCACGTCAGCGACGTCGAACGGCGATCGATCATGCTGACCTTGCGCGGCGAGGTGGAGCTCGAGGTGCGAGCGCAGCCCGACCGACTGCATCTCGGCAAGGTCGTGCCGGGTAGTCTGCGGCGCAGCGCGATCGGGATCCGCGCTCGGAAGTCGGTTCGGCTGTTGGACGCGGAGAGCGGCGGCGCACCGCTCGTGGTACGCCGCGAAAAGGGCGGCATTTCGCTCGAGATCGCCGACGGTGCCGCGCTCGGCCCGTTCACCCAGGAAGTGCGCTTGCGGACATCGAGCAAGCGGTTTCCGGTGATTCATGTGCCGGTCTCGGGGATCGTCGTCGCCGAGATCCCGCCCGGGCGCTGGTAATGGCGGCGCGGGTGCTCGGGGTCGGTGTACCGACCTTCGATCGAGTGTTCGTGGTCGATGGCGGCGGAGCAGCCGGTAAGTGGACTGCGACACGCGCCTTCGTGCAGCCCGGTGGCCAGGTGCCGACAGCGCTGGTCGCGTTGCGGCGCTGGGGGCTGGAGACGTCGTTTCTCGGTCCGCTCGGCGACGACGACGGCGGCCGCCTGCAGGCGGAGTCACTGCGCGCCGAAGGCGTCGCGGTGCTCGGCGCGGTTTGTCCGGGCGTTGCCAGTCACGAATCGTTCATCGCCGTCGACCAGGCGAGCGGCGAGCGAACGATCTATGGGTACCGGGATCCGTCGCTGGCGCTCGGCGCGGTCGCCTTCTCGGCCTCGATGCTCGATGCCGTCGACGCGGTGCTGCTCGACGGCGAGGAGCGAGATCTGGCGGTGGCGGTGGCTGGCGCGGCGCGCGCCGCCGGGGTCGCAGTGATGGTCGATCTCGACGAGGCGAGTGGCGCCGAAGAGATTCTCGAGCTGACCGACTATGCGGTCGTCTCGGGCGATTTCGTCAGTCGGTTTTCCGGGTCGGGCGAGGTCGAATCCGGACTGCGCGCAATCGGAAGACTTGGCCCCGGGGTGGTGGTCGCGACTCTGGGAGACGCGGGCGCTCTGATGTGGTCGGGTGGCCGCCTGCGGCGCGAGTCCGGTGTCGCGGTGGATGTCGTCGACACCACCAGCGCTGGCGACGTCTTTCACGCTGGGTTCCTTTTCGCGGTGTTGAGCGGGCGCGCCCCGGCCGAAGCGCTCCGCGTCGCCACCGGCGCCGCGGCGCTTTGCTGCACCAGACTGGGGGGCCGGGCCTCGATTCCGACGCTGGCGGAGCTGGCGGCGGCACGCCTCGCCGGGGCGGACGAGGTCGGGTAGACTGGAGAGCGGTCATGCCGGCTCTCGACGACAACCGCGACCCCTCCTGGATCCGCGCCACCCGCCTGTGGCTGGTCGGCCTGACGATCGGCCTGGTCGGCGTCGGCATGTACGTCTCGCGGTTGTTTTCGCGACCGCTGACGGCGATCGTCGTCTTCATCGTTCTCCTGATGGGCCCGTTCGGCCACGCCCGCTTGTGGCTGATGCGCCACCTCGCTACGTCGCTGAGCATCGGCGCGATCGGCGGCTGGGCCTTGGCGATCCTCGCCGCCGTGTTCGACGCCGTGATGGCGGCTCAGTTGCTGACCGCGCGCACCGACTACACCCTGCCGTTCATCTCGGGCGACGTCGTCGGTTGGGTCGGTCCGGTTTGGTTCAGCTCGCATGCGATCATTTTCCTGGCGATCGTATTCGCCGGGCCGATTGCGCGGGTTCGTCGATGGGCCCGCAGCGGATCGCCAGCCCAGCCGACCTCGCTCGAGCGGCGCGACTTCCTGCGAGGAATCGGCAGGGCCGGAGTCGGGTTGCCGTTCGTCGTCTCGCTGTCCGGTGTCGAAACATCGTACGATTTTCGTGTCGAGGAGCGTGAGGTCGAGCTCCCGCACTGGCCTCCGGCGCTCGACGGATTGCGCGTTGCCCACTTGTCGGACATCCACGTCGGCGGCGCGATGGATCTCGAGAAGCTGACCCGGGTGGCCGAGCTCACCAACGGCGCCGAACCGGACATCGTTTTGCATACCGGCGATTTTCTGACCCACCGGCTTCCCGGTTTCGACGAGCCGCTGTACGACGCCCTGGCGCAGATCCGCGCTCCGCACGGGCAGTGGGCGTGTCTCGGCAACCACGACTACGACAATCCGACTCGCTTCGTCGGGCGCCTCGCCGGCTGTGGCGTCGAGACACTGCGCAACCGCGCCGCACGACTGGAGATCCGCGGCGAGTCGGTCGAGATCGCGGGGCTCGAGTTCGCGTTCTATCGACCGGGCGCTGCCGAACGCTATGCAGCCGCGGTCGCGGGCCTCGGCCCGCGCACGGGGACTCCGCGGATCCTCCTGTGTCACGATCCCACGGCCTTTGCGACCTTGCCGGCGGGGTGCGCCGATCTCGTATTGTCGGGGCATACGCACGGCGGTCACGTCGGCGTCCAGGTCGGCGATTCGGCGCTCACCGTCGTCGGCATGCTCGGATTCCCCGACCAAGGGGTTTTCGAGCGCGAGAACATGAAGCTGTACGTGACCCGCTGTGTCGGTTTCTACGGTTATCCAATCCGGCTCGGGATCCCGCCGGAGATCGCGCTTCTGGTGCTGCGCTCGCCGGGACGGGCCGAAACCACTTGAACCGCGACAGGGAGCGCCTCGGGGTGCGACGCCCTTGCGTAGATGGTAGGGATGGTCGGATCAGCGTCGTTTGGGCATTGCCGGCATATGCGGTGACCCGATAAGAGTGGTGTCGAGATGAGAAGAGTTGCTTTGGGGGCCTTGCTCGCCCTGGCGTGTTCACTCCCGATTTTGGCCGAGGATGCGGAGGAGGTGGATCCGCTGCGCGAGCGCTTTCTCGAGGATACGCCCAATTTCGTCGAGGTCCTGCGCGATCAATGGAGCGAATCCGACTACGACGACCTGTACGGCCGCTATTTCGGACTGTTGACGGACAACAGCCCCGAACGGGAAGTGACGCTCGAGCAGTGCATTGCTCTGGCGCTGCAGAACAATACCGGCCTCGAGATCGGGAGACTCAATCCGGTGTTGGCCACCAACGAAGTGCGGCGCGCCTACTCGGTGTTCGACCCGCAGGTGTTCGCAGGGGCATCGAAGTTCCGCGAGAACGATCCGATCTCCAACGTCAACAACCCGCTCTTGCCGAATGCGCGCGAGGTCTACAACCAGACGGTCGATTGGTCTGCCGGCGTAGGTAAAGGCCTGATCACCGGCGGTCAGCTCAACCTGGAGTGGTCCAACGTTCGTCGCAGCACGCTGCCGAGCCTCATCAACGTTCTGATTCCGCAGTACTCCAGCGAGATCAATCTGTCGCTCAATCAACCGTTGCTGCGCAACTTCGGGTGGCGCTATGCGCTGCTCAACGTCGACGTTGCCGAGAACGTCGAAGAGGCGGCGTTCTTCGAGTACAAGGCCCAAGTGGCGGATCTCGTGCTGCTGACCGAGACTCGCTATTGGACGCTGGTCCTGGCCGAAGAGAACGTCAAGGTCGAAGAACAGGGGCTGGAGCTGGCCAAGGAGCTATTGCGCCAGAACAAGGGGCGGTTCGACGTCGGTGCGCTACCGCGCACGGCGGTGCTCGAATCCGAGGCGGAGGTTGCGCGCCGGGAAGCGAATCTGGTGCGCGCCAACAACCTGCAGAGGATCGCCCGCGACGCGTTGAGCTTGGTGGTCAACACCAAGAACGCCGAGGAAACCGAGGTCTTGCTTCTCTCTCCGGTCGACCGGCCGACGCTGACCGAGTACGAGATCGACACCCGGCGCAGCTTCGAGCGCGCGATTTCGACCCGGCCGGAGCTCGTCGCCGCGCGACTCGACCTCGACAGCAAGCGTCTGCTCGAACGGGCGGCGGAGAATCAGCTGCTGCCGCGCTTGGATTTCGTCGGCTCCTTTGGCTTGAGTGGCCTGGGCGGCCGGCAAGCTTTCTTCGGCAACCTGGGTGGTGACGAGTTGATCATGATCGACCCACGCGTTGCCGATGGTTACGACAGCGCGCTCAATCTGCTGACCGACGGGCGCTTCTATCAGTACAACCTCGGCGTCGTCTTCGAAGTCCCGCTCAACAACGCGGCGGCCAAGGCCGAGCACGCACAATCCCGCATCGATGCGGAGCGCTCACAGCTCTCGCTGCGGCAGCTCGAAGAGAACGTGACCGTCGAGATCAAGAACGCCATCGACAATGTCCGCTCCCAGCTCAAGAGCATCGAAGCGACTCGGGTGGCCAGCGCGCTGGCCGAAGAGAACGTCCGCAACCAGAAGGCACGCTACGACGTCGGGCTCGCCACCACCAAGGACCTGATCGATTTCCAGGAGAGATTGACGCGAGCCCGGCAGGCGGAGATCCAGGCGCTGACCGAGTACAAGACGCGGCTCGCCGAGTTGCGCCGCGCCGACGGTACCCTTCTCGAGCAGCGCAACATTCAGATGAGAAAACGCGACCCCGAGGGCGCTCCCTGGTGGGCGCTGTTCTGATTGACCGGGCGCGCGTGGTCGGACTGTGCCGGTGAACGCATTGCAACGCATCCCGTACCCGCTGCTGTGCCTGCTCATCGGGGTGCCGTTGGCGTGGTTGCCGACCCTGGTGCACGGCCCGATTCCCGAGAAGTACGACCTGCTCTACATCCAGGGCTCGATCGCGGTGTGGGCCTGGTACAGCGCGCGCATGTCGATCGGCCTCTTGGTTGGGCTTACCTGGTGGCCGCGGCGGTGGTACGCGCGTGGTCCGTTGTGCGGCTTTCTCGCAATGTTCCCGCTCGGCCTGGTCTCGGTGGCGACACCCGGCTGCGGCTTTCCATGAATGTTCTGGAATGAGGTCACCGGTACGGTGATCGGAACAACTGTCGCCGGCATTGCCTTCGTCCTGACCGGCCGCCAACACGGACTCGACCGAACAGGTCCGTCTACGTAGTTTCCCTGCTGTATCCTCAACCTTCTTGTAAAAGGAGGTTTGCGGCAGCACGGGGCCGAACGGCGCGCGAGGGCTCGGCCCTGGCCGTCGCTGCCGCTTGGCACATCCGTTGCGTGGGATGGATTCCACTACGTCTCTTCGAGGGAGTGGATGATGACCACGATCGATCTGACGGCGCGCCTTGCGCCCATCCTGTTTGGCATGTTTGCCACCTTGTTGCTGTCGGTGACGGTGATCGCCTCCGAGGCGCTGCGCAACATGCGCGGGGTGCCGCCGAACGGTGCGAGGATCGGCTACGCGGTGACCATGATGGCAGTGGTCGGAGCTCTGGCGCTGGTGGCGGTCGCCCACGAAACGCTGGTGTTGCACTAAGGATTGCGGCTCCCTCCCCCAGCCTCCAGCCTCAGCCCTAGCCCTAGCCTCCCGTGAAGAAGGCAAGAGGCTAGGGCTGAGGCTGGAGGCTGGGGGGAAGGCTTTGGACTCCC
>JAUIGL010000124.1 GCA_030430165.1 bacterium | reverse complement strand
CGGACCAAGCCGAGCTTGCCGATCGCCATGCCGACCGTTCGCATGACACCACCCCGACCGCGCTCGGCGAAGACCAAAACCGTCTCGCCCTTCCGGTAGTCGGGAGCGCCGAAGACCTTCTCTTCGACCTCGCCTACCCGGCCGCCGCGTTCGACCAGGCGGATGCGCCGTAGCGCCGGATCTCCGATCAGCACGACGCCGACTGCGATCTCGACGTGAGTCCGCACACCGCCGCCGCGGTGCGGCACGGCGGAAACGTCGGCAACCGTCCCAACCACGGCCACGTCAGAGCTGGCGGCGAGCTCGACCGCGTCCTGCAAGACGAAGGTGCTGGCCGCGACCGGCAGGGATACGCAAGTCGCAAGCCAAGTGATCAGGGCGGTGACAGCCCAACCGCATCCTCCTCTCGCCGCACCCATCTCGCCACCGCCAGGAGCGAGACACGTGCCAGGCGGCGTGCCGATACGGGTCGTGACAACATGCGGAGCGACAAAACACGCACGCCGTCAGTGGCTCGCCGGTCTCATTCGCCTCGACAGCTGCCATCTGCGTTGCCGGGCAAGACGCCACGACGAACCACCGAGCAAGCGACCGGGCGGCGTCGCAAGCAAACGCCATGGCAAGGCGATCGGCGAACGCCGCGATGCCATGCGGAGGCGCAGGTCGCGCGCCAGCGGATCAGGAGAAAAGCGCGAGAAACTGTTCGAGCAAGCGGCGCAGAGCGCGCAGCAACAAGGCGAGGAAGGGCTCGCCCTCGGCGCCCGGGGTCGGGGTCGCGGTGCTCGTCGGGGTCGACGTGTCGGTTGCGGTGGGAGTCGTCGTAGCCGTCGCGGTCGGCGGCCGGCTGCCGGTCGGTGTGCGGGTGAACGGCCTGGTCCTGGTCGGGGTCTCGGTCCGCGTATGGGTGCGCGTGCGGGTGGGCGTCCGGGTGCGCGTGAACGAGCGGGTCCGCGTCGGCGTGCGCGTGGCAGTCGGCGTGATCGTCGGCGTGCGAGTAATCGTCGGCGTGTCGGTCACCGTCGGCGTGCTGGTCGGTGTCGACGTCGGCGTGGTGGTCGGCGAAGGCAACGGGTAGAGGAACGTCGCCCCGGCCTCGTCGTCGGGATGCAACGAAGCGCAGCGATCGTCGAAGTGGGCATCGGCGGCCATCGTCGCATCCAGGACCTCGGAGTGGTCGAGACCGAGCGTGTGTCCGAGCTCGTGTGTCGCGATCTCGGCGAGGCCGCACGCATTCCAGAAGGGGCACCCGCCCCAACCGTTGTTGAAAGTGAACTTGGCGGCGACCAGACGCTGGAACTCGACCCCGTTTACGTTCTTCGTCTCGCCGGTTTCGCAGCCCATGCCGAGCGCGAGGATGCCTCGACAGCTCGACGGGTTCTGGATCTCGAAGAACGGGTCGTTGAAGACGATGCGGTTGTCGTCGGGACAACCGCTGAGCGGCGCCGGGTCGGTCGGCCCGGCGCTCTCCAGCACCGCCGCCGAGCTCTCCACCGCGTTCCAAGCGGCGAGCCCGTCTTCCACCGCCTGGAACGAAACCTCGACGCCGAGCGTCTCGTCGCCGGTGGAATCGATGAAGTAGCGAATCGGAATGCCGTCGTCCGGCTCGAACCAGCGAACCGGAGGGTTGAAGCGGCGGAATTCGGAGACCACCTCGGTAGCGACCACACTGCGCCGCCGCGGAGCCGTCCGCCGCCGGCGCGCGCGGCCGCGCGCGGCGCGGCGAGCCCGCGCGCTGAGCTCAGCCAACGGGATCTCGGTGTCGGTCACCGAACGAAGCCGCGACCCGACCGCCTCGACCAGGGCGATGTCGTCCCCGAGATCCCGGATCGCAACGGCAAAGTCCCGGCGCTCGACGACTCTGTACTTCCCCATGGCCAGCCCGGTCGCGGAGTAGGTGCCGTCACCGTTGCCGCTGAGGAACACGAACATCGTCTCGCCCAATGCAAACTGCGGCACGCCGGTAACCCATTGGCGACGGTCGCCGACGGCGCCGCCCGGCTGGCGAATCGAGACCGTGCTCCCCTCGGCGAGGCCGCCGAACACCGTCTCTTCGACGGTAGTAGAAACCTCCGTGGTGATCGAGCCGTCGTCCCATTGCGCGAACTCGATCGCGTCGACGCTTGCAACGACCGCAGCGTCGGCGCTGGCCGCCAGATCCTCGACGTCCATCAGCACGAAGGTCGCGCCGAGCGCGGTCGACGCCAGCTGGCTGACGATCGCGATGACCAGCGGCGCGATCGAGAGGACCTCGCTGACGCGACGATTCATCGTCTGGGAGTTACCCTTCTGTTAGAACTCGTCGAACGGGAGCGGTTGTTCCTCGTAGTACATCACCGCGATCACCTGCTTGCCCGTTTCCGGGTTGCGGGCCACCGTCATGTTGGTGATCATCCCGTCCTTCTTGAAAGAGAGAAACGACTGGTTGTTCTGCTGGAACTCCTGCTCCAGGTTCCAGCCGCCGCCGTTCATCTCGTCGCGGTAGAACTCGAACACTTCGGGGATGTCCCCGTCGGTGTGGAAGAGGACATTGCGCGCACCGGCGGCAAGGCGTTGCACCCCGACCACCTCGGCGTCCTTGAAGATCGGGACGTCCTGCGGGAAGTCGTCGGGAACCCGGTCCTGATCGAGCTCGGCCTGCCTGGTCGGCATCGCCTGGGGACGCTCGCGCCGGGTCGGCAGCTCACGCGCGAGATCGCGGCGCTCGACGTCGGGCCGCTCGCGGCGGTCTTTCAAGTTGCCCCACCCCCTGTCCTTCTCGCTCAGACGCGACTCGCGGGCCGGCGGGTCGGGGAGGTCTTTCTGGCAGGTGCAGGAAGAGAACATGAACCCGGCCGCAATCAGGCAACCGAGTACCGCGGTCGCACCCAGAGAGCCCCATCGCGGCGCGCGTCCACTGCCGGCGCTCGGTTTCGAAACTTTCATGCACCCATCTCCTTCTTGCGCCATCGCGGTGGCCACCCGGATCGGGCGCTGCCGGCCACCCGGGCAATCCGCTCATCCGTTCGAGAACTACTAGATATACCGCCGCGGCGGAAGTTCGCCCCGGCTGTCCAGGTTGGACGCCGGCCGGTACAACAAAATTCGGTCGTCTCGAATGCGCCCTGCCCCTCTGATAGATCCTCCGGGTCATGGCATCGAATAATTTTTGCTCGAATTGCGGCGCGAAGGCCAACGCCGGTGCGGCGTTCTGCTCGGAGTGCGGCAACTCCCTCGGCGGCGGGTCGATCGCGACCGGAGACTGGTTGCGGCGCTTCGCCCCGCTGATCGTCTTCGGAATTCTGCTCGCCGTCGGCGGGCTGGCGATCGGGATCGGCTACAGCAACCAGCCACCGCCCAACGAGCCACTGCCGGGAAGCGCCAGCGCCGCGGCGCCGGTCCCCAACCAGGGAGTGCTGCCCGGCGACCACCCGCCGATCGAGATCCCCGCCAACGTTCGCGACATCATCGAGCGGATGGAGAAGGTCGCCGAGAGCCAGCCGGAGAACACCGAGGCGTGGAAGGAGCTCGGCTTCGTTCAGTACCGCGCAAGCCAGGTCGACAAGAGCTACCTCGACAAGGCGGAAGCCTCCTACCGGCAGGTGCTGGCCAACACGCCGGAGGACCTCGACGCGTTGCGCGCGCTCGGCAACATCGCCTACGACCGCAACGACCACGGGAAAGCGACCGAGTACTACGGCAAGTACCTCGAGCTGGAACCGGGCGACAAGAGCGTGCGAACCGACCTGGGAACGATGCTGTTGTCGGGCGGGCAACCCGACGCGGCGATTCAGGTCTACCAATCGGTCCTCCAGGAGGACCCGACCTTCTTCCAGGCGCAGTTCAACCTCGCCATCGCCTACCGCGCCGCCGGCAAGGCCGACCTGGCACTAGCAGCGATGCAACGAGCCAGCGAGATCGCGCCGGACGACGCGTCGAAGCAGCAGGTCGCGGCCGTACTCTCGCGCGTCGGCGGCGCAAGTGCGGAGCAACCCGGAAAACCCTCGGGAACTCTGCAAACATCGGTCGAGGCGGTGTTCCGCTCGCATCCGATCGTCGGCCCCCGCATCGACAAGATCGAGTGGAATTCGGAGCGAGCGGCAAGCGTGGTGCTGCGCGAGTTTCCGATGGCCGGGATGCCGCCGATGGTGCGCGAGAAGTTCGTCTCCCGCCTGAAATCGGGAATCGGCGACAGCAAGAAGCGCTTCGACGCGAGCGAGCCGATCGAGATCCAGCTGGTCGACGCGGCATCCGGCGAGGTCATGCTCGAGGTCGTCGAGTAGCGATCGCGGTTCCTCTTCGGGGGTAGCGGACCGGTATTGTGGGCCCCGCCGACCCCGGCTAGGGTCGAAGCTCGCTCAGGACGTGACCCCGCCAACGTGACCGACGCCCCCTACTACCTTCCGATCGGCGACGAAGCCGATATCTTCGAGGCAGCGTACGACTGCCGGCTTCCCATTCTGCTCAAGGGGCCGACCGGCTGTGGCAAGACGCGCTTCGTCGAGTGGATGGCCGATCGCCTCGGCAGCCAGGGGGGTGAGCACGATATCGACGGCAACCTGATCACCGTCGCCTGCCACGAAGACCTGACCGGCAGCGATCTGGTCGGCCGTTACTTGATCAAGGGCGACGAGACCATCTGGGTGGACGGACCGCTCACCCAAGCGGTCCGCCGCGGCACCTTCTGCTACCTCGACGAGGTCGTCGAAGCGCGCAAAGACACGACGGTTCTGATTCACCCGCTGACCGACCACCGGCGCATGCTGCCGATCGACAAGCGCGGCGAGATCATCGAGGCTCATCCGGCCTTCATGCTGGTGATCTCCTACAACCCCGGCTACCAGAGCGTGCTCAAGGACCTCAAACACTCGACGCGCCAACGCTTCGTCACCATCGATTTCGACTACCCCCCGCGCGACAAGGAAGCGCAGATCGTCGCGCACGAGAGCGGGGTCGACGTCGATACGGCGATGGATCTGGCGAAGCTGGGCGAAAAGGTGCGCCACCTCAAAGCCAGCGGCCTCGAGGAAGGAGTCAGCACGCGACTCTTGATCTACGCTGGGCAATTGATCGCGCGCGGCGTCGCGCCGCGGAGATCGTGCGAAGTCGCGGTGAGCAAGTCGCTCACCGACGACGTCGAGAGCCAGCGGGCGATCGACGAAGTCGTCTGTACGATCTTCGGGTCGTAGTCGTGCGCAGTCTCTGGCTCGGGCCGCACCTGCTGAACGACCCGGCCGGGGCTGAGGCGCATAGCCAGGCCGAGGCTCTCGGTGAAGAGGTGCACGAGGAGTTGCTCGCGGTCGGCGATCGCCTCGCCGAGTCGTCCGCCATCCTCGCCCAGCACTACTACCGCAATGCGGCGCGCAGCTGGCGCGAGCTCGGCGCCGAGGGATTCGCAACCTGGGTCGCCCTCGGCGAGCGCATTGCCGGCACCGATCCGGTCTCACGCGAGGGCGCCAACGCGTACTTCGCGGTCGCCCCCGACGAGCTCGGCGCACAACCGCTGGCGCGACTTTCCGATTGGTGCGACACGGCGATGTCGATCGCCGAGAGATCGAACAAGCTCGCCGGTCTGTTCCTGCAAAACACGGGGCCGCTCCTGCCGCGCGAGGTCTCCGCCGCCACCCTGAACGCCTGGGCGCGGGCCGGGGTCAGCCTGCTCGACCAGCACGACTGGCAGGGGGAGTTTCTCGCCCAGGCGTTCTTCAACGCTTCCGCGGAAGTCGTTCCCGCTCTTTCCCCGGCTGCCTTTCAGCTATGGGCAGGCGCCGGCAGCTCGCTCTTTCCCAAGGTTCGCGAGCGCGATTTCTTCGCCAAGTTCCCGGCGACGATCGCCACCTGGCCGCCCGACGACCAGGCCAACCTGCTGCGGATCGTCATCGCGCTGGCGCCAATCGACCCGGCGACGGCGGTCGCGGTGTACAGCGACATTCCACAGTCGCTGGCGGCGATCGCCAAGCCGCAACGCGGCGCTCTGCTCGGCTTGCTCGCCGGCTGCGGAAACAAGCTGGGCCGCGCCATCGGCGAGTTCGCACCGGTCGCCGGTCCGGTATTGCGTCAGGTGCCGGCGACGCAACTGGCGCACGGACTCGCCCAGGTCGAGCGCATCGCCGGCGAGCTCCCCGCCTCGGTGGTCAGCGCCCTGCGCTCGTTGCCGAAGATCTACGAAGAGGCCGACCCCGACCGGATCGCGAGTTGGTTCGACAAAGGCCTCGAAGTTTCCCGAGCGACGCCGGGCGCCTCGCTGGCGTACTTCTCGCTCGAATCGCGAACCAGCCTCAACGTGCTGCGCCAGGGTTCGACCGCCGCCGGTCTCGACCAGAACCAGGGCCTCTTGCGCAAGTACCTGCAGATGTTGAGCGGGACGCCGGCCGGGATCCGCCCGATGGAACGCGCCTCGCTGCGGCCGGAGATCGAGGAGTTCCCCCACGAGCGCGAGGTCGCCCTGCCCGCCCGCATCGACTGGCTGCCGTCGCACGAGGAGAACCTTCGCTTGTACCGGCTGCTGGCGGCACACCTTGCGGGCCGCCGCCTGCACGGGACCTACGCCTTGATCGACGGACTCCCCGAGGATCCCGCCGACCCGCCCGGCCGCGCCCTGTTCCGCTATCTCACCGACGACCAGCGGCCGCCGCTGATGGAAGACCTCTTCACCCTCGCCGAGGGGGTGCGCGTCCACGCACTCATGGCGCGTCAGTTCCGCGGCATCGCCAGCGAATCGCGCTGGGTCGCCGACACGCTGCTGGCACAGTGGCGCCAACAACCGGCGCCGCCGCGCGGGCGCAGGCTCGACACTCTCATGATGCTCGCGCTGGTCGACGGCGACGCTGCCGACTGGCCGAGCTGGCTCGATCCCAAGCTGGGCGGAATCCTGCTCGACCTGCTGCGACCGCTGCGCGGCGAAGGCAAGTCCGTGTTGGACTCGCTGGGCGCTGCGGAGGCGATCGCCAAGACCCTGGAAGAGAGTGCGCGCGGCGCCGCGCAAGAGCTCGGCGCTGCCGATGACACCATGTATGACACCACCGCCGGCGAGATGATCTACTACGATCTCTACGACGACGACGACGCCCCGGCGCCGCCGGCGGCGGAGATGCCGGGCGAAACACCGCCCTCTCCGAGCGCCGATCCCGAGGAGCAGGGAATTCAGCTCGAGCTGCAGGACGAGACCAGCGACGAATCCGGCGGCACGCCGATGTCGCCCGATGAGCTAAAGCGGTTGATCGAGTCCGGAGCCGACATGCGCATCCGCCAGGGAAGCGCCGACGACGTCGAAGGGCTCGGCCTCTACATCACCGACTTGATGGGCAAGGTGCCGAGCGAGCAGCTCGACGAGCTGCGCGATCTGCTCGGCGATCCCGAGGACAAAAAACGCAAGCCGCCGCGCCGCTGGCTCGATCGCGACGCCGAGGGCGCGAGCTACTGGTACGATGAGTGGGACTACCAGATCTCCGACTACCGCAGCCGTTGGTGCCGCCTGTACGAGATCGGCCTCGACGGAGACTCCGGCGAGTTCTTTCAGACCGCCCTCGGCGACCATGCGGACCTGCTGCCCGAGGTCCGGCGGCAGTTCCAGCGGATCCGCCCGGAGATGTACCGCACCGTGCGGGGTCTCGAGGACGGAGAGGACTTCGACCTCAACGCCGCGATCTCGGCGCGCATCGACACTCGCGCCGGCATCGCTCCATCGAATCGCCTCTACGTCGCGCGCAAGCGCGAGGAGCGTGACGTGGCGACGCTGTTCCTGCTCGACATGTCGGCCTCGACCGACGAGCCGCTGGCGGCGGAGCACGCCCGCCCGGACAAGGGTGGTCCGCCGCGCCGCATCATCGACGTCACCAAGGAAACGCTGGCGATCATGGCGCAGGCGCTGGAGGAGATCGGCGACGCCTTTGCGATCTACGGTTTCTCCGGACACGGCCGCGAACAGGTCGAGATGTACCGCGTCAAGTCTTTCGCCGAGTCGCTGACCCCTTCGGTCAAGGCGCGGCTCGGCGCCATCGAGCCGCGGCGCAGCACCCGCATGGGCACGGCACTGCGACACGCCATCGAGCGCATGGCCAACGTGACCGCCCGCTCGAAGCACTTGATCCTGTTGAGCGACGGGTTCCCCCAGGACTTCGACTACGGCCAGGATCGCCGCAGCAACATCTACGGGATTCGCGACACCGCGGCCGCGCTGCGCGAGGCCGAGAGCGCCGGGGTGACACCGTTCTGCATCACCGTCGACAAAGCCGGGCACGACTACCTGCGCGAGATGTGCGACGAGAACCGCTACATGGTGATCGACGACATCACGTCGTTGCCGCGCGAGCTGCCGAAGATCTACCAGCGGGTCGTGCGCTCCTGAGCCGGGCTCAACGCCCGAGCAAACCCTTGATCGATTCCTTGATCGTCTCGATGGCCTCGGGCCCCTGCGTCACCAGCAGGTAGATCACCACCGAATAAAGGGCCACGGCGGCCAGGCCGCCGATGAATGCGAAAGACGCGAAGAGCCCGTCCTCCTCGCTCAGCCCTACCCCGATGATGAAGATCACCATCGCCGGAGCGGTGTTCGTTCCCGGAATCGGGAGCATCATCAGACCGGCCATGATGAGGACGACCAGTCCGAGTGCGCGCAAGCCGGCGGTGCTGGCGACCCAGCTCATCCTCGGCTTGATCAAGAACTCGACTCTGCTGAAGATCGCCTCGGCAGCGCCGAGCATGCGCTCCGAGAAACGGCGACCCAACTTCATTTCGCGAGCCCGGCGCGGCAGAGAGATGCTGTCGCGACCGGCGATCATCTGCAGTGCCAGGGCTGCCATGATCAATCCGAACGGCGTGCTGTAGCCGGCGGCGGGGATCGGCAGCGCGCTCGGCAACGAGAGGATCACCAGCAGGAGACCGAAGCCCTTGTCTCCCACCTCCTCGAGAATCTCGCCGAGCGGGAGGTCGCCCTCGCCCGGGCGGTTGAGCAGGGTACGCAGGCTATAGGAGAGACTATCTTCCCGATTCGACATGATCCCGCACCAACCTCCTGGCCAGCGGCGTTCCGAGAACCCCGCCGCGCGAGCCGAAATGACTCCGCGAAAACGGCGATCTTATACGGGGACCACCGAGAAACAACAACGGGATCGACGAGCCGGATCGGCCTTCAGCCGGCGTGGACCGATCGCTTCGCGGCCGCTATTCTTCCGTCCATGCCGCTCCGAGAGACCGTCCAGCCAACGTCCGGCGAGCTCGAGGAAACTGCACGTGCCCGGTTCTTGTCGTCGCACCGCCCGCCGGTAGTTTCGCGGGCGTGCGTTGGGTTCGATGAGGCGTGAACGACGAGCGTACCGCCACGCGAGGCAACTCGCCCGATCGCGCTGAAGAGCGCATCGCCTCCGTGGTTCTGGTCCCGGCGGCGGGCAAGCTGGGCGCCCTCGACTACAAGATCTCTCCTCATCTGAGCGGCGTTCGACCCGGCACCCGAGTTCTGGTTCCCCTCGGGTCACGGCGCTGCATGGGGGTAGTCACCGAGGTCACGACACAGTCCGACCTCGCCACGGAGCGTATCCGCAGCGTCATCGACACGCTCGACCCGACGCCGATTCTCGCCGCGCCGCTGCTGCGCCTGGTGCAGTGGATCGCCGACTACTACCTGGCACCGCTCAGCGACGCCCTGGATACCGCGCTCCCCGGATCGCTGCGCATCGAGACCGAGAAGATGGTTTCGATACTGTCGCAACCCGAGCCTTCCGCCCGCCTGAAGCCGAGCGACTCAGCGGTTCTCGAAACGATCGCCAAACACGACGCAGTCGGCCTCGGCGAGCTCGAGAAGCTGCACGGTGAGGCCGCCGCCGCGGTCCAACGATTGCGGCGACGCAAGCTGGTTGCCGTCGCCGAGCGTTTCGTCGGCGAGGCGGCGCCCACCAAGCACGAAGTCTTCTACCAGGCGCTCGACCTGGCCGACCCCGAGCTGCTGCGGCGGCGTCCGGCGCTGCGCGAGCTGCACGACTACCTTCTTCAGCATCCGGCGCGACTGGTGCCGGTGAGCGAGTTGCGCAACTCCTTCGCCAACGCCCCAGCCAAGGTCCGCCAGCTCGCCGATCTCCGGCTGGTGCGACAGCACCGGCGCGAGATCTATCGCCAAGTCAGCGAGAGCCCGCCGGCGAGCGATCAAGCCTTCGAGCTCAACCGAGCCCAATCCGCGGCAGTCACGGCGATCCTCGACGGCATGAGCCAAGGTTTCTCTCCGCACCTGCTGCTCGGGGTGACCGGCAGCGGCAAGACCGAGGTCTATCTGCGCTGCATCGCGGCTGCGCTCGAGGCCGCCAAGACCGCGTTGGTCTTGGTGCCGGAAATCTCCCTGACCCACCTGCTGGTCGGGCGCGTTCGCGCCCGCTTCGGCGAGCAGATCGCGGTGCTGCACAGCGGGCTCGGGGTCGGTGAGCGCTGGGACGAGTGGCGACGCCTAGCCCGCGGCGAGGCGCGGATCGCGATCGGCGCGCGCTCCGCCGTGTTCGCACCGTTGCCCGATCTCGGCGTGATCATCGTCGACGAGGAACACGACGGCGCCTACAAGCAAGCCGATGGCGTGCGCTACCACGGACGCGACGTCGCCGTCATGCGCGCCAAGCTCGAAGGCTGCAGCCTGATCCTCGGCTCGGCGACGGCGTCGATGGAGAGCATGCACAACGCGGCCGGCGAGCGGTACAAGCTGCTGACGCTGCCCGATCGGGTTCGCGACCGCCCGATGCCCGAGGTCGAGCTGATCGACATGCGCGGCACCAAGCTCGAAACTCCGCTCAGTCCCGCGCTCGCCGCGGCGATCGAAGCCAACCTCACCGCTGGCAACCAGACTCTGCTGTTTCTCAACCGGCGCGGCTTCGCCAACGCGCTCCAGTGCACCGCCTGCGGCGAAGCGCTCAGCTGCCCCAACTGCAGCATCGCCCTGACCTGGCACCAGCGCGTCGAAGCGCTGCGCTGCCACTACTGCGACTACACGACGATTCGACCCGGTACCTGCCCGGTGTGCGCCCAGGCGACTCTCGACACCTGGGGCTGGGGCACCGAGAGGCTCGAGACTCTGCTGCGCGACACCTACCCGGGCGCGCGCATCGCGCGCATGGACCGCGACACGACCCGGCGCAAGAACAGCCTCGCCAGCCTGTTGCGCAAATGGAACACCGGCAAGCTCGATCTGCTGGTCGGCACGCAGATGGTGACCAAGGGACACGACGTCGCCGGAGTCACCCTGGTCGGCGTCATCATGGCCGATCTCGGCTTGAACCTCCCCGACTTCCGCGCCGCCGAGAGAAGCTTCCAGCAACTGGCGCAGGTGGCCGGACGCGCCGGACGCGGCGACCTTCCCGGCCGGGTTCTGATCCAGACCCTTCAGCCCGATCACCACGTGCTCGGCGCGGTCGTCGCTCACGACTTCCGCAGCTTCTCCGAGACCGAGGCCGAGCAACGCTCCGAGCTCGACTACCCGCCCTACGGCCGGCTGGCGCTGGTGCGCGTGGAAGGCGAGGCCCTCGAGCAAACCCACGCCGCCGCCGAGCGCATCGCCGCGGCGATGCGCTCGAACGCGCCGCGCGGGATCGCCGTCCTCGGTCCGGCGCCGGCGCCGATCGCACGCCTGCGCGGCCGCTACCGCTGGCAGATTCTACTGCGCGGCCGCAACGGCAAGGCACTGCGCCAGGTCGCCGCGGGCGCAAAGACAGTCGGCAGAGCCAAGGACATGCGGCTCACCATCGACATCGACCCACAGAGCCTTCTCTAACTTCCCAAAGGGAGACACGAATGATCCATGTGCGCAGGTCGAATCAACGCGGGCACGCGCGGCACGGCTGGCTGGAGAGCTTTCACACCTTCTCGTTTGCGGACTACTACGACCCCGAGTTCATGGGGTTTCGCGCCCTGCGCGTCGTCAACGAAGATCGCGTGCAACCGGGCCATGGGTTTCCGCCCCATTCGCACCGCGACATGGAGATCATCACCTACATCGTCGACGGCGCTCTCGAGCACAAGGACAGCATGGGCAACGGTTCGGTGATCGAGCCGGGCGACATCCAGCGGATGAGCGCGGGAACCGGCGTCACCCACAGCGAGTACAACCACTCCGGGCGCGACCTCGTCCATCTCCTGCAGATTTGGGTGTTGCCCGAGACACAAAGCCTCGAGCCCTCCTACGAGGAGAAGCACTTCGATCCCGGGTCGCGGCAGGGGCGGCTGCGACTGGTCGCCTCGCGCGACGGCCGCGACGAATCGGTGCTGATTCACCAGGACGTCGACATGTACGCGGCTCTGGTCAATGACGGGGACCGCCTCGAGCACACGCTGGCGGCCGGACGCGGAGCGTGGCTGCAGGTCGTGCGCGGCGATCTCGAGGTCAACCGTCAATCGGTGGGCGCCGGCGACGGAATCGCCCTCGCCGACGAGGCGGTGGTCGCGATCGAAGCCGCCAGCGCGGCCGAGGTCGTCTTATTCGATCTGGCCTGATTTACCTGCCGTGGCAAGCCAGCTACGGTTGAGAGATGGCCGTCCGCGAAATCCTCACATTCCCGTCTCCCGAGCTGAAAAAGACCGCGACCGACGTCACCAACATCGACGGGGAAGTGGCTGCGCTGGCCGAGGATATGGTGGAGACGATGTACGCGGCGCCGGGGGTCGGACTGGCCGCGCCTCAGGTCGGCGTGGCCGAGCGAATGATCGTGCTCGACGTCAACACCGAAGATCCGGGCAAGGACTTGCTCAAGCTGATCAACCCGGTGATCGCCGAGCGCCGCGGCAACGTTCTGTGGGAAGAGGGTTGCCTGAGCGTCATCGACTACACGGCCGAGGTGAAGCGGAGTGCCGAGGTTCTGGTACGCGCCTGGACGCCGGACCAGAAGGAGATCGAGATCGAGGCCGACGGCTTGCTCGCCGTCGCCCTGCAGCATGAGATCGACCACCTCGACGGCAAGCTGTTCATCGACCGGCTGAGCGCGCTCAAGCGCGACCTGTACAAACGCAAGCTGAAGAAGATCCTTCGCGACGGCGGCCCCGCCGACAACAACCAGGATCGCAAGCCGGGAATCTGAGCCGCTTCCCGCCCCCTCCGTCGTGAGCCAACAAAGCCGATTCCGGGTCGTCTTCTTCGGCACACCCGAGTTCGCGGTTCCGACGCTGGCGGCGCTGATCGACGGACCCGACGACGTGGTCGGCTTGGTTTGCCAAGCCGATCGACCGGCCGGGCGCGGCCAAAAGCTGCGCATGCCGCCGACCAAGGAGCTGGCACTCGAACACGGCATCGCGGTCGAGCAACCGACCAAGGTCCGCAACCAGGCTTTCGAGGACCTGCTGCGAGGCTGGGCCCCGGACGTCATCGTGGTGGTCGCCTACGGACGCATCCTTCCGTCCAACATCTTGTCGTTACCGCCGCGCGGGTGCATCAACGTTCACGCCTCCCTGCTCCCCAAGTACCGCGGAGCGGCGCCGATCCAATGGGCGATCGCGCGTGGCGAACGCGAAACCGGCGTCACCATCATGCAGATGAACGAGGAGATGGACGCCGGCGCGATCATCAAGCAATCGGCCACCGAGATCGGCGCCGACGAAACCGCCGGCGAGCTCGCCCAACGCCTGGCCAAGATCGGCGCCGACACGCTCATGGAGACCCTCGCCGAGCTCGCCGCCGGAACGGTGAAAGCAGTCGAGCAGGATCACGCGGCGATGACGCTGGCGCCTCTGATCGACAAGAGCGACGGCGAGATCGACTGGACGCGACCGGCCAGCGAGATCGAACGGCTGTGCCGCGGCTTCCACCCTTGGCCGTCTGCCTTCTCCTACATCGACGGCAAACGACTCAAGATCTTCGCCGCGCGACCGACCAGCACCACCAGCTCGGCCGAGCCCGGAACCATCGTCGCGATCGGCGACAGCATCGACGTCGCCACGGGCGACGGCATGCTCGCGATTTCCGAGCTGCAGA
>JAUIGL010000123.1 GCA_030430165.1 bacterium | reverse complement strand
GTGTTGGTCGGCGGCGGAGTGTTGGTGTTGGTCGGCGGCGGAGTGTTGGTGTTGGTCGGCGGCGGAGTGTTGGTGTTGGTCGGCGGCGGAGTGTTGGTGCTGGTCGGCGGCGGAGTGTTGGTGCTGGTCGGCGGTGGTGTGTTGGTGTTGGTCGGCACCGGCGAGTTGGTGTTGGTCGGCGGCGGAGTGTTGGTGTTGGTTGGTATCGGGGTGTTGGTATTGGTCGGTAGGGGGGTGTTGGTGCTCGTTGGTGGAATCGTGTTGGTCGGAGTCGGTGTCCAGGTCCACGTCGGAGTCGGGGTCGGATCGCCACAGACGACGCTGGCTACGGCTTCTCCGACGATGATGTCACCGTCGACCAGCAGCAGTCCGGCGAGCGCCTCGTCGAGGCTGACGTGGATTGCCCGGACGGTGATTGCTGCACTCGACACACCGTCGCCGGTCTCGATTTGCTCGTTGAGAACGACGCGGACGCCGGCTATGTCGAGTAGGACTGTGTTGGCTGCGACGGTCGTTTGCACGACGAGGCCGACGCCGAGCGAGCCGCCCACCTGCGCGTTCTCGATCGTCACGGAGCCGGTTGCGGTCAAGCTCTGCCCGCATGCGCCGCCGATGGCGGCGTTCGACTGAACGACGTCGGCATCGAGAGACAGCAACAGGCCGAGGGCCAGACTGAGGTCGTCGATCTCGGCGCTCGCAGTCGCGTCATCGTTCGCTGGCAAGGTTGAGGCAGCGTCGACTTCGATGACGCCCGTTTCGAGGATCGTCGAGAGCAAGCCGCTGACGACCGTCGCCGAAGCGACAGTTGCGTCGTCGCTGTACGCCGGCGGAGCGCTGCCTTCGGCAACCGGGAGCGGGCCGCTCGTCACCTGCACCGCACCTCCCAGAGTCGGCAGCACGCTGAGTGACACTGACTCCCCGAAGGCGGAGCTGCTCGCTTCGGTTGGATCCGCCTTGGCGGCGTGCGCGAGGCACAGGTTGGTCAATAGCAGGAGCGTTCCGAGAGCCGCAGTCAAATTGGTCGATTGGCGCGCGGGTTGGGTGTAGGCAACGACTCTAGCGGGCGAGTGCATTCCTTGATTCTCCTCTGGACGGGTGCAGGGATCTTTCTCTCTGGGGGCTCGTGGGGTGTCTGCCATCGTGAGTCCAGAGAGTAGGGAGGCACCCGTGAGGTCGGTAGACCCGTAGACTCCGTATTCTCACTTGCGGGTCGCCCGTAGTGGGCATCACGGAGATCAGACGCCGTGCGAGTTATCGCGACCCGTAGCGCTCTTGCGCGACAGGCGGGGATCTCGGTCCGTCGCCGCTGCGGGCGCGAAGGGGGCGTCGTGCGTACTATCAGCCGTAGCCGCCGCGCAGCGAATATTCGCGAGACGCGCCGGGCGCGCCACTGGCCTTTGCCGCTGCGACGATCAGGCGCTGACGAGGGAGTTTCGTATTGCGTAGCGAACCAGGTCGCTGACGCTGTGCAGATTCAACTTGCGCATGACGTTGGCGCGATGCGTCTCCACCGTGCGCAGGCTGATACCGAGTTGATCGGCGACCTCTTTGTTGCCGTGCCCCTCGGCAAGTAGTTGTACGACCTCGCGTTCGCGCGGGCTCAACACGTGGGCCGGCTCATTGGGCTCCTGCCGCTTGCCGCGATCCAGGTAGCCGGAGAGGACCATGGACTCCACAGTGGGAGTCAGGTGGGTGCCTCCGTTCTTTACGGTACGCACCGCGTCCACCAGCATCTTTCCCGCGTCGGTCTTGAGCACGTAGCCGCGAGCGCCAGCGTGCAACAGGTCGTGCACCACCTGCTCACTTTCGTAGAAAGTCAGCACGACGACGTCGCAGCCTGGCACTTCGGAACGAATCTGGCGGCAGGCTTCGATGCCGTTCAGACCTGGCATCGAGACGTCGAGAATCGCCAGATCGGGTTGCAGCTGCTTCGCCTTGTTGAGGGCGTCCCTGCCGTTCTCGGCCTCGCCGCACACGGTCCAGCCGGGCTCTGCTTCGAGGAGCGCGCGAATCCCCTGGCGAACCACCTCGTAGTCGTCCGCAATCAGCAGGCGCAGGTCACCGCTGGGGGCCCGACTGGCAGGTTCGCTGCTCATGTCGGCCAACCCTGCGAGCGCTCGGCCCCCGGCGAATGCCGCCGGTCCCTCTGTTCCAGGGCGACGACGGCGACGACACTGGTTCCGGTGGTATCGCTGGCGACGGTCAACCTTCCGCCGAGTTGGCGCAGACGGTCGCGCATTCCGGCGATCCCGACGCCCGACGTCCCACCCGCTCCGTTCAGCCGGCCTAGCTGCTCCGCCGGGATACCACAGCCGGTATCCGATACTTCGAGGCGCACTACCGACCCGGTGCACTGGAGGGATACCCGGGCTTCGGTACATTCGGCGTGTCGCTGGATGTTGCTGAGCGACTCCTGCAGCACGCGGAACAAGCTCAGCTCGACGTTGGGCGACATCCGTTCGACCGATTCGCCGACCTCGAGCGTCAGACGAATTCCACTCCGGCTCGAGAATCCGTCGCAGTACCAACGGGTTGCCATCACCAGGCCGAGCTCGTCGAGCGCCGGTGGGTGAAGAAGATACGAAATGGTGCGAACTTCCTTGACGCACTGTTCCAGCAGGCAGGTGGAGTCGGTGATCAGGCGGCGAGCCGACTCGGCTATCGGAATGCGCCCTCGTTCGAGTTGCATCAGGTTCATCGACAAGGCGGATAGATACTGGCCGACGCTGTCGTGAAGCTCGCGTCCGATGCGGCGGCGCTCCAGATCCTGCGCATGCGCCACCCTGCCGGCGAGCAGGTCTCGTTCCGCCAACTCTCTTTGCAGGCTTGCGTTGGTCAGCTTCAAGGCGGCCGCGCCGTCGAGAATTCTCGAGTCGACGGACTGGAGGGAGTGAGCGATTTCGGCCATGTCTTCATCACCGGCTTGGTCGGTGCACTCGCAGAGCAGCAGCGCGCCGAGAACCTCTCCAGCCGAGTCCACCACCGGAGCCAACGAGCCCCGGACCGGGATCCGCTCCTGGTCCTTGGAGAGCAACTCGGTCTCGACCGGGCCAATGCGCACTCCCTTGAACACGGCGTCGGTCAGTACGCGCGCATCGCGCTGGTTCTCTGGGGGGATGAGGGTCAGCACCGAGCGACCGTCGATCTCGCTGCGATTCCATCCGAGGAGCGTCTGGGCCCCTGCGTTCCAAATCACGATGGTTCCGTCTCGATAGACGCCGACTATCGCCTCCCTGCAGTTCTGAACCACGGAGGCGCCCCAAACCGTGTGCACCTCGAATGTGTGTGCAGTCGTCGCGTCGGTTACGACGATGACGACTCCCGGGCCCGCGCCCAGGGCACAGCGTTTGAACCGCAGGTTCAACCAAAGACCGTTCGGGCCGCGCACCAGCCGCTCGATGCTCGGTGCTCCGGCGAGCACGGAGCGAACATCTTCGTCGACCGGGAATCCCAGTCGCGTCGCTACCACCTCGATGCTGGCTCCCACGCAGTCTTCGCCGAGATCGAGTCGCGACCTGGCTTCTCCTGAGTGGCACCGAATGGTGCCGCAACAATCGACCACCAGGGCCGAACGGACCGCGTGGGTGAGTAGCGCGCTGCGCTCTGCTTCGTCGCTGCGCGGCGGGGCAGCTGCCGGAGCTGCACCGCTTCTGATCGCTAGTTTTTCGGAGTCCATCTCGACGCAGAGAATAGCACAGCGCGCTTTGCCCCAAAGTCGAGTTTCATATGAGCGCTTTAAACTAGACTGCCGTGGTCTTCTCGGAAGTAAGAATTTTGGTGGTTACTGTGCTGGTAACCACGGGTAGCCATTGCGAGCGACGCTTGCTGGGCCTGGCGTTCTCTGCCGCCAGGTGATGGTTGTCACAGCCGGGCTGTGTGAGTGAACACCTGTTCGAGCCTAGTCGACGCGCCGCCCCGACCCTCGAGTCACCGTGTGGTCCGTGTTCAGCCGTGGCTTCCTTCTCGACCTTGGAAACACGTAAACGGGTCCCGGTGGAGACGTGTTTCGGCGGCCCCGTATCAAGGAACGAAGAGCCGGGCGACGTAGTCGGCGTGTTGCTCGACCACTTGCTTTCGCTTCGGGTTCAACCCGGTGAGGCGGCGGCATTCCGGTTCCACTGCGAACATCAGCGAGACCGCGCCGGCGAGCGCGTAGAAGGCGTGCGGTTCCAGTGATTGCTCCGGTTCGGACAGGGACTCTGCGAGCTGCTCCTTGAATCCCTCGTAGAACGGTCTCAAGTAGGTATCGACCAGCCACTGCATGCGGCGGTCTCCGCTCTTGCCCTCTTCGACCATCAGCCGGAACAACTCCGGGTGGGCGGCGGCGAAACGAACGTAGCGGCGAATGCTCTCTCGCGCCTGCTCGCGCGGGTCGCTCGCTGGGCTCGTCGGTAGTGGCACCAGCGCGGTTCGCAGGCTCGCGAAGATCTTCTCGACCGCGGCCCGCCACAACAGCTCCTTGGAGCGAAAGTGGTAGGTGATCAGCCCCTGATTGATGCCCGCCCGCGCCGCGATTTCCCTGGTGCTGGCGCCGTGGAATCCCAGCGTCGAGAACGCTGCGACGGCAGCCGCGACGATCTTTCCCCTGGTTTCCTCGGACTGTTCGACGCGGCTCACCATGCCGGGGAATTTTATTCGGTTGACAAGTGAAAGTCAAAACGTTTATTGGTCACTTGAATAATAAAAGTCGAGCGGTCATCGAGTACCGCGAAAAGGAGAAATCGAATGGCCAAGCTGACCACGGACGTTCTCGTTGTCGGGGCCGGGCCGGCAGGGCTCACCGCCGCCGCCTCGCTGGCCCGGCTCGGTGTTCCTTCCCTGACCGTCACCAAATACGGCGGCACCGCCGATTCGCCGCGTGCTCACATCACCAACCAGCGTGCCGTCGAGATTTTCCGCGACCTCGGAATCGAAGACCGGGTCATGCGCCGCGCCTTGCCGCAGCATCTGATGGGAAAGCAGGTGTTCGCCACCTCGTTCGCCGGCCGCGAGATCTCGCGGATGATGACCTGGGGCACTGGAGAAGACCGGATTGCGGACTACAGGACCGCCAGTCCGTGCGAGATGTGCAACGCGCCGCAGCACGTTCTCGAACCGATTCTTCTCGACGCGGCGCGCGGTTTCGGTGCGGACGTTCGCTTCGACCACGAAGTGGTCGGCATCCGCCAGACCGACGACTGCGTCGTGACCTCGGTTCGCAACCGCGTCGATGGCAGCGAGCTCGAGATCGTCTCGCGCTACGCGATCGGTTGCGACGGAGCGCGGACGATCGTCGGCGAGAACGGTGACTTCCGCTTCGAGGGTACCTCCGGCCTCGCCAACGCCATCACCGTTTGGATCGAGGCCGACCTGACCAAGTACACCCAACACCGCTCGGGTGCCTTGTTCTTCACCTGCAGGCCGGGCAGCGAGGACGTCTTCAGCATCTGGACCTGCGTCGAGCCCTGGACCGAGTGGAGCACGATCTTCATCCGTCATGGCGGAGCTGCCTCGGAGACGTCCGAAGAGACGGTCCTGGCGAGAGTGCGCGCTGCGGTCGGGGATCCCGACGTTCCGATCAAGATCAAGAAGATCAGCGAATGGCAGTTCAACCACGTGGTTGCGGGCCGCTACCGCGACCGTCGCCTGTTCCTCGCCGGCGATGCGGCGCACCGGCACCCGCCGGCAAACGGTTTGGGTAGCAACACGTCGATTCAGGATACCTACAACCTGGCGTGGAAGCTGGCTCTCGTCACTTCGGGGAAAGCGGGCGAGAGCTTGCTCGACAGCTACCACGAAGAGCGGCAGCCGGTCGGTCGCCAGGTCGTCGACCGCGCCAACAAGAGTGTCGGCGAGATGTTCCCCTACATCGAAGCTCTCGGCTTCCGTCCCGACCAGAATCCGGATGATGCGGAAGCGATCCTCGAGCGCATCTTCGGCCCCGACGGCGAGGAAACGCGCCAGGCAATGATGCACGGCCTCGAGACGATGAACTGGCAATTCAATGCGCACGGCGTCGAGCTGGGACAGCGCTACCAGTCGTCGGCGGTGATCGGCGACGGCACGCCGTTTCCCGCCTACGATCGCGACCCCGAGCTGTACTACCACCCGACTTCCCACCCCGGTGCGCCGCTACCGCATGTCTGGCTGGAACACGATGCGCAGCCGCTTTCGTCCCTCGATCTGTGCCGCTACGACGGCTTTACGCTGCTGACCGGAATAGGAGGCGATGCGTGGCGCGACGCGGCGCAACGCGTATCGGAGACGACCGGGGTCGGGATCACGCCGCTCGTGATCGGACTCGGCCAAGTCCACAACGACGTTCTCGGAGAGTGGATGAAGCGGCGCGAGATCAGCGATTGCGGCTGCCTGCTGGTTCGCCCCGATCGCATCGTCGCGTGGCGTTCGCCGGGCATGGTCGAAGATCCTCTCGGCGCCCTCGACGACGTCATGCGCCAGATCCTCGGCCGCGCCGCATGATCGCCTGAAGCTCCGCGCGGGTGGTCTTCGCGGCGAACCTCCTCCGCGCTTCGCGCGGATCGGCCTCCGATGGCCGTCCTGACCGCTGGGTCGGTCGTGCTGGAGCGGCGGTGCGTCAAGGCAGATTCACCGTTCACATTTGGCGCTCGCGTGTACGTTGCCGGTTTGCTTTATTACAAACTGTGGATGATTCCCCTTTTCTGCGAACAGCCGCCCCGTTGCCACGATGGCGCGGCGCCGGGCGCTGAACCCGACTCGGCGAGTCGGTCGAGAGGTACGCGGCAGCGCGCTGCGGATTGATTCGGCGTGCTCCCAGCCGGTGTGGATCATGCGAGGATGAATCGGAAGCCCACTGCCGCCGGGTGATAGCGGCGATCGAAGTGGCGTTGCGGCGCCGGGCACGGAGGAAAGATGTCATGGTGAATCCGGGATTCAGACTTACCGCTCTTGGCGGGGCGACGTTTGCACTATTGGCGTTGCTGGCGTTGCCGGTGAGCTCGGCGGCGCAGTCGCTCGACGACACCGACGACGTGCTCGACGGCGACCGCTACCTGGTTCGCGCCGACGACCTGGTCGTCGCCGATCCGGTGTCGACCTCCGACTCGGCGACGAGAGTCGAGTACTTTGCGCTGAACACCGAGGACATGATGATCACCACCGGGGAGGACGTGGCCGCCGAGACCCTGGTGGGCCTGTCTTGCGTGTCGCACTCGCAGACGGCGGTGCCTTTTCCGCAGCAAACGCAGACCATGCGAATGTTCGACCTTCCTTACGATGTGATCGTCACCCTCGCGCCGAGCGCTGGCGCGAGCGGTACGGACTGCTCGAATCAGCAGTCCAATCGCATGAGCTTCTACGTCGACGATCCGGTCGCTGGCGTCGAGTTCATCAACACGATCCCGCAGGCGATTCGCAATCGCTGGCTGCATAGCGCGGTAGGCGACTTCGACGGCGACGGCTTCGACGATCTCTTCATCGGCAGCGACGAGTGGACCTATGTTGCCGCGGCCGATGACCCGTCCACGGTCGGCAGCTCCATCAGCATCCGGGCGTCGCTGAACACGGGGGCCTCGCGCACGCCGATGGCAGACCCCGCCGTCGGCGACTTCAATGCCGACGGCAATCTCGACGTGGCTTGGATGGGAACGGGGTTCAGCAGCGGCAACAAGCCGGTCGTCCATTTCGCCACGGTGTGCGCAGGGCCGGTGAGCAACACCGTATGTGAAGACGCCCAGCCGTTCTCGATCGTTCTGTCCAGCGCCACGATCTCGCCGATCCCGTCCGATCTGGGAACGATCGAAACGGTTGGCGGCAATTGCACGAAGAGCAACAGCAACCAAGCGGGCAGCGAGCTCCGCTCACCGCCGATGGCCGTCGCGGCGGGTCAGCTCGACGCTTCCGTCGGCGATGAGCTCGTCGTCGTCGCACTGTACGAGCACTCCGGCAGCAACAATTGCCATGTCGCCGCCGAGGTCTACAGCTTCACTCAGTTCGTCGACGACGGCTCGGCCGGGCGGCAGCTGGAGCCGACCTCGCAGGACCTGCTCGACGACCTCTCTCCGCACAGTCACATCAACAATCCGGCGGCGATCTACGCGACCTCCGGTGATCTCGATTGGTCGACCAGCGTCGACAACGTGGCAATCGCCATCTCCGGAAGCGAGAAGCACACGGTGTTGGTTCTTTCGTTCGCCTCCGATTTGACGATGGAGTCGCGCGACTATCGGTTCTCCACCAGTCACGACAAATCCTTCGCTGGACTGGCGTTCGGCCGCTTCAGCTCGGCGCCGTCGGCCGATGCCTCGACCTCCTGCGAGGTCGATTCGGATTGTGGCGACACCTGCAGCAACAGTGTGTGCGACATCTCGGGTGCCGACTGCACGGCCGACGGCGATTGCATGGGAACGTGTGCGGCCGGCGGCATCTGCTCTTACATCAAGCCGAGCGACTACAACCTGCAGCTCGCCGCGTTCCTGATGGCGCGCAGCTCGGAGCACACGAGCGACGTGTACGTCTTTTCGGCCGACGCATCGAATGCCTTTACGCCAGAGCAGCTGCAGTTTTTCACGATCGACAACTTCGGCGAGCCGGCGGTCGATCGCGGCATCCGTGCTGGCAGCTTTCTCCGCGCCGGCGACCTCCAGGGGAGGTCACAGCGCCTCGGCTCACCGACCGTGGTTCGCATCGAGTCCATCTCACAGCCCGACGTCATTCTGTCGGCGCCGCCGGCGCATGCCGATTGGGTCGCCTTCGGCAACCTCGGCACCACCGCCGGATTTTGCGATCCCGATCCGACGAACTGCCCGGCACACTTCAGCACCTCGAACCTGTGCAATTGCGATTTGTCCGAGAACCCTCTGGTCTCGCAGAGCACCTGCGCCGACGGCACGGAGCTGCGTTGTCTGGTCGACTTTTCGGTGCTTTCCGGGTCGTACAAGGCGGGATACTCGTTCTCCGAGACCGGTACGAAGCAGTCGTCCAACACCGACACGACGAGCTGGTCGCTGGGCTTGGCTGTCGAGCTCAGCGAGAAGACGAAGTCGGTCGTTCCGCCCGGGGTCCAGCTGACTCAGCAGGTGAGTCTGGCCAGCGACAACACCTACACCCACACGGTCACCACGAATCACAACAGCTACGCGACCCAATCCTTCGACGCGTCGACGTCGACCGGCTTCTGGGACCACGTCTGGTACACCGATCGCTCGTACAACCTCTACTTCTACCCGGTCATCGGGCACACGCTGTGCGTCGACGAGTGTGAGTCGAGCGGCCTCTGCAGCATCTCCAACCAGGCGTGCGAGACCGACGACGATTGTCCCAACGACTTCTCGACCTGTCCCGACGAGAACATGCAGCAGCTGTATGTGCAGTACGCCGGCGCCGGTGAGGTGCAGACGAGAACCTATGGTGCCGAGAGCCTCGAGTGGTACCAGCCGGTTCACGAGCCGGGGCAGATTTTCTCCTACGCGTGGGATTGCGCGCAGATCGAAGCGCGCTACGGCGAGAATCTGTGCGATGACGGTGCCGACGACTACGTCCTGCTATCGGAGACGCCGTCGTTCAGCACGAGTGACGAGGCGAACTCGAAATACGACCTCGACTGGAGCGTCGGCAAGGGCTCCAGCCGCACCGCGAGCAAGAGCGGCCAGTTTTCGCAGACCCTGTCCGAGACCGTCACCGTTTCGCCGGCGGGCTTCGAAGAGAGCGTGGAGGGGATCAAGCTCAAGGAGTCGGCGTCCTTCAACTCGAGCGAGTCTTTCAGTACTTCTCACACCAACTCGACCAGTCTCGGCTCGTCGACCGGGGTCGAGGTGTTGCTGCCGGGGACGTTCCTGTCGGGCTTCGACTACTCCGCGACCGGTTACATCTTCGGGCAGGCTCCCGCCAAGGGAACCCTCGAGGAACCGACCGCGACCAGCGCCGAGATCGAGAGCAACGGCGTGATCCGTACCGCCTTCACCGCCAATCCACGCAACGGATCCTGGTGGGCGTCCAACATGAGCCCCTACGCGCGCAACATCGACATCGCGCTCAATCGACCGAGGCACCTGGTGCCTCAGCCGGGCAAAGGGGCGTCGGATCCCTCGATCGTGCAGTGTCTACCGGAGAGCTCGGAGATTGCCGCGACCGAAGACTGCGTCACCTACGACCCGGCGGAACCGACTCCGAGCGGTCTCTGGAACAGCCTCTTCTACTATCTGCGCGGCTTTTTCATCACGCCGAGCGATGCCGCCGGCGAGGGGCCGCAGCTGACGGTCGCCGCCGAGGGCGACGAGCTCTCGCTTCAGGTGCGTGTCTACAACTACAGCCTGGCAGACATGAGCGCGGGCGAGGTGGTCGTCGATTTCTATGCCCAGGAGTGGGACACGGTGTGTATGACACCGGTCGGCTACTACGATCACGACCAGACCTGTTCGCAGGATGGCGGCGGCGTCGTCTCCTGTGAGAACAGTTGCGACGCCTGCTGCATCGCCGGCGACCCGGTCGATAGCATCTTCATCGGCGAGGATCGTCTCGAGCCGTTGGCGGGCTTCGACTCGCCGACACGGCCGGGCGAGGCCAACTGGGCGTTGGCCGGCACGACCTTCGACACTGGCGATGCCAGCCTGTGCGGATCCGGTGGCTGCGGTGCCAAGAACTATATGTTCTGGGTCGTCGTCTGGCCGGAGCTCTCCGACAACGACGGCAACCCGGCGCTCGGCGCCGAGGTCCCCGACCATTCGCTGACCGGTATCCCGGGACGACTCGGCTCGATCGCCGATCTCTGTCCCAAGAGCAACCGCTGCGTCGATGGCGCGTGTCTGGCGACGCGCGACGGCTGTGTCGCCGATGCGGATTGCCCGGGTGCGGCGGACAATGTCTGCGGCTCAGGAGGCACCTGCAGCATCTCCGGCACCAGTTGCGACGGCGACGATGATTGCGGCGAGTGTCTCTGCGCCTTGTGTATCGACGACTTCAGCAACAACGTCGGCCTCTATCGGCACCCCTTTTACGTCGAGCCTGAGGCCGTCGAGTCGTCGGCGCGCGTGTCGGGCCTTTTCCCCAACGAGGTCGAGGGGCGGTTTGCCCTCGAGCGGGTGCACGTCAGCCCGACGCAGGTGCAGCCCGGTGAGAAGGCGGTGGTTCGCGCCGGTTTGCGCGCCGCCGAGGCGAGGATCGACGGCGAGAGAATCACTTTCTACGCGGTGCCGCCCGACCAGTCACACCTCTCTGTCGAAGAGGTGTTCGACCAGGTGATTCCGTTCGAGGTCGAGATCGTGTCGCATGTCGACGCCGAACGCGTGCACGAAGTGCACGCGCCGTATTTCCCGCAGAGCGGCGGCACGCATCAGATTCTGGTGGCGCACTCGGCGCGCGGCGGTCTACAGCTGCTCGGCTCCGCAGATCTGGAAGTCGAGGGTGGTGAGCCGACGCCGACGCAGGTCCCGGTCGATGAGGGCGACGACGACAGCTGCTCGATCGTTCGACCCGGGTCGCATGTCGGCACGCCGTGGCTGTGGCTCTCCATGCTGCCCGCCCTCGTCCTCGCCCGGCGCCGTCGATCGCTGCGCTTTCGCTGATCTACGCAGACCACTCGGATCCGGGTCGGTATCGCCTTGGCTATCGCTATCGAATGGCCAAGGCGATACCGACCGACGATTGTCGCTGCCATCTCTCTGTCCTATTGGATCAGCATGCGCGCGTTGCTCGGCCGGATCGTCAGTAGCCTGGTATTGATCGCCGCGGTCGGAGTGACCGCGTTGCCAGCGGCAGAGGAGGGGCGTTCCGACCCGGGGGCGCAGGCGCGTCTCACTCCGCTGCTGGCGCGCCGCGGCACTGACGCGGCACCGTTCACTGGCTCCGACGGGAGGGTTCACCTGCTGTGGGAGGTCCCGCTGCAGAACGCGACGACGCTCGAGCTCGCGGTGACCGGGGTCGACGTGCTCGGTGACGGAGTGAAGATTCGATCGTTGAGCAAGAGCGAGATCGCCGGTTCGATCGAGGTCGTCGGCACGCGCAGGGCCGGTGCCGAGATTGGCCCGGGACAGGCCGCGTTTCTCTTCCTGACGCTCGCCTTCGACGACGCCGCGCAACTGCCGCAACGGCTCGACCATCGGTTGACCGTCACCGCGGACCGCCTGCCGCAGCCGATGACGACCAGCGGCGGCGCGGTTCGCGTCGCCCGAGACGCCGTGGTTCCGCTGCTCGGCCCACCGCTGGAGGCCGCAACAGGCTACCTCGCCGCCGACGGCTGCTGCACGTCGGTGCGCCACATTCGCGCCGGCCTGCCGATCGACAATCGGGAGTGGTTCGCGCAGCGCTTCGCCATCGACTGGACGCAATTGAACGAAGCCGGGGCGTTTGTCGCCGGAGACCCTTCCGTCCCGCGCAACTACGCCATCTACGGTAGGCGAGCTCTGGCCGCCGCCGACGGGCGTGTGGTGTCCGTGCAGGACGGACTCGAGGATCAGGCGCCGGGCCAGTTGCCGGGAACGTCGCTGCCACTCGACCAGGTCGACGGCAACGCGGTGGTCATCGATATCGGCGACGGGCTGTTCACGCTCTACGCCCACCTGCAGAAGGGGTCGATCCGCGTCGCCCCGGGAGACACGGTGCGACGCGGCGAGACGATCGCCCTGGTCGGCAACAGCGGTAACAGCTCTTCGCCGCACCTGCATTTCCACGTCATGGACGGACCGTCGCCGTTGGGTTCCAACGGCAGGCCGTACCTAATCGACTCCTTTCGCGTCGTCGGCCGCGCTGTATCGACCGCCGAGATCGACCGGGTCGAGACCAGCGACGAGGCGGTAGCCGCCCTGCCGGTACGCGGTGACCCGGGTCGCGCTAAACAGCTGCCTCTGGATCTGTCGATCGTCGCCTTCGATTGAAACGGCGAACGGGCGCGCCGCGCAGCGACCCAACTAGGCTCGGACGAGAACGAGTAGCTTCTCGTTTTGCCAGCTCGGGTCGACGTTGGGGTGCTCGGGGTAGATGAACGACGCCAGGGAGAGCTCTGGTAGAAACGGTTGGACCGCGTCTTCGAGCGGGCGGTCGTCGCGGTCGAGGGCGATGTCTTCGATGATCAGGATGCCGCCGCGGTTGAGAGCCGGAACCGCGGTCCGGATCGCGTGCACCTGAGTCGCTTGGTTGTGACTGGAATCTTCGAGGACGATGTCGAAGCGGCTGTCGAGGCGATCGACCCGATTGAAGTCGACGTGGCGGATTTCGGTGCGCGGCAGCTGTAGAGCGCGGCAGTGCTCGACGAACTTCTCTCTCCTCTCGAAGCCGACGATGCGAGCGGCTGGGAAGTAGCCCGCCAGCATGCGCAATCCGGCTCCCCAGGCGATGCCGATCTCGGCGATCGTGATGTCGTCGTAGCGCCGCGGCGCGAACAGCAGCTGAAAGACCGGGGTGTAGGCGTGGCGGAACGGTTGCGGCTGTCCTTCGGTGTGTTGGTTGATCGGACTCCGATCACAACCGGCATCGCGGCCGAGGCGGCAGAGGTCGCCTTCGAACCCCGAGCAGTCGATGCGAAGACGGGGCAGTGGCATCGATCCGCACCGCAACAGGCCGCTGCGTACTTGTCAATCGATCACTGGCCCGCGTAGTGGGTCAGTTTGAAACTGGGAGAGCGTCGGAAGCGTCTCGACCGCGATCGGGACGTTTGGAACGCTTCGAAGATACATTGGTGGGGCTTCGCCCCCATTCGAGGGACCCTCATCCTGTCCTTCTCCCACAGGGAGAAGGGAATTCAGATGCCTCTCCCTGTGGGAGAGGTCGGCCGGAGGCCGGGTGAGGGCCCCTCGGATGACCGAGCGTCCTGTCCTCCGAAGCTCACGGAGCGTAGGAGGAAGCGAGGCTCAGTTTAGTTCCGGAGGTCCAAACTGACCCACTACCATGGCCCGATTCTATCGCGTCACTACCACCGACGAGCCGTGGCCGAACAACCCCTGGTTGGCGGTGACTCCGGCCTTGGCGTCCTCGACTTGCCGTCCCTCGGCCTGGCCGCGCAGCTGCCAGGTCAGCTCGCAGAC